>NZ_JBYRIW010000008.1:0-135258 GCF_057815395.1 Chryseobacterium sp. 27AL | reverse complement strand
CATAGTTTTCCGATTCATCCTTTACCGAGAGCAGAGTATTGCCGGTATAGGTGTAGATAAGGTTGTCAATGAGTTCCGCGGTGCCAGAAAAACTTTTTGTATTCCTTTGAAGAGATGTGATATTTCCGGCGATATCATAATCTGCCGTTTCATTGTAGAAATCATTCGCGGGAACAGAAGCTTTCGGTTCAGAATAGGTTCCTTTGGTGAGTCTGTTCAGGTCATCATATTGGTAATCGTATCGTTTTAGTACATTATTGGTGGCTGCTTTCCAGCTTACCTCCGTAATGTTGCCGTTGTAGCGGGGCTCGGTATCTTCCGGATCGGTATATCTGATCTCATAGGCAAAAAGCTTACCTTGCGGGCCTCCAAGGTCATTGACACTGATAAGGTTTCCTCTCAGGTTATAAGTATAGTCTATGCTTTGGAGGTTGTTTCCCACCTGCTTATTAACCAGCTGTCCGAGGTCGTTGTAGGTGTTTTCCGCCAGGAGCTCTTCCTGCATACTGTCCACCTGGTGGTACTGCTTTTTCAGTCTTTTCTGGTCATCATAGATAAACCTTTGCCTGATCACTTTTTCAGCATCGGTGTTCAGCCTTTTATGATACACAAAGGTCTGCAGGACTGCTCCTGAAAAATCAAATTCAGACTCGGTTCTGGTATATCCCCCGAGATGATTTTTTGCATAGGTTCCGACTGGCCTTGTCTGCCTGTCATACCAGATGAAAGAAGAAGACCAGCTGTCATTCTCAATATTTTTCACATAGCTTGCCGTAGGCAGGGATTTTATGCTTCTGCTGGTAGTATATCCGTTTGAGGTAATGCTGACGGGAGTTTGGGAAAGTGTACTTTGCTGCAGGATAGAAGAAGGAATCGAAGGAGATCCGGCAGGGTAGCTGTCATAGTAATTAACCGATAAAACAGTCAGGCTTTCTGTCGGGAAAGCATTGTTGGTATAGTAAACGGCAGTTCCGGCCGCCGTAAAGGAGGTTTCCGCCCTGGCTTCATTGTTCAGGGCATTGGCAGACATGCCATTCAATGTGGTCTGCAGTGAAGCCCTGGAAGCCGTACTGGCAAAAAGTCCGCTGTACACCGTTCTGCCCAGCTCATCATATTTTACAAAAGACCACTGCTTTGATTTCTGGTTGGCATCCTGGGTAAGAACAGGACGATTCTGCTTATCATATACAATTGATTCCCAGTAATTTTTTCCGGGGATCTTTTTCTCGGCCAGACGGTTATACTGATCGTACCGGTATTGATAACATAAGGTATTCAGATGGGCGTTCAGCTCTGTTATGTTGCTGAAAGCTGCTTTCGGCGGAACTACCAGTACGAGGTTGCCAAACTCATCATAAACATAATACGTATCGAGATACTGTATCGTTCCTTTGTAGTTGTTTACCTTACGTATCAGCAGGATCTGTCCTGAAGTATTGGTAAAGACCTCGGTCGGTTTATCGTCCTCATCCTTTGTCACTTTCTTAATAAGGGTATTGGCTTTGTAATATCCTCCTGCTGTAAAATCGTCATCAGACGCGAAGCTTAGCGACACGTCATTCATAAGAGTCGTGCTGTTCCATGCCGTTACTGCTTTGAGTCTTCTTACCTCGCTCCCCGAATTTGTTCCGTATTCAAACTTTACGGTATGGTCGGTATTCATTTGCCACTCCGCACCGGGATGCGCCTGCTTCAGCACTCTTCCCAGAGGAGAGTTTTCCGGTAAAGCTTCCGAATAGGCATTGGACGTGTCATAATATGCATTGACGGAGCTTCCGCTGACGGTCTGTAGTGCTCCGTTCAATGAACTGACAGGAATGGGCAGGTAACTTTTGGTTTGTCTTCCGGACGGGTCGTATTCCGAAGGGACTACAAGGTCTTTACCGCTGGCCGTCACTTTTATAGAGACCTGTTGTTTTGTTCTTCCCAGTCCGTCAAAATACTGAACCGACTGGATTTGCTTGGCCGTGGGAGTTTCAGTGGTCACGGGTTCCAGGTAGGTCCGCATATAGATATAGTTTTCCGATGAGCTCAGCGTCTGTGCAGTGAAGAATCCGCTTACCCCGATCAGGATAATGAATATTAATATTTTTTTCATGATTTTTTCCGTATTTAATGGTACACCTCGATGATCAAACCTCTTCATTATTGTCTGTTGTTGTATTTAACTTCTTTTACGATATTCCCATTGGCGTCTTTTACAGCAACCAGCCGTCCTGAGGAATCATACCGGTAAAATTCTCTCATTCCGTTTGATGGGGTTACTGTTGTTACTCCGATCAAAGGGTCGTAGGAATAGGTGGTGATCTGAAACTTCTTAAGCGAAGGATGATCCCTGAAAGCATCCAGTGCTGCAATCAGCTCATTTTCTTTTGCGGTATTGATATCTGCATTTGATTTTGTCACAATATCATTTGCCAGCGTGCCTACATCAGCCCATTGAGCCCCTGTTATCTTTGCAATAGGCACGGTCTTGTTGTAGCCCCAGATTATGGTTACAGGGTTTCCCTTTCCGGTAAGCGGATCAATATTGGTAGTGTATTGTACAATATTTCCACGGTCATCATATCGGTCATAGGTTATGGAAGTTTTTACACTGCTGTTATTAGGGTTGATTTCAATGGAAGAAGATGGGTATTTAGCAGAAGTATTCTCAAATTTAGTTTCAGACTTTCCGATGGTTTTTCCGTTTCTCTTGATTTCAGACTCTACCTGCACGCCTGTCATATTAGCGTTGATTAGGGAAGTGAGATTTTTATCCTGGGCATATTTGTAAAAGCTTTCTGTCACCGTACCGTCGGCAGCAATGCTTTTCGCATGATCCGGTCTGTAGTTATCTGCCCGGAACGTACTTTCATTAATGGTCTTAACAAACGAAGACTGTCCCCCGGAAGGATACATTTCAGAAACTGTTTTCGAATAGCTGACCCACGAAGCCTTTGAATATCCTCCCGAATCAATCAGGTAATCGCTGTTATCTGCGATAGCAAAAGTATATTCGGTACTCTCTCTGCTCAAAAGCTGGTTGCTCTCATTATAGACTTCTTTTTTTACAGGAAGTCCATCTTTTATAAGATTATAATATGGCCAGAATGCCACTGTATTCCCATCTTTAATAATAGAATATGAAGGGTAATCTTCCGGTGTTTTAAACTCATATTTTGTATACCCGTTTCCTGTACCTTCTGTTACCTTTACATTTTTGAACAGCAGATTCTCTGCCATCGAAAGATGTCCGCTGGAGGTGTTGGGAAGAGAAAAGTCGTCATAGCTGTAATTAATGAATTTCTGAGCACTGGTGCTGCTGATATCATTGTATCTTTTAATGGATCGTATTCTGTATTTCCCCTGTGCCGGGCTGGCATTTCTGTACGGTCCGGGATTAGGCATAAGCTCTGTCAGCTGAAAACTGACTTCTCCTCCCACATAAGGGACGTTTACCGTAACTGTATATTGGCCCGGATAATTGATAAACTGGGTGTATTCTCCTTTCTGATTGGTAGCCAGGACTTCCGAACCTTTTTTCAAGGTATAAGACATTTTCTGGTTCTCCGTAAGGGGAGGAGGAATAGTAGGAAATCCTGTGCCTGGATTTACGGGACCTGGCGGAACATCATGCATAGCCTCGAAATTAAGCCAGAAAGCCTTTTTCTTCGCCGGATCTCCTGATACGGTAAAAGTATAGGTGGTCGACTGGCTGATATACGATCCGAAATAAGGAGAAGTCTGGGCGAAATTCATACAGGGATTATAGCCAGTCAGCATGTTCTCAAGAAGGAGCTGGCTGTTCCTGTCTGCGAAGATATCACTCATCTCATACACATATTCCGTTACTCCTTTGTTTGGGAAAATAATTTTTCTTAGCACATTGGAAGGACCATAGTCTGCACTCAGGCCACATGCGAAAAATTCAGGAGGATTCGCAGCGTTGGGATTGTAGATCATGGAAGTTTGTTCCAAAACGGCCTGCCCATCCATCTTTTTTACTTTTTCCAACTGTCTTCTTTTCTCTGTTCCTTCAGAATTGGTCATCTGCGGATAAGAATATTCGAAAGCATATTCTGCTACCTTAGCATACGCATTAGAAAGAGATACACTTTTGATGCTGTAAGGATCATTCATTGTTTTTTCAAGGGTCTGATCATAATCATACAAGATTTCAATATTTCCTGATGATGAGATCATTTTTTCCAGCTTACAGGTCCGGTACAGCAGCATTGATCCGTCATATTTCGTATCTTTTTTATAGGTAAAGTCGGCGATGACAACATTATTGGCATCTTTTATCTGTGTTAAAAAAAATGCAGACTTATATTCCATTCCCCAGGCACCGATACTGTCATAATATCCGTCATATAAAAAATTGGAAGCGTAATCATTGAAATAATACTTTGTTCCGGAATCATCCGTTATGGTAAAAGATGTTACGATAAGAGTGGCATTATTGTTGTCTCGGGTATATTCTATTTTTATGTGGTTGAGCGGTGTCAGATCAATGACCTTGAATGTATTTTGCTCAATGTTTCTTTCAATCTTGAATTTCCCGTTAAGTCCCGGAAGATTATAATAATACTCATCATCAAAGACATTCTTTTGATAATGTGAATTAGCGGTCGTCTGAAAAGCTTCGTCGACATTTCCTATGATCTGTCTTGAAATAACCCCTCCTTTAAACAATGACCAGCCTGTACCTACCTCACTTCCGGCTTCATTTGCGGAAGCATTTAACGGATTGTAGCTCAGCTGCAAGCTTAGATTTGTTCCTCCACTGGCAGGAAGTGAAAATATAGGAATCGAAATCGAGGGAATTCCGGTAGCTAAAGAAGCCGGAGTATCCGTATACGTTGAAAGTGAGGATACGGACGGAACGGGTTTCGGCATATCCCCCAAATTAAGTCCCTGAAATTGCTGCTGCGCATATAGGCTTATCGTAAGGCCCATCATACTTACTGCACAGATGTATTTTTTTCTCATCTTGTTTATTTTTTAATCAATTTAGCACTTGCTGTTTTGTTATCATTTGTTTTCACGCTCACCAAATACGCCCCCTGCACCAGCGCCTGCGTATTGATCTTTGTCACCTTATTCTTCGTTTTCATGCTCTGCAGTTGCCTTCCTCCCATATCATACACCGTAATCTCCGCTTCAAACGAAGACTCCCCTCCTTTGGAGGGGTTGGGGGAGGCTCCTATTTCCACATACGCATACTCACTCACCGGATTCGGATAAATCTTAATATCCTGCTTTTCGATCAGCTGGTCAATCTGCTTGTCTCCAAGCTTTACAATCTTCCAGTTTTCTTTTCCGAGTTCTTCAGCACTTGTTCCGGCCAACACAATTGAACCGTCTCTATTCAGCTTAATATCCGAAAGCCTTTCCTCCTTTTTCTTCGATTCTCCCTTCACATGCTTTCTCCATTGCTCATTTCCGTTCTGATCCAAATACAGCATCCAGAACGTTTCATCATCATTTTCAATTCTCCCTTCAGCTTGGGTATAACCGCCCAGCAAAATCCCGGATGTCACATCCTGATTCCTGGCTCTTTCTCCTTGGCTCTTTGTAATCACACTCATCCCCATCAGTACATCCCGGTTTTTGAAGTTGTAGGATTTCTGCCAGATTTCTTCCCCTCTTTCATCGAGTGAAATCAGCCATAAATCGGTTCCTTCTTCGATGCCGACTGTTTTATTTCCCGATCTCTCTGATCTTGATTCACCGCCGATTAGGTAGCCTGTAGATGTTAAAGCCAGGGTTCTTAAGTGATCATCTCCTTTACCTCCGAAATTCTTTTCCCATTCCACCTTGCCGTCTTTGGAAAGCTTGATGATCCAGTAGTCACCCTCACCATAGTTGCCGGTAGCTTTAGCATGATTGATGATTGATAATTGATGATTGATTCCTGAACTAGAACTTGTGTTCTGAGAACCATCATTTATCATTGATTGTTTATCATTCATTGTTACCGCACTACTTCTCGAATACACACCCAATAAGGCCCCGCCATCCTTCGTCGGAATCATCTTCTCCACCTCATCCAAACCTTTTCCACCCAAAACCAGTTGTGATAATTCCTTCCCGTTTTTGTCCAGTCGTACTACCAAAACATCTTTCGATCCGTAACCTCTCGTTCCCTGCGCAACCACCGTTCCCTGAGGCTCTCGAAGGGAACCCTGAGCGGAGTCGAAGGGAAGAGAGCCGAAGGCAACATTCCCCGCCACAAAAAATCCCATATCCGTCGTCTGGATCACCGCTCTGGCCTCTTCATCCGAAACACCGCCAATGGTTTTCTGCCACAGTTCATCCCCAAACTCATTGATCCGGATGAGCCAGATATCAGATCCGCCTTTGGAGTCTTCTTTTTTATCCAAACCTTTTCCGCTGAAACTCGTTCCGGCTAATAAAAACCCACCTTCCTGAGTGTTCACCGTAGCCGAAAGAAAATCATGGTTCTGTCCCGAGAAATATTTTTCCCAGACCTCTTCGCCTTGCTGATTTAATTTAACCAAATGGAAATCATAACCGTTGTTCTGTTTTTCCTGAGATTGCCCCGGCCCCTGAGCCAGTTTACCCTGAGCGGAGCCGAAGGGAAGGGTGCCTCCTGCTTTCGAAAGGGCGGTCCCTGAGGCTCTCGAAGGTGCGGTCCCTGAGCTTGTCGAAGGAGTGGTCTCTGAGGTTCTCGAAGGGATGCTGCTTCCGGTTATCAGATATTGCTGGTCGATAGTCGTGGTAATCTGCGAAAGAAAATCCTGTGTCGAAGATTCGATGTCTTTCTGCCAGACTACTTCCTGGGCGGAAATGCTCAAGAATGTGCATAAAGTTAATGCACTGAAATAAAGTCTTTTCATACGTATTGTTTGAAAGAATTAAAGTATTATTTTTTGTCTGATGAAGTTATTTTAAGAAACTAAGAACCTGTTTGTTCTTAAAAAAGTGGAGCAATCATTAGAAATTGCCTGGATAGAAATTGTTGTTATCATGGTTTGTTTTTATTAATTTTTCAAGTTTTGGATTCAAATAATACCTGTTATACAAAACTAAATCTCTTAAACGACAAATCCTGTCGTATTATTATGACAGATGCATTTTTTATTTTTAAGGTTGTATAGAGCCGTTTTAATTTTACTAAATAAGTTTTTTATAGTTTTTTCCTTAATTTTCTAAATTAATAAACTTTGTTTATTCTTTAATTAACATTAAGAAATCTTTAGATTCGACGTGGTCAATTTTAGTGAATTAAACTCTATTTAATTAAATTAATACATTGATTTTTATTAAGTTTTTTAAGCTAAAGGGGCTTAATTCCTTAATGTTAAAAAATAAATTATAAATTTAAAAAGGCTTATAATGTTTAAATCCGCAGCAAAATTATGAAAAAAACATAAAGCAATGATATATTGTTTAAAATTAACATTCCAAAAAATCAAAAAATAAGCAGATTTCTTCGACAATCCTTCGGGAGTTCTTCGGAAGCTCTTCGGAAAAAGTACCGTTTTTCCGAAGCCGACCCGAAGGTGATCCGAAGAAGACCCGAAGAAAGTACCTCCAAAACCCGTCAGATCCCGTCAAAACGCGTCAAATCCCGTCATAGTTTTCATAAAGCGTCAACCGCTTGCGGATTCATCAAAGGATGATTAAATTAGCCAAAACTAAACTTCATGCTCATCAGCCCTAAAACTAAAACCGTATTTCTCTCGTCTTTACTCATCTCATCTGCGCTATTTTCCCAGGCACACAATGTTTCAGAAGGCTATCAGAAACCGACAGATCCATTGGTGGCTCAAAATCTCGAAAACTGGCAGGACCTGAAATTCGGACTGTTTATGCATTGGGGAACCTATAGTCAATGGGGAATTGTTGAAAGCTGGAGCCTTTGCCCCGAAGATGAATCCTGGACGCAAAGAAAGCCTGAACACGGAAAATCGTACTACGAGTATGTGAAGAACTATGAAAATCTTCAGACGACTTTTAATCCGGTTCAGTTTAATCCTCAAAAATGGGCAGAAGCTGTAAAAAAAGCAGGAATGAAATACGTGGTTTTTACCACAAAGCATCACGATGGTTTTGCTATGTTTGATACTCAACAGTCTGATTACAAAATTACTTCCTCAAAAACACCTTTTTCCAAGAATCCAAAAGCGGATATAACAAAGGAAATTTTCAATACCTTCAGAAAAGAAGGCTTTAAAATCGGCGCTTATTTTTCAAAACCCGACTGGCATTCGGATGATTACTGGTGGTCGTATTTTCCGCCGAAAGACCGTAACGTAAATTATGATCCCCAAAAATATCCTGAGAAATGGAACCGTTTTAAGAATTTTGCTTTTAATCAGTTGAATGAAATCACATCGAATTACGGAAAAATAGATATTCTGTGGCTGGACGGCGGCTGGGTACGTCCGTTCCATACCATCGATCCGAATGTTGAATGGCAAAGAACGATCAAAGTCGAACAGGATATCGACATGGATAAGATCGGAAATATGGCCCGGAAAAATCAGCCCGGAATCATCATTGTAGACCGTACCGTTCCCGGAAAGTGGGAGAATTATGTAACGCCCGAACAGGCTATTCCGGAAAAAGCACTTTCCATCCCTTGGGAAAGTTGCATTACGATGGGCGATTCGTTTTCATATGTTCCGAATGACAATTACAAATCATCCCAGAAAATCATTGAAACACTGGTGAAAATTATTTCAAGAGGAGGGAATTACCTGATGAATATCGCTCCAGGGCCCAATGGAGACTACGATCCTGTGGTTTATGAAAGGTTAAAAGAGATTTCCGGTTGGATGGATCAAAACCAGTCTGCCGTTTTTGCCACAAGAAGTGTAGCGCCTTACCACGACGGAAACTTTTACTATACCCAAAGCAAAGACGGAAAAACAATGAATGTTTTTCATTTGGATGAAAAAACGAATTATGAAGCTCCATCAACATTACATATTACAATTCCGGAGAATTTTAAACCCAAATCATTGAAAGTTTTAGGTTTAAAAAATAAAATTCATTGGAAGCAGTCAGGAAGTACCATTAAAGTTCATTTACCAGAAGAAAGAAATCAATTGAAATATTCGACCGTAATTCAAATTACACAATAGTTAGAATTAAGTCTGTTTAAATAAGTTTATTGTTGTTAAAACGACATAGGAAATCGTAGCGTTAAAAAAATGAAATCTGTGAACGTTAAGAAAATTCTACTGTTTGAGTGCGATAACAATATTGAAACGAAGAACAAATATCAAATTCGCGCGAGTTTTAGAATTTTTAGAGAACAGATTTTATTTTTAGCGAAGAGTTCCAAGTCTTGAACTTTTGGTTCTTTTGTTTTAAGACAAAAGAACTTATTTTAAACTAAATTATTTTCGCGATGCGTTGTAACCTCCAATTTAAAATTATAGGAATATTCTTATTGAGTAACGTAATTATTTTTGCTCAAAAACCATTATACAAAGACCCAAAACAACCTGTCGAATCCAGAGTTCAGGATTTATTAAAAAGAATGACTCCTGAAGAAAAGTTCTGGCAGTGCTTTATGATTCCCGGAGATCTGGATCATGTCCCAAAAGGCCAGTATGCACACGGAATTTTCGGATTGCAGGTAAGCGCAGGAAATCAGGGGGGCGGAGCAGCAGGACAATTGTTGACCTATAATGCCAAGGAAGATGCGGAACGATTGGCGAAAAAAATTAATGCGATACAGAAATATTTTGTCGAAGAATCTCGATTGGGAATCCCGATCATTCATTTTGATGAGGCACTACATGGCTTAATGCGGGAAGGGGCGACAGCTTTTCCACAAGCGATCGGTTTATCGGCCACCTTTAATCCGGAACTGATGAAAGAAGTTTCAACAGCAATTGCCAAAGAATCGAAATTGAGAGGAATCCGACAGATTTTGACGCCTGTAGTGAATCTTGCCAGTGATGTCCGTTGGGGAAGAACCGAGGAAACCTATGGTGAAGATCCGTTCCTGACTTCCGTGATGGGTGTCAATTTTGTCAGCTCTTTTGAAAATCAGGGAATTATTACGACCCCGAAACATTTTCTGGCAAATGTTGGAGAAGGCGGAAGAGATTCGTATCCTATTCATTGGAGCAAAAGATATCTGGAGGAAACGCATTTAATTCCATTTGAAAAAGCCTTTCATAGAGGGACAAGCCGCTCGGTAATGACTTCTTATAATCTGCTGGATGGGAGGCCTTCGACAGCCAATCACTGGTTGTTGACGGAAAAATTAAAAAAAGAATGGAATTTTACCGGTTTCGTCATCAGTGACGCCAGTGCGGTCGGAGGTGCCAACGTGCTGCATTTTACGGCAAGAGATTATGACGATGCTTCTGCACAGGCGATGAATGCAGGTCTTGATGTGATTTTTCAAACAGAATATCAGCATTATAAGCTTTTCATCCCACCGTTTCTGGATGGTAGAATTTCGAAAGAGAGAATTGATGATGCCGTGTCAAGGGTGTTGAGAGCAAAATTTGAACTGGGCTTATTTGAAAATCCTTATGTTTCCGATAAAGATATTGAAGAATTAAAGAAAATTAATCATAAACCTTTAGCTGAAAAAGTAGCTCTTGAATCGTTTGTTTTGCTTCAGAACAATAATAAAACGCTTCCTGTTCCGGAAAATATTAAAAAGATTTTAGTGGTGGGAACCGATGCGGTGGATGCAAGGTTAGGCGGTTATTCCGGTCCCGGAAATAAGAAGGTCAGCATGCTAGAGGGAATTAAAAATTTTGTTAAAAATAAAAATATCGAAGTTAATTATTCAAAAGGAATCGACTGGAATCTGAAGAAGTTTGTCACCGTTCCTGCGGAGTTTTTATCCTTTGAAAATCAAAATGGATTAAAAGGAAGGTATTTTTCTAATCCTGAATTAAAAGGTAATCCCGTTGTTGAAAAACAGGATGAACAGCTGAATTTTAAATGGACTTTATATTCCCCGGATCCGGAAAAGTTGCAGCCCGATAACTACAGCATCCGCTGGACAGGAAAACTGAAAGCACCCAATTCCGGAAAATACCAATTGGGATTGCGTGGAAATGATGGTTTCAGATTATTTTTAAATGGAAAATTAATGATCGACCAATGGGAGAAATTAAGTTATTCAACCAAAACGATTGAACTTGATTTCGTGAAAGGAAAACAATACGACATTGTCGTGGACTTTCATGAAAACCGGGGAGAAGCGAATATTGAACTGATCTGGAATTATGGTTTACCGGACTATCAAAAAGATTTTAATGAAGCTTTAAAACTCGCTCAAAATGCAGATTACATCATTATAACCGCAGGAATTCACGAAGGAGAATTTCAGGACCGTTCTTCACTCGCCCTTCCCGGAAATCAGGAACCATTTATTCATAAAGTTTCAACATTGAATAAGCCAATAACAGTTGTGCTGGTGGGTGGTTCTGCAATAAAAACGACTGATTGGAAAGATAAAGTCGGAGCCATTTTAGACGTCTGGTATCCGGGAGAAGAAGGCGGAAATGCGGTGGCCAAAGTTCTTTTCGGGGCAGAAAATCCTTCGGGTAAACTGCCAATCACTTTTCCGATAGAGGAGGGACAGTTGCCGCTGTCTTACAATCATCAACCTACAGGAAGGGGAAATGACTATTATGATCTGAGTGGCGAACCGTTGTATCCTTTTGGTTTCGGATTGAGCTATACGACTTTCGAAATTTCAGATTTACGTTTAAATAAACTACAGTTTACAGCAAATGATACGATCACTGCTACAGTCAATGTAAGGAATACTGGTTCAAAAGCGGGAAGTGAGGTCATTCAGCTGTATGTGAAAGATTTGCTCGCCTCAGTTTCAAGACCGGTTATTGAACTAAAAGGATTTCAGAAAGTATATCTGAAACCGGGAGAATCAAAACAGATTTCAATTGAAGTTCCGGTGAAAGACCTGCAGTTTTTAGACGGGAAAATGAACTGGATTGTTGAAAAAGGAACGTATAGGATTTTTGTCGGGAATTCTTCGAAGAATTTGCCACTGAAACAGAATATTGAGGTTGAGTGATGTTTAAATGAAGATCGGTTACAGTGAAGATCTAATTGAGGCGCCATCAGTATTGCAGCTATGTATAGGTCGGCACATTTTTAGCAGCAATATCATCAACTTTTATCTGTGTAACACTTAAAAAAAATACCATGAATTTAAAGTTAATATTGCAAGAAGCGAATGCCTGTATTGCAGCGGGCGACCACGAAGGATTTTTAAACTTTTGTACAGAAGATACCCGCTGGACTTTTATTGGCGACCGTACGCTTAACGGAATTGATGAGGTAAGAGCCTATATGAATGAAGCATACAAAGAACCTCCAAAGTTTGAAGTTGCATTAATGATTGAAGAAGGGAACTATCTGACCGCTGTGGGAACCATCAGTTTACCCAACGAAAATTCGGAGTGGATCAGCTATGAATATTGTGACGTCTGGAGATTTGAAGATGGAAAATTAGCTGAATTGAAGGCTTTTGTAGTCAGCTGATTTTATTTTGTATAATAATACATTCTAAAAAGCCAGGAGGATTGCAGATTTCTTAAGGAACACTTTTTGCAAGCCAGTTACCAACCATTATCACTTAAATCTATGAAAAATTATCTTCTCCCTGCTTTTGCACTGATTTTTTTCAGCTGTAAAGAAAATAAAAAGGAAAGCACCACAACCGGAAAAGAAGTTGTCACAGAAACAGACACTTTGAAATTGCCCGCTCCCGACGAGAAAAACTCCAAAAATAAATTCAGTAATGTCATTGGGTGGCCAGAAGGTAAAACACCGGTTGCCCCGCAAGGATTTACCGTTAAGCGTTTTGCTGAGCATATCAAAAGCCCCAGAAATATGATTCAGGCTGAAAACGGGGATATTTTTGTCGTTCTTTCCAATTCGGAGCGTTCCACAACGGAAAAAATAAAAAATGACATCAGCGGAAAAAGCGATGCTGAGGTCGGAGGCAAATCGGCCAACAGGATTATCCTGTATCGTGATGCCAACAAAGATGGCGTTCCTGAGTCGTCTTCCGTATTTCTGGACAAGCTCAATCAACCTTACGGCATGCTTATTATTAAGGGTAAATTTTACGTAGCCAATACCGATGGGCTTTGGGTGTATCCTTATAAAACAGGTCAGACAAAAATTACCGAACCCGGAAAGAAAATCGTCAGCCTTCCTGCAGGGGGATATAATAATCACTGGACGAGAAATTTAATTGCCAATAAAGATCAGTCTAAAATTTACATCAGCGTGGGCTCCGGAAGTAACGTCGGTGAAAACGGAATGGAAAATGAAGTTCGAAGAGCCAATATTCTTGAAGTGAATCCTGACGGAAGCGGCGAAAAGATCTACGCAGCAGGTTTGAGAAATCCGGTTGGAATGAGCTGGAATCCAGTAACAGGCGAACTCTGGACGGTGGTGAATGAAAGGGATGAGCTTGGTGATGAGCTGGTTCCCGATTATCTGACCAGTGTAAAGCAGAACGCTTTTTATGGCTGGCCTTACGCTTACTTCGGAAAAAATGAAGACCCAAGAAGAAAAGGAGAAAAACCGGATCTTGTGGCAAAAACTATTGTCCCTGATGTGCCGCTGGGAAGTCATACGGCGTCTTTAGGGCTTACATTTTATACCGGCAGTCAATTTCCTGAAAAGTATAAAAACGGAGCTTTTATCGGGCAGCACGGATCTTGGAACCGTTCTTCTCTGGTTGGTTATCAGGTAGTATTCGTTCCTTTTGCTAACGGTAAAGCTTCAGGACCCTATCAGCCATTTCTAACAGGATTTATTGCCAATGAAGCCAAAGGAGATGTATACGGAAGACCTGTAGGCGTTTTGCAGATTGCAGACGGATCATTGCTGGTAGCGGATGATGTAAGTGGAATCGTATGGAGAGTAGCTTATAAAAAGTGATTTATATCTGAAAAGCTGGTGATTTATTTTGGTATAAAATATGCAAATATTCATATAAACCCGAATGATTCAAATCATTCAAAAAATAGAATGTCATGAAAAAGTTTTTTATATCAGCCATTTTAATAGTAGGATTATCTTCAACTGCATTTTCCCAGAGACGTCCGCCGGCTCCACCGCATCCTTCAAAAGCACAGTTGTATAATGATAAGGCCAGGGAACTTGACAGAAAATATAATCAGGAGAAAAAGCTCATCCTTAACCATCCGCTGGCAACAAAACGAATGAAGAATGACCAGCTGAAAGCGTTGAATGAAAGATACAGAAATGAAAAAAGGCTGCTAAGAGCAACAAGATAAAACCGGATGAATGAAGAAAATTTATTCTTTGTTCCCATCAAAAAACACAATATAAAAGAGAATGCCTTAAGCGTTCTCTTTTTTGTTTAAAATAGTCTTACTTCTTGATCTCAGTTGCAGCGCAAGAAACGTGGAACATCCAATATTTTTCCTTAAATTCGCATAAAAATTTTAAGCTAATGAATTACGATATTATTGTCATCGGAAGTGGTCCTGGTGGATATGTTACTGCAATCAGAGCAGCACAATTGGGTTTCAAAACTGCAATTATCGAGAAAGAAAGTCTGGGAGGGATCTGCCTTAACTGGGGATGTATTCCGACAAAAGCTTTGCTGAAATCTGCTCAGGTTTTTCATTATATTAATCACGCTGAAGATTATGGTTTGAACAAAGTGGAAGGAAGTTTTGAATTTCCAAACGTAATTCAGAGAAGCCGTGGGGTAGCCAACAAAATGAGCAAAGGAATTGAATTCTTAATGAAAAAGAATAAGATCGATGTGATTTTGGGAACTGCCAAAATTCAGAAAGGTAAAAAAGTTTCCGTTACTGATAAAGACGGGAAAGTAACTGAATATACAGGAACGCACATCATCATTGCTACTGGTGCTCGTTCAAGAGAATTGCCAAACCTTCCTCAGGATGGTAAAAAAGTAATCGGATACAGACAGGCATTATCTCTTCCTGAACAACCGAAATCGATGATCGTGGTAGGTTCCGGAGCGATCGGGGTAGAATTTGCTGACTTCTATAACACCATGGGAACAAAGGTAACGGTTGTAGAATTTATGCCGAATATTGTTCCTGTAGAAGATGAAGAAATCTCTAAGCACCTTGAAAAATCTCTTAAAAAATCAGGGATTGAAATTATGACCAATGCTTCTGTAGAAAGTGTTGACACCAGCGGAGAAGGGGTGAAAGCTACCGTAAAAACGGCAAAAGGAAACATCACGCTTGAAGCTGATATCTTATTGTCTGCGGTTGGTATTGCTGCAAACATTGAGAATATCGGACTTGAAGAAGTGGGAATCCAGACGGATAAAGGCAGGGTTTTAGTAAACGAATGGTACGAAACTTCGGTTCCTGGTTACTATGCGATCGGTGATATTATTCCTACTCAGGCTCTGGCACACGTTGCTTCTGCTGAAGGAATTACCTGTGTTGAAAAAATCAAAGGATTGCACGTTGAAAAAATAGACTACGGCAATATTCCTGGATGTACGTACTGTCACCCAGAAGTTGCTTCTGTTGGTCTTACAGAAAAGCAGGCTAAAGAGAAAGGATATGAAATCAAAGTGGGTAAATTCCCTCTTTCTGCAAGTGGAAAAGCGACGGCCAACGGTAATACAGATGGTTTCGTTAAAGTGATCTTTGATGCTAAATACGGTGAGTGGCTAGGTTGCCACATGATCGGGGAAGGTGTTACAGATATGGTGGCCGAAGCAGTTGTTGCCAGAAAACTGGAAACTACCGGTCACGAGATCATCAAATCAATTCACCCGCATCCAACAGTATCAGAAGCTATTATGGAAGCTGCTGCTGCTGCTTACGGAGAAGTAATCCACATTTAAATTTATATGCCACTTTGTCAAAGTTGAAAATCTTTGACAAAGTTTAACAATATCAAAGCCACAGATTTTGTCTGTGGTTTTTCTTTTTTCTAAATGATATTTTCTTATTTTTATTAAGTTATAAATAATACAAATTAAAATAAATTATGTTCAAAAAATTAGCTGCAGAAGCTTTAGGATTAGGGGATATTGGTAAAATTATTCCTTCTCATGATTATGATAAAGTAGATTCTGACGATTACATTTTATCGGAAGACAATGAAAAAATTTTCTTCCTCATCAAATCCAAAAGAGATGAATATTGCTTTACCAACAGAGCATTGATCCATATTGACGGTGCAAGTGCCCTGGATAAAAAACGGGTACTGAGAAGATACGAATATTATCAGTTTCCTTTCTCAAATATTGCTTTGCAGACGGCGGGAACCATCGACCTGGATGTTGAGATTTCTTTTAATATCGGGAATGTTCCGTTAATGATCAGCGTTACAAAAAGTCAGATAGATCAGCTGAAAGATCTTTATAAAGCTCTTTTAGCGATTCAGCAAGTGGTGCATCACAATCAGTCATTGCTGAATTTTTCGAATGACAGCCTGCAGAAAGCGATCACTACTGTAGCGTCAGGAAAACAGGAAAACGTATCAAAAAGCCAGGAATTAAGAACCATTAATGAATACATTTTCGCATGGAATACCACCAGCTTTGATAAGTACAATCAGAAAGACTTTTCAAAGATTTTCGAAAAATACATCAATAATTAAGATGATAAAACTTTAAAAGCCCGAAATTTCGGGCTTTTTTATAATGGCACTTTTAGTAATACTTAAATTAAATTTTATTGATGAAAATATTTTAAGATATTAATTCATTGTCATCTGCCCAGTCACCTCTGTTGCCTGTTACTATTTAACAAAAATTTAGTAAAAACAGACTTTCTATTTTGTGGTATTTTCTTACATTTATTCAATGAATTTTGAAAAGATAGGACTTGTTTTATCGGGTGGCGGTACCAAAGGCATCGCACACGCCGGAGTTCTGAAATTCCTCAAGGAAAAAGATATTGATGTTAATGTGCTGTCATGTTGCAGCGCAGGCTCCATCGTCGGCTCTATGTATGCTGTCGGAAAAACCCCGGAAGAGATTCTTGAGTTTTTTAATTCGGTATATTTTTTCAACTGGAAACATTTTGCTTTCAATCAACCGGGATTGGTTTCTTCTGTTATTTTCAGGAATTATCTCAATCCTATTTTCGGAGATATGAAACTGAAAGATCTGGATAAAGAAGTGAAAATTGTAGCCACGGAACTGGTTGGCGGAACCGAAAAAATCTTTGACCAGGATTTTAAGGTCGTAGATGCTATCATTGCTTCATGTTCGATACCGGGAATCACGACACCCTATATTATTAATGACGAAATGTATTGTGATGGAGGAGTACTCAATAACTTTCCTGCTGACATCATCAGGGATGAGTGTGACAAACTGATCGGTGTTTTTGTTTCGCCTCCTCATGACATTAAAATTGATGATCTGAAATCAATTAAATCTATTGTCTCCCGTTCGTATGATTTGCTTTCGTACAGAGTAGAAAAAATAAAATTTGACTATTGCGATTGGTTTATATCTTCTCAGGAGCTCTCCACCTATGGAACTTTTGAAAGAAGAAAAGACCGTCTTGAAAAAATTTTCATGATCGGGTATGAAGCTGCAAAGGAAAGCTTTAACGAAAGCAGCTTTTATCTTGCCAGGCAATCAGGTGCATAAAAAAACTCTCACTTTAAATGAGAGTTTTCTTTTATCTTAGCTTTTTACAACGATTGCGTCCTGGTTAACAACTGTTTTTCCGTCCTGGTCTTCTACCGTAAGCGTATAAGGAGCTTTTTTAAGAGAATCGGTAAGATAATTTCTCCAGACTTTATAGGTATATCCTTCATTGTGGAACTCAAAATAATAATTTCCTCCGGATCCGTCAGGAATAAGTTCTCCGTCACTGATGATCATGCTCGGCTTGCTCGTGATTTTCCCCTTTGCCGGCCAGGATTGGTACAGATAATTGCCATTAGGCTGCTTATCAATTCTTACTTTGAATTTTTTAGTTTTAATAATTACTGATTTCGGAACCTGTTGCCTGATTTCAGTTTTGGGTCCGTCTTTAGGTTCAGTTTGATGAATGCTCTTAGCGCTGATCATGCTGATACTGGTCATACATATTGCTCCCAGCAGAATCTTTTTAATCATTTTGATAATGTTGTGGTTGGTCCCTCAAATGTATCAAATTTAAAGCCAACTAAAGATCAGTTTCAGCGGGTGTTGACTGGGTATAATAAGCAAAAGCCTTTTCAAGATTTTCGAATTTTCCTTTAAATTCCCCGATCGGACAATCCTGGAGAATATTTCCTTTATGAATAAGGATTACGCGTGAACAAAGCGCTTCCACTTCCTGCATAATATGGGTGGAAAGCAATACCGTTTTTTGTTGACCAATTTCCTTTACAACATTTCTGATCTCAATAATCTGATTGGGATCCAGACCATTCGTAGGCTCATCAAGAATCAGCAGATCCGGCTGGTGAATAATAGCCTGTGCCAAACCTACTCTTTGTTTGTATCCTTTGGAAAGCTGCCCGATTTTCTTCGTTTTTTCAGGAGTAATTCCTACCAGTTCTATTACCTCATCCACTCGCGATACTGGGATATTGTGAATATTGGCAACAAACTGCAGATATTCTTTTACAAACATTTCGAGATAAAGCGGATTGTTTTCCGGAAGAAAACCTATATTTTTTTTGCTTTCTATTTCGTTGTCGGTGATGTTTTTACCATTAAAAATTATTTCTCCTTCATCAATTTTTAAGGCTCCTACAATAGATTTCATTAAGGTAGATTTTCCAGCACCGTTAGGACCCAGAAGCCCGATGATTTCATTTTTGTCGATCGATATATTGATGTTGTTCAGTGCCGTCTGCCCACCGAATCTTTTGGTTAAATTGTTTATTTGAAGAGACATAATGATTAATGATCTTTTTGCAAAAATAAAAATAAAAAAGCTCATTCCGTAGAATAAGCCTGGTTAATATTCCTGAAATTGATTATTTCTTAGTTTTTCTTTCCGGATTAGAAGCCTTGGCCGATGCATTACCATTATTTGCCGGATCAGGCTTTTCATACTGCGATGATTTTCCGTTAAGTCTCCCAAAAATTTTGTCAACCTGCTTTTTGTTCAGAAATTGGGATTTTCCAACATATTTTCTGTTTTTGTTGATATACTGAATAAACTGTACGGTAGGCTGACCGAAGTTTTTCTCAAAATGAAGCTCAACAATATCATTAGGAAGTTCCAGCACGATATTGCTTGAAGGCAGATCCACAAATCCATTGATGATCAGCTCATATAATCCTGATACGTCTTTATTGAGATTCTGGAAAGAAAATGACCGGAACGTATTCAGGTTGGCTGTATTCAGGTCCTGATAGTTTATGGTAAATTTATCGTCTTTTTTATATAAACCTACGGAATTATCTTTACCAATTTCCACCACACTTTCGTTTTTCAGCACTTTAATTTGTGAGAAAGCCGAAATACCTAACAAACATGTAAATAGTAGAATTATTTTTCTCATAAGGTGATTTTATGCTTTTATAAGTTTGGTTGTCTGTAAAAGTACAAACGAAAAAACAATTTTTATATTTCCTCAGAGCAAATGTAAAAAAAAAAAATCACTTAAGTTTTGAGATCAAATTATACTATTTATTCAATACATATATATAAAGTGATGGATATTAAATATAAAGTGTTTACTGATTGTTTTTTTTGAGAATACAGGGACATGGTTTCCGGAAATTATAAGTTTCACGAATTTTCAAATTAACAAATGTTAATATTAAATAGATGATAATCATTTAATAAGTGTTAATCTTTTTCATGTCTATTTAAAATCTTGAATGTGTAATTTTTTAAATTTTATTTCCAATTCAAGAAATAATAATCTTTGAAAAGCATAGATGATAGTTGATTTTTGAAGTTAAATTAAAAATTGAATTTAAATTATATAAATTAATATGTTAAGCATAATAAATGACATAAACCGCTGATCTGTAAGCGGGTTTAGGTACCATATTTTTAAGATTTTTTACTGTTTAACATTGTTCTCAACCCTCTCAAATCCTCCTCAAATGGATAAATGGTATAATAATTGAATAATGATGAGCACAAGCTGAAACTTAAGAATAAATCGTATTTAGGTTTATTTTTTACAGCTTTTCTTAAAGAAACATTAAAAAAAATAATATGAAATCAAAACTATCAATCTTATCGTTGGCAATCGCATTACCCACATGCCTTTTTGCCCAGGATTCGCTTCAGGTAATGAATAATACGCAATATCCGAATACTTTTTCTTCGGGATCTGCTGATGTACAACCGTTCACAAACTCTTCAAAAAGATTCAATGACTGGTCAATTTCATTCGGGGCAGGTGTTCCATTAATGGAAGGTGCTGATCTTAATTCTATCAAAACTAACAGCAATAGTGGTAAAGATTTATTTGGATACTCTGCGTATGTAAGTGTAGATAAAGCAATTACTCATGCGTTCGGTTTAAAATTACAGTATGATCGTGGAGAAACAAGACAAGGTTATTTTAACACGAAAGATGCTGCGCCGGCAAATGCTGCGGCTAATATGCAGTACGGAGCAAGAACGCAATATGATGCGATCTCTATTTTGGGGGATATTAATTTCTCAAACTTACTAAGAAGAGTTGATAATAAGTCACCATTCAGATGGGCATTGCATGGTTATGCAGGTATTGGTACATTAGCATATAGAGCTTATCTTAAAGATGAAATGGGACAAAGATTAATGACAGAAGTTAAGCCATTTAAAATAAACTCAATATTTGGTCAGGCTGGGGCTGGTTTGAAATATAAAATCAGCAACCGCATAGATCTAGAAGGAAGAGTAATGTATGTAATAACAACTGATGATACATTTGATGGTGGAGGTTACAGAAACAGTGCTATAAATAATAGAAATGATAAAAACTCTGATAACTTCATCAACACAACTTTAGGTCTTACTGTAAACTTAGGTAAGCATGAGTCTCACCTGATGTGGCATGATCCTTTACAGGAAGCTTACTACAAAATCAATGTTTTGGAATCAAAAATCACTGATCTTGTTGTTTGTAAAAACGGAGATGCTGATAATGACGGAGTTTGTGACGACTGGGACAGACAGCTTGATACTCCTGCAGGGGCAAGAGTTGACGGTTCTGGTGTAGCATTAGACGTAGATTTAGATGGAGTAATAGACCTTTATGATAAGTGTGTAACAGTTCCTGGAAGCGTTGAAAATAACGGATGTCCTGACCAGACTCAGGGACAGGGAGCTGTAGCTGAGACTGAAACTAAATTAGAAGGAATCGAGTTTGATCTTAATTCAGACAGAATCTTACCTTCAAACACGCCGATCCTGAATAATGCAGTGAGCTATATCAACTCTTCAGATGGTTCTTACACTGTGGTAGGAGCTACCGATACTAGAGGAACTGAAGCTTACAACCAGAGATTATCTGAGAAAAGAGCGAATAACGTAAAAAATTATCTGATTCAGAACGGAGTACAGTCTGGTAAACTTGATGCTCAGGGTAACGGAAAAAATGACCTTAAATACCCTGAATGCAACCCGGCTTCTAAATGTCCTGAATGGAAAAACAGAGCTAATAGAAGAGTATATTTTAAAGCAAAATAAATAATAAATAACTTCTAAGTGAGAGGCTGCCATAGTAATGGCAGTCTTTTTTTATTTGATTCAGGAAATTATCTACTGTTCAGTACGTTGCTGATGCTTTGAATATTTCTCCCAAATACTTAAGTGTTCTTCTGAAAGCCCATACAATGATATTAAATACTCTGTAAACTAGACTCTACAGAGGATTTTTTGTTTATGCCAAACACTGTTTTATCCGTTGATTTTCTGTAGAGATCGTTGGTGATTCTGCTATTTTAATGCTTAAATACTCATGTGTTCAATTCACCTTCGTTAATGTTCATTTCACTTTAAAATTTAAATAATAAGGTATGATCTGATAATAATTTTGTGGCTGTTAATTCATTTAATATTAAAATTTAAAATATGAAAAACCTATTCAAAACTGCAAGAATCCTTTTTCTATTACTGTTTGTATTTCTGGGAATGAATGTGAAAGCGCAAACTTCTCAAGATAAACTCATTGGAAATTGGACAAACGAAGAAAAAACGAGAGTTATAGAATTTGTCAAAAACGGAAATTATTATGATGCCATTATCAGAAAAGCAGAAGATGGCAGCGTGATCGGTAAAAAGCAGATTTCCGGGTTGAAGCCAGCGGGAAATGGTAATTATACGAACGGAACGGTATATATTATTAAAAAAGGAAAAACAGCATCCTGCTCTGCTCAGATTACCAAAGATGATTTGCTAAACATTAAAGCTTCTTATGGAATGATGTCTAAAACTCAGGTCTGGAAGAGATTATAGATCTATGAAAGCATCATTTTTACTAATATTTGTCATGCTCTCCGGTCTTCCGATAAAGGGACAGATCGTATTTAGATCTTTTCAGGAGGTGATGAGCTATGCCGACAAACATAATATTTCCATACGTATTTCTGAAGCACAGCAGGAAATAAACCTGATAAAGCAAAAACAGTCGAAATCATTTCTCTACCCATCTGTCAACGCATCGGCAGGATTTAATGATAATATTACTTTGCAACCTACTTTAGTTCCCGCAAAACTTTTTAATCCCATGGCCCCGGAAGGAAGTTTTGAAGAGTTGACATTTGGTAAAACTTATCTTTATACGACCTCATTGCAGGCTCAGTGGAACATCATTGATTTTCAAAAGATCTTTGCCATTAAAACATCACAGTTCCAGTCGGAAGCGGGAAAGCTGAACACGGAAGTAAACCGGTTTAATACCTATAATCAGCTGGCTTCTGTATATTATTCGATCGTACTGGCTCAGCAATCCCTTGAAATTGACGAAAAAAACGGGAGTGTTACCAAAACAATGCTGGGTAATGCTTCAGAAAAATATCAGAAGGGCATTATTAGTGAATCTGATCTCAACCGAGTTTCGATACAACATTTACAGAATGAAAAGAAAATTAAGTCAACAAAAAGTAACCTGGACCAACTTTACCGCCAACTGCAGAGCATTCTTGATCTCCGCGAAGAAATTCAGATATCAGATCTCGGAACTGATGAGGATCGTATTACTGATTTTGATTTTCATGCTGTTCATACGGAAGTTCTTTTTCAGGAAAAACAGATCGATATTTCAAAGTCGCTTGTAAAGCAAAGCGAAGCCATGCGATATCCGACGTTGGGATTTGTCTATCAATATAATTATAACTGGGCGACAGACCGTCTTGCAGATTTTTCTAATGCAAACAATCTTCCCCAGCAGTTTTTCGGAGTTAAAATTAATCTGCCCGTTTTTAATGGCTTTTCTATAAGTCAGAAAATTAAAGAATCAAAGACTGATCTGAAGATTCAGCAGATGCAATTGGAAAATACGAAGATTGTAAAAGATAAAGAAGACGAAATACTCAAGATTCAGTATGATCAGTCTATTGAGGATCTTGAAAAAAGTACAGCGATATTGCAATTACAGGAACGAAATGATATTCATACCCAGAACAAATACGATAGCGGAATCATCGGTCTGGATGAGCGTCTTGATCGTTATTCTGATCTTTTATCTGCACAGTATGATTATCTCCGGAGCCTTTCTGATCTGTCTTTAGCAAAATATAAAATGTATTTACGCACCCTAGATTTCCATAAACCATAGCACGATCATGATAAACAGAATGAAAAGTACAAGCCTTTTATTATTGGCATTAATGCTTGTTTCCTGCACCAAAACAGAGAAAACCTCAGCGGTAAGAAAGAATATTGAAGACGCTGTTTTTGCAAGCGGATATATAGAAATGGAAGATGAATATATGATCTCTGCCAAGATCAGTGGAAATATATCAGATATTCCAATTAAAGAAGGTGAAATACTGACTGACAATAGTCTTATCGCAATCATCGAAAGCAATGTACAGGCAGAGCAGCTGAAAGATGCAGAAGCGGTTTACTCACAATCTAAGCAAAATGCATCCGGAAATTCTCCGCAGCTGTTGCAGCTCCAGGCACAGATTGATCAGGCTCAGCATCAGGTGGCTCAGGACCGGATAAATTTTCAGCGATATCAGGAACTCAGAACAAAAAATTCTGTTTCCCAGCTGGATCTTGAAAAGGCACAGCTTCAGTATCAGTCTTCACAGAATAATTTAATTTCTCTTCAAAAAAATTATCTGGATACAAAAAATGCTCTTGATCTTTCGAAGAGGAGAAGTGCAATAGGAGTAAATCAGCAACAGGATGTTTTAAAAGATTACACCATCCGTTCAGAAGGTAATGGTGAAGTTCTGAATGTTTTCAAAAAGAAAGGTGAACTGGTAAAGCAGGGTGAGAATATGGCAAGGATCGGCCGTGGAGATTTTAAACTAAAATTATACGTTTCGGAAGACGATATTGCTAAAATAAAAATTGGACAAAAAGCGGCAATTCATCTCAATACTTATCCGGACCAGGATTTTACGGCAACAGTTGTTAAAATATTACCAGCATTTGACGAGACAGAACAATCATACATTGTGGAAGCAAAATTTGACAAGACTCCCGAAACTGTTTTTTCCGGTACACAGCTTCAGGCAAATATTGAAACATCAAAGCGAAATAATGTATTGGTGATTCCCACTTCATACATTTCCAAAGGAAAATTTGTTACCCTGGAAAATGATGAGAAGAGAGAGGTGGTGATCGGCTCAAAAAATAATGAATGGACAGAGATTCGAAGTGGGATATCCGAAAAAGATATTCTGATAAAACCTAAAGATTAACAGAATGAATACAAATAGGAAAATATCCTGGGTGCATCTCTCATCCAAGGTCAAACAACTTTTTGTTGCTGTGCTGAGTGTGACGTTCGGAATATCAATGTACATTTTTATGAACAGTTTTATGTCCGGTGTCAATAGTGCCCAGACGCAAATAACTTTTACTTCCATGTCGCATATCAGAATCTACAATGATCTTCCAACTGATGTTCATCAAATTCTGAGAACAAAAGAAAATAACACGTTGGTGATCGTAAACAATGCCAGAAACATACGATATACCGAAGGAATAAAAAATACAGCGCCTATCCGGGAATCTGTTTCGAGGCTGAAAGAAATATCAGCGATAACAGAGCAGCTTAATGAGAATATTTTTATCAGAAATGGGGTTACAAAGATCAATGCATCCCTTTCCGGTGTCGATGTGGAAAATGAAGATCGTCTGTTTCATACCTCAGAGTACATGCAGCAAGGGAATTTTTTTGACTTGGAAAAGCGTGCGGACGGAATTATTCTGGGCTATAAGCTGGCACAGAATCTTGGGGTGGAAATGGATGATAATATTACAGTCCTTACTTCAGACGGGATTTCAAGAGTTTTTAAAATTATCGGAATTATGGAGACAGGCTCAGCAAGTGTAGATAAAACCAGAGCAATCATCTCCATTCGTACCGCACGACAGCTTTTCTCAAAGAACAGAAGTTATGCAACAGATATTCTGATTAACATCAATGATTTTAATAAGTCCAAAGAAATCTCAAAAAAAATAGCGGCAATGACCGATTACAAAGTCGAGGCCTGGCAGGAAGGCAACGCACAGCTGGATTCTGCAAATGTTCTCCGAAATATTCTTGCGGTGGCAGTTTCTTTCACAATCCTCATTGTGGCGGGCTTTGGAATTTATAATATTATGAATATGACCGTTAACGAAAAGATCAAAGAAATCGCCATACTGAAAGCAATGGGGTTTAATGGAAGCGATATTGTTGAGGTTTTTCTCACGCAGTCGGTTATCATAGGTCTTATCGGCGGTTTTACAGGTCTTGCATTCGGATATGTTGTTTCGATGATCGTGGATCAGATACCTTTTAAGATCGGTTCATTTACCACTTTACCGATAGATTACAGCCTTACCGATTATGTCCTTGCGTTTTCGTTTGGTCTTCTGATAACGGCAATTGCAGGTTATCTGCCCGCAAGAAATGCATCAAAAATAGATCCTGTAGCAATTTTAAGAGGATGAGAAATAATAGCATGGAAAGTATCATTAAAGATCTGATTATGATTTTGAAATTACTGATACTGTTTATTTACATTACGATGTTCGAAGCAGCAATTATCACATTTTTTTATGGATGGAATGTACAGAATGATATATAAAATTTACCACAATGAAAGCATTATCAGTGAATCAAATCAATAAATACTTTTATGAACCGGAAAAATTCCAGGTTTTGAGAGAAGTTTCTTTTGATGTAGAAAAAGGAGAATTTGTCGCTGTCGTAGGAAAGTCGGGCTCTGGGAAATCAACATTATTGTATCTTCTTTCTACGATGGATACCGATTATGAAGGAACGATTTTCATCAACAATACTTTAGTAACCGGTCTGAAACAGAATCAGCTCTCCGCTTTCCGGAATGAGCATATTGGCTTTGTTTTTCAGTTCCATTATCTTTTGCCTGAATTTTCAGTGCTTGACAATGTGATGCTTCCTGCGCTGAAACTTAAAAAATATCCAAAAGAGCAAATAGAGCACAAAGCGATGGAACTTCTCAGTTTATTGGATATAAAAGGGCACGAGCATAAAAAAGCTTCAAAAATCTCAGGCGGACAGCAACAGCGCGTGGCAATTGCAAGGGCCCTGATCAATGATCCGGCCATCATCATGGGAGATGAGCCAACAGGAAATCTGGATTCTAAAAATACAAAGATTGTTTTTGAAATATTCCGTGAGCTTGCCAAGGAAAGAGGGCAAACAATTATTGCAGTGACCCATGACGATGAGTTTGCCGCAAATTGCGATCGTATTATTGAAATGGCAGATGGAAAAATTATCGTTTAATAACTATAAAGTCTATAAATATTGCAACTCTTTATACAAAAAAAAAGATGAATTATATGAGAGTATATAAAGGGTTATTACTAATGCTGACCGTATTTTTTAATGATAAAATTTATGCCCAGGAAGGGAAGCCTGATCTCTTTGGAGTGAGTTATGGTTATGAAAAAATAAAGAATGATTCTGTCCAAGGAAAAATAAAAGATATTGATGCCTTTCTGAATTTTCCAATATATCGTGATGAGAAAAGAACAGCTGGTGGTAGACTTCAATTCAAATCAAGAAGCATTTCCGGGCTTGATCCTACGCTTTCTAAAGATCTTTACAATGCGGATGTTTTTGTTTTCTGGCAGTTAAAAATAAAGCAAAAATATAAAGTGTATTTCTTTGCCCAGGTTGGTGCTTATTCTGATTTGAAGGATATCAGCGAAGAAGATTTCCGCTATTCTTTCGGAGCAAGATATACTATTCAGCATAACGATAATCTTAAGACGGGCTGGGGAATCTCTTACAACAGGCAGTTCTACGGACATCAATTAAATCCTTTTATTTCTGTTGATTATCAAATCACACCAAAACTACAGCTGACGGGCTTGCTTCCGATCCGTCCGAAGTTGATTTATGCCATTAATGATAAGCTTTCCTGGACCAACGAGATATCTGCAAGTGCAGCAAGTTACAGGCTTTCGGCAAGTGAAGAAAGCAGCCGTTTTCTAAGAATAAACAATTGGTTTGGAATAAGCAGCCTGGAATATAAGCTTGCAGGCCATCATAAGTTTTCGCTGGGATTTGGATATGATTTCGTCAACAATCTGAAGCTTTATGAAGATACTGCCAGCAACAACTGGAGTATTTTCACTTTTGATTTTCGTCAAAAGTCAAAACCTATTCAGGAAATCAAGACGAGGGGATTGAGATTTAATGTCGGATATAGTTTTGGGCTTTAGATAAATTATAATAAACTTAAATCTTCGGTAAATGTTTACTAGATTTGAATGCAAAAGCAGGATTAATTCTGATTAATAAGAGCGTAATGTTGATTTAAAATGAAAAAAAGAATACATATCATACTGCCTGTAGCCTTGGCCATTATTTTGCCGGGACTTAATTTCTTTTCCATTTCGGAAACTTCAGGTATTCAGCCGGACGGATTTGCAGAGAAATGGCTGTATGCCTCTATTGTTTTGTATGTTCTCTGGTACATTTTACAAGCGGTCTCCAATATCAAAACAAAATATAAGAATCTTATTATTACAGGAGTTGTTGCATCTTTTGTCTTTATTGTGTATGTCCTTTTTGCCTTGTTGATATTTAAAATTCCTAATGCTATCAAATGGGTATTTATTGTTAAATTGTTTTTTGCCGCAGTATTGTTTTTTATCATTCAGTATGCACTGAAGGCCAATGAAAACATTTCAAAGCTTCAGCTGGAAAAAGAGCAGATCATGAATGAAAACTACAAAGTCCAGCTTCAGGAACTCAGAACAAAGGTAGATCCCCATTTCCTGTTCAATTCGTTCAATACCCTGCGTACTATGATCAGAAATCAACATCCTTCTTCGGAAAAGTTTGTTATGAGCCTTTCTAATTTTTACAGGCTGACACTTTCTTTAAACAAAACTTCAACCACCTCTTTAAAAGATGAAATCGACGTCCTGAAATCCTATTTTTTCTTGATGCAAACCCGAAATGAAGGCGCTCTCAAAATATCAATTGATATTGAAGATGCACTTTTACAGAAACAGCTTCCTACGCTGAGTCTTCAGATCATCGCAGAAAATTGTTTCAAACATAATAGAATTTCTTCATCAAAACCGCTGGAAATCAATATTTATACCGATAATAATTATATTTTTATAAAAAATAACAGATTACCGAAACTTACAGTTGCTGAAGTTTCCGGATTTGGACTTGAAAATATAGCGCAACGTTATGCTTTGCTAAAAATATCTGATGGAATCTTAAAAAATTCAGATGATGAGAAATTTGAAGTACAATTAAAATTGATTTAGCGATGAATGTTTTGCTGGTGGAAGATGAGCATCACACTGCACAGATGTTGCAGGAAATCATAGAAAGTGACAATGATTTCATTGTTATTAAAACCTTGGATTCTATCGCGGAGACCGTTTTATATCTTGCAAAATACGGACAGAATATAGATCTGATGTTTCTCGATATCCATTTGTCAGACGGGCATAGCTTTGAAATATTCCGTCATATTGACATCAGTATTCCGATCGTATTCTGTACAGCTTACGACGAATATGCACTCGATGCCATCAAAAACAACGGAATAGAATATATCCTTAAACCTTTCGAGGATGATGAAATACTGAATGCGCTTCATAAATTTAAACAACTGGCAGGAAGATTCAAAAGACAGATGAATTTTGAAATTCCTATGGAAACCCACAAGATGCCTGTGTATCAGGAAAGTTTTCTTGCCCGGCAGAAAGACCGAACAATTGTGGTCCTGACAGAAAATATCGCCATGTTTGCCATAGAAGATGATATTGTTTACCTTTATACATTCGACAGAAAGAGATATCCTGTTTTCAAAAATATAGAATATATAGCGAATGTCTGTGATCCCCATATTTTTTTCAGGATTAACCGGCAGATGCTCATTAACAGGAACGCTATTGTCACTATTCAGCCGTATTTTAACAGGAAGGTAATCTTAGAACTTAAAGTAAAATCTGAAAATCAGCCCATTGTCAGCCGCTTAAAGGTTAGTGTTTTTAAAGAATGGCTTGAAGGAGGAAAGTGATATATGATAGAAATATTTTAACTCATATTGATATTTTATAGATTATTATTTAAAAAATGACAGCCAAACAATCATTACAGTTTCATTTGATAGAACCTCATCATCAGATTGCTGATTTTGTATATTGTTTTTCCTCTTTCACTAATATGTCGACGATAGAGGAAGGAATCATTATCCCAAACGGCAAGATAGATCTTATTCTGTCTTTAACTGAAAGTGGAGTTTTTCATATTACCCTTTTGGGCCTGGAAACACAGCCCAAAATTGCACCCAAGCAGCCCATATCAAAATTTTTCTCTGTCAGCTTTCATCCTCTCGCTGTTGAATACATCCTTAAAATGCCTGTTGCTGACTTGCTCAATACCGGCAGGGTATTACCCGATAGTTTCTGGGAATTCACTGTTGATGATCTTACTGATTTTGAAGCCTTTTGCCTAAAGGTTACCGATAAGGTAATCTCTCTTCTTCCCGATGCTGTTGATCAGCGTAAACGGAATTTATTTAATCAAATCATAGCGGCTGATGGAGATGTTAAAGTTAACGAACTCGCCGACAACATAGGATGGAGTCCCCGCCAGATCAACCAATATTTTAACCGGCAGTTGGGTGTTTCGTTAAAATCATATTGTAATATTTTACGATTTCAGGCTTCACTGCAACATATCTGGGAAGGAAATCTTTATCCACAACTGAACTATACCGATCAATCGCATTTCATTAAAGAAGTTAAAAAACTTTCCGGTGTTTCCCCAAAAGAGCTGAATAAAAATGAGAACAGCCGATTTTTACAATTTTTGGTGTACGATAAGAAATAGCTTTGCAGTATATAAAATTCAATTATGCTGTTAGAAAACAAAAACGTAGCGATAGTTGGCGGAGGCCCTGGCGGTCTGACATTAGCCAAATTGCTACAACAGAATAACATCAATGTTAAGGTTTATGAACGGGATTTTGATGAAAATGCCAGAGTGCAGGGTTCACCACTTGACCTTCATTATGATTCCGGTCTGGCTGCTTTGCGTGAAGCCAATTTGCTGGACGAGTTTAAGAAAAACTTTCTTCCCGGAGCAGATCGTGAAAAAATCATGAATGAAAAGGCTGAAATTTTTTTCAGTGATCATGGTCATAAGCTGGAAGAAGATTTTAATAACATATATTTCCGTCCTGAGATCGACCGTGGCGTACTCCGAAAGATCTTACTGCAGTCATTAGAACCGGAAACTGTTATATGGAACAGCCATTTTCTTTCCATGGAACCACAAAACGGAGGTTGGCTTTTACATTTTAAAGATCGACCATCCGTATACGCAGATCTTGTGATTGGGGCAGACGGAGGAAACAGTAAAATTCGTCCGTACGTTACAGAAATTAGGCCTTTTTATACCGGAATTATGATGCTTGAAGGCAATATTCCCAATGCTTCTCAAACTGCTCCCGATATCAACGCTCTTTTAGAAGGTGGAAAAATCATGGCTTTCGGCAATAACCAAAATCTGCTCATGGGGCAGAAGGCAGATGGTGAAATAGGTTTTTATGCGAGCTTCCGTGCGCCGGAAGACTGGAAAACAAAGAATGGCATCATCCATTATAATAATGATGAAGTATTCCGATGGTTTAAAGATTCTTACAGTGAATGGAGCAGCATTTGGGATGAACTGTTTACGGCGGCTGTTTCACCATTTATACCGAGACCGATTTACTGTATGCCGTTGGATCAGTATTGGGAATCACAATCTAATGTAACCATCATTGGGGATGCTGCTCATGTCATGCCGCCATTTGCGGGAGAAGGAGTTAACATGGCCATGCTGGATGCACTGGAATTAAGTCACAATCTGCTTTCTGGTGATTTTGAATCTACGCATCAAGCGATTGCCTGCTATGAAGAATCTATGCGTAAAAGGGCATCGTTGATCGCAGGTGAATCTCTGGCCAATGGAGAGTTTATGCATTCTGAAAATGCGTTGCAGTCGATGGTCAAAATGTTCGAAAGGCATTAAAAATGCCGTTCAGCAGCTATCATTAAAATAACAACCTCTCGCTAAGAAAGGTTGTTTTTTATAATTCAAAATAAATTGTATCAATGTTTAAATATTAATACCCCTGATTCTGTACCAGGTAGCCCGGAACACTGGATGCTCCGTCGATCGCCGTCTGAGGAATCGGGAAAAGTCTTTTTCTTACATCTGTATTGGTTTTTGAAGTGTACGTATCTTCATAATGTCCAAAACGGATCATATCGGTTCTTCTTGAATATTCCCAGTAAAACTCAAAACCTCTTTCGCGGTAAAGGGTATTTAAATTAATACTGGTCAATGCAGGAGGCGTAAGTGAAGGTCTGGCAGTTCTTGATGCTCTTACGAAATTTACATCTGATAAAGCAGCCGCAGCATTTCCTTTTCTTAGCTGCGCTTCGGCTCTCATCAAATAAATATCGGCCAAACGTAAAAGAACGATATCTGCATTTCCTCTGTTTCTACCCGTATCAGAAGTTCTGCTGAACTGATATTTTGAAACCCTGTATCCGTCGGCATAATCTTTATGTGAAGGATCTTCCAGGTCTACTTCCAACACATGGTTTACGTAGTTTGTAAATCCATTTCTCTGCTCGATCATCGGATAAATTTTATATTGTCCATTCAACGTTTGAAAAGGCTGTCCATTCGCAGAATTTCTCAGCCCCCACTGAATTCCTCTCTGGATTCCTCTGTTGATTTCATACGTAGGACCATCAACAAGGAAATAATGATTGGCATCGTTGGCAGGGGTAACACCTGTTAGATCCTTTAAATTCTGAGGAACAGTGAAATTTTCTTTATAAAATCTGGCATCTGCCTGTGCCGGATCTGTGCTTCCGTACGCCTGTACCCAGGTCTGGTAGAAATCAGGAGTAATGGCAGGCCCATCTGTTCCGTTTGCTTTTGGAAAAGCTGCCAACGGATACTGACTTCCGGACAGCGACCAATATCCTAATCGGTTATGAGATGTGTTCAGATCCTGACGCTGATCGATGGCAAAGATCAGTTCTTTATTAGTGTGATTGTTATCATCAAAAATGGCAAAATATTCTGCAGATAAACTGAATAATCCCGAATTGATTACCTTGTTGGTATATTCAATGACTTTATCCATATCTGCTGTTGTAAATGAAGGTGTTCCGTAGGGATCTCTGTACACAGCGGCATTAAGATAAAGCTGTGCCAAAAATCCGTTAACAGCAGCCTGTGATATTCTTCCCGGTCCGTGAGTATTATCAAGGTCATTGACGACAGCAAGAAATTCACTTTCAATATATGAAATGGCTTCCTGTCTTCTTAAGATCTGGGAATTCTGACCGGTAGCATCTTTTTTAAAGGCTATTCCCCAGTAATCAAGGAACAGCATATTGTAGTAAGCTCTTAAAGCCCGCATTTCGGCCACAGCTTTGGCTGCATTGGCATCAGTAGCAGCAAGCGGCTGCAGTTTTTCAATCGCTGTGATAGTTCTTGAAATCATTAGCCTGAAAGCATCCCAGGTCTGTTGAACCACAACATTGGTAGTCGTCATCGTATGCTGATGAAGTTCGATATATTTCCCGCCGTCATACCAGTCGTTTCCGCTTCCTCTCGGAGGCAGGATTGCCTCATCTGTACTGATCAGCTGGAGACCGTAGTTTTTGGTATGGGTAAAGGCATCCGGAAGCGGGCCATAGGCAGGAGCAACAAAAGATTCCACTATATTGCTGGATGGCGCATCCACCGATTCATCGATTACCTGTTCATCAAGGTTCGTACATCCTACTGCGACCAATGCACTTAGACTTAGGATAGAGATTAAAAATTTATTTTTCATTGTTTTCTTTTTTAAATAATTAAATTAAAACGCTACATTAACCCCGAACATAAAGCTTCTTGCCTTTGGATAGGTACTGTAATCAATACCGAAAGACTGAATTCCTCCCTGAGAAATCCCTGTATTGATTTCCGGATCAAAACCTGAATATTTGGTAATGACAAATAAATTCTGAGCAGTTACAGACAGTCGTATGTTTCTTACATGATCGCCGATTCCTAAGATTTTAGGATCTAGACTATATCCAAGGGTGGCATTGTTTAATCTGAAGAAATCTCCTTTTTCAAGATACCTTGTTGAGATCACATTGGTGTTATTGGTACTTTCATTAGGAAACTGTGTTGCAGCATCTGTGGTGTTTTGTGAAAGGCCCAGTCGTCCTCTCGTAAAGAGGGTAGAAGCTGTGTTGTTGTAGATCATATTTCCGGCAACGCCGTTAAAGTTTAGTCCTAAATCGAAATTTTTATAAGCAGCTTTTAAGTATAAATTATATGTGAAATCGGGAAGAGCACTTCCTGCAGCAACCCTGTCATTATCCGTGATAATACCGTCTCCGTCGACATCTCTGAAGATATTGGTTCCGTCGGCATTTAATCCTAAAAATTCTTTAACGTAGAACGTCCCGATCGGTTCACCGTTAATATAACCATTGATCACGGCATTGGTTGTTCCCGGACCTTGTGCCTCTCCTGTAGAAATGATTTTGTATGGTGAATTTTTGATCACATTTTTAATAAAAGAAGCATTTCCGCCGATGCTGTAGGTGAATGCTTTATTAGGATTACTGTTGTAGTTTAAAGAGATTTCCCAACCGGTATTGTTGATCTTCATATCAGGAATATTCTTCCACATTTTGGGTGCAGGTTCTATGGGATCTACAGTATCAATCTGCAATACAATGTTGTTAGAAACTTTTCTGAAGAAATCAACCGTACCAGTCAGCCGGTTGTTAAGGATTCCGAAATCCAACCCAATATTGGTCTGGGTTGTTACTTCCCACTGAAGATCAGGATTGTCGGCTCTTACCAGGTAGATCCCTACAGGATAATTTCCACTGTCGTTCAAAGGATATGTCGATTGTGCCGTTCCGGCGGAATCAGCCCGATAGCTTTTTTTGGTAACTTTCCCCGGAATTTCCTGATTTCCGGTTTTACCCCAGCTTGCCCTTAATTTCAAATTGCTGATTTCCTGTACATCGGAAAGAAATTGCTCTTTGCTGATGTTCCATCCGGCGGCTACCGAGGGGAAAATACCATATTTGTTGTTGTCCCCGAATTTAGAAGAACCGTCGGCTCTCAACGTAGCAGTCAGTAAGTACTTGTCATTGAAATCATAATGTACCCTTCCGAACCATGATTGTAGTTCATTCTTATTGGCATCAATCGATGTGGTAGAATTATTTTTTCCGGCTGCAGGAATCTGATACTGTGGCTCAATGCCGTTGATTGGGAAATTTTCGTAGTACCATCCTCTAGCCGTACTCTTTAATCTTTGATAAGAATGTCCGGCCATTACATTAAAATGATGCGTATCAAGATTAAATTTGTAAGTAAGCGTATTTTCAACCAAAGTATTATTGTTGGAATAGTTACTTAAATTTAAAGTTCCGATTTCCAGAGGAATAGCGTGCGGCATATTCTGAATCACCCTTTCTGCCGAAGAATAATCTACTCCTAAGTTTAATTTATAAACTAAGCCTTTGATAATTTCTACTGAAGGCGAGAAATTAGCTAAAATTCTGTTATTGGTTGTAAAATCCTTGTAAATGTCCTGACGGATCAGCGGGTTGAAAGATCCATTATTGAAAACCGTTGTCGGAGCGCCGTTGGTGTAAGCAGGATATGTAGGATTTAAAGTAAGCATTGTAGAAACCATGCTGGTAACGCTTGGTCTGTTGTTTTCAGTTCTGGCACCACTGATATTAAAATCAACATTTACCCTTCCGTCAAAAGCTTTCTGAGAAACATTGATACGTCCTGAATATCTTCTCAGATTGTTATTATACAAAATACCTTCCTGATTTTCATATCCCAACGTTGCATAATAGTTCGAATTTTCCGTAGCTCCTGATGCTGAGAAATTGACATTATTAGAGATTGCAGTTCTTGTAAGCTCATCCTGCCAGTCTGTATTTCCGCCCATATCATCAAGCTTCGCACCCATAGCGGTTACCTGTCTTCTGAATTCGTCGGCACTGAAAACATCCATTTTATTGGCTAAATGGGAAACAGTAAGGTTTGAAGAAAGATTCATCTGCATTCTTCCTTTTTTACCTTTTTTGGTGGTGATGATGATAACCCCGTTTGCTGCTCTTGCCCCATAAATAGCAGCAGCAGAAGCATCTTTCAGAACATCAATAGATTCGATATCCTGTGTATTGATGAAGTTCATCGGGTTGTTGGCAACTCCTGTACTGCTGTTGTCGATCACAAAACCATCGATCACATAGAGTGGAGTAGTTCCTGAACGCAAACTTCCGACCCCACGGATCACGATATCCTGATTGGCCCCCGGCTCACCACTTACATTCGCAACATTTACCCCGGCAATCTTTCCCTGCAACAGTTGTCCTACATTGGCAACCAATCCTTTATTGAAATCTCCACTTCTTACAGATCCTATCGCACCCGTCACGTCAGATTTTTTCTGGGATCCATATCCTACCATCACGATTTCTTCAATATCCTTGAGTTTGTCTTTACTCTTGATGGTATCAGTTTCTTTTTTTTGTGCAAATGTTAAGCTGACACAACCCATCAAAACAGTTGGCACGAGGTAAATACGCTTCATTCCTTAATTATTTTCGTGCAAAATTAGGTTCGATTCTTCCCAATTGTCGTTAACTTACCGTTAAGTAACTACTTTTTAAATTTAACAAAATGTAAACTTTATTGCGAAAAATTAAATTATAGTAAATTAATTGTTAAGCCCGGACATATAAATGCTTCATAATGAATAATACGGCTGTTAACATTGGTTAATGAAATATTTCACTTCATTTTTAAGGGGTTCTTTTATCTAATTTTGCCCATTGTTTTTCAAATGTTTAATTATTAAAATAATAATCATTATGATTTATTCTTGTAAAAGTATTAACGCAAAGGTTTTTACGTTTTTCGCTATGTTTCTTTTTGGATCCATGTTGTTTGGGCAGCATCAAAAACCGGTTAATATCATTTTTATGATCGGTGACGGAATGGGCGTTTCGCAGGTGACCTCTGCTTTATATTTTGGAGACGGGAAACCAAATTTTCAGAATTTTAAATATGTCGGACTTTCTGAAACTTCCAGCATCAGCGACCGTGTGACGGATTCTGCGGCGGGAGCTACGGCTCTGTCAACGGGACAAAAGACGTACAAAAGGGCAATCGGAGTAGATAAAGATTCCCTGGCAATTCCCACGATTTTGGAACAGCTTCAGAATAAAGGATATAAAACGGGATTGGTTTGTCTTACGAGCATTACTCATGCTACCCCGGCGGCTTATTATGCCCATGTAAAAGACCGTGATCTTCATGAGGATATTGCTTTGGACTTTATAAAATCTGACGTTGATTTTGCAGCTGGAGGCGGTTTAAAGTTCTTTAATAAAAGGAAAGACCACAAAGATTTGCTGAAAGATTTGCTGAAAAAAAATTACAGAATTGATACAATCTCTCTGTCAAAACCTTCAGCAGGAAAGAGAAATCTGTATTTAATGGCACAGGACGAACTACCTAATAAAGTACAGGGAAGAAAAGATTTTCTTCCGGAAGCCACACAACTCGCACTGGACTTTTTATCGCAGAAAAATGAACCTTTTTTCCTGATGGTAGAAGGCTCGTTCATCGATTGGGGAGGTCATGCAAACAATGCTGAAATGATGGTAAAAGAAGTCCTTGATTTCGACAAAACAATTGGTGTGGTTATGAATTTTATTAAGAAGAATCCTAATACCTTACTGGTGGTCACTGCCGATCATGAGACTGGCGGTGCAAGCATAGGAAAATTTATGGAAAAAGATGCTTCAGGAAAGCTGCAGGAAGTAAAAGATAAACTTCAGGTGAATTTTATCGACGGGCAGCATACAGCAGCTTTGGTTCCGGTTTTCGCCATGGGAAAAGGAGAAGAACTGTTTTCAGGGATATATCCGAATAATACGATCTATCATAAACTGGTTGAGGCTTTAAAAAGATCCGGAGTTAACATAAAATAGAAACTATGCTTTTACACTTTAAAAAAATAAATATTGCTGTTGCATTAACGATAGGGAACTTTGTTTTTGCACAACATTATGCTGCCCATTCACACAACGATTACGAACAGAAAGTTCCTTTCTGGTATGCTTTGGGAGCGGGCGCAACATCTATTGAAGCCGATGTTTATCTTGTTGATAATCAGCTTTACGTGTCACATGAGCGGAAAGATCTTAAAAAAGAAAGAACTTTCGATAATCTTTATCTCAAACCTATCCAAAAAGCTTTAGAATTGGGTATTATAAAAGATCAGCCGGTACAGGTTTTAATTGACCTGAAGACAGAAGGAGAATCTACCCTGAAAAAGATCGTTTCCGAGCTATCAAAATATCCTGACATAACCGCTTCAAAAAAGATCAGTTTTGTCATTTCCGGCAATAAACCATCTCCTGAAAAGTTTTCGGCGTATCCGGATTTCATTACTTTCGATTATCAGTCAGTACAGAATCTTACCCCAGAACAATGGAAAAGAGTAGGACTTGTAAGCTTAAATTTTAAAGAATATTCTGGCTGGAATGGGAAGGGCGGACTGACGGTGGAAGACCTTCCGAAAGTAAAGGCAGTCATTCAAAAAGCAAAAGCCTTTCATAAGCCTTTCAGGTTTTGGGCCATTCCTGATGGTAAAACTTCGTGGGAATTCTTTGCACATGCAGGGGTGGATTACATCAACACAGATCATCCAAAAGAATGTGCCGATTATCTGAAAAAACTTGATGAAAGGACTTTTAGAAATACGTTGACCAGTGATGTTTATCAGCCTAAATTTTTATATGAAAATAAAAATATCCCGGTAAAAAACGTGATTCTTCTGATCGGTGACGGAAACGGACTTTCGCAGATTTCGTCTTCTGTTTTAGCAAATAAAGGACAGCTGACGCTGACTCAGCTTAAAAATATTGGATTGATAAAAACGACATCAGCTGATAATTTTACCACTGATTCTGCAGCCGGCGCAACTGCTTTTGCAACCGGAAAGAAAACCAATAACCGTTTTATTGGCGTAGACCCTTCAGGAAAAGCGATTTCGAATATCACTGAAATCCTTTCTGAGAAAGGCTTTAATACGGGAGTTATTACAACAGATGAGATCGTAGGAGCAACTCCGTCTGCGTTTTATGCTCACCAAAAAGACCGCGGCATGGAAAAGGAAATTGCATCAGACCTCATCACTTCAAAATTGAGTTTTTTTGCGGCAGGAGGAAAGTCGAAGGTTTCCAGTCTGAATAATTTTAAAGTGGCAGAAAACACAAAAGAAATTGCAGGAAGCAAAGCCGACCGGCTGGCCTATTACTTTTCCGATAATGGCGTGCCGCAGGTATTGAAAGGCCGTGGAAATATTCTGGCAGAAACCGTAGAAAGCAGCCTCGAATTTTTAAAAAATAAAAATAAACCATTCTTCATCATGATTGAAGGGGCACAAATCGACAGCGGCGGCCATGCCAATAATGTCGGAACGATTGTAACCGAAGGAATTGATTTTGACAGGGCTATTACAAAAGCCATCCGGTTTGCCGATAAAAATCCGGGAACATTGGTGGTCATCACTGCAGATCATGAAACAGGGGGCTTCAGCATCCCGCATGGTGATATGGCAACGAGTACCATTGAAGGTGATTTTACGACAGAAGATCATTCGGCGACACTTATTCCGGTATTTTCGTACGGACCAGGCACGGAAAATTTTATGGGAGTTTATGAAAACAATGAAATTTTTCATAAAATATTAAAATCTCTGAAGATCAAGGAGTGAGAGGCAAAATGTGATTAGTCAATACTTAATCTGTTAAAGTTATTCAATTTAATTGTAACTGTTAGATTAAGTATTGACTAATTCAATTTACACATTATAAAATTGCCAAATACCCTCTAAAAACAGCATATATCTTGCCGGCTGATATTCTCCATACGAGAATAGATAAATGGAATCATTGTTTTTTAAATAATGTATTTCTAAACCTTCTTCAGATGTATATTTTTCAATAAATCCTGTATTTACGTTAAATCTGTTTTCTTTAATGATGATATCAAAACTTTCTTCATCTATTTCTTTTTTTAGATCCCGCAGCGGTTTATTGTAAAAATCAATCAATTTGATTTTCTGATTTTCAATTTCAAAAACTTCCTGTAAACATTTTTTCTCATCACCATCAAATAGTTTTTGTCTGGTTATTTCAATTTTTTTGATCATATTTTTTTAGATTTAATTTATAATTACTAAAGGACAGTCTTCCTTAAACCTCAATTTAAAACTATTCTGCTTCTGAAATTAATTTCTCTATTAATTTCCAATCTACATTTTCATCAAAATGATCCCAATCTAAAATTTGATTTGGTCTGTTTTCAGAGGCTAAAGGAGATACATAAATTATACATCTATAAGCTGTTTCCCTAATACTAACATCAGTGTCTTTATCTTCTAAAATTGAATAGAGTTTTTTCATAACTGATGCTTTATTCTCCTTACGATATGTATTTGCCCAACTCATCAGAGCATCAGATCTTACCTCATCATCTTCATCGTTGGAAAACATTCCCCACGCTTTATCTCTAAATTCTTCCATTCCCCAATAGAAACATAAAACCCTGATGGATGCGCTACGAGCTTGTTCGCTTGGATGGTCACATAATTTTACAATGATATTCTTTAACTCATTTTTCTCCTGAAGTGTCCAATGATATTTTTTTCCGCAATCTATTAGTAAATCATATAATTCATTTCCGTCTGATTCATTTTCTAGTAATTGCTGCATTTCTTTTACGTTCAACCGATTCATGTGTGTTTGTGCAGTAGCTAAGTTTTAAAAAAACGGATAACTTTTTAGTTAACCGTTTTTTGTATTTTTATACTTGTTCTTGTACAGTAAAAGTATAATCTTATGATGGTGATACTTCCATTAGCAAATAGCGATTATTCAAATATATCGGTATAATCAACCAGCCCTTCTAAAAACTCATTAAAAGATGAAGCTAAAAATTCTAATTCTGCTTCTGAGTAATACACAAAAATATTTCCATAATCTTTTTCATCTAGAGATATTGCTAGATAACCGGTTTCTATATAACCAATACTTAGATAATTTTTTGTAAATAGTCTTGTTTTTCGACAAGAGAAGTACCATATTTAATAGATTTAAAACCGGATAACAGTATGCCATCATCAGGCTCTCCAAAATAAATATAGTAACTCAATGGAGATCCTCCATTATATTTTAACATATGGTCTTTATAATCTTGAGGTAGTGGTAGCCCTATTTCTTTTTCAAATTCATTTAATTCTTCTGGGGTAATGAGTTTATTTTCTATTTCAAAATCAATCATATTCTTATATTTAAAATTAGTTTATACCTAAAACAGTTTTTATTTGAACATGGCTTCCCATATGGGGTAAAGTTTTTTCATGGATGTCTCGTATAATTAATTGCATAGTACCTTTTAAATTTCCGTCTAAATCATCTAAATGATGCCATGTCAATTTTAATTTAGTTAAAATTTTTGAGCCGATTGATGGTTCAATCCCCATAGCTTTCCATGCATTGGCAAAATCGGCAGGACTTTCTACTCCTGTTATAGGATCTATCCCTAGTGTTTTGGATCTAGTACATTTGTGAAACAAAAACTACTCTTAATTGATTAAAAGTAGTTTTCTGCATTTATATATTCTTAATCAAATACAATCGGAACTTTAGCATCTTTAGTTTTTTCCTCAATTAATCTAATTATTTCTAATTTATCGTCTTCTGATATTAGCATTTTCGTGTGGTGACTCCCAATTTTTTATAGAATCTGTATCAGCATAAAATACTGGTGTAACAGTTAGTTCTCCAGTTATAATGATTGTCTTATCATCTATTTGCACTGTAATAGAGCCTCTTGTTCCTGTAATATTTTTAATTTCCATGAGGTTTATTTTTATTCGTTCAAATATATTTGCTTATTTCTGTTGAAACTTGATCTGCATAGGCGGCGTTAGTGTTTATATTTACGTTTTTATCTTCCTTTTTCAAAATTTTCAAATACAAACTAGAAAAAAATATTTTTAGCTTGGCACGAAAAGAGACAGCCCTTTTGAGACTGTCTCTTCTGTTTTATCTATTCTTGTTCCGGAGGAAAAGGATAATCTGCCAATGGTAATAATTCTTCTCCTCTCTTTGCTAAATAGTTTTGAATTCTACCTAATTCATAAGAGTATTCGAATACTAAGTCCTGATTAGTTTCTTTAAAATCAATTGTAACAAAAGGAGAACCATCTAAATATTCAACATTTTCTCTTTCTATATTTGTATTATTTTCTTTATTGAACTTGTAGGTAAATTGAACAACTGCTATCGGAGCATACATTATCTTTTTTATTTTCATTTTTTATTAATATTTTAAGTTATCTATTAAATTAATTTTTACATTTGGAAACATTTTACTAAAATCTTGTATCACTCCTTGGCAAGACATACAATAGGGTAGTTCTGATACTATTGAGATTTCCCCTTTTATTTGAGGATATATTCCTCCTTTTTTTGCTCCTAATTGTTCCGCTATTTCTGATAACATTACATATTCTGTATCAGCATTTCTTAACCAAGCATCAGGTGTATTTATTCCTCCTACTTTATCTACTTTATAAGCTTCAAAAATTTGTTTTCCAATATATTCATCACCACTCTTTCGTACTTCCATTTTATTAAATTTTAGATTTTCAATATTACCTTCGATATAAGCTTTATTTTTTCTCTGAAGATTTGCAATTAATTCTAATTTGGCTTCTTCAGGAATTTTCATTTTCTTTATTTTATAAATTTCCCCTGTTATATATTCATTTAAATGTTTCTTGGCTAGCGAATACTCTTTTGAAGAGCCTCTATAAATATTTTGATCTTCTACTAATTTAGAAGGCAGGTTATCTTTTTCCCCCAGCAAACTTTTCACCTTCGCCACATCATTCTCAGCAATAGCTTTCTCAAGTTCAGCAATTAGTTTTTCATCTTTGGCTAAAGTTCTTGCTTCTTCAAAAGCATTTTTCACCGCAAGCAGCTCTTCGGGGTTTAATCCCGTTTCTTTTATTACTTTGGCTAATTTTAGCTCGGCTATAAAGCTATCAAATGTAACAATTCCTTTTCGAATAGCAAATACTGCTCTGGCTAACAATTCGCCTGCCTGGGGAAGTCCGGGAATTGTGGCATAAGTAAGCTGTCGGGCTTTTACAAAACCGTCTAATATTTTTTTCTCCTGAGCCTGGGTTTTGGCCTGTCTTACAATATTTTGCTGTACTCTTTCCTCAAGACCTTCAATTTTAGCCAAATCACTTTCAAGTTTGGCTATTGCATTTGTGGCATCCTCTGCTTCATTAAAGGCTTTGCCGGCTGCGGCAATAGGCTTCGCAGATTTTAATACAGCTCCCAATGCTGCTGCATCTAACGCAACTCCTGCAATGGCAACGACTACCCAAACCAAACTCGGATCATCAGAGAGTAAACCGACATCATGAAATTCTTTATTGTCTTTGTATTCTTTTATTGTGTTGTAGGCAACATCAATACTCACTGCTAAAGACAAGGCACCCCCTGCAATGACTACCGGAGTGGCGGCGCCCCAGGTTACCACGATAAGCGCAAGTGCAAAAATACCTTCGCAAATAGCTAACAGTATTTCTAAACCTTTTAAACGGTCATATTTTGCGGTAATAATACGATCATAAATACTTCCTTTTTCAATATGTTGTTTTTTGTAAGAATCTTTGAATAAATTGTCAAGCTCATAAATATGCTCGGGATTCTCTGTGATATTATTGATTACACGATCTACTTTTTCGTTTTGTGAAGTGATGTATTCACTCAGAAATTCTTTTAAATCTTTTTTATTACTTATTTCTGCAAACTCTTCTTTATCAAAAGCCGAATCGTTAACTAGCGGATTTATAGATGATAAGTTGCTTATTGCTTTATTGCCTTCAGTTTTTTTACTTTTGGCATGAGCTTCCATTTTATTTTTAAATTCTCTCTCGGCTTCGGATAATTTATTGTCATAAAAATAAGGTTTAGAATCTGAGGATTCTTTATAGCTTTCTTTAGCCTCAGATTTTATAATCCCTTGTAGTAGAGAGTCTAAAAAAGCGTTATTGTTTAACCTCTTTTCTTCTTCATATAACGTATGTTTGTAACGCTGCAGCATTTCAACGCCAATGCGAATGGTTTCGGTTTCAAAAGCATTTTCGTAACGTCTAATATAATCTTCAAATTCTTTGATACTGGCAAAACCATTGGCTTTCATTGCTTCAGTAAGTTCCTTTTCTGCAAGTGAGTGCATTGGATTCTCGACAATAATAGGTTCTTTAATACTTCCTATGTTGGTAGTCGTAGAAATACCGAGATATTTAATATATTTATCATACAATTCTTCTAAACCATAAAGTTTGGTTTTTACAGATTCTAATTCATCACGGTTTTTAAGGTTTTTGTCCCGTTCTTTGATATACGCTTTCAGCGACTCTTCAATAGCCGTTAAATTATCTGTTTCCTTCGATACTTTACTTTTATAATCGGCTATTTCCTCCTCCGACAATTGTTTTAAAAGGTCTAGAATACGTGTATTTTGAATATAATCTGCAGTACTTGCCGGATTCCGGATAAATTGTTTTTTATTGGGTGATAAAGCTTCAGTTTCTTTTTCTATGGTATGTTCTTTAGCCGATATTCTGTAATTTACAGATCCTCCTTTGGCAACTATATCTTTCACCTTTTCATCAGTAAATTTTGGATTCCACTTCAGATGGCGGGTCAACTTCATTTGTTGCTCTGCAAAATGGTTAAGATCTTCATCGGTCTGAATGAGTTTACCATTAAATTTCTGGTTTTTTGCTACAACAATAGTATGAATAACAGAGTCATCATCTATAGAATTATTGGTTTTAGGTTTTTCTGTTGCTGATAAGACGGCATCATCCTTTTTAGGTTTTTCATCTTTAGTTTTCCCCAACACCTCATCCATTTTCAACAATGTCTCCCTGTTAAAAATTCCTGTTGCAGTAATATTATTCTTCTGTTGAAAACTTATAAGTGCCATTTTCGTCTCCTTCCAAAAAGAAGATCCGTTTCCAACGGCTTTATAGCCTAGTGTATTGAGCGCTTTATGGAGAATTAAAACATGCGGCCCTTTTTCTAAAAACTTTATAGTCACTGAACCATTTTCTACCTTTTTAAATGCTCTGTTTCTAAAAAAACCGTACGTTATTTGGGTGACTTCTGTTTTGGCGAGGGAGATGGTAACATCCTGACTGGTAATTTTTTCTTGATTTTCTTCATCTTCTTTACGATGGATATTTTGCGATCCGGACCTGCTGGCCCTGGGCGCAAATGTTTTTTTATGTCTGCTCATGGTATTGGTTATTAGATAAAATTCATTCTGCCGGACAAAGTCTTATTCTGATTTTTGGACAAACGGAATGAGGCGGGACTGGTTTTTCCCAAAAGCTTTTTCGTTTTCTATGGTTAAATAAGTGCTTAGTAATGAATGCGTAATTATAGTTTCCTCACGGTCATGTAGTGCCATGGCCACATTTTTCATAATATTTCGGATATTGGCTCCGGTGTACGCATATTCTTTAGCCAAATGTTTTAAAAGTTCATCACTTTCAAAGGTTATATTATTAGGAAGATAATGCTTCCAAAGTGATTCTCTGGTAACTTCTGTGGGTCTTATGACATTGATAGAAACGTCTATACGGCGCTTAAAGGCATCGTCCATATTGTTCTCAAAGTTAGAAGCAAGAATGGTTAATCCGTCAAATTTTTCTATTCGCTGCAATAAGTAAGAAACTTCCTGGTTGGCATAACGATCGTGAGCATCTTTTACATCAGAACGTTTTCCAAACAAGGCATCCGCTTCGTCAAAAAACAGCATACAGTTTTTTCCCTGTAGCCGGTTGAACAGCACTTCAAGATTTTTCTCCGTTTCACCAATGTATTTGCTGACTACCTGAGAGAGGTCCACATGGTACATGTCGATACCATACGTATTGGCAAGAATTCCTGCCAGCATGGTTTTTCCTGTTCCCGGTGCTCCGTAAAATAAAGCAATAAAACCGGGTTTAAAGCCATGTTCATTATTTTTAAAAAAGCCATTTTCCAAAGCATTGATATAATGTCCGATAGGTTTTATTTGCTCCCTGACGTTATTTTCCAGAATAATATCGTCCATGGTCAGGTCAGATTTATACAGCTTCCCCGGAAAGTAAGAGCCATGGTCCAGTTGCGGTTTTTTGCCTGATAAAAAATAATTCAGATAGGCCGTATCCAATTCAATTTTTCCATGAATGAATTCTGATGAAGAGCGGTTATAAACAATGTCGTTTTGTAAAAGAACACTTCCGTTGATGAGCTGTGCGCTGTAGTGTGACCATAACGATAAATTTTTCCCGGCCAGCAAAAAAAGCGCAGTCTGGAAAGTTGGTTTAAAACTGCGGTTAAACTTATTGTATTCGCCACCCGCCTCAATCGCAAAAGCATTACTGCTTTCTTCTATTTGCACAAATATTTTTAATATCGACGGATAATGCGCTGAAGCAATACCCAGAGCTAAAATTACCCTGTCAATCGCCGTGAGCTGAAGTGTATTTACAATAACTGAATAAGGAGATTCACTATCTGATTTCGGTGGCTCAGGAACTTCAGACACAATATTTAATTCTGCTTCATCTTCTAAAAACAATTGTTTGCACCGCATTTCAATAAGCGATTCCAGCCATTTCATTTCTTCACTTAAGGAATGATGGTCTACTTCATTGATTTGAAATAAATGATTAAATTTTTCGGCTTTTTCATTGATCTTTGTTTTCATCAATGATTTTTCGTAGGTAACAGGAGATTTCATACTTATAAGTTGAGGTTGTTGGAACAATATTTTAATGCGGGAGAAATATTCGGAAACTGTGTTTTTAATGCAAAACTGTCATTACCAATTCACAAAGATGAATTTTTCCTTCCAGGGCAATTTTACCAGACCAATTCCCCAGGCTAGTTTTTCGAGTAAAATATCCTGCGTTTTCCGCTCTACGGTGAGGGTATAATCATGGTCGGTGACAACCAGTTTACCCGGACGCTGAAAAAACTCATTTTGCAATAATGCTACGGATGAATGCTTCATCGGATTCCAGTTGTGCTGAACACTATCTATCACATTCTTAGCTTGCGTTTTATGCTTGCGTGAAAGTTTAATATGCCTGTTGATGGTTTGATTCATCGGAATATTACATAAGAATTTTTCAAAAGTCATGTCATATTCAGGAGCATTTGTTGTTCCGGTGGCAATATAATGTAATAAATGCGCACACAATTCAGGATCAATAAGTTCCTGAGTTTCTGCATGGATAAGATCACAATGTTCAAAAAAGGTTTTGATGAACGGATGTATCAGGATAAGTCCTGCGTTTTGAATGTACTGCCCGTCATTTACATTTACGTTTACATCATCATGGATTGCTGAATTATTTTGATGCATTATTTCTTCAGGAGTTTTTACATTTTCAACCTGATCTTTTATATCCGTTTTAAAACTTTCAATCCCTTCAAGAATTTCTTTTTCTTTCATAAAAGGAAATATATCAACAACCGTTTTCCAATTTTCAAAACCTTTTACATCGGAAAGCCCTGCTTTTAAAATTTGTCGTAAAAAATATTCCTGGAGATTACTGCCTGATGACATCAGATATTCCGACAGCAAACGCAAAACAAGTCGCCATACAGTGATTCTGTCCGGATGATTTAATTTTGATATATGCCGGATAATTTCAGCTTCCAAATTGATCTTTAATTCTTTATTTTCTAAAACAGCCAGGCACAATTGGGAAATTTGTCCGTCAGAAAGCTGATTAATGATCCTGTCCTGAACATGTTGCTTTGCCAAAACAGAAATTATACTTTTCTGAAAGTTTTTAGCTGCAATAATATTTTCAAATACCGGTTTTTCCAGGAAACCAATAGCTTTTTTATCAGAGTTCCACCAGGGCATAGATCCGTTTTCCAAAAAAAAGATAAAGGTCTGGATCATTTTTTCCTGAGTATCAATCCGATATGCTTTAGAATCCTTTTCAGTTTGCAAATCGGACATTTCACTGTCCATGGCTATTTCTGACAATTCTTCTTTAAAAAGTTGTGTGATTTTATCTCTTAATTCAGTATTCAGCGAGCTGTTTTTTATATTCAGATTCAGTTCCAGCCGGGGAATTTGCAAAGTGTGACCTCCTAATTTATGCTCAATACTATTGATGTATTTTTCTATTTCCGGGAAAACATCTACGGACAAAAAGCTGCTGATATCATCTTTTATGCGATAGGCTTTTTCTTTGTTGCTGACGGTAACTTCAACAAAAACTTTCTGAATGATATGATCCTGCTTCACTTCAAATAGATTAAATTATGTAATACTGATAGCTTTATTTCTTGTCAAATTCTCCTCCCCAAAAACCAGCCGGGCAAAGGCTCAGTTTTGATCTTTGCTTGGCGCTTAATCTGCATCCGCAACCTCGGATAAATCCGTTTTTTTGCGCATCTACAACTTCCAGTGTATCAGGATTCATCCATTTCATGGCGTTGCAGTTATTGCCGTTTTTTAGAGGACAGGCATTACAGATTTCTTCACGTAAAGAGAAAATATCTTCTTCATTTTGATTCGCCATGCCCAGTTTTGAACGTAATTCATTAAAATGGCCGCCAATGATTTCATTGCGCTTGCCAAAAAGTGTTTTAATATTCATACGATTTAAGTTTTAAGATTATTATTGGGGTCAAAATTAGAGCAAGAAATTCCATCTGACTAATTATGAGGGTTCTCCGTTCTGTCTTTGCAGTAAAAATCAAAATCATCTTTAAGGAATCATCGTTAGAATTTTAGAAAATGTCTGATTATAAAACGAATACTACTTCTTAAAAAAATTGCCATTGAATTTTACTTATACTTTTATCCCTAGATAAGAATTTTTTTCTGTCAAAATGAGACGGTATCATTTCACCATCGCTGGAATAGGAGAATTTTTAATTTGAGTTATTATTTTTATTTGAATATTTAAAATATTGATTAATAATCATTTATAAATCTATTATTTTTGAATTTTTATAAAATGTTAAAATTTTATTTACTGCAAAGACAGGTTTGAGACCTCAAAATATTTGTCTTTTGATTGGGTGTAATTGTATGTTTGCACCATAATAATAAAGAGCAAAAAATTATGATTGATAATGTACTAACGGTTTTAAAAGATACGCTCAATGGTGCAACTGATTTACATGATATTGTAGTTGTGGATAACATAGGGAAGCATGAAGATGATACCTCAGGTCTCGACAATAAAGTGGTAATCACTTTAGTGAGCGTTGAGGAAGAATCTACAATGAAAAACGCTTCAAGATATAATCAGGTAAAAGTAGACAATATACCGGTTCGCTATGAATTGGAGCCTGCCCCGGCTTATTTGAATTTATACGTAATGATCTCCGCAAACAGGACGCGATACTCAAATGCTTTGATAAATATTTCAAAAATTATCGAGATATTTCAGGCAAACAGTGTGTTGCAATACAATGATTTAAAGTTCAGAATCGAATTGCATTCTATTCCTTTTGAGCAACTAAGCTATGTCTGGGGACTGCTGGGCGGAAAAGTAATGCCTTCTGCATTCTATAAAATAAGTGTAGTAAAAATTGCAGCAGAAACACCACCAATCAATATAGAATTAATTGATGAAGTAGATGTTAAAAGCATCAAAGTCGATTGATCATAAAACTAAAACTAAAAACTAATAACCTTTAACTTAAATTTTTAAACATGCTAAATCCAACAACACCCGGTGTTTCAGTTGAAGAAATTACCAGGCTTCCCAATTCAGTTTCATTAATTGATACGGCTATTCCGGTATTCATTGGGTATACTGAGCTGGTACCCGCTGATCATACTGAGCCTTTGAATATCAGTTCTCTTTTGGAATATGAAAAAAAATTTGGAAAAGCGAAGGAAGAACATATTCAAATCAAGGATAAGCAAGATAAAGGCATAGAACTTATAGCTCCGGAAGCAAAGTTTTTAATGTATTATTCACTTCAAATGTACTTTGCTAATGGTGGCGGTCCGTGTCAGGTTTTTTCAGCAGGAACTTATGCCTCCGGAGAAGTTGAACTTGCCGATTTAGCTACCGGTTTGGGAGTGATTAAAGATACGCATGATCCTAAAATTATTGTTTTTCCTGATGCTGTGTCGTTGAACGAAGCCGATTTTTACAATATTTATAATCAGGCAATTGATAAGGTTGAATCATTAGCGAAAAACTGGTTTATATTATTAGACACGTATCACGGAAATTCTTTCATCCAATCAAACAATCTTAATACGATTGGTAATTTCAGAAAAGAAATAGCACTTACGACACACGCTGCAGCGTATTTTCCCCACCTGACAACCATTCTGAATTATACGTTTGATGAAACAAATACGCCTATCGTTCATACCGGACTGCAAGAAAACGGACAGACCAGCGCCAGTTTGTATGCAGGTGAAATTGCAGCTTTGGAAGAATTAAAAAATCTCGCAAGTGAAGAAATTATAACGGGATCTGCGAATGGTTTTGTATTGGCCGATTTATTAAGCCAGGCGATCGCCATCGCAGAAGAAATCAATGAAACTGCTGACGAAGGTAATGCAAAAGATAATTTAGTCCATTCCATCGGAGAGTCAAAAGCTGTATTGGAAGCCATTTATGACGGGACAATCGATGATTTTGTGGTGCCTGATGATTTGGATGCTGAGACACCGGTTTTCAGTGGCGAATTTGAAGCGTTGAAAACGGCGATTCTTGCTGTAAAAGATGAAGTAGGGGCAGCAAACGGTATCACGATGAAAGATTTAGAATCAGTCAATTCCGCATTATACAATCAGATAAAAAAAGAAATGGCATCTCTGAAGGTTGTATTACCGCCATCTTCAGCAATGGCAGGCGTATACGGAAGGATAGACAGTACAAGAGGAGTCTGGAAAGCGCCGGCCAATGTCAGTCTTAATTATGTTATTTCACCGACCGAAAAAGTTTCGGATAAAGAGCAATCGGATCTGAATATAAATGATTCAGGATCAATAAATGCCATCAGAACTTTTACCGGAAAAGGGACTTTAGTCTGGGGAGCCAGAACCTTTGATGGAAGAGACAAAATAGAGACTGAAGACAATGTATGGAAATATGTGCATGTACGTCGCTATTGTGATATGATGGAACAGTCGATAAACATTGCCCTGCAAACTTTTATTGATGAACCTACCATTCCTTTCACCTATTTACGTGCAAAAACTATGTTGGAAAATTTCCTCAACCAACAATGGATCGAGGGTGCATTAGCAGGAAGCACTCCGAAAGAAGCTTACAAAGTAGAGGTTGACGGAACCAAAGATGAAATTAATGATATTAATATTCTAAATGCAAAAATCGGAATAGCACTGGTACGTCCGGCAGAATTTATCGTATTAAATTTCTCGCACAAATTACAATTATCTTAAAAGAATATAATCAATCACGAATAAACATTCGAAGTTCTGCTTCGAGGTAAATTAATCTTAATTAAAAATTTTAACAAATGAATTACAAAACCCCTGGAGTTTACGTGGAGGAACATGAAAAATTTCCGCCTTCCGTAGCGCAAGTTGAAACGGCTATTCCTGCATTTATCGGATATACCGCAGACGGCCCGAAGAATAAACCAACAAGAATTTCTTCTATGTTGGAGTATGAACAACTTTTTGGAAAAGCAAATCCGGAAATGTTTGCTGTAGCTTTCAAAGACGGCGTTGCTACGGCAACACAAACAAAAGTAAGCGATTATAAAATGTATTATGCCTTGCAGATGTATTTTGCGAATGGTGGAGGACCTTGCTATATTGTTTCAGTAGGCAGTTACTCAGATCCTGTGCTGGTAGAGTCTACGACATCAGATAAAACGCTATCAAAAGGTCTTGAATTACTTAAAAAAGAAGACGAGCCGACACTTATTGTTTTCCCTGATCTTCAGGGGCTGGTACCTTCCGGTGCTGACGTTACTGCAGCAGGACAAGCCGCTCAGGTTGCGGAAGATAATGAGTTGTTAGCCTCTAAAGCTAAAGATGCGGCCAATGCTGTTGCTAATGTTGTTGTTATAGCTGTTGCAGGAGGAGAAGATCTGCAGACTACTATTGCGGCTGTCAAAGCTGAAGTTGCTAATTACCCTATTTCTGATTCAAGTACTCTTAGTCAGATTACCGAAAATCAGGCTGTCAAAGCTGTTCAGAATGTTGTTCAGAATGCTGATAATCCTGCAGATGCCGAATCGGCCGCACTAGCTGTTGCAAATATTTATAATACTCTCCTTATTACTGCTACAGCTAACGCTCAGGCTTCGGTTGAATATTATGATGTGATTTCTGATATTAGTGCTACTAATATTGCTGAGGTTTACGCTCTGTACAACAGTGCTTTGAATCAGGCAGAAGCGATGAAGGACAGATTTGTCATTATGGATGTACTGGATAATGATATTAACTTCAGAGACAGAGTCAATGCATCGGGTCTAAAATATGGTGCTGCTTATTATCCAAAATTAAAAACAGTTTTGAGCTATGATTATAAAGAAGATGATGTTTTGGTTACCGGTACATTTGGTATCTCCAGCTTAGCAGGATTAAAATCAACAAATTCGGATTTCTACAACCAGGCAAAAAATGCTATTGAGTCTAAAAAAGTAGTGTTGGCTCCATCATCATCAATGGCGGGAGTTTATGCTAAAGTAGACAGTACCTCAGGCGTATTTAAAGCACCTGCCAATGTCGGACTTAATTTCGTAGAAGCACCAGCAGAAAAGATTTCTGGCAGACAGCAAGATGCTCTTAACGTAGATCCTGAATTCGGAAAATCAATCAACGCAATCAGATCTTTCACAGGTAAAGGAACCCTGGTTTGGGGCGCAAGAACATTAGACGGAAACAGCAATGAATGGAGGTACATTTCGGTACGTCGTTTCTTCAACATGGTGGAAGAGTCTGTGAAAAAAGCAACAGAACGTTTTGTTTTTGAACCGAATACAGCCAACACATGGATTAGAGTACAGGCAATGATCGAGAATTTCCTTAATCAGCAGTGGCAGGACGGCGCATTGGCCGGAAGCAAGCCCGAAGAAGCGTATTATGTGAGCGTAGGCTTAAACAAAACCATGTCTGCCCAGGATATCCTTGAAGGAAGAATGAACATTGAGATCGGTATGGCTGCCGTACGTCCTGCAGAATTTATCGTGCTTCGTTTCTCACACAAATTGCAGGAAGCATAAAAATTAAACTAAATAACAATTAAATATAAAAAATTATGAGTACATATCCATTAGTAAAGTTTGCCTTTGAAGTAGATTGGGGCGGAACGAAGGTAGGTTTTCAGGAAGTATCGGGATTGAATATTGAAGCAGGTCTGATCGAGTACAGACACGGAGCCAGCCCACATTTCAGCAAGATGAAAATGCCTGGATTGATCGTAAACAACAACGTCACATTAAAAAGAGGAACCTTCAAGGCAGATAACGAATTTTTTGAATGGTTCCAGTCGATTCAGCTGAATACGGTGGAGAGAAGAACAATTACGATTTCTCTTTTAGACGAAAACGGAGAGCCTGCAGTAACCTGGAAATTGAAAAATGCTTTCCCATTGAAAATGCAGTCCACAGATCTGAAAGCTGAAGGTAATGAAGTTGCAATCGAAACTTTGGAACTTGCACACGAGGGATTAACTATTGAAAATACTAATTATTAATTTAAAAATCTAAAAAAATGAATTACAAAACACCCGGAGTCTACGTAGAGGAAATCGCAAAATTCCCACCATCTGTAGCACAAGTAGAAACAGCTATTCCCGCTTTTATCGGTTACACTGAAAAGGGACCAAAAAATGAGCCAACAAGAATTTCTTCGATGCTGGAATATGAGACAATTTTCGGAGAAGCAAACAAAGAATCTTTTGCAATTACTGAAACATTAAACAATGGAGTATATACTACTAATGCAGAAGTAACTCCCAGTCCTTTCAAAATGTATTACGCTATGCAAATGTATTTTGCTAATGGAGGCGGACCATGTTATATCGTTTCCACAGGAACAGCGGCAGGATATCCGGCTTCAGTAGTGAAAGCTGATTTGGAAAAAGGTCTTGCTACTTTAGAAAAAGAAGACGAGCCAACGCTTATTGTTTTCCCGGACGCTGAAGCTTTAGCTGATGGAGCTTACAGATTATACGAATTGGCTTTAGACCAGGCAGAATTAATGAAAGACAGATTTGTCATTATGGATGTTGTTGGAGATGTTGATGAATTTAAAGATACAACAGGACCTTCTGTAGGACCTAGTGGTAAGAGACTGAAATATGGAGCCGCTTATTATCCAAAATTAGAAACAGTTTTAAATTATAGTAACAAGAATACCGTTAGTTTTAATGGAAGTGCTGAAGATTTGGATGATTTAAAAACTACAGATTCAGCTAAATATAATAGAATTAAAAAAGCCATCGAATCTAAGAGAGTGGTACTGGCTCCATCATCATCAATGGCCGGAGTGTATGCTAAAGTAGACAGCACTTCCGGAGTATGGAAAGCTCCCGCAAATGTAGGACTTAATTATGTAGTTGCACCTACCGTAAAAATCTCTCATGACGAGCAAATGGAATATAATGTAAATGCAACCGGTAGATCCATCAATGCGATCAGAGCATTTACAGGAAAAGGAATCCTGGTTTGGGGTGCAAGAACATTAGACGGAAACAGCAACGAATGGAGGTACATCTCCGTACGCCGTTTCTTCAACATGGTGGAAGAATCTGTGAAAAAAGCAACAGAACGTTTTGTTTTTGAACCGAATACAGCCAACACGTGGATTAGAGTACAGGCAATGATCGAGAATTTCCTTAATCAGCAGTGGCAAGACGGCGCATTGGCCGGAAGCAAGCCCGAAGAAGCGTATTATGTGAGCGTAGGCTTAAACAAAACCATGTCTGCCCAGGATATCCTTGAAGGAAGAATGAACATTGAGATCGGTATGGCTGCCGTACGTCCTGCAGAATTTATCGTACTTCGTTTCTCACACAAGTTGCAGGAAGCATAAAAATTAAACTAAATAACAATTAAATATAAAGAATTATGAGTACATATCCATTAGTAAAGTTTGCCTTTGAAGTAGATTGGGGCGGAACGAAGGTAGGTTTTCAGGAAGTATCGGGATTGAATATTGAAGCAGGTCTGATCGAGTACAGACACGGAGCCAGCCCACATTTCAGCAAGATGAAAATGCCCGGATTGATCGTAAACAACAACGTCACATTAAAAAGAGGGACCTTTAAGGCAGATAACGAATTTTTTGAATGGTTCCAGTCGATTCAGCTGAATACGGTGGAGAGAAGAACAATTACGATTTCTCTTTTAGACGAAAACGGAGAGCCTGCAGTGACATGGAAATTGAAAAATGCTTTCCCATTGAAAATGCAGTCTACAGATCTGAAAGCTGAAGGTAACGAGGTAGCGATCGAAACCCTGGAACTTGCACACGAGGGATTAACTATTGAAAATAACTAATTATGGCTCTTTTATATCCTCCAACCAGTTTCTCTTTTATTGTTAATGGGATTTCGACAACAGAGGGTATTGATTCCAGATTTCAGTCTGTATCTGGTTTATCTACAGATATTTCAACCGAAGAATATGCCGAAGGAGGCGAAAACAGATTTCTTCATCAGCTTCCTCTGCGGCCAAAGTATCCCAATTTAGTTCTTAAGCGCGGATTGATCGTAAGTTCAGGGCTGATAAGCTGGTGCAGAAATGCCATGGAAAACTTCGAATTTGAGCCCAGGAATCTGGTCGTTTCTCTTTACGGAGGACTGCAGTCCACGGCCCCTTTAATGGTCTGGAATGTTGTCGGAGCCTTCCCGGTACGATGGGAGGTTTCAGAATTCAATGCGGAAGAGAGCAAATTGGCTATTGAAACAATAGAACTGAAATACAGATATTTCACGATACCTTCATCGTTAGCAAGCTTAGGCTTGTAATTTCTAAATCAAATCTGAGCACTTAAAAGTGTGTTTGCCTCAGGATAACTTTTAGCAAAAATATTTTTCACAAAAACAACAGATTGGTCTATCACAGGACTGAACACACCCGTTATGTGCTTGGATTTTTTAAAATAAACATGTTAAATCATTGATTTTTAAATATTTAATTTAAAAGTTGATTAAAAACAAACGAAATGCCAATAGAAATAAAAGAGCTTCACATTAAAATCAATGTGGACGAGAAAACAGCAGCAGCGACGAATGAAGCATCGGTAGATGTTGAAAAAATCATGCGGGCAGTGAGCGAAAGTGTAGAGCAGGCAGTACATATTCAACAACGAAAAAAAGAAAGATAATGAAAGGAGCACTTCAAAAACTTACGATCGGAACCTATGAAAACTCTGATTATGATAAAAGGATTGAAAATCATGCCTTTACAGCTTTTTTAAATCCTACAGGATATTCTGTAACCTATAAAACGGAACTCGAAAAACCACTATTACCGGGAGCTGCTAAAACTGATGCAAAATATGTTGCATCACCTTCAACTGATTTACAATTAGAATTTTTATTTGATGGTACAGGAGTTACAGAAACCTATTCTGGTAATAAACTGATCAATAAAATTAAAGGAAAAGCTTTTAAAAAAACATCTGTAAAAGATCAGGTTGATGCTTTTTATAAAGCCACAGGCGAGGTTTCTGGTCCGATACACAAACCTTATAATGTTATTCTTAATTGGGGTGATTTTGAATTTAAAGGCGTACTGGCAGAATTTACTGTAGAATATAAATTGTTTGACAACGAAGGGCAGCCTTTAAGAGCTATCGGAAAAGCAAAGTTTAGTGAATCTATAAGTCCTAAACTGGAAGAAGCCGGAAAGAAAAGTAGCTCACCAGACCTTACCCACAAAAGAACAGTAAAGGATGGAGATACACTACCATTAATGACCGAAAGAATTTACGGAGATTCTAAATACTACCTGGAAGTGGCTAAAGTAAACGGCCTGATCAATTTCAGACAATTAATTCCGGGACAGGAATTGTTCTTTCCGCCCATAGAAAAAGTTTCATAAGATGAATAACAGCGGATACATACAAACAGCAAAAAATCCTGACTTAATAACTTTCAAATTGATGTCCGGAGGCACAGAATTGCCCGGCAAATATGGTGTGAAAAGCATTGTTGTCGAAAAAGAAGTCAACAGAATTCCTTATGCCCGCATTGTTATTATAGACGGAAGCGTACCGGAACAGGACTTTAAATTAAGCAATGAAGATTTATTAATTCCGGGAAAAGAAATTGAGATCACAGCTGGATATCACTCTGAAGAAGAAACCATCTTTAAAGGCGTTGTTGTCAAACACAATATCAGAGTCAGAAACGGATCTTCTTACCTCATCATCGAATGTCGCGATAAGGCCGTAAAAATGACGTTGGGAAGAAAAAGCAAATATTTCTACGACAGCAAAGATAGCGATATCATCGAAGAGCTGATTAGCAGCAGTGGTGCCACTGCCGATATAGAGGCCACTTCAAATTCCCATAAAGAACTGGTGCAATACCAGTCTTCCGATTGGGACTTTATGCTGACTCGAGCACAGGCCAACGGAAAGCTTTGTTTTGTTGATGATGGAACGATCAAAGTAGCGAAACCTGATTTCAGTGGTGAAACGGTGGAAACTGTTGTCTACGGATCATCGGTGCATGAATTTGACGGAGAAATTGATGCAAGAGATCAGTTCAGTAAAATTACCGCCAAAACCTGGAGCTATACCGATCAGGAACTGACAGAAGTTGAAGCGCAGGATCCGGCCATCAGTCTTAACGGAAATCTTTCGTCCGGTGATCTGGCTAAGGTCTTTGGAATTGAAGACTTACAATTGAAACACGGTGGAAATCTTACACAGGGCGAGTTGCAGGAATGGGGCGATGCCAAAGCAACTTTTCAGCAGTTGGCCAAAACCAGAGGAAGAGTGAAATTCCAGGGAATTCCATCGGTAAAACCGGGAGTTACATTAACACTTCAGGGAGTTGGAAACCGGTTCAATGGGAAAATATACGTCACAGGTGTCCGTCACGAAATTGTTGATGGAAACTGGCTGGTAGATGCACAGTTCGGACTTTCTCCCACATGGTTCTCTGAAACTTATGATGTGAGTGAAATGCCAGGTTCTGGAATTATCCCAACCATCAGCGGACTTCATGTCGGAATCGTTTCACAACTGGAATCTGATCCGGATGGTGAAGACAGGATTTTAGTACAAATCCCCATCATTAATAACGAAGAAGAGGGAATCTGGGCAAGAATAGCCACCCTGGATGCCGGAGAAAACAGAGGATCTTTCTTCAGACCGGAAATCGGTGATGAAGTGATTATCGGGTTTATTAATGATGATCCCAATGATGCAGTAGTATTAGGAATGCTCAACAGCAGTACAAAACCGGCTCCTATTGTAGCTTCGGATGATAATCACGAAAAAGGATTTGTAACCCGAAGCGAAATGAAAATGATCTTTAATGACGATAAAATTTCTTACACCCTGGAAACTCCGAAAGGCAAAAAAGTGATCGTGGACGAAGATGCAGATGTCATTAAACTGGAAGATGAGCATTCTAATATGCTTACCCTCAATAAAGACGGGATCAGTATCGAAAGCTCAAAAGATATCAAAATCAAAGCAAAAGGTGACATCAATATGGAAGGTGTTAACATCAACGTGAAAGCCAGCGCTCAGTTCAAAGCGGAAGGAAGCTCAGGCTCTGAACTTAAATCAGGAGCAGTGACAGTAGTAAAAGGATCTCAGGTTAAAATCAATTAATCATCATGAAACCGGCAGCAAGAATTACAGATATGCACACCTGTCCTATGGTGACAGGAAATGTTCCGCATGTAGGAGGTCCGATTATTCCGGCAGGAGAACCTACGGTACTGATCGGCGGGAAACCTGCAGCAAGAGTAGGAGATAAAGCAGTATGCACAGGCCCGTTAGATACCATTGCATCAGGATCTTCAAGTGTTCTGATCGGCGGAAAACCGGCAGCAAGAATGGGAGATTCCACCGCTCACGGAGGAGTAATATCCGCAGGGGAAGCTACTGTTTTAATCGGTGGATAATTTAAAAATCTCCTGCAATAAGAACGTAAAAACATCAATAACAAAAAGGTTATCACAACTAAAACTCTATGTTACAGATGCAAGATGTTACAATTAAATAGAACAAATAACGTATGAAAATAAATACAGATTTTTTAGGAATAGGCTGGAGTTTTCCGCCTGAGTTTAATCAGACTGAAGGAACGTTGGGAATGACCACTGATGTGGAAGACATTAATAACAGTCTTATGATTCTGTTGTCAACACGTCCCGGCGAGCGCGTCATGTTCCCAAATTACGGATGTGACCTCCAGGAAATGCTCTTTAAGCCATTGGACCTGACGCTGATTACTCAGATGAAAGGAATCATTGAGCGCGCTATTTTATACCACGAACCCAGAATCAATATTCTGAGTATCGAAATTGATGCTCAGGACGAGCTTGAAGGCGAAGTTTTGATAGAGATTGACTACGAAGTAAGAAATACCAATACAAGAAGCAATATGGTTTTTCCTTTTTACAAAAGGGAAGCTACCGAAATATAATGAATTACGGGATGTCTGTAGCCATTTTACATACTACCAAACCCTACATGATATTGCATCTGACCATAGAAAGATAAATATAAACAAATGAAAAAAACAGATACATTTTCACATTATCGTGAAGGAAAATCACAAATGCAGCGCTTTTTAGCAGAACTAGATCCGGGCAATCTTGAATTACACGATTTCGATTTGTTTGATTGGCTGTTATTCGCAAACAATTTTGCACAGCGTGTAAACTATTTCGATAAAGATGATAATACAACACCGAAAGGAAACTGGGGAAACTTCTTCCTGGGTGATGATGCCGATCCTATCCCGCGTAGAGAAAGCGTTGAGTATAAAAGTATGAAAAAACAGGTTACAGATCTTATTTCCCAGTTCGAACAAGACAGCAGCCTGACACCTCACCTTACATTATTTGTCTGCTTTTTAAAATTATTGGATTTCTCAAAAAAAGCCTTTAATAATTTAACCAAAAGACATTTGGATTTCTACTATAACGAAATTCTGCAAATTGAAAAAAATGATGCTAAAGCAGATAAAGTTTATGTGATTTTCGAATTGGCCAAAAAAGCCATTCAGGAAAGAATTCCGGACGGAACCCTGCTGGATGGTGGTAAAGATGCCAACGGAAAAAAACGCATTTACAAAACAGGTGAAGAGCTTATTGCCAACCAGGCAAAAGTGGTTGAGATCAAAAGCTTCCTGAACGATGTTAAAAAAAGAGAGCTGAAGATGGCTCCGGTAGCCAATTCTGCTGATGGACTGGGAGAGAAACTTCCGGCAGAAAGCAATTACTGGTGGCCGTTCGGATACAATGCTGATGAAACAGCTTCAGGAAAATCAATCTACAAAGAGCTTCCGAAAGCAAAACTTGGTTTTTCAATAGCATCCTCATTATTTGATTTAAAAGAAGGTGAGCGAACAATTATCGTCAAGATTGATTTTATTAAAAATTCAACACAAAAATTACAAAATTTATCAAACACCGATATTGAAAATAATATCAAAGTGCTTTGTAGCGGAGAAAAAGAATGGTTATCCGGAATCGTTTTAAAATGTGTAAGAAACAACGACGATCAGCTGGAGCTTTCCTTTACATTATCCAAAGATTTTCCTGCAGTGGTGCAATACAACAAGGAAGTTTTAATGGAAACATTTCAGACCGATTTTCCTGTGGTAAGATTCATGATCGAAGGAGAAAAGTATTATGATATTTATGAAGCCCTTTCAGAAAAACTGGTAAAAAACATAGAAATAGCAGTTGATGTAAAAGGGGTGAAATCTGTTGAAATAGAAAACGACAGCAGCGCACTGAATGCCGAAAAACCTTATTATCCATTTACAGCACAGCCCATTAAAGGATCTAATTTCTACATTAAATGTCCTGAAATGTTTTCTAAAAAATGGCAGAATGCAGACATTACCATCAATTGGAAAAATACGCCGGATTCAATAAAAGATTTGTACAACGGATACGTCATTCAGCCGAATCAAAATATTAGCTTAAAAGATTTTGAATCGCTGAAAAGCTCATCAATCGTTCGTTCAGACGCCTATTTCACAGCTGATGCAGCACTTTTGGAAAAAGAAATATGGCGTGAAAAAGGCAATGGAATTGAGTTGTTTAAAAAATTAGAAAACGGTTACAGTACCCAATTTTCTATTTATAACACAAGCAATGAATCGGGGACAAGTGAGGCTATCAGATTGACACTGAATCAGTCGGCATTACAGGATGTGTATCCTAAATTATACACCCTGGCATTATCCAGCAACCCTTCGAGTGAAAAGCTTATTCCGAATGAACCGTATATTCCATTTGCGGAAGATATTGAGTTGAATTACAGCGCTAAAGAAAATGCATACTCTTATTTGAGCAAAGATTCCAGCGGAGAGGCATCAAAAAGTGAAGGTGTACAGGTATATCACGAAGATGCATTCGGGCAGTATGAAAAAGAAGTGGAAACCAAAAGCATTGTTCCCGTACACCAAAACGGAGGGGAATTGTACATCGGTCTGGAAGCCATGCCACAAGCTACCGTTTCTCTGTTGATCCAGATGCTCGAAGGAAGTGAAAATCCTCTGGTAGATACTTTCGATGAAAAAGAATTTATCGAATGGCATATCCTTTCAAATAATACGTGGATCGATCTGTCAAATAATCTGTTGAAAAACGAAACGAGAAAGTTCCTGGAGTCAGGGATTGTTAAATTTAAAATTCCCAAAGACCTCAATACAAGTCATTCAAGACTTACCGATGGATTGGTCTGGATCAGGGCCAAATCAAAAAGAAGTTATGATGCTGTTTGTAAAATCCAGGGGATTTATACACAGGCTGTTTTAGCGACATTCCAGAATCAGGACAATGATCTGGCGCATCTGAATAATGGTCTGGAAGCCAATACGATTTCAAAACTGATAACGAGGGTTCCTCAGGTAAAATCTGTCAACCAGCCATACAATTCATTCGATGGCAAATACAAAGAGGCAGATACGGAATTTTACAGACGTGTAAGTGAAAGATTAAGACACAAGCACAGAGCCATTACACAATGGGATTATGAAAGTCTGGTACTGCAGGAATTCCCGGAAGTTTTTAAGGTAAAATGTTTAAATCATACTTCTGAAAATTCATATATGGCTCCGGGACATGTCACATTGATGGTGGTGCCGAATATCAGAAATAAAAATGCTTTTGATGTCTATCAGCCGAGAGTGAGCAGAGCCAGCCTGAATAAAATTCAGAATTATGTCAATGAATTAAATACGATGCATGTTACGGCTCAGGTAATCAATCCTAACTATAAAGAAGCAAAAGTACAGACTAAGGTAAAGTTCTTCGAGCAATACGACGAAACATTTTACATGAGACAGTTGGATGAAGATATTAAAAAATATATATCGCCATGGGCTTTTACCGATTCCAAAGATATTGATTTTAATGTGGAACTGAATGTTAATCAGCTGATTAATTACCTGGAACAACTCTATTATGTGGATTACATTGATGAGATCAAAATACTGGTGAATGATGTTGTACAGAAAAAATCCCTGATCGAAGTAGATCCGAAATCGATCCTCGTATCTGCCAAACAGCACCAGATTACTATTGCAGAACAAGTATGTATTTAATAATTAATAAGAATAAAACATAACCATGTCAGAAAATAAGCACATTAGTATACCCAAAAATATAGAAACCGGAGATCAGACCGATTTTCACTTTCTGCGTAAAACAGGTATTGAATACATAGAAAAATTAGGAGGAAAGCTGTGGACAGATTACAACTCTCATGATCCGGGAATCACCACGCTGGAAGTTTTGAGCTATGCCATCACAGATCTTGGGATGAGAATGAATATGAATATGGAGGATATCCTAACCTCTAAAGACACAAATACAGATATTCATACGCAGTTTTTAAAAGCTACAGAAATTCTTCCTTCAAGACCTTTAACCGAGCTTGATTACAGAAAGCTGTTCATCGATATCAACTTTACATCCGGTCATAAAAGGCCGATCCGAAACTGCTGGCTGGTGCCTAATCATGAAGCATTGTATGTAGATTGTAAAACAGGTCAATTGGATTTTAAACCGATCGGAGATAAAACGCAAAGCTTTAACATAAAAGGATTATATGATCTTTATGTTGATTATGCCGAAGATATTGAAGATGAAAATAACGGATGCGGAAAATCTAGTGTAAACCTTCAGATCTTAGACCGGTATCATGCTAACAGAAGCCTTTGTGAAGATTTAGCCGAAATTAAAGAAATTGAAATTCAGAAAGTGGCAGTTTGTGCCCGCATCGGGCTGGTAAATAAAGCCGATGAAGAGCTGGTACATGCAAAAGTTTTAAGAGCAATTAATAATTACCTGTCTCCTGAAGTTCATTTTTACTCATTACAGCAAATGCTGGATAAAGGTCTGGCAACCGATCAGATTTTTGAAGGTCCGCTTTTGGATAATGGTTTTATTGATACCGAAGAACTTAGAAACAGCCAGCTGAGAAGAGAAGTCCGTCTTTCAGACATTATAAGTGAAGTCATGAAAATCGATGGAGTGAAAGAAATTCACGAAATTTCTATTGCAGGCTGCGATAATGTGATCAAGCAGACCAACGACTGGCTGATCTGCATTGAAAAAGGCAGAAAACCGGAACTTTGCGAGTTGAGTTCGTTCAGCTACAGTAAAGGTTCGCTTCCTTTAAATATAAACGACAAAAAAGTTCAGGAATACTTAGCAACTCTTAAAAGAGAAGAAGAAATCCTGAGAGATGATGCAAGACAGAATAAAGAACTGGCTTTACCACACGGAACGGCCTATGAGATTGCAGAATACGCAACTATTCTCAACGAATTTCCGGATACTTATGGTGTAGGAATTTCCGGAATTATCGGAAACAAAAGCCCGGAGAGAGAAGCGTTGGCAAAACAGATGAAAGGATATTTGTTGTTTTTTGATCAGATCTTAGCCAGCTATTTTAAACATCTTGAAAAAGTAAAAGAAGTATTAAGCGTTAGTGGTAATGTAAAAAGAACCTACTTCACGCAGGCATTAAAGAATATCAAAGGCTTTGAGGAATTGGTGCCGAATTATCCTGCAGAAAATGATGATGATCTTACCGATTCGTTGTATGAAGAACTGGATAACAGCGTTGAACGTAGAAATGAAATCCTCGATCACCTGATTTCCCGTTTTGCAGAAACGTTCAGCGATTACACGTTCCTGATGAAATCATTGTACGGAAAATCTGCTGACGAAATTATCTTAAGCAACAAGCAAAATTTCCTGAATGAATATGCATCATTAAGTAAAGACCGCGGTTTAGGCTACAATTATACATTGTTTGGAGATTCTGATATCTGGAATACAGATAATATTTCCGGGGCACAGAAAAGAATAGCCCGTTTGCTGGGAATTAAGGACTATACCCAAAGAAATGTATCCCAATCGCCTGTTTTAATTACTAAAATAATGAATGGCAATAAAGCAAGCTATACCTGGAAAGTAAAAGATGCTTCAAACAATATCATCTTATCATCCATAAAAAGCTATGAGATTGAATATGCTGCCACTAAAAATCTGAATGAAGCCATTTATCAGATTATTCAGATCGACCAGGAAGACCTTGAAAATGCACTGGACAAATTAGGGATTTGTGAAGACAATACATGTATGATCGGAAATATGAAGATTCGTTTTTCAGGGGGAGGCAATTATTATTTTGATGTTGTAGATGATACCGATGAGCAAAACGTAATCGCCACTCACAAAAGAACCAATCCTTACTCTGATCTGGAAACATTGAAAATCGGAATCAGGGAAACGGTAAAGTATTTCAAATATGATTTTACGGAAGAGGGTATATTCTTCGTTGAGCATTTATTATTAAAGCCAACCGTTAAAGATTACAAGCTTATGGGCGGTATCGGCTGCATGGAGATAGACCGTACTTTCAAAGTAATGTATGATATTGAAGATGTAGCTGAAGAAGATCCTGTAGAATATTCCGAAACCTTTATGTCTTCGTGCGAAGAAGACTGCGAAACCGATGTCTTTGACCCTTATTCTTACCGTATAAGTGTGGTGCTTCCGGGCTATGCGTACCGTTTTCAGGATCCTGATTTCAGACGCTATGCGGAAACTGTGATCAGACAGGAAATTCCGGCGCATGTCCTGGCAAAAATTTGCTGGGTGGGAGATCGTCTTACTGAAACCCAGACTGCTAAAAGCGACCTGTCTGAATTTGAAGTTGCCTTTAAACAATACCTTTCAGATAAATCGAAAAATAATACGGCGAATTTAGGAAACAGTATTAAGGATTTACTTACTGCCCTTACCCATCTGAATAATATTTACCGGCCGGGAAGACTTCTGGACTGTGCAAAAGATGATAACGACAGCCTGGACGGAAGAATCATATTAGGACAATCAAACTTATAAAAATTGACAAACAATGAATACCAAATTAGATAATGTAACAACCCAATATAGAAAGTTCAACGAAAATCAGGCGTTAACGGATGGGCAATTAAATGAATTTATTGATTATTTCGAAGATCAGGACAGGCTGTCAAGAACGCGGTTAAGTGGAGTAGGGGTAGTATGTGGTTTTAAATCAGAATCTTTAGATTTAAACGCAACCCTTGTTATTACACAGGGTGCCGGTGTTACTACAGACGGTGATTTAATAACACTCCGTCAGAAATTAGATAAGACATCAGATGTTTCTATCGATTTTGATGCTAAAAGCTATAAATATTATAGAACTTATATTGATGAGGTTGAATATAAGCATTTTCGCATCGGCGGAAATCAGGTGCCTCTTCTGGAAGTAATTACACAAGATGATTACGATAAATTAACAGATGCTGAAGGCTTCAGGCCTCTAAAAGAAATTGGCAGTGCCATCTACGATAAAGTTATCATTCTCTATTTAGAAAGCTATTCCAATGACGAAACCCCATGTCAGGACGCGGATTGCGATAACACCGGGGCTGAGCAGGTATCCAATCTTAAAGTGCTTTTAGCAGATTCAGAAATTGTTTCAAATCTCATTTCCAGTGGTGATGCAAAAGATACCATTTATAAAGCACACAGTGATTACCAGGTACTTTTTGATCAGATGCCTAAAATTGAGGCTAAAAGAGTTATTCTGGATGCCAGTATTGTAAAAGCAGCAGATTTAAAAGCAAGATTTGAGAATGCGGGTACTGCCGTTGCGGATTTAAGTAAAGGTTTTAGTGCCGTTGCAGACAATTTCAAGGTGAGTCTCAACTTTGGAGGGCAAAATCTTAATGATAAACTGACTTCTTTATTAAATCCGGTACCGGGAAGCTCGAGGCTAGAAGACTATCAATACCGATATGATCTCCTGAAAGATTTAATTGATACCTACAACGAGATCAAAGGACTGATCCTGCATCTTAATGCTGAATGCTGCCCAGGCATCAACTCATTTCCAAAGCACTTGTTATTGGGACGTGTGGGCGCTGCACTTGAATTAGGCGAACCGACGCCTTACCGTCATGGTTTTTATCATTCACCTGTAACCACAACCGAAGATGAAAATTATGAAAGAGTCGTAATGCTTGCTAATCGTTTTGTTCAGAAGATCAATGGGTTCCAGTCATATATAGGACCTGTTAAGATCACTCCTTCCAATATGTTTGTAAGATTAGGTGATAAAGCGATTCCTTTTTATTATAATGTAGACAAGTCATTATTGACTAAATGGAATTATGAAAAAACAAAAACAGACAGGGAAACGTACAACTTAAGTTATCATACAGGGAATTTAGCGTCAGATGACTTTGTTCAGAATCCATTAAATTACAATATCGATGATAACGATTTCTACAGAATAGAAGGCCACCTTGGAATGCCTTATAAAACAGCATTACAGAACATTAATGATCTTAAGGCAAAATACGGATTGGCTTTTGATGTCATCGCACTAGTTCTTCAAAAAGGGGAAAAACCTGTTGAGCCAACTAAAGAAGTAGTATCCATTGATGATTTAAGAAAACAGCTGGTATCGATTTCCAGTGACATCAGCAACCAAAGGACTAATTCACAAAGTACTTTATTTAATATTTCAAAATTAGACGAAAAATTAAAATTGCTGAACAAAGCTGAATTTTCTAAAGAAGGAGATGTGGTGACTGTTGTAAGGCAGGATCCTAAAAAAGATGATGTTGTAAGTGAGCTTTTAAGTGAATTTTTAGAAAGAAAATCGGGGCTGGAACATGTTGCCGGCGTAGAACCTGGCGGGACTTTTGTGTTAATTTATGAATCAGAAGCCAATAATCAGGTTCTTGCAGATTTCTCACTGCCTTATCTGTGCTGTTCAAAAGAAAAACCGAATATTCCGCCACTTGCCAAAGACGACAAAGCTTCATGCCTGATCGGACAATCTGTAACAATACCTGTTTTAGATAATGATTATGATGCGGATAATGATGCACTCACCGTAATTAAAAAATCAAATCCTTCACATGGATCAGTAATACTGAACAGCAATGGAACATTCAAGTATACCCATGATGGTTCTGCTAATCTTGAAGATTCATTCACATATTGTGTTAATGATGGCAGGGATGATAGTAATATTGCTACCGTATTTATCACGGTTAAATCTCCGCCGGTAGCTGTAAACGACCATGCTTCAGTAGCAAATAATGAACATGTGGATATTGCTGTTAAAGATAATGATTACGATTTAGGAAATACACCATTATCTGTCATTATAGATACTCAGCCGGCTTACGGAACAGCAACACTGAGACCTGATGGCAAAATCAGATATACTCATAACGGATCAAATACCCTTTCAGATTCTTTTACGTATCATATAAACGATGGGGAATTAGACAGTAATATAGCAACGGTAACCGTCAAAATTGGTCCGCCACCATGTAATTCGGGTATGGACGTTGTGTTCATATTTGATTACACGGGAAGTATGGGCGGTCAGATTGAGGCAGCTAAAGCCGGAGCAGGAAGTATTATTACAACAATACAGAATCAGTCGTCTCCTAATCCATACAGATTGGGTATCGTACTGGCTGATGAAACGGATTCCAGAACGAATTCCAGCTATAGCTCAGCAGCAGCATATACAAGCCTGCCGGCAGCACAGAGATTTGTTAATACGGGAATCGGTTCAAAATTCCAGTGGATTACGGCAATGGAGGTTATGTCTGAAAATAATGTTTCCACATTTACCAGTCAGCTTGGTAAAATCAATAATCCTACCGGAGGCTTAAGCCTCGGATGGGGAGTGGGAGGTCCGGAGCCTACCGATATGGCATTAAGCAGAGTGGTAGAGCATGATTTTGCCGGTGCATTCAGAACCGGGGTGGCCAAATATGTGATCATTATAACAGATATTGTTCCTGGAGGTAATGATGATACTGCAAACGGGCTGGACGTGACAGAAATTAACAGGCTGAAAGCAGTTTGCCTTTCCAAGTCTATCAAGGTGATTGTACTGGGAGCTGGCGTAGAGCAGAAGATAGAAGGAAAATACATCTGGAAAGAGCTTGCCAACGGAACCGGAGGTTCATGGAACACCAGCTACAATGCAAGTGCTATTCAGACTGCAATTATAAATGGTTGTGGAGGTTAATATGATAAAGACATCACATGATCAGAATCTCATATTCTATCGTGATGATATACTTCTTGGGCAGAAACTTTTCTGCCTGAGAAGCTTATAAGGGCTTTTTCATAAATCATTAAAAAATTAATAATAATGAATAATCAATTAAGTAATATATCAACCCAGTACCGTAAATTCAGTAAAGGACAGTATGTAACGCATCCCCAGTTCAATGAGTTTTTAGATTTTTTTGAAGATCAGGACCGTTTATCCAGAGTGATGCTTCAGGGGGTGGGTATTGTTTGCGGTTTCAAACCGAATCTTATTTATGCCGGTAAACTCCTGAGCAGCATACGCCTTTCGCAAGGAATAGCGGTAACTACAGATGGTGATTTGCTGACTTTAAGCAATACCAATGAGATTAGTGAAGATTTATATGTAAGTGAACTGAAAACCATTGATATACAAAACAAAGACTTCACACATTTTAAAGTATATGAGGATTTCAAAGTAAAATATAAGCCATTTCGTAAAAATAACGGACTTGGCAATCAAATTGAACTTTGGGAGCTGGCTACGGCAAAGGAAGCAAATTCGGATTTTCAACCCATCAGTAATCTTGCCGGTTTGGAGGATAAATATGTCCTTCTTTATCTTGAAAGCTACGAAAAGGAAATTAAACCCTGCAGAGGAGTAGATTGTGACAATCACGGCGTTCAGCAGATCCGGAATCTCAAAGTATTGGTTACTACCGCTGAAGGTATTATCAATATTCTTGGAGAAAATGTTCTTGTAAAAGATCCGGATAGCGGAGCGCTTGTACCGGCTCCGATGGATCGTATCCAGCCTCATCCATTATTTATAGAAGATATCCTTAAATATGGGAAGCAGGAGCGTGTTATTGTAGAAAAACTTATTGCAGAACAGGGCGTTAATGCATCTTTTTTATCTTCTGATATAAAAGGTTTGTATGCTGATGTTTTGGAGAACAATCAGTATGGTAAAGTTATTTTCGAAAAAATCAATGCGATTGCTCAGCTAATAGGGCTTCCTGCTGTTAATTATCAGGGATTTAAAAACACATTGGAAAGCTTTCTCGGTCAAAATGCGGGCTTTCAGTATGCATATGATGTTATCAAAGATTTATCAGATACTTATAGTGAAATTATAAAGTTACTGCCTAAAGCATTTACGGTAAATCTTCCGGACCTGGATTCTTTTCCCAAACACATTATGTTGGGAAAACTGGTTCCGGTTAAGCATCTGGATTTTTCAAGACACCGGTTTTACAATTCATCCGTTTTGGATGATGAAAAAAACTCTGCAAGAGTACAATTGCTGATCAGCCGTTTTACCCAGCAGGTACAGAATTTCAGAAACTTTACGGTTGCTGATAACGGCAGTGCGCAAATTAAAATCACTCCGTCACAGAAATTAAATCCTCTTAGTAATAAAGCGGTTCCTTTCTACTACACAATCAGTGAAGAGTTCCTGAAAACCTGGAACTATGATAAAACAGGCAATCGTTCATACAGAGATAATTTAGCCTTCAATAATTGGTTGTCGACGGATGTGCATATTCAGGAACCTCTACTGTTTAATATAGACAAAAACTCATTTTATAATATAGAAGGACATCAGGGAATGCATTATGAAAAAGCTTTCAATATGCTAAACCAGATCAGAGATGAAAAACAGTTGGGATTTGATGTCATGATGCTGTCTCTGGAAGAGCTTATAGATAATAAAGACATGTTTAAGGCATATTTCAATGAATATGTAGAAAAACATCCCGGACTGGAGCACAGACGCGGAGTGGAGAAAGGCGGTACTTTTATTATTATGTATGAGTCATCAGAAAACCCGGTGGTTTTTGCAGATTTTTCACTTCCTTATATTTGCTGCACCCCAAAAATTGATGTTAAATTAACACTTCCGGCTACGGTTATTTGTGCTAAAGCTGGCTCAATACCATTTACCGTATATCCTATGAACGGAGATGTAAAAGCGGTTGTTACTTCAGGCCTGGACGGAGGCGTAGAACAATCAGCCGGCGGACAATATGTCTTTAATCCTTCTCGGGTAAGCCCGCAATTATATGGAAAAGCCATTGCATTTACGGTTAACGGAAAACCTACCAGTTGCACGATCAAAGTGAATAAGGAATCTGATGTGCATATTGAGGTGGTTTCTGTTGTTTATCCGTCTGGAGATTCCAACGAAACTAAAGTGAAGTTTAAGATTTCGGGAACAGGGTTTACAACCTATGATTACAATTGGGATTTTTTGCAGAATGGTAATTTTGTCAATCTGAAACCTGATGGAGAAGGAAATGTAAACTACATTTATTACGATTTGAATCCAGCTGAAATTCCTGTAATAACCGTGAATGTAAATAGCAACGGCTGTACTCAGGAAATACCAATCAGAAATTGGTATAATGCTCCTGCTGCTCCTACTGTTACGTTTGATAATATTAATTTTTCAGATGGAATAAACTGCTGCGAAGGAAAGACGCCTGTGATTAAAGCAGAGGCAACAGGTCCTGGAAGTGTTTATTTAAGAGATGGGTCCTTTGTAGTGCGAGGGCAGGGCGATGGACCGTCGTCGCTTTTGTATTCATGGGAGAAGATCCAGGGTCCGACAGCGACTCTTTCCGGAGTCAATACTCCTGAGCTGGAGGTTAAAGACCTCGTTGCCGAAGAATATGTATTCCAGCTTACAGTTGTGGATGTTGACAGCGGTTTATTTGCTAAATCTGCAGAAGTAGTCGTAAATGTAATCAATGAAGACTAATAAAGGGATGATCATATCATCCCTTATATAACAACGAATATAAAATAACAACAAAAAAGTAATATAATGGCAACAGCAGCATGCAAAGTTTCATTTAAGATAAAATACACATCTTCCCAGCCGATTACACAAGCAACTGTGTACTATAAAATCAAAAATACATCATCGTTTACGAAATATGATCTGCCAACGGTGCCGGTAAGTGAGGTTACGCTGGTGGAACTTCCTGAAATTCAAACGCCGGGTGAATATGATTTAATGGTAGAATTGGGTGTAAATGGAGTCACTGCGACTCAGACAGGTTCTTTCCGGATAGGGAAATGTAATCCTTTGTCTTGTGCAGCACCATCTATTAAAAATGTTTACCTGGGAGAGAATGACCAGATCATTATGGATTATTCGGTGGACACGACAAATCTTTATGCGATACAATACCAGATCGCCACAGACAGCGATTTTAATGACATTGTTCAGTTAAAGGTAATTATGGCAAGTGATTACAATCCAATACAATATATTGAAATGAACGATGGGACTATTAAAGATAATACGCAACTATACATCAGGGTAAGAAAATACTGTTCATCATCAGATGTTTCAGATTGGTCAGATGTAGAAGGTTTTACTTCCGGAACATGGCTTAATCAAAAAGTTCTTTCTCCTTTTGATGCCTATTGTGTGTCGGACAAATTCAAAGGAGTTGATCCTACAGATATCAGAGAATTCAAGGCAAGTATATGTATTACAGACCGTAATCCATTAATGAAAAAGGTAAAACTTACGACAAGTATTCCACAGGAAGGAAGTTTTATTTATACCAATGGTTTAACACCTGAAAAACCTGCAAAACCAGGAAGTTTAGCAAGCTTTGATGACCCTCAGGGAGGGGTAAGTACCGGATTTGATCAAACTGGAATAAGATGGATCAGATTTGAAAATAATCCAGCGCTGATTTATAATGTTAACCCGGCGACCGGGCAAATTACCGGTATTTCCGGTTATAAGTGTAATTTCTAGTGTGTTTATCTAAAAGACTTATAAAATCCTCGTGATTGAGGATTTTATTAAGTCGATGATCTTTTACTTATCAAGTTTGTTTAAACTTTTATATAACCACAAACTAAAGGTTCGACTTAGTCAAAAGTTACTGAATACAATAAAAAAAGGTCACAATAGTTAAAAAAAATCTTCGATTTTTATTCTTTTGAGAGCTTTAAATATACTAATCATTGCGTTGTGATTATCTTTTGAGACTTTTGACTACGTCGAACCTTTGGTTTGCGGTTAATTCTGAAATTAGTTTAAACAGTTTTATCTTCTGTTATTCTTACGTCTGGTACTGATGATGTTGAAAAGTTTAGCAACGTCCTGAAGGTGGATTTCAAAGTCATCGTAATATTCATTTAGAGAATGAAGGGTGATAATCCCTTTCTCAACATCGTGATTGATGATTCTTTTTATCAGGATCCCTTTCTCTTTGTGAACAATTACAAAATCCCATTTGTCATAATGCAGCTTACTCATCCAGTAATCCTGTCTTACATTGCGGCATAAAATAATATCACCTTCCAGATAGCTTTCGTAGGATCCGTCGTCCATACTGTCACCTCTCACTTCAAAACACATGTATTCACCTCTGTGCTCTACATCATCCGTAAAAGGAATGGTAGGTAAGGTTTCTATGTATTCCTCATCTGCAAATCTGCTCAGATAGCCTGCTTGTGCATATTGGTTGGCAAGAGGAACGTACATTACTTTCATATCTGAAAAGACAACAGGCGAGGCACTGTCTTCATGTTGTTGCTTTTCCTGCTCCAGAAGCAAGTTGGTTACGAAATAAGCTGTTGTTTCAGGTATTTTACGTTCGCCTTTTTCCCAGTACTGTACGGCTCTCGTGCCGACACCAATGGATTTTGCAATGTCAGCCTGCTTCATGTTCAGTTTCTTTCTGATTTCTTTGAATTCTAAATAGTTCATTTTGATGTTTTTACGGTAATTGTGGAAAAAAATATGAAAAATATTCATAATTATTTTCAAAAAGCGAACAATGTTCGTATATTTGTTTCGCGGTTAAGATGAAACACTGCAAATATACAAAATTATATTGATGATTTAATTTTTTATTTATGTTTTAATATATAGTTAAAATTAAATATATGATTTGTAATCAGTATGTTTGGGTGTATATTTCATACTTGGTAATCTTTATGGTTAGATTTTCTCTTTTTTGTTCTGTTTGGCGCTGATAAGAACAAAGTAAATATTTTCTAATCTTAAAAATGTACAAAGTTCGCTTTTGTTTTTTGTTTTGAAAAATGAAATACTTGAAATAACGAATAAAATGCGTTTAGATTTATTCATTTATAAGTTTAAGGTTTAACCGTTTGTTTCTGCTCAAAACAAAATATAATCCTGTAGCAAACATTACTGTTCAACATATAAGATATCGGTTAATTATAGGCATCAGTAATAATTGTTGACACGTTAAAAAGCAAACAGACATGGTAATATGTTTACTGTCTGTTAGATAGAATGTTGCGCTCTTTTCAAATACAAATTATTTCCCTTTAAATGACGTTAATTGCTCATGAAATCTAATTCTTCATAAGCATTAGTGGGCGAATTTGATAAATAATATCTGTATGGTGAGGTTGGGATCTGTTTGTTGTAGAAATATGTGATGTCAACATCTAAAATCAAAAACTAAATAATGTAATTAAACATCTCTTCAGAGGCTTATGGCTAAGCCTTTCGGGTTTCTTGTGGGCTTAATCAGCTGCGGAAAATTTTGAAGTACAAAGATCCGTTTAATTCAAAAATAAACTTTAACATAAAAACTTTAACCAATGAAACGTAGCAAAGAATTAGTAGAAAAAAGAAAAGATTTTGTAATCGATTATGTAAAACGTAATCAGAATAAACAGATGAAGGTGATTGTAACCGAACTCACCGAAATGCTTTTTTTGTCCGAAAGAACAATATACAACATTATTCTCCAGGGATAATGTGAATTGTACAGGCAAAATCAATAAACTAACGCAGGGATCAAACCCAGAATCATACTGATAGAAGGGTATCTAAAGTCTATTCCAAACATAATTTGTAGGTAAAAACGCTAAGGTAAAAACGGTTTTGCTTTTAGTTCATTTTAATAAGAGATGCACTTAAAAAAGAAACCGTTACTCCTTAGATTAAGCAATTGAAAATTAAAAATAACTTTCCACTTAAAACTCAGAAACCATGAATAAAAAGAGAAGAAAAAAGATAAAACAAAACAGACAAAAACTACAGAATCCCAGAAAAGATATCAATGATCTTATCGACGAACTGGCTTATGGAGATGAAAACGAAAACATCCAGAAAAGCAAAAGGTTTTTAGATAATTTATACATCCTGGACCTGGAATAACAACATCCGAAGGTTGTGTAAAAATCGATTTAATACGTAATATATAATGAAAGAATGAATTTAGACAGTATAAAAGCTCTGTTAATCGGAACTGCCATTGCATTTTCAGGAGGATTATTAAGAGTCTTAATCTCCATACAGAACAAAGAAAAAAAAAAGCCGTGGGAACACGTCATCACCTTGATGATCGTTGTGATAGTCGGTTTCACCATGAGTTATTTAATGAACAGGGCCGAGCTGCATGATAAGTGGTATTCAACGGGAATATTATTTGTGCTTGGCTACGGTTATGATAAATACTTAAAGATGATCACCACCAACCTGCCCAACTGGATCGATAAATCAGTAAATCTTTTTATTGAAACCCGATATGGTATCAGAACAGACAGCCAGCCAGGTAACCAGGAAGAAAAAGTAATTGAACTTCCTGAAGATCAGGTTGAAAAGTAAAGTGAAGCAATTCTCAAAAAAATCATTACTGCAACTACAGAATCCATCGCTCAAAAAGCAAGGGATTCTCCAAAAAAAATATGATTTTTGAACCGGATAACCTAAAAACTCAAAAACATCAGAAAGCAAAAAACCTGGAGTGGCTCACCATTACCTGTTTCTCGTACAAAGCTAAGTGCCACTTCTGATTACTTACATTTCTTTAAAAATCTCCCGTAACGGGACTGATTTTTCACATTCAACAGGTATATAAAACGCAATTCACACGATTGCGTTTTGTATGCCTTTTAAATCAATATGAAATTAAAAAACTAAGTCAATGAAAACAGCAAAACCTGTAGAAGTAGACCCTAAAGTCCACCAGAGGCAAAGTAATAAACAAAAGCCGAAAGACCCGGTAGTTATACCACTTTCCGGAACAGAAATAACCAACGCACAGACCCAAAAGTCAGGAGACTCAGGAGTAAATTCAGGATTTGAGAATCCCGGTAGTAGCAAGATTGGTCTCAATGGTAAAATAGCAGCCGTTCATGGTTCGCAAACCATTTATGATCAGGGTTCTGAGGTCATGTATGGAAGATTTCAGGAAAGCCTGGAACAAACAGGTGATCTCAATCATCCTGATACCAAAGAGACGGAAAAGGGATACATGACAACCCTGAATCCGGATCAGGTGCAGGATTATCAAAATCTTAAAGCCGGAAATGAGGCTCCTAAAACGTTGCAGGAGCAGGCTCAGGTACATCAGCAAAACAAAAAAGGTCAAAAAGAAAAGATCAAATCAATTGATAAAGAAAGCAATGATATTTCTTTAGCTGATTTATCGCATTCTTCGGCGACACAGTTAGCGGATAATTTTAATGCCGTTCAAAACAACAGTACAGGTTTATTCAGCAGTAAAGCGGGTAAAGCGACTGCCGGACTGCCGAAGGTAAATGCAAAAACCGGGAGTGCTTTTTCCGGATCTAAGGCAAAAAGTAAGACAAAAGCAGATAAAACGGCAGCAAAATCAAGCAAAAAGACGGTGAAATCTGTGAGTCAGAAACCTAAATCAAAGGAGATTTCTTTTCCGCAAAATGAGCCTCTGAAAAAAGAAAGCTATTCTTTTAACACGGCGGCTAAAAACGGAGGTTTTGAAAAAAAAGCTCAAAATCAGTTGGATGCTGTTCGTCTGAATACCTCAGCTATCCCTACGGTTATGCAGCAAAATACGCGCTTAGATCTTACAGGTGAAGCTGATACGGAGCATTTGGCAATCGAGCAACAGGATATGGCTCAGGATATGAGTCTCAAAAAAAATCAGGCGGCAAAAGACATTCATAAAGATTATGGTGAAAATGACATCATTAAAAAACCACATGATGAAATGCTTAAGCCTTCACGCAAAATAAGTTCCAAAGCAATTAAAAAACAGCCTGTTGACAAGCTGAAACTTGAAGGTATTGATGAAGCACTGATTAATGCTCAGTTTGAACCTGTAATTCAGTCAAAAATAGGAGTTGAAAATGAAAAATACCAGTCAGCTGAACTGGAGCATAATCAAAAAATACTGGAGCAGGAAAAAGCTGCAGACACCCAAATAAGTAATGAAAAAGATGTATCGAAGGAAAAGCAGCTGAAATCGGTAAAAGATGCCCAGGCAGATGTACACAGTTCAAGAGCTGAATGGCAAAACGCACTGGATAAAACAGAATCTGATTTTGCGAAAAAATCAGGTGATCATGCCAGGACAACTTTGAGCTCAATAAATACGAAGAAAACAGAAGGTGAAACTAAAGCTCAAGGGCATGTTAATAAAGCCAATGAGGATGCGCGCAAGAAAAAAGAAGCGGCTGACAAAGAGGCAAGAGATAAAACAGCAGAAAAGAAAAAAGAAAGTAAAGGTTTCTTTGGCTGGTTGGCCGATAAAGCTTCGGAATTTATCAACGCGCTCAAAGAGGCACTGAATTACATTTTCACTAAACTTCGGGAAGCGGTTAAAACTATTTTTGAGGCTGCCAAGAAATTAGTTTTGGAAGTCTTAGAACTGGCCAGAAAAGCAATTGTAAGTCTTATCAAGGGATTTGCTTCGTTATTAAAAGGATTTCTCGATATTGCCTTGGCTGCATTCCCGGGTATCAGAGACCGGTTAAAAGCTAAAATTGACAAATATGTAGCAGTCGCTGAGAAATACGTAAACCAAACCTTTGAAGCCTTCAAAAAAGCGGTTGTTGAGATTATTGATTTCCTTGCTGATGTAGTGGATAATTTATTGGGAGCATTACAGGCAGTTTATGATTTTATTCTTGATTCAATTAATTTTATTGTAGCCGGAATTATAAAGATAATGGAATTTTTATTTAATCTGAATGTGGCTGCAGCAATGTCTGTTTTGGAATTCTTCGGAGCGTTGGCGGAAGAAGCATTGGGAGGTAACCCTGCAAAACCACTTCAGGATGTAGAGGTACCTTTAGGACAGGAAAGAGCATGGGGTTCGGCGATGGGAATGGAAACAGAAAGCAAAGTTGCTCAGGAAGGAAAATCATCTGTCAATGATGCAATTCCGGTCTTAACCAAATCTAAACTGGATGATGATGATGTAATTTTAGAATCTTATCCTGCCGTTTCGGTGGATAAAGATTTTATGAAATCTTTACCGGATCTGAAAGATGGAGAAAAATTAGAATTGGGAGGAGCGGGAGCAAACAGCGTAACTACCAAGCAATTCCAGGAGTCAGCTGCCTTTGATGCAGGATATGGCATTCATAATGAAGAAGAGAGTGCGGAACAAGCATCGGATGTTGCAGAAGCAGCCGGCCAAAACCAGAAAGATCCCGGTCCGGATTGGAGGCATATGAGCGATGAAGAGAAACTGACACAATATAATGACCAGATGCTTGTTCAGTCTGCTAAGGAAGGTGATGCCGAACCGACTTCTCAAAAAGCAGCCCCGGAAGCAACCGAAGATAACTCTCCTGAAGCACTGATTACCAAAACCGGACGCTTAAACGCAGGGCGCCGATTACAGTTTATGGGTGAACAAATGTTAACGGGAATAAAAGTATTCTGGAATAAATATAAGGCATGGATCATTGCCGGATTCGTGGCTGCGTTAGTTGCCGTTGCTGCTATTCTTATTTTTAGCGGAGGGACTGCTTTAGCTGCGGTTGTTTCGGCTTTAGGTGAAGCATTAACACTCATTTTCGGAGCTGTTGCGGTGTACCGGGCGATGGGAATGTTATGGGAATATGTGAAAAAAGCTTGGGCAGGAGATAAAGAAGGAGCCGCAAAAGCATTGGCTACTGCATTTGCCATCATTGTTGTAGAATTCTTCATCGATAAGATTATGGCAGGAATGGGTAAGGTCTATAAACGTATGCTGAAAGTCTTTAAATCTACCAAATTTGGAAGAGCAATTAGAACAGGTCTTGCTTTCCTTAAAAGGACACAAAGGAGAACAAGAGATCTTCTTAAGAAAGGAGTTGCTACATTACGAGGTACAAGGGTTGCAATCTATCTGGAAAAAATTGCATTAAAAGGAGCCGGCAAATTAGATGATCTTCGTAACAAAATTTTAACTAAATTCGGGTTCAAGAAAATTTGGCTTGAAAAACGTGGCCGGTTTATAGAACTTTGGGGAGAATTTAACTCTAGAGTGTTGTTGAGTTATTTTGAAGGAAAACTTGATGACATGCCTGTAAAAGCGTCTGAAATGCAACCTGTAAAGCAAGGTTCCAAGGAATGGAAAGAAGCTGTAAAAGCCCAACAAAAAGCAATAGAAGAAGGTAAAAAATTTCAAGTTAGATTAGAGTCTAGTTCCGATGCAAAAGAGTTTTTAAAAGATTCTCAAGGTAATATGAATAGATACAAAGCCCACACTCAATCTAAAAGAGCAGATGGTGTTCCAAAATATCCCAAAGGATATGAGCAACATATGGCTCCAGAAGAAGGGATAGGAGATATTCCTCATATTAAATATTATATAAATAGCACAGACGGGCATATCTTTTATGAAATTCCAAATTAAAAAATTAAATTATTATGTATTTATTTTTAAACCTTAAGCATCAAGAAATATCTGAACAAATTGATTCTGAGACTATTTTTTTAAAATCTGAAGAATTCCTATGTAACAATAATTTTATCTCTTTTACAGATCCTCTCATTTGTTTTGAGACTAAATTGAGTGACAATGTAAAATACTACGTAATACATGATATAGTAGCTGTCAAAGGAAAGAAGAAAAAATTAAAAGGGAAAATTGTCCTTTCAACTAAAAAAGACTTGATTGATTATGTTAGAACAGATGATATAAGACCAGTAAGAATAATGTCTGAACATAATCAAAATTTTTTAATCAAGATAACGGATGAAGAAAGTGCATTGTTCTTTTCTAAGTAAACATATAATTTCTGATTTACATTAGGCAGTAAGACATTATGGAGGAGATTTGCTTACACAGGCAAAACTTGGATTAGAAGATTAAAAAAATAACAATTATGAATTCAAAAGAGAGCTATCCCAAATTAGAAGAGTTTCAAATTGAGCAATGGGAAATGAAAAATAATATCAAGATTCCTTCAAGCTATAAAAAGTATTTATTAGAAGATAATGCAGGATATTTTATTTCTGAACCTAATGTTTTTGATGTTCCTAAAATGGGAGGTTTTGCTGTAGCAAATTTTTTAGGATTATTAGATGATATTTACGGATTAGAACATGCCTTAAAAGTGTATAAAGATAGGTTTCCAGATAAGTATTTCCCAATAGCTTATGATGTTGTAGGCAACTTAATATTAATGGGGATATCTGAAAAAAAAGAAGGACAAATCTTTTTTTTGGTATCACGAAATGGAACAGGATACTGGTAAAAAGCCGTATGAAAAAAATATCTTTAAGGTTGCAAAAACATTAAATAGTTTTATTAATTCTTTCTATACACCTGAAGAAGAATCATATGGTAAATTAGTTGATATTTTTGATGGTGATGATGAGGGAATTAAAAAGTTATTAGATTCGGATTGGGATATTAATACACCATGTGAATTCGGTCAAACTTTAATTCAAAGGGCAGCTTTGGCAGATAGAGTCTGGCTTGTCGAAGAATTAATAAAAAGAGGTGCTAAACTTGATGGAGCAGTTGAAAAATCCATAAATTTAAATAGTATTGAGTCGCTAAAATCATTATTAAGTGCAGGTGCTGATGTTGAGGAGTTAAATGAACAAGGTTATACTCCTTTACAAAAGGCAGTTATGGGAAATAAACCTAAAGCAGTTCAGATCTTGTTAGAATATGGAGCAGACAAGGCAATTCCTAATAGTTTCGGAAGGACCCCTTTAGATTCTGCACTTTTAAAAAAGCAACGTGGGGAAAATATGGATGAAATAATAGCAATGTTACAAAATTCTTAAATATTAAGTTTATTTGAATGAGTCGGTCTCACAACTCAATGATTTAGGTTGAAAATCGACTGTACGAAAATCCTTCTCCGACAGGAGGTCGAGAAAAATCATAAAAAAGTCCGTTTTCACTATTTGTGAGACGGACTCTTTTATCTCAGGTTTGGAACAAGTTTAATCCAAAAGTTCTTTTGATGGACGAAGAAGGAGAAGTTACTTCTAGAGAATTAACACCTGAAGAGCTTTTAGAAATTAAAAATAGAAGACTGGGCAATAAAGTAATAGGTGAAAAATTAGATAATGGAGTGTAGTTGTTTCAGATAGTTTTGCAAAAGACTTTATGGAAGGGAATCCAGCAAGACTCTGGATGATTTACAAAATATTGATGCAGAAGACATTTGTAAATTATCTGGAAATATTGAGGGACTAAAGAACTAAGAAGAGGTATAGGAGGTCTTCAGCCAAAGAATTTTCAGGCTCACCATGTTATCCCAAGAGAGTTAGGGCAGAAATTTAAAGACTTTTTTGGAGACATAGGATTTAATATAGAAAATGGAACAATAAACGGAATTATGGTTCCTCCAAGTGATGAAGTATTAAGAGTTGCCAAATTAGATGTTGATATCCCTATTGGAAATCAGTTTGATGATTATGCGAGACATTTAGGAAGTCATCCTGATTATACAAATTTAATAGAAGAAAAAATTATAAAAATAGAACGAGATTTTGATAGAGGATTAATAACAAAAGAAAAAGCTCATCAAAAATTAGTTGATATTACAAACTCTGCCAAAAATGCAATAAAGAATGGAAATGGTCTAAAAGTTAATGATTTAATATTTTAAAAATTATGAAAATATATAGGATAAAGCCTTATTCTGGAGAAAATAATGTTTACATTGAATCTACAGGTTTTAGTAAAGCAATTGTATTTGAAAATTTAGATGGTAAAAAAATAAATGAAATTAAAACATATAATTTCATTTTAAAAAACAAAACAAAGAACTACCCAGATTTATTAGGTACTGGTTCTTCAGAATTTTTTATCAGTAATGAATTCAAGAATTTCCTTGAAAATAATATAACAAAGCAAAAAATAAATTTTATAGAATTTACAATTGGAAAAAAACAGTATTGGTTCTTAAATATTATTGGTTTGAGAGATTGTATGGATTATAAAAATTCTGTTTACTCAAAATATGAAAATGATCAGCCAGATGAAATAACAAACTTAGTAATTGATGAAAAAAAGATTGATGAAAATGATATCTTTAGACTAAAAGATAATTCTATTCCTGTTTTTATAACAGATTCTATAAAGATAAAACTTGAAGAAATGAATTTTACAGGTATAAAAATTATTGAAAGTATGGATTTAACTTTTGGCTAATTAAATAATTTCTAATTATAAGATTTAAATACAATATTATCAAATAGTTCAACAAAGCATCTCATTCTATTGGGATGCTTTTATTTTTGAACACATATCAGCTAAAATTTTAACTAAATTCGGGTTTAAGAAAGTTTGGCTTGAAAAGCATGGCAGGTTTATAGAACTTTGGGGGGAATTTAACTCTAGAGTGTTGTTGATGAGAGAAGATGCAGAGGGAAATAAAACAATTCAGGTTGATGAAGATGGAAATCCAATGTTTAGAGATCTTAATAGTACTGACTATCAAAAGATAGGAAGAGGCAAACAAGTAGGAGTTGAAACTACTGACGGTTTAATCGTCTCCAACTCTTACGAGAGAACATTGCAAAATCTTAAAAAGAATGATATTCAAACATTTAATAAAGAAATTGAAGATCTTGAAGATGCAATAAAGGCAGAAAAACGGAAAGCGAAATCCGTGAAATGGTAAAGAGCAAAGGGAAAGTCTTTGATAAAGAAGGTTATTTGGAAAGCTATCCTAATTCTACAAAGGCTGCCGATGCCATTAATAAAAGAGGAACATTGCATACGAATATGAAGGGAAGTAAACCTGTTGGTGCAGATTGGGAAGCTCATCACTTAATTCCTGTAGAAGTATTAGAAGACACAGGTGTAGCGGGAGATATTATGAGACAGGCCTTAGAAGATGGTTTCGATTTTAATTGTGCACATTCAGATATAAATGGAGAATGGGCGCAACGCTGCAGCAGTGAAACTAGATTTAATAAAAGCGGAGAAATTACAGCTTCAGAATCAGGAACTCATTCAAGCCATCCCGAATATACAAAAGAAGTTAAAAGAGATTAATTAGCTTAGTTGACGATTCAGGATTTTCACCAAAAGAAGCGGCTGAAGCTGTTGCTAAACAGATGAGGGATAAAATTGCTGAAGACCCAACAAGGATAATTAACGAAATTTTTAAACCAAAAAAATAGTATGAAATATTTTACAGTAACTCAAAATACTAATGAGGATATAATAGGTAAATATCCTCAGGTAAAAGATTTAAAGATTAATTTTCATGAAGCAAGAGCTTCACAATGGGCTAAAATTACCCAGTGGAAAACCAATGAGGATGTTCCTGATTTGAATAATTTTATTTTACAAACAAAGTCTAAATTTACGGATTGTTTATCTAGTGGTTTTGTTGTTGAAAATCATGGTTTGTTTTTAAGCCAAAGATGTAAAGAAATTTTCGAAAAATTTAAAATTAATGGTAATTTTTATGATGCAATAGTCTGGGGGCTTGATGAAAAACGCTCATATGCTTTTTTATGGTATGGGTCTGGAGCTAAAAGTAAAATAGACTGTAAAAAATCTTTATTTGTTGAGTATCTGGATGCTAAAGAATTGTATGGCGAAGTAGTCCCAATAGATGACTTTGAAGATTATAAAGTTAAGTTCAGAAAAATATACATGGAAAAAGAAGGGTGGAGCATAGTTCCTAAACTATTAAAATTTAATGAATATTTTGATTTAACACCTGCTTTTGGGGTTGGTTTAATCTGTAATGAAAATGTTAAGAATGCTATTGAAGAAAATAAGCTTACAGGCTTTGATATTAGGCCATTAAATGTTGAAATTGCTTTTGAAGGATAGGCAATATGAAATATTATGAAATTATTATACATGCAGATTTGTCTGTAACTGGCAAATATCCTCAGGTAAAAGATTTAAAAATAGATTTTCATCAAGCAAGAGCCTCACAATGGGGTATAATAAGTCAATGGAAATCCGAAAGTGATATACCTGATTTAAACAATTTTATTTTTCAGAAAGGCTCAAAACTTACAGATATACTTACTAATAATTTTGTAAATATATCTTCTGGAGTTTTTATTAGTGAAAAGACAAAATCTGTTTTTGATTCTTTTACTGTTAATGGTAGTTTTTATCCTATTTCAATTTATGAATTGGATAAAAAGCATCAATATAATTTTTTGTGGTATGAATATGGAGGAAAGAACAGTATAGATTATAAAGCATCTGTTTTCATCGAGTATCAACCCATAGAAGAACAATACGGAGAAATAATTCCAATAGAAGATTTTTGAAGATTATAAAATTAAAGTTAAAAAACTATATACTGAAAAAGAAGAATGGGATATTGTTCCTAAAGCTTTACGATTCTGGGGATCTTCACATTGCGGAGCAAGGCTCTCGAGAATATCTAGAAAAAACTATCCAGGATATGGCTAATTCCAGAGACTTAAGAAAAATGGAAATGGCTGAAGATTTACAAAATGCGTTGGATAGAGGGAAAGTTAAATATATGGTTGTTCAGCAAAAACTTACTAAAGCTGGAGATCTAGGAGAATTTACAATTAAAGAATTTGATATAACAAAATAAATATGGAAAAAATTGATTTGCACAAAATAGATGCACCTGAGGTTATTGGGATGCTTTTATTGCTAAAAATATATCATTTTAAGAAAATCTGGTTGAGGAGCATGGGAAGCTTATTCGGCTTTGCGTGGAATTTAGGAGAGAAAATGAAGTAAATAGCAAATTTAGGGAAACTATATCAAATGCGGAACTATTCAATATAAAAAACATGCTCTGTAGTCAACACCTTCTTGACCGTACGATACAAAAGACATTGAATATAAAGTCGTGAAGTGCAATCAAATTTTTAAATTTCGATCTGGAAAGAATTGTGATCGTGTCGGAAGATTTGTGTTTCCGTTTAAAAAAGTCGTCTTTTTATTTAAAAAAATTCGTTATATATTGGTATTGACAAAAAATGAAACGAAAATAATCACCAAATAAAATTTAACCCCATGAAAAAAACACTACTCCTTTGTTTCCTGTTATTTAGGCTTTCCATTTTAAGTGCACAAACTATAGAATCCGGAAGTCACAATACGGCGGCCTATATCAAAAATGACGGAACCATCGAAGACAGAAGTCATGCAACGGTAGGGTATATTAAGAGCGATGGAACTATTGAAAACAAGAGCCACGGAACCATTGGCTACATCAAAAGTGATGGCACTATCGAGAATAAAAGTCATTCTACAGTTGGCTACCTTAAAAAAGACGGAACGGTAGAAAACAGCAGTCATGCAACCATCGGATACATCAAGGATGATGGAACGGTAGAAAATAGCAGCCACAGTACGATCGGCTATGCTAAAGGAGTGAAGAAAGAATGGGCAGCAGTGGTTTTCTTCTTCTTTAAGATGAATTAGCGGAAAAAATTATTATCAACCATATAAGTTTAAAAAATAAGGCTTGGATTTTTATAATCTGAGCCTTTGTTTTTGTGTAGATTGGAGGCTTTTGATAAGAGGTCCTGATATAAAATGCTTCTTTTATAACAATGCACCTGAAACAATAATTCATTGTATGGGTTTATTAACCTCCGGCTTCCATCATCTGTCTTCCTGCCTGAAAATCCACTGCAACTACAGAACACACAGGCCAAAAAACTTTAATAAGAATTAAAAAATCAAGACTTTTGAACCGTTGAAAAATTAATAAACTAAAGACATGAAAGAGAAACTGATGAATTAATAGTTCTACTATTACAAATACATATCCCTCGTAAAAATCTTAAAGTATAAACCTAAATTTTAATAAAACCAAATGAGTACCCCATTAAACACAATTTTAAGCTGGTTCCAGGCTGGTGATTTTCCGACCGAACAACAATTTGCTGAATCATGGAAATCTTTTTATCACAAAGAAGAAAATATTCCTGTTGATAAAGTTGAAAATCTAAATGCAGAATTACAAAACAAAGCAGACGCATCAGCATTCGAGACGCATCTAATAAGTGAGAATTCGCATAATGCTACCCTTGCAAAACTAGACGCATCAAACCTGAATGGAGAAAATACTCAGGCATGGAAAACAGCTTTAGGCGTTGAAGCTTTGCCTAATAATATTGCATTGATTGATAATCTTCCTTTCTATGGAAACGTATGGTCTAAAGAGCAAAGCAATGCCCTTTATATGGCTGCCAATGAATTTGTTTCCAATGGAAAAATTATAGCTTCCAAAATTGAAGCTTTAGGACTTACAGAACTGATTACCGTAACAGAAACTTCTTTGACCGCTTTCTTAACAAATAATATCAATTATCAGTATGAAAAAAACGATATCATTGCCATTCCTGATATAGGTGGAAATTATTCTTTATACATCTACAAAGGAGGTTTAAAAACGACAGCAGGCAATTACATTCCTACAGGTCTCACAAATATTACCATTGCAATGGTTCAGGGATTACAGACTGCTTTAGATGCTAAGATGGATAAACCTGCCATAGCGGGAAATTACATGGCGAGGCTTGCTTCAGGTACTGTAACCTGGAGGGCGATTAATCCTTCTTCTAATTATCTTAATTTTTGGAATGGGAGTGATTTTAGTGCTTCAAGCCTGTATTATGACGGCGCAAAGTTCGGAATTGGCACCACTACGCCTGGCGAAATGCTGCATCTGAACAATGGAAGACTGCGCGCCAAAGCAATGGTTTTTGACGAAAACACAGAGACTTTGCCGTATCAGATCACTTACAATAGCAGTCGTTTTTATGGTGCAGATCTTACGGGAACCCGTAGAATGTTCATGTATCGTGATTATGATGATATTCATACATTGTTTTCAGGTATGACCGATCTGCAAAAAACACAAATCAGAAATGACCTGCGTTTAGCTGGTGAAAGCTTTTCTGCCGGTACACCCCGAATAGACGTTTTATTACTACCGTTTATTGATAATACAAAGAACTTCATTCAATATACGACATTGGTGGGCATTAACTTATTTGTCGATAATGTGACCCCGAATGCAAACGTCAAGATTAAAAGAGTGAAAGATGTAAACGGAACAAACCTTGCTACACCGGAAGTTTACAACGTTGATAATTTTACTGTTTTACAGAATTTCCCTAATAACTTAAATTTTGGCATTAACTGGTCCAACAAACCCCAAGGATATTATCAGATTTTTGTCACTCATAACGGTTTGACGAATGCGAGTTCGCCCGAATTGATTGTTAAGGCGGGATTAACGTATAACCAATTTACAGGAATTGCCAACTGGCAAAAGGCGTCGGGTGGAGACGCATCGGTTTCTGATACAGCCATATCGTCAGGCTCACAAAATACGTTATATTACTCGGACAATTTAATAAGTACGGGCGAAGTCAATTCAGGGTTTATGGTCTCTTTTGCGATCAATAACAATTTAAGTAACTGGGGTGCCAGCTTTATTGGCTTCTGGAGATGCGGTTTAATCGGTAATGGGGATAATGTATTTTACGGAGTTCAATACTATGATGGTGCGGGTAATGGCCAACTTCCTAATACAACATTGTCAGTACGGAATGATACATTCCATATTGCGTATTATAACGGTGTGGTCTATGTTATAGCCGAATCTAACGGAAAGACGTATCAGCAATTTAACAGTACTTTTAATCTTTACCCTAAACGTTTTGTATTCCAATTAAGCGGAGGGGGCCAAGGCTCTATAAGTATGCAATTATTAGGAAAAATATCATTGTCTTAAACTATATAAATATCATGAAAAAAGAATTAATTATTACACCTGAAGTACAGGCTATAGTAGATGCTATAAAAAATACAGGTAAATCGTGGCATGAAGCCACTCTTCCGGATCACCCTCTATATCCTCAATTTGCGCGAAAATTGGTAGTGACAGGATTTAACACACCGGACATGGAAGGAGATGAAGATCGAATTTATGTTAATATCCGTCAATATCTAATCATAAAAGAAGAAAATATTATTCATAAACGGTTGAAGATGCCCGATTGGATGATCCATGAAGGAAATGTAGAAGAAATAATGGATAAAAATGGAGTATTGAAAGGAATTTACAGAACTACAGATGATAACGGGCAAATCATAGAAGAAAAAGAAACTGTATTAAAAGCTCAATCTGTGCAATACGTCCGTTATCTTATTAAATCAAAAGCTGAGAACCTGGTTGATATTTTAGAGAGATTTATCGGGCTTTATATCTCTTTATTTGATGAGGAAATTAATGAGATATAGGTACACTATACTATTTTGTTGATCGTTTTGCCGATATTTAAGACACTTTATCAGATTTCATTTATTACAAATCTAAATTTTAACGTATATAAACCAATGGCTACACCATTAAATACAATTTTAAGCTGGTTTCAGACCGGCGATTTCCCGACGGAGAAACAGATCTTCCCACAGCTTTAACTTTAGTCAACGAACTGAAAAAACAATTTAATGCAAAATTAACCGCCGACCGAAATAGCGGAATTTAATCACTATAAATAATCACTCACTGCAACTACAGAATCCACAAGGCAAAAAACTTTTAGGAGAACAAAAAAAGAATGAATTTTGGACTTTACATCATAAGCAGTATAGAATAGTAAATACATGGAAAAAACTGAAATAACCACGAGAGAAAAATTAAAAACCTATTTTGAAACAGGAAAATACCCAACAGAAGGTCAGTTTGCAGAATTGATCGATTTTTTGAGACTTAAAGAAGATGTTCCGAGCAATAAAGAAATGGTAACGCTTTTCAATAATTTGGCATCTCTTGAAAATGGATATATTACTTATTACAACACAAGTAAAGATTTGAAATTTCTTATCATTATCACTTCAAAAGATGAAGAAGATCAAATGATTACAATCGATAACCTGAATAATAGAGCAGAAAAAAAATATTTTTATGGAAATGCGCCCTATTCCATTAAAGTAAAAGAATTTCCTTCAGAAGGATTAGAAGAAAATGAGTACTATTATTTAAATTCTCAGGTGGATGACACTTTTGGAGTTAATAGACTTTTTGGAAATAATCTGCCTGGAATTCCTGAAGGATTTGATTTAGGAACGGTCGAAGATAAAAAGTTTTCTATACAATTAAGCAAACAGAATTTTGGAGATAAAATAAACGTTGTAAATACAAGTTTCAAGCTTGTCAATAAAACAGAAATATCTATTCAATACGCATTGTATGCAAATTACTGGTCCGGATTTTATACCTCTGAAGATAGTATTACCAATCATTATGACTTATGGGATACTGTGGTTTGCATGTATAAAGCGGACCTTACAGAAATCAATAAGGCGATTGAATGCAGAATTTATGATGCGGATAATGATACTCTTCTGATGACAGCCTCTTTGGTACCTGGTCAGAAAAATATCAACGTCTCTGCAGGAGGTGTCCTGTCAGGAGTAAGAAATGCCAGAATCGAATGTAATTATGAAAGCCAGGCAAATAAATAGAGTTACTGCAACTACAGTACAGACAGGGCAAAAAACTTTTAAATAAAGAAAAAAAGTCTGAACTTTGAACTATCAAAATAAAGGTTAAACACTCAGTCAAAAAGCCACTGCAGCTACAGAACAGAGAATGCAAAAAGCTTTTATAAGAATAAAAAAAGCCTGAACTTTGAACTTAATTCATAAAAAGGCAAATACAGGCCGAAGCCAATTAATGAAAATTATTTGGATACCGCAAAAGCGAAATGTGATCAATTACAAGATCAATTCATAAAATAAATCCTCAGTCGGGTAATATCCTTAATAACAGGATCCCTTTTACTCTTGAAATATTGGAATTTTCTGATCCATTAATCAGAATCTATCCAGGATGTGAAATAACAGTAAATCTATACCGGAAAATCTGTTGTTTTCTTTCAGAGCAGATTGATTTCTTTAAAAAGTAGGAAATCCAGTGACAGGAAGGCTTTCAGAAAACAATTGTTACGGCAGTTGGTAAAACTCTCAAAAGTGAGCTGCTTTCCGGTTGGGGTTACTTTTAATAATATGGCTGTTTAAACTTTTATATAACCGCAAAAGTTGCAAAAATTACTCATATTCATTTGTGCGCTACTTTCCGGTTGAGGTTTAGTGAAATAAACCAGAAAACAGGTGGAAACGTCTTAAGATAGACAGTATGTTTTAAAAACTCGGGTAAGACACTCCGAAGCAGGATGCCTTTTACTTTTGAAATATCGGAATTTTTTGATGTCAGACATCAGAATCTCATCCAGCATGCAGAATGACAGATCAGCTGATCTTTTATTTCTTTCAAGAGTCAGATCAATTCTTTAAAAAGTAGGAATTCCGGTGAGAGAAAGACTTTCAAAATAACTGCTGTGGCAGTTTTGGTAAGACTTTTCCAGATGAGTGATAAGTGTTGTATCAATGCATATTTTCAAAAAAATTAAATCAAAAAAGCTTTAACCGCTGAACTAAAAACAGAATTAAAATAAAAACGAATAACCAATGCAGACAGAAAAAATACAGAAATTATTTACTCATTTAGAAGACGTTATTGTCTGGCGTATAAAAAATTCTGCAGAAGACTTTACTACAGGAGCACCTGAATTTAGAACCAATGACCATGAAAACTTTCAATTAGGAGACTATATTTCAGGAAAAAAGCTTGCCCATCAGGAAGTTATTGTTCTCTTAATGGCTTTGCTGCCAAGACTTGATCCTGCATTGCTGAAACGCATCTACCTGGAGTTTCCCACCAGTGTGCTGTTTGATTTCTGTTCAGTTAATGAAAACGGAAGGCTCTTTTATCCCACAATTCAGACTGTTCAGTATATTTTGGGTGGCGAAAGCATTTCAGGACGATTAAAAGCACTCGACTATTTCAGTTCAGATTCCGTATTGGTTAAAGATGAAATTATTATTTTTTCTGGTTCAGCACAGGATCATATAGCGGTAAATAGCCAGATCAATGTTCATCACGAAGCGTTTAACACGATTGTTTTAGGATCAGAATTATTGCCAAAGATGAGCAATGATTTTCCGGCAGAACAATTGCACACCAGCCGGTCGTGGAACGATTTGATACTTCCGCAGAATACACTCCATGAACTTAAAAGCATTGAAGACTGGTACAGCAGCAGTCATATTTTAATGGAAGACTGGGGCATGCAGAAAAAACTTAAACCCGGTTTCAGAGTTCTGTTTTACGGAGATCCGGGAACAGGAAAAACACTGGCGGCCAGCCTTCTGGGCAAATACACAAAACGCCCTGTTTTCAGGGTTGATGTTTCTATGCTGGTTTCAAAATACATCGGTGAAACTGAAAAGCAGCTGTCGAAATTATTTGACAAAGCAGAAAATAAAAACTGGATCTTATTCTTTGATGAGGCAGATGCTATTTTCGGGAAACGGACCAATGTGAGAGATGCCCATGATAAATACGCCAATCAGGAAGTTTCCTACCTGTTACAGCGGATAGAAACATTTTCCGGGCTTATTATTCTGGCCTCCAATTTCAAAAATAATATGGATAAAGCCTTTACGCGACGCTTTCATAGCTGCATACAATTTAATAATCCCAAGCAAGAGGAGCGTTTGCGTATCTGGCAACACAATTTACCCGAACAATTACAGCTTGAGGGTATTGATTTAGAACAGATTGCCCGACGTTACGAGCTTACCGGATCTAATATCATGAACGTCATACAGGATGTAAGCTTAAAAGCGATCGCATTAAAAGATCCCGATTACAAGGTAAGTCAGGAGATGCTTTTAGAGAGCATCAGAAAAGAATATATAAAAGAAGACAAAATTTTCTCATAAAAAATTACATGATAAAAAGAATGGATTCCATTGTTTTTAAAAGTGCTGTAAGTTGTTGAAATGTAATAAATTGTACTTGATCGCCTCTTCTGACTGGTTGATCGGCTCTTCTAAACGGTTGATCGGCTCTTCTAAACGGTTGATTGGCTATTCGGAACACTTGATTGCTTTATCGAAATGCTTGATCCCCTGTTCTAAGTACTTGAAGGCTTCAACAAAAGGGTTGATCGTCTCAACTGAAGGCCTGAATGCTGTTTCTAACAAACTGATGTCAGTAAAGAAAACATAAATCAGGTTTTTAAACCGAAACAATATTTCAAAGAAACTCTTTAAAAGATTAAAAAAGTTAAGACTAAAGATTTTCATCCATTTAATCATTAAAACTAAAGCTCATGAAAGCAAAAATTCTGCTACTGATCATATTCTGTGGCCTCACCCTGGGCTGTTGCCGGAGTAAACAAAAAATCACCACTGTTTCCAAAGAACATCGACAGGAAACTGAAAAAGTGAAAGCCGATTCCTTGAGCTTAAACATCATAGAATCTGTTCAAAATGTATCTGCCGATGTTTTAGTCAAAGAAAAGAAAGATGAAGTATCCGGAGATATGCTGATTACAGGAAAATCTGATATTTCCAGCCCCTTTGTTTTTCACAATATTATTGGAAAAGATACTGTTCAAAGTATTTCTATTATGGGAACTGCGGATTATTCAATCAGTAATCATTATGTAAAATCATCAAACAGTAAAACCGAAAACCGAAAAGAAGAATTTAAAGATCATTTTCAGGATGTCACTCAAAATGCGGTTTCAAAAGAAATTAAGAAAGAAAAGACTTCGGTAGTTTCAGAAAAAACGGAAAAAATCAAAGTGACCGGCTTTCAAATTGCAACCTGGATTTTCATGACCATTTTTGGAATCACTGTAATACTCATCTTTTTCACCTATAAATATTTTAAGAAATGAAAACGTCACAAAAAGGGATACAGTTTATCTTATTATTTGAAGGTTTCAGCTCCAAACCTTATCTGGATTCCGCAGGCATTCCGACCATTGGCTATGGAAACACCTATTATCCCGGTGGAAAGAAAGTAACGATGAAAGATCCTGCCATCAGCAGAGAAAGAGGAGTTGAACTATTTTCAACCGTTTTGCCAACTTACGAGAAGATCGTTAACAGTAAAATCAAAGTTGCCCTTACACAGAATCAATTTGATGCACTCGTATCGCATACTTACAATACGGGAGGCTCTGATACTTTATTTTCTTTGATTAATAAAAAGGCAGATTCGGATGCTATCAGAAAATGGTTCACGGAAAAATATATTACTGCAGGCGGTAAGGTTTTAAACGGATTAATAAGACGCCGGAAAGCAGAAGCCGATTTGTTTTTTTCGAAATAAGTCAATCATAATTTAAAATTAATAAACGGGATTTAAATCAATATTAACTTAAAAAATAGCTTGAAAATGAGAGAGAATTAAACAAATGAAAAAAATAGACAATTAATTAATCAAAAAAATTGATAAAATGAAGAACTCAAACCTAATTTCCAATCATCATGGCAGTACCATTAACAACAATATTTAGCTGGTTTGAAAAGGGCGATACTCCTACACAAGATCAGTTTCAGCAAACCTTTTCTTCATTCCGTCATTTAGAAGAAAAAATTAAAATAGATGAGGTGGCGGGCTTACCTGAAGCTTTTCAAAAAACGCTGTCCACCGAAACTTTTACAAATCATTTAAATGATGAAAATGCACATAATTCGGTGCTTGCAAAACTCAATGCATCCAATCTTACGCCTGCCGATATCGATCAGTGGAAAGAAAAATTAAAAATCAATCTGGCGGCTACTATAGACGGGGGTGAGGAACCCGGAAATGTGTATACAAAACAGCAGATCGGAGAAATTGTGAGTGTGTTCCAGGCAAAGGATGATGAAATGCTTGAACAGATTGAGATTATTAATCGAATGCTGGCCTCTGATGATGTAAATCTTGATAAAATTCAGGAAATCGTTGATTATATCAAAGAAAACAGACAGCAGATAGAATTAATTCGAGAAACTCTTATCAGCGGTAGTTCAGATGATAAAATCAGACTTTTCGGAAGTTACTCAAACTGGGGGTCGGTCACTTACCAAAATCAGTTTAATGATTTGGTATATGGTAAAATTCAGCATGTTGAAGAGGAAATCGCGTCTGAAAAAGTTACCTATGAACAGAGGGTGAGGGGCAACTCTGTCATAAAACACGACCTTGATACATTAAGCTTTGTAATTGATGCCTACGACATCGTTACCATGTTTACAGTGCCTCTTAAGGTAAGAAGAATAGACACAAAAAATATTGAAGTGTTATTCGACTCAATACCACCAAATATAATTCAGTTAACCATTAAAAAAATATAATTATGGATATTAAATATGCTTATTACAGAAGTTCTGTTGGATACAAAATCGAAGGAAAAACAGACAATGAAATTTTAACAGCCGGCGGTGGCACCAGATCAATCAGTTCTTTCTGGCATGACGGTAACTTTAATCCTTTGGATTATGTACCGAAAACAAGAACGCTAACCATTAACGGAACCTCTTATGATCTGTCAGCAAACAGATCGTTCACAACGCCTGACACCATTACCCGTTTAAAAGGTGGTGCATCCGGTTCTTTAGTTTCCGGAGATGTTACTCTTGCAGCAGGTGCTAATATGGCGATCAGCCAATCGGGAAATACGATTACTTTAGCCTCTACGGATACAACGTACAGCGCGGGTAACGGTCTTACATTATCAGGAACCACCTTTTCCTTACCGGTTACGACTTCAGGGAGCGGGAACGTAGTGACAGGTATCGTTCAGAATGCCAACGGAATCACTGTAAATCTGGGTTCTATGCCCACTTCATCGGATTTGGCGAATTATGTCCCATTGTCACAAAAAGGTGCTGCGAATGGAGTTGCCGTGCTGGATGCATCCGGACTGGTGCCTGCATCTCAATTGCCATCTTATGTAGATGATGTTTTGGAAGGATATTACAAATCTGCTGACGGAAAGTTTTATAAAGAGTCATCATATACTAACCTCATCAATGGAGAAACAGGTAAAATTTATGTGTCGCTTGATACCAACAAAACCTACCGATGGACGGGAACAACATTCGTTTATATCACTTCAGGAGCGGTGGATTCCGTTAACGGTCAGACCGGCGTGGTGGTTCTTAATAAATCCCATGTTGGTTTAGCTAACGTTGACAACACTGCCGACTCAGCGAAAAGTGTTCTTTCTGCTACAAAATGGACTGCAGCAAGAACCATTACCCTTTCCGGAGTTACCGCAACAGCACAAACCATTGATGGTTCCGGGAATGTCGCAATCCCTGTTACTGCTGTTCCCGCAACATTACTAACAGGTACTGCAGCAATCAATACAACCGGATCAGCCGCAAAACTGACAACAGCGAGAACGATTTCTGCAACAGGTGATGGGACATGGGCGGTTAGCTTTGACGGTTCTGCAAACGTTGCTTCATCATTGACATTGGCTGCAACAGGAGTAGCTGCCGGAACTTACGACCAGGTAACGGTTGATGCTAAAGGTAGAGTGGTCGCCGGAAATAATCTTGTAAGATCATACACTACTTCAATTTCCGGAACTGCAACGATAGGACACAACTTAGGTACCAGAAATGTTGAAGTTGCCATGTACGATACCGTAACTTTTTACAAAATCGATGGCAGAATAAAATTAACCGATCCGAACAAATTAGATATTGAATTTGATTCTAATTTACCAAACCCGGTATCAGTCACAGTAACCAGCAAAGATTTGTAATATGAGCGATATCAAATATGCACTTTATACCTCTTCGAAGGGCTTTAAAGTCGTAGGAGGTATAGCTGCGCAATTCCTGAAGGCGGATGGTTCGGTGGATGCCACTTCTTATATCCCGGCAGGTACGGATATTAATATGGCTGATAAAAACATTAATTTCACTTCAGGAAGTTTATCCAGGGTTGAGGGTAGTTGCAGGGTTTTTAATAAAGTCTTTCAAAAATTTACTGGCAATGCTCAGACTGGTATTTTAAGTTTAAAATTTCCGCAAGCAACGACAGCCGCAACAATGTTTGACGTAACATTGAAAATTTACGGATATCAAAATAGATTTTTAGGAAATTTAAGAATTGCATTTTACAAACAATCAGCTATCTTAATTCATGCAACTGGCGCAAAGGCTGTCATTGAGTGTTCAGAAACATTTCCGACCACTGTAATTAATGCCGGAATTGATGCTGATGGGAAAGTCTGTATCAATATTGGTGAAGCAACAACATTCTGGAATACACACGTTACTGTAGAGGTTGAACGTGTTGTCAGCCAATATACGGGATATAACAGTGATTGGTCAAAAGGTTGGTCACAGGGAATTGAGACTGATACGTCAACCTATCAGTCTCTTTTAAATATCGTTCCGGATATAGTAGCTTCGAGGGCTTGGGTTGATGCCAATAATGCCGGATCTATTCCTAAATCTGCTTCATTACTATCTACTGCTGATTTGAATACATTTTTAACGCCTGGTTTTTATTATCAACACTCCAGTACCAATGCAACGTCCGAACGGCATTATCCGATTGGGCTCGCAGGTTATTTAAATGTTTATAGAGCTTCCACTACGCGACTGGTTCAGGAATACACAGAACATCTTTACGGAAGGACTTGGAAACGTGTTTATGATGGTACTAATTTTAGCACATGGTTAAAAGTTTGGTCTGAAAATGATTTCAATCAAACGAATATTGATACATGGAATGCGGCTGCTGTAGAAACGGGAAATAATTTAAAGGTATTAGGTAATGGTGTTAGTAAGCATAATTTTTCCAATATAGATGTATTTACAATGAGAAATACTGCTATGTGGGCTACTGGAGGAGCTAATAGACCTGGCAATACCAACGGTGCAGTAGTAAATTTTACACCTTATAATTCTGGTGGAAGTAGTTATGGATTCTCTTTATCCGCTAGATTAAATAAATTGTATTTTGTTACAGAGGAAAACTCAGTTTTCGGAAGTTGGCTTGAAGTGTACCATACAGGTAATTTTAGTCCATCGAACTATTATACTAAAAATGAATCTTTAGGATTATTCGTTGGATTGAATGGAGTTCAAAATATTTCAGGTGCAAAAACATTTACAGAAAGCCCAATTGTTCCAAATGCAACCTTAAATGGTCATGCCGTTAATTTCGGGCAAATGGACTCGCTAATAAATCAGACAGTAAGTAATTTCATACCTCTTGGATTCAAAGGTGCGCCCGATGGTGTGGCAGAACTTGATTCAAATGGTTTGGTTCCGGCTTCACAGTTGCCTACATTAACTGCAACACTACCTGATTCGGGCGTAACAGCCGGAAATTATAAATCAGTTACAGTTAACACGAAAGGGATTGTCACAGCAGGAACAAACCCTACAACATTAGCAGGGTACGGTATTACCAATGCGATGAGTACGTCACACCCGGCGAATAACATCAATGCAGTTACTATTAATAAGTGGAATATGATTGCAGATCAAGGCATCCGAATCAATCAGGGTTTCGCGTTCAATACCGGTGCGGGTCTTGTAATGGCTGATGATTATTTCGGAGGCGATTCAGGTATTGTAGATAATCAACTGAACAGATTTTTGGCAGCAAAAAAATATGAATATTATTTTTATGGTTCTGAAAATGATACATTTGATGGTCTGAACTTTCATTGTGAAAGAAGATCTTTCGGGATGGGAAGGGATGTTAATGATACTGATAAGCTAACAGTAGAGGGATCTGTAAAAGCCAGTAAGAATTTTAAATCAGAAGATGAAAGTCCGGATACACTATTTATTCCTAATGGTAATACGGCTTCGTTAAGAGATGAAATTATCAATGACGAATCTGAATACGCCATCAGATTAGATCCGCATGAGTATGTACTGGATTCATTTAGCTCTCTTGGTATAGATGATAGAAACAGGCTCATCCATATCATCGGGGAATATATTAAGATGGTTGTTGATTTTAAACAAGTTTATCCTAAACAGCAGATCGTCATTTACAATTTTGATCAAAATGATGGCCCGATGGAGGTGAAGATACAAGGAAAAACAATATATTACCTTGAGCCAAAATCTTTTTTAAGATTGTATGTAACCAAATCTTTACGGGTAATTGCCGAAAGATTGCAGTCTTGTGATGTTGTTTGGTAGATATGAGAAAATAATCATATTGATTGATAAAAAAATGGCGCCACTAATTTTGAGTGTGGCGCCATTTGTTTTTAATTCAGATCAGCATCGATTATCTATGTAGGAAAGATCAGGAAAAAACGAGATTATTTTCGATTGTCCTATCAGCCTGTCAGACTTGTTCATAAATCTAAAATTAAGACATTTAGTGTAATCTATCAATCATTCTGCTCATTTCATCAATTTCCCTTTGTTGGGATCTGATGATGCTGTCAGCGAGTTTTCTGACTTCAGGATCTTTGATGTCTGCATTTCTGCTGGTCATAATCGCAGAGGAATGGTGGGGGATCATGGCTTTGAGATATTGTTCATCGTTAATAGGTATCTGTTTTCTGAGACCAGTCAGAGTGATTGCAAAAACCAGAACTGAAGCCGCTATTATAATGCTGTTATATTTTTTGTTGGGATACATTTTTCCCATAATGACAATCATTAAATCGCCATAGGGCTTACCATTATCAATGCCATATAGATTCTGGTCAAACTGGTATGGTAATCGTTGATGGAATTCATGTTTAGAAATATCATTAAATACATCAGAACAGCTGAGATTGCAATGTAGCATTGGATGGCAATTTCATTTTTTGCAATGGAATAGATGGAGAGCATTTTATTCACATCAATATAAATGTTAAAAGTGCCTACCAGACAAGAATGTTTCGGAAGGTGGTTTGAGTAACATTTCGGAATGAAGCCAAAAAAGTGGAGTGCACAGCAGTATTTTCAAGGTAAATAACCATAACCACATGACATCTGCCCTTCATGGCAAAACCTTTATTTTAATTAAATGAATTAATGCGTTTATTCTGTAATAGAAATAATTTAATAATAGCAAAGCATCCCGGGACCATCGGCAAAACTGCTGTCCACATGCCGGGAAAGTAATATCTTCCCGTCGTTTTATAGTAGTAGTTGGGCATATTTTCGATGACAGATCCTTCAATTGAACCGGTGATGGGATGAGGGTCATGGGGCAAAAGATCAGGCGAGATTAACGGAAAAATAAAGTGTGTGAATTCAGCGACACCTGGGCCGATAAAAATAAACCATGCTACAAATCCGGCAACCGGAATTCTATAATATAAACCCAACGAGGTCAGTGTATAAATCGTCGGCCCTACCAGTGCAAATATCATGAGAAAGCTTTTTTCACTCCATGGAATTCCGAACAGGCGGCTCATGGCGGGAGCAAAGCCCATCTGGTATTCTTCGATAATATGAATCTGCAATGCGGCTACCGTAAGGACAAAAAGCGGCAAAATTACCGATGGATTCATAGGATTCTTAAAATAAGTCTTTTGCCAGCAAATAAAAGCGATTAATGCCGAGCCCCCTACGATAATGACGGGTGGTAAGCCGATAGAAAAATAGCCGGCTACAGGGGCAGCAATGGTAATGAGGAGCACTACAGCAACGCTAAGTTTTCTATTGAAAAACAATGGATGGATCATAGCAGTAAATTTCAGCCAAATTACATATCTGTTCAGGGCTGGCATTTATCAAATGATAAAATCGCTATTTTATTGCCCGGATCCTGCTCAATGAAACCTGCGTTATACCCAGATAGGATGCGAGATCTGCCAGACTAATCCGCTGGAGGAGATGGCCTTGATTCTGTATGAATCTGTTGTAGGCGACAACTCCTGTTTCCTCGAGCGACCGTCCCACTCGGCTCATCATTTCAATAACTGCTTTCGAAAGTAGTTTCCGGTAAAATGTTTCCAATTGGTGATATTGAGAGCATAATATCTGAAGGTCTTTATGAAGTATATAACTCACCATAGAATCCTCCAGTGCAACAATTTCATAATGTGAAGGCTTCTGCTCAATAAAACTATCCAGCACAGAAAATACATTGCCTTCCGAGAAGAAGCGCATGATATACTCCCGACTGTCTGTGGTGAATAAGGTTTTTACAAGACCGCTTTCCAAAAAGAATATTTTATTGCAGATGCTTCCCTCTTTGACTATTACATCTCCTTTTGTGTACAATTTTTTGCTAATTACAGAACGTAACGCATTACCGGCTTCTATATCAGGCCGGCAGTATAATTGTACGAACTCAAAGAAATCTGATGGCTTTGGATCTGTTGGGCTTATCATTTTAAAAGATGATTTATTTACAAGATGCTAATTTAAGTATACCTTTTAAGAATCTTTAAAGAACTCGACAATTAAAGTCTCCGTTCAATACCTGAATTACCAAAAAATACCGTAGAGAAGATACAAGAATATTTTGACATCTGTCCGGAAAAGTAGTATTTCTTAAGGATGTATTGAGAATTGATATAACGGTTTGGTACCTCTGCATCTAATAACTCACGCCGCACAGCGTTTCATATTGAGAGGCGGTGCAAAGTATAATATATTACGTATCGGTATGGATTTTGGTCTGTGATAATACAGCAGATCAGATTCCTGAATAATCTTGAACTTAGGATATGATCAACATTAAATCACGATATTAATATTATGAAAAAAGCATCATTAAAAACCATCGCAGAAAAAATGAAAGATTTAGATTTTTGTATGATGGTCACACAGGACGGAAAACAAGTCTCTCATTCAAGGCCTATGAGCAATAATGGTAAAGTAGAATATGACGGAGACTCATGGTTCTTTACTTATGAGGATAGCAATAAAGTCGATCAGATTAAGAACAATCATCATGTCAGTCTTATTTACCAGACTGACGATATGTTATTTATAGACTGTACCGGTAAAGGTGAAATTGTAAAGGATAAAGATATATTGAAGGAAAAATGGGTTGAAGGTCTGGACCAATGGTTTCCGGAAGGGATAGATACTCCGGGAATATGCTTAATCAAAGTTACTGCGAATCAGGTTAAATTCTGGCACAAGGAGGAAGAAGGTGAGTATAATGCCTGACGCTTGGCAGAAGTTGGTCAGTTTTATACAGATCTCAACTAATTTGAGTATAATAAAGAGGCTGTTCAAAAAGTAAGGACAGCCTAAATTTTTTGTTGAGATTATCTCTAAAACAGCTATCTTGGAGTTGTACAAACAATCAACTATGGCTAACTGGGAGATACAAATAATATGTTAAGGAAAAAGCAGTGATCACCTTCAAACAGACATTGATGACTGCAGTTGGTGAAGTTTCTGATGCCATGGCAAGATCTCAGAAAAGTGTTGAAAGATTAAATCTTTTCTGAAGAATAACAGGTTGTAAAAGCGATATTAATTATTGAGTTTTGAAGCTTTTAAAATGGATATACAGAATGTCAAAAACAATAATTTTGATTATGTAATGGGATGTTTTTTTGTTAGAAGAATTTGTCTGGTAAAGCTAGTTACAATTGAGATGAAATATAAACAGCGCTAACTGTCTTCAGTTGGCGCTGTTTGGCTGTTTGTGACCTCGACAGGACTATATTCAAACCATTTACTAGCAGATATGGATAATATTGTGAAGGTATTAAATGATGTTTGAATCACAATTTTCTATTGCCACAATATAGAAAGCCAAATAATAAAGTAGTGACAAAATTGATTGGTCACATTCTACGGAATGTTAAAGGTAAATTGCTTAATAAAAATAAAATAAATTATACAAGCATTCGTTGAGTCTGTTTATCTGTATCTTTCTCGGTTTCTAAAAGGCTATGATAACATTCATAAGTTCCGGTTATTTTGGAAGCAAAAGGTACTTACATTTTAACTTTGCATTTCAGCGATAATTGCTGCAATTAAGTTTTCTGCATCTTGTGTTGAAGCAATGATGCTGCCTGACCTGAGCATAAAGACTTAAGTTCCGGGTTTGACTCGGAATCCGCTGGATAGGCTCCTAGTGTTCCCACGATTTTCCCCTAAAGAGGATAGGGGGCAAAGCTGTTTCGAAATTCTTTCAATTCCTATGTTAAACGGTTTTTTATTCCACGTGACAACCTTCCGGTATATACTCTGGTTAATGTTGTGTAGCGGGCATCTCTTGAGAATAATTTTTCACGTTGAATTTTACTTGTTCCGGATTGTCGGGTAGTCAGAAAGGCAGTGTCTATCTGGACCGCGTCTTCACCTAAAGCCATTGCAGCCTTGACTCTGCGCGCATCAGCAATTCCTCCGGCAGCAATCAACGGAATTTTTACGGTATCTGCCACTTGTGGTATTAAGAAAATGTTCCTACCAAACTTTCTTCAGCATGCTGTAGCCGTTGACGGTGAGAGTGGCAAAATAAGCGTACTTCCTCCAAAAAGTGCAGCTGGAGACTATATCATAATTGAGGCAGAAATGGATCTTATTGTAGGTATGACAGCTTGTTCAGCGGAAATGTCTAATAATTATGCTTTCAAGCCCATAGGTTATTCCATCATATAATTTCAACTATTAACTAATCCTTTACAAGCCTGCTCACTGTTGAAATAACATCATCTATATCGAACGGCTTAACAATAAAAGCATCCGGCTGACATAGTCGGTCCGTCTCTATGGCTTTTGCATGAGCACTCATGAGGACTACCGGAATAGTTGATGTCGCTTTGTTGCTTTTCACATAATTACATACTTCCACTCCTGATCCGTCAGGCAGCAGGACGTCAAAAAGAAAAAGGTCTGGAATGACTGCTGGTGATAGTTCATAGAAGTCGCTGACATTGGTACAGGAAATGACCTGATAATTCTCAAAGGACAACAGGATTTCTAACGCCTCCCTAATGTTTTTTTCGTCTTCGAGTACAAAGACTTTTTTCATAACGTTTTAATAATTAAGGAACTAAGTTTTAAAATATACAAATAGTGTGCAAATATTAATAAGCGCGGAATGATAAATAACAGCACTTCGGTTTCAGCATAGTACAGACTTTCGATCTGGTTTTTATGCTTACACATAGATCTTCCTTTCTTTTATCATAATGTGTTGCATCTTCTCCAGTTTTTTCAGGTGACGAATTACGGTCTCGGCCCTGGGTACATTAAATCCTCTGAAACTACTGTTATCAGAGGATTTTATTTTAAAGGGTGGTTAAAAAGGTGGCTAAATTGACTTTACTAATTACAATTTCCAATCAATTCCCTATTTCTTCATTCCGCACTTCATTTATTGTTTTACTTCATAATCTGAAAGGTTGATATAATAGTCTGTCTGCGAAATGTACCTAAAATTATACTGAACAGCACCGCCGGGAAATACGGTATATTCGCATAAGATGATAAAGTTGCCCGGTATGTCCTTTGGAAAACGAATGGGCAGCTTTGCATCTATATTCAAATCGTTGAAAAGAGATAACACCGCCAAATCCGCTTTCGTAGTCGCCAGATAGAACGTAGATTTATCATTGGTCTTTCCGTAGCTGACATTGTATTCCAATCCTTTTATCTTATGGAAGCCAGAAAAAGTATCTCCAAAATATCTGCTTTTGCCTGTGGCTTTCCAGTAATCGGGCAATATGGCTTTTTTGTCGGGGTACAGTTAGTGTTTTATCAGCTTTTTCCTCTGGTTCTTTTCTCCGTCCTGATACGCCTGTAACACTTCTCCGCTAGGCTTCAATATAAGCCATAAGGTCATCTCGTCCTTTTCACGATAACCTGCATCATCAGGCGTAAGCAGCCAATAGTTTAATTTGGGTTCACGGTATATTGCCATTTGCGCCTTTTTACCGTTGGCATTTTTGTATTCCCAAACCCACATTTCGGAAAACTTGTATTGAGTAGTACTTTTTATCGATTTCTTTTGCTGGGCGACAACGAAGAGCGGAAACAGCAGAAAAGCCATAAGCGCTATTTTGACAAACCTGTTCATCATCTTGCATATTTAATATGATTTATAACCTGCCGGATTAAAATTGTACGAACCGTCTGCAATGCCTGTAATCTTTATCTGAAAGCCTGCACCAGAAATTTCGGTAACCAAATATGTCATTCCATCCACCGAAATATAGCCGAGGTTATAAAATCCGAATGCATCAAACTTACCAGGCGGCAAGCATACATCTGGCGACGGAACAATCCAAAAGCTGATGGTTCTGCCTTCATCGTCCTTTCCCGTATATTCGGTTTCGGTGTTAGTCGTATTCAGATGCTTCCGGGTCTTACCGGTTTTTTTGAAATCGTTCTTAAAACGCTTTTCGTTGAGTGCATCATCTTTTATGACTGATATATTAGTGCCTATGGGCATCGAATGACGGTATTTTTTACCCTCTGCAATCATATATTGCTCCATTTTACCATTGCGGATAAACTGGTCTATGATAACATTATCCTGCCCCTCCTCACCGGCATAAAATTGTTTAAAAGCTTCGTTCGGCATATAGGCTTCTCCTGCCTTCAGGTTCAGAAAGAAATAACCATTGCCTGAATGTGCCTCTTCGCCGCTGGCGCTTGCATAAAATGATATTTTCTTTGTTTCATTCGGACAGGTAAAACAGCCTTTTTCTTTAAGGTACTTTTCTAAATCAGTCTTTTTAAGGTCTATTGATTTTCCGCTTCCTCCGTAGCTGCGGTCAATTTCTTCCAGCGTGCGTTTTTCATCTTTTATGCTTTCGCACTTATCCAATATCAGTGTAGCGTTGGATGCGGCGGCAGTCCAGAAATTGTTTTTCCCTACCAGCTTGTCCACTTCGCTGGCTGCGATGGTGATTTCCGAAAACTTACAGCCTTTTCCATCAATGCAAACCGCAAGCATTTGCTTTGTTTTTTTCTCCTGGGCATTGGTAAAGGACAAAAAGAACTGAACAAGCAGGGTTAGGAAAAAAATCTTTTTCATAATGAGTGATTTAAACATAAATTTTGCTTTTTATTAATAGATAAAGTCTTCCTTAGCCTTTCCCAAGGCTTGAAAGACGACATAATTCAAGGTAACTGTACCTTCAAATGCTTTCCATTTTTCGGGGTTTTGGACGTCTTGCGGGTATCCGATATTTCCTTTGAGCCTGATAATGGTCTTTTCCGGTTTTAATGATAGAATTTCTCCTTCCATATCAAAAGCCATCATCATATCGGCTTCGTTATTTTGATAGTTCGCAATAGAAAAGCTCATAGAATTTTCGCCATTGGTATTCATCCGGCCTTTTATCGGGCGCATCTGTGTGAGATCTGTTCCTGTAAAACCAATGAGTATATTATCTTGTCCGCCTTGTTCATTGGTAATGGTCAGTGATATGACTTCTTTGGCTGCGGTAATGGTAGCGAAGCCGTTTCTGAACCGTTCGTTCAGGTTCAGTCCGTCATCTGCAATGTCTATTTCAGCTTTGTTCTTTTCGCTGTTTTTGATATTATCCATATCGGTATCTACACCTGTTGCTTTTTCCAGTACCGTTTCCAATGCAGACATTTTGTTTCCCTCGTTACTATTGCATCCGGCGATACAAAAGACCATCACAAGCAATATTAGATTTCTCATACTGTCTTTATTTACACTTGTTCAATACGATTCGGCTAATTTTACAGCTACCGATTTGTTCTTTTCCGTGTCGTTACTGATGTCGGCTCGAATTTCAAACTTTACACCGTTTTGCAGCACATAAAGCTCATTGGTAACCACATTCCAAACTGCTGCATCGCCAAGATCTTCCACCGTTCTGTAACCTTTTGATACTTCTTTGAAAGCATCGGCCATTGTTCCACCCGTTTTCTTGATTTCCTCTTTGCTGATATTTTGTTCTTTCGCTTTTTTCATTGCTTTATCGGCATCCGCATCGCCAGAATTTCCTTCGGCAATTTCATCAAGCGCATCGTTTGCCGCCTGCATCTGCTCGTCCGTCACTTCCCTGTAACTTTGATTAAAAGTAGTAGGTGACATCGGCTTTATGGAGCGTACAACTACCATATCGGGCAACTGCATTTCGTTGTTGAAACCACGTACCTTTCCCATCCTGCCGTTTTTGAATTTATACACAAACTCGTGGTTTTCGGGGTTTTTAAGTCGGTTGTTGTACTTTGTTTCCATCACGTCTTTTGAAAATCCGGTAGCGTTCAAAACATCGGTTTCGGCAAGCAATGCATCGTATTTGTTCTGATAATCCAAAAGACATTTGTTATCGCCTTTGGCATTGGGGTCATTGGATTTGCTGCTGATAACGGCATCTAAATTAATGTCGTTGTCGTTTTGTTTTTTGTCGTCATTGTTCCCACAGGAAAACAGTGTAAGACAAAGCACCGTTACGGCGACTGTTATTTTTATTGATTTCATCTTCTACTTATTTTAACTGTTTTTAAAATTATTGAATGCCTGAAAACCATTTGCCGAATAGATTACCCATTACAGGCACAGGGGTTTCTTTACCGTTAATGGCATTGAGCAATCCCATAATCCAAAGGATAAGCAGGGCAAACATTCCAACGATACAGATTACCCATCCTAAAAATGGAATGATATTGATGAAGCCCAATGCTAATCCGGTGCACATTAGCCCTAAGCTCTGGCGGATATGGAAATTGGCAAAGGCATTTTTCTTTTCGGCATTCTGCACAAAGGCAACTATCAAACCTATTAAAGTGATATAGGCAATGATGGCGGTACTTTTGCCATCGGCCGTGCTGTGCTGTCTATTTGTTTCCATATTTTATAAAAGTTTAGTCTTTTATGCGTGGTACTTTTGGTTTTGGGTTATCTTCTAATCTTGGAACGTTCGGTTTTGGCTTATCTTCCAACCTCAGTACATTGGTTTTAGGCTTATCCTCCAATCTTGGGACGTTCGGCTGAGTATGATCTTCTATTCTCGGTACATTCGGCTTAGGGTTATTGCCGGGTTCAACGGGAAGCAGGTCATCTCCTTTAGGATTTACCGGGAGTAAATCGTCATTGCCTTTAGGGTTCACCGGCAATAAGTCATCATCCATAGGTTCGTCGTTTCCAAAAGGGTCCGCTGATGATTTTTCTTTTACGAGTGTAAAAGTTACGGGAACTTTACCTATGCAGGTTTCTTTTGTAGGCACTTTTATTTCGATAGTATAAAAGGTTTCTATTTTTTTCCTGCTCACAATGGTAACATCATAGTACATTTTCATACCTCCCGATTTATTGGAATTAAAATCGAGTATGCCTTTGTAGGTATTATATCCTGTCTTAACCCATCGCATTTCGTTTGATGGAAAGAGTTGTGCCGGATTAAATGGATATTTAAAGTTGATAGTTCCGTTTCCGGCTGTTCCAGGCGTGATTTTGCTTCGGATAAAAGAACCAATATTACCAATACCATAGCAATCGTTCCCGGATGAAGTTCCGTATGAAGCACTCCAAACGCCGTCTATGGGTTGCAGATAAGGATTGAATAGACCAATTTGTGTATAGCCGTCGCCGCCCCATTCTCTGTCAATATCCTCTCTGGATTTTTTGTCCAAATAGGTAATGACTTCGCCGTTATTCTTTTTGCCCAATACAATGATGTCATCTGATTGTATATCCCTACCAAAATCTTTATCAAACAGGTCACTTTCAAAATCTGAAAGTTCAAAGGTGCAGCCACCACCCTCGGAGCAGTTGGCGATAATCACCTTTTCAGCAAATGCAGCTACCGAAATCAGCATTGCAATCATTAAAAAATAGAGTTTCATAGCAGGTAATTTTAAGGGTTCAAAATAACGTTGACCAGTTCGGCTGATTTTTTCTTCGCTAAGGTTTCGTCATCGCCAAAATTGGCAGTAATGGTAAAGGCGGCATCTTTTGCCAGTACATGCAAGGCATTCATCGGTGTTTCCCAAAATGCCATTGTAGCTATATTGCTTAGCTTTTCCGTTTTGCGCCTGCTTGCATAATCGGCAATGTATTCTGCTTCTGCGGTTCCTATTTGCTTGTTGAAATGCTGCTGCTTTGCCATATCGTTTACCTGCATCTGCAAGCCGTCATTGGTTCCGTAATATTTCTCAAATTCTGCTGCGGTCATCTTTTTGATAAAGCCGATGCTGAAACTGTTGTAATCATCAATCTCGTGTTTGCCATTGCCAACCTTTTTCTTATTTCCGGTAGCCCAGCTATACAATAGGGTATATTGACCTTGCCGGTTAATATTGTTTTCGATGTGTTCATCAATCTTGTCAACAGGCACATCTGCAACTGCAGCAACCATTTCTTTGGTAAGGATTTTTTGCAATTGGTTCTGATTGGAAATAACTACTTCCGAATTAAAGTCATCGGGGACACGCACACTTTCTGTATTACCACCGCAGGAAGCAAAAAGAAGGGATGCAATGAGTATTTTTAATGCTTTGTTCATTACCACCAGTTTTTATTGTTTGATAAACTCAACACGGCGGTTCTGCGCTTTGCCTGAAGCAGTGTTGTTGGACGTTACAGGTTGGCTTTCCCCTTTGCCGTCTGTTATTAACCGGGAAGCCTCTATCCCAAATTCCTTTACCAAAGCATTTTTTACCGAAGCAGCACGGCTTTGCGACAGCATTAGGTTGGTATCATCAGCTCCGTCGCTATCAGTATGCCCCACAATCAAAATATTTCCTGATATGGCTTTAATCGCTTGTGCGGTATTGTTAAGCGTTGCCCAGCTTTCGGGCTTGATTCGGGAAGAATTTACGTCAAAGTAAATGGAATTAGTAACGAATTTTCCAGCAGTTTTTATGTCCTGCGTAGCATTAGGTATGTTTCCTGCAATGCGAACATTACTCAAATACATCCCATCGCCCCACATATTGGTAGAAAAGATAAGATTGTACTGTGCTTTTTTGGAAAGCCCGTTGGGAAGGTTGAGTAATTCTTGTCCGTTGAGATAAAGCGCAACCTGATTGCCGTTGCGGTATATAGATACACGATTTACTGCGCCTGGGTTCCAGTTGGATTTGAAGGTATTCTCAAACAGCAGTTTTTTGCCGGACAGGTTGGAATTGTACTCGGACTGTGCTGAAACATACACCATTTTTGTACTTCCGTGCGGATGCACATCTAGTTCTATTGAGGGCTCGGCAGCCCAATATATACTGTACTCGCTGCGGTCGTCCAGTACAATAAAATTTGTTCGGAAACCACCCTCCATTTCAGACATTTTTGAAGGGTCGGCGTAGAGGTCAAACTCAAGCGTAAACTGCTCGGGTAGATTTTTAAAGCTGTTCGGGAATACAAATCCTTTACGTGGCATTTTAAGCCAGTTGCCGCCTGATACGGAAATTGTTCTGACATTGGGTCTTTCAAAATCTGCGGAAGGATCGTATTCGTATAAATGCCAGTTGGTATTGCCTGTGCCCAATCTTGCCGTGGTAAAATCTTCAAAGAACAGCACATTTTTTCCAGGGATAAAGGTTGAGCCTTTGTATTGGCTGTAATCGGTATTTCCGTTTTGGGTGGTATTTTGATTAGCACCGGAGTTAGTGTTATTTCCGGATTGGGAATTACCATTATTAGATTTATCTTTTTTCTTAAAGATGTTTTCAATGCCTTCTTCCACTTTGTCGAGACCTTTTTCTACGATATCGCCGCTCTTATTTTCTGCTTTCCGCTCTGCAGTATTTTTTGCTGCATTTTTTATCCGGTCAAAGATTTGAGCATTGCCCGTAATTATCCCAAACAATAATAATGAGCTAAGTAATGATTTCTTCATAATTAAGGATTTTATTTTTTAATGAATTTTTTGGTTTCCGTTTTTTGTCCGCTGATGATTTTGACGTAATACATTCCCGATGCAAGGTTCTTCACATCTACTGAATTAGAGCTGTATTGCGTTTTCAATAATCTTCCGTTTTGGTCGGTTATTTGTATTTTGTCTGCTCTTTCGGATAGATTCAGGATGTCGGAAACGGGATTCGGATAAATTCTGATATCAGATTTTTTTTCAGAATTTACTGAAAGAACAGATTGGTTTATCCTGAATGTTCTATCTCCATAAATGGTTCCGTCTATAGTTCCCGTGAAGAAAACATCGCCGTTCAGCTCAAAAAATTCGGCGGAAGACGATGAGCCTGTTCCCGGATTGATGTCGGCGATCATCGTGATCTGCAAACTTTCCAAATCAATGAAATAGGGCTCATCTCCGTATTGAGGCGTATAAGCGGTAAAAAACAATTTTCCGTCTTTTAACAACGGTCTGTGGCCTGCCCAGAAATACTCGAGGTTGGTCAGCTTTATCGTTCCGGCTTCTGTTCCATCGGTTTTATAGAGCTGGTTAGATGTTCCGTCGTGCTGCTGAAAATAGAGCAATCCGTTATATTCAAAAAGGATTTCCGGCTGACTTCCACCGGTATTATTTCCAGGACAGATTTCTTTTACCATCATTGTTCCGGCTTCTGTTCCGTCGGTTTTCCAAAGCTCAACACCGTGCGTATTATCTTTTGCCGTGAAAAAGATTTGACTGCCCATTTTTGTAAAACTAGATGCTGCTGAATTATCAAAATAATTGGAGGAAATCAGAATGTCTTTCAGAAGTTTTGTTCCGATGGCAGTTCCGTCAGTTGTCCAAGGCTCCCAACCGTAAGCTTCTGTGATTGGTGAAAAATAAATTTTCCCGTTTATATTTCTGGTGCTGTTCAGCTGAGTATAGCTGCTCAAGGCAGATGTGGAGGTAAGGTCTATCATATTGTGATTCACAATGCCATTACTTCGCCAGATCGTCCATCCTCCGGATGCTGTTCTTCCGTTAAAAAGAAAATCGGTATCATTTAAAAGTATGTAGCCTGAAGTATCAGTAAAAGTTGATTTTGGAGTTACGAGAACTTCACTATTAAGGTTTCCGTTCATCCGCCAAAGAAATCTGCTACTGCTGGATTCTCTTTCCATAAAATAAATCCAGCCATTTTGCTCAAACATTGGAAAAGGTCTTACAATATCAGAATTCCACATCACAAGATATGTCCCAATATCAGTTCCGTCTGTCCGCCAAATCTGGTTATTATCGGTCTGGAAATAAGCAATATTCCCGACTTTTAAGAAAGAATACGGAATGCTGCCGATGGTTCCCGGTATAATGTCTTTCAGGAGATGAGTTCCGGCTTCGGTTCCGTCGGATATCCAAAGCTCTTTTCCATGAGTTGTATCATTTCCCATAAACAAAGCTTTATCACTTAGAATAACATCCGGACGAAAAGAAAAATCAGCAATTTTTGTAACCTGTGAGCTTGCTGACAAAGAAAGCAGGACAAAAAGCAGAGAGAATTTTTTCATAAAACATATTTATTTTGAGATTACATATTTAGAGTTAGTGCAGAAAATTAAGGAAAGTAAACATCTGCGGAATTTTTTTTAGTTTTGTTTACTTCGAACATATTTTTACACTAATGAATAATGAGCAGAATTTTATCAAGAGATTAAAAGCAAAGGACAATTCTGCTCTGGAAATTTTTTATCGGGAGAATCAATCGGCTTTCTTAAGGTTTTCCAAGCAGTATGATTTGGAAGAAACGGAAGCAAAAGATATTTATCAGGACGCCGTGATTGAAGTGTATGAAAATGCACAGAAAGGAAAGCTTGATAATCTGGAAGCCAAACTTTCTACCTATCTTTTTTCCGTAGGAAAATATATGATTTTCCGCAGACTAAAAAGAAAAAACAACATTCCGACCGATAAATTTTCCGATGAAACAACGGATTTTTCCGAAATTGATTTCGATAATGATAATGACGAAAAAATCCTGAGACTTCGGGGAGCTTTTCTAAAACTGGGAGACCAATGTAGAGAAGTTTTGAAGCTGTTTTATTACGAAGAAAAAAATCTGGACGAGATAATGCAAATCCTCAATTACAGCAGCAAAGATGTTTTGAAAAGCCAGAAATCCCGCTGCTTAAAAAAATTAAAAGAAATACTAAAAACAAAATGATGGATAAAGAAAGCCTGACAAACGCCTATTTCGAAGGTCGCCTTACTGATGAGCAAAATACGGAGTTTCAACATTTGTTGAAAACCGATGCCGATTTTTTGCAGGAATTTACATTTCAAAAAAACTTGAAAAAAGCGATTGCTTTAGAAGAAAGAGCGGCCCTCAAAAAACAACTTGAATCTTTCGATAAAAAAACTCCTGCAAAAGTACTCCCGATGAAATGGATTGCTTTTGCAGCTTCGCTGCTGCTTTTGTGCGGATTGGGAAGTATTTTGTTTTATCAGCAAAAAACGGATTATGAAACATTATATACAGAAAATTTTGTGGAATTTCCGAACCTCACACACCCTGTGGTAAGAAGTGGAACTGCTGAAAACGAAACCGACAAAGCTTTTTCGGCGTATGATAAAAAAGACTATAAAAATGCGGTAGTATGGTTCTCAAAGATCGGGAACAATGAAGCTCTTTTTTACAAAGGAATTTCAGAAATGAGCATAGGGGAGTATCAAAACGCAGCCAATGATTTTTCCAAAATCAACAAAGAAAATTTCCCTCTGAAAGAACATCTGATGTGGTATGAAGCCCTGAATTTCATAAAGCTCAATAATCCCGGAAAAGCAAAACAAAACCTGAAAATGCTTTACGGCAAAGGAGTTTACGAAAAGAAGGCGAGAGAATTGGTGCTGGATTTATGAAAAGTATATGTTGATTTCCCTTGTTATTCTGAATGGAATTTTGTGACGCATTATGAAAAGGAAAAATCCCTTTTATGACAAATTTACAAAGATTCTTCACTTCGCTCTGCTTCGTTTAGAATTACAAAGGCTTTGATTTTCACTTGTGTAATTTCTGAAAATATTTCCGTTTAAGCAAAAACCAGAAAAGCCCAATTCCAAACATTCCCAAAAACATCCAAAAGATCCATTGATAATCTTTGCCTGAGATCGGATCGGTACTTCCGTTTACGATAAATCCAGCCCAGAAATAGGGATGATTTTTCAACGGATTGTTTTTTACAAATTCACGTTTTGCATTTGCAAGCGCCTCATCTTTTCGCTGTCCCTTTTTTAGAAATTTGTAGAAATATCCCATTAATTCAGAGGTTTCCCTGTCGGGAATTTCCCATAAGCTGAAGACGTTGCTCCTGCTTCCTGCAAATGTGAAAGCGTGAGAGATGCTCATAATTCCTTCGCCATTCTTCAGATAGCCATTCCCGGTATTGCAAGCGCCCAGAACCACCATTTCCGAAGGAATATTTTGATTATAAAGCTCCTCAAAATAAAGCGGAACATTATTCTGGAACAAAAGACAAGATTTACGGAAATTATTTTCATCCAGAATAGAATGCATCGAAAGATGAAGAATATCCGAAGTTTTAGCTTGCTTGTAAAAATTGTTTTTCGTGGCATCTTTGCCGGAAAAAAAATTCCCGGAATAGAACGCAAGGATTTCCTGTGCTTCTTTTTCCGCAAACTTCAAAGGAAGTGTCCTAAAACCATTAAACACTGATCCTGCTTGATAAAAAGGGGCAAATACAGAAATTTTGCTTTGGGTTTTCCGATTTCCGGAATGATTCATCTGCCAGAGCGCAAGAGAATAATGATAAGAAAGGTCGAAATGATCAGACAAGTATTTCCCGTTTTTTTGTAAAGACTCAAAAGGCAGATAATTCAGAAAATCATCCGAGATCAGGATGATTTTTTTGGCAGATATTTTCGGAAGGAGGATTTTCCTTAGTGCTTCAGAATTGTCCGGAAGAACTGAAGGGGTTTTAATTTTTCCTATAAAATCAGTTGTTAATTTTTTAACAACATTGGCTTTTCCCAATTTCAGCAGTTCTATTTTCCGCTTCGTTATCAACACTTGAAAAATATCTTCTGTCCCTACATAAAATTTAAAAATTTGCTGGTCTTTTTTCAGATTATCAAGTATATTCTGAATGCTGTGTTTATCCTCTGTCAATATCCGGAAACTGGTGGAAAGCTCATCCGAAATATTTCTTTTCTGAAGAAATTCTTTGTAAAGATGCTTGGAAGAATTCCGTTCGATAAGCCCAATAATTTCCGCTATTTTGCTCTGATTATTGCGGTATTTTTCAAAACCGATATTCAGCAGTCCTTCCGTAATTTTGGTATGAAGGCTGTGCAGTAAAGGATTGAACTCGCCTTTCAGATAAAATTCCCAAAACATCTCCGAAGAGATCAGCAATAATTTTTCCGCTTTTTCGAGATCGGTTTTTTTGTGTTCTTTTTTGTATTTATCCAGAAAAATTTGTCCCGAACTAGCAAAAATATTTATGAAATAATTAGAATTCAGATCTGTAAAATCATTAAAATTCAAATCATTTATTTTGGTTTGCTTTCTTGTTTTTTTCAGGATGATTTCCGAAATGTTGTTTTCTGTAAGAGCTGCCGCTTTCTGATATTCTCCGAGACCTGCGTAAGCCATTGCCTTCATCGTGTTCAAAGAATAAATGCTGGAATTAAAATCTTTTTTCTGCCTGACTAGATTCAGAGATGAATTGATCCAGAACAGCGCTTTTTCATAATTTTTCAGTTTCAGAAAAGATGCGCCGATTTTTGAAAAAGCAATCATCCGGTAATGCGGATAATCGGTTTTCAGCGCATAATCTGCGGATTTTTCCGAAGCGCTGATGCATTTCAGAAAATCCCGCTCGTTATAATAAAATCCCGCAATCTCCGAATAGCAGGAATTGATGTAATTCCGGTCTTCATCGGTTCCGGAGGCCGTTTCTTTCATGAAAGAATTGAGGATTGCAGTGGCATCGTCCGGTTTTTTATTCATCAAAGCGACGATCAGCTGCATTTTCCTGAACACTCTTCTGGCGTGCGGAAAATCTTTGTCACTGACAGGGATTTTTTTAAATATTTCCCGGAATTTTTTCTCTGTACGATCCAGACCAGTCAGATCGTTGTAATTATTCTGGTAATAAAACAGGTCGTTGTAGGTAGAGATGATCTTGGCTTTTTCAAAAAGATGAGGCGATTGCTCCATTACCTCCAATGCTTTCTGAGTGTAAAAAATTTCGTTCTTTTGATTGTAGTTCCCGCTGGCAGAATAGGCGAGTTCGAAATAAGTCCTACCAAGCAGCTTTCTATTTTTAATCAGCTCGTTTTTATGATCTTTCAACAGAAATTGCAATATTTTTTCTGCTTGCTTATAATCTTCGCATTGATTGAGAGAATAGGCTTTGGCAAAATAAAAATCTGCTTTTTGTGCTGAATTAAAATCCGAAATTTTATAAGAATCAAGAATGGACAACGCTTTTTTACAATCTTCGTTTTCCGTTATTTTTTCTAATTCCGAAAAGGGAATAAGACTCTTTTGCTGGGCAAAACCAGCAAAAAAATTAAAGACTAGCAAGCAGAAAATAGCGAACCTGAAAAGCATTTTGTAATGAATGCTTAAATATACCGAAAGAAAAAGAATTAAAGTACCCCCTTTCTTTACTTTTTGTATTTTATTAATATAAAAGGACTTAAATTTCAAAGTCTTTTTCTTTATAAGGATCGGTTTGGTTTGTGAAAAGATATACTTTCATTTTTATTTGCTATTTGCCGCCTCAATTTTGAAAAATATTGCCCCGGTGTCGATCTCGAACTAATAGAAGAGCACTTTCAAGCTAAATCCGGCGTATCTGGCACAGCGGTGAGAATTGCGGAAACATACTTTCGGGTCGGGCCGGGGAATAGTAGGAAAACATGGGGTAATCTTCGGATTTCCCTACCAGACCGTCAGACTTGTCCATGAGTCAATATCGAGAGAAGCCTTTGGCAGCGGAGCATTGTTTGTAGCGGAGAATCTAAAAGACAAAAGAGAGGGCTTTTATAATTTTGAGGACATATTTCGCCCTTATTTCCTCGCCCAGGCCAGCTCGTTATCTTAAATGATGAATTAGCGTAATCTCTTGATTATGCTCTTCATCTGATCAATTTCCCTTTGTTGCGATCGGATGATGCTGTCAGCCAATTTTCTGACCTCAGGATCTTTGATTCCTGCATTTCTGCTTGTCATGATCGCAGAAGAATGGTGAGGGATCATGGCTTTGAGATATTGTTCATCACCAATAGGTAATAATACAAAGCTAAAGTTGTATAATGAGTTAAAATAGCGTATTTTGGTATAAAAATACTCATAAACGACATGATGCAGATTGAATTTCAATCAAAGGACGGGCTGGGCATGTTAACGCATTACTTCGTTGGGGAAAGGCACTGGCTTTCAGACTGGGATAATCCGGACAAGAGCTCAACGCCCATCGCTAACTTACAGGCCATTACCAACTGTTCCTTTATTGCTTTCCAAAAAAAAGATTGGGACGAGTTACTGAAAATCTGTTGCTGGTTTAAATGACATTATTCATAAAATAATCATCAAGCATAAATCTGAAAAACTGGAAAGAAGGAGCTCATTGATCCCGGAAGACACTACAGCACGATATTTGTCTTTCTTGGAGCATTATCCCAATATGGTCAATCGCATTCCTCTTTCCTATGTCGCATCATACCTGGGCATGAAACAGCCATCCTTAAGCAGAGTAAGAAAAAGCATCCGATGATCACTTTTTCACAAATGTGAAAAGATTCTATTTTTTGTTGATTCAAATTTGCAATATAATTTTTAAATTAATAAAAAAATTAAGAAAGTATTCATTACAGGGGCCAATAAAGGAATCGGTTTCGCTACAGCAAAGCAACTTTTGCAAAAAGGATTTTATGTATATCTCGGATGCCGCAGTCTGGAAAGAGGTTTACAGGCGCTGGAGCAATTAAGATCAGAAGGATTGGCCAGTGCTGACATTATACAGATTGATATTACTGATGATGCATCTGTAAAAAATGCCAGGCTCGAGCTTGGACGAAAAACTGACCGATTAGATCTATTGATCAATAACGTAGGTATTACCGGAAATATGCCACAAGATGCACTGAATGCGACAATTTCAGAATTTGAAAACGTATTCAACACCAATCTGTACGGCACTGTAAGAATTGTTCAGTCGTTTACTGATCTGTTAGAGCAATCAGAAGAACCCCACATTATTAACATCAGTTCAAGTATCGGTTCGCTGACCCTTCATAGTGATACCAGTTGGAAATATTATGAAAATGCCAATCTTTTTATGGTCTATGCCGTATCCAAAGCGGCCCTTAATATGTATACCATTTCGCTTGCAAACCAGCTTTCGAAGTTCCGAATCAACCTCATAGATCCGGGATTTATCAAAACAGACCTTACCAATAATCAGGGAAGTGGAACGCCTGAAGAAGCTGCAAATACGATCGTTCGTTCAATACTGGATACTAATCTTGCTACAGGACAGTTTGTTAGTGAAGACCACGATTCCAAATCAAAAAAATGTCCTTGGTAATAGAATCTGACGCTGGACATAAACATCTCAGACTGCAATGTTGTAGTTATAAGGACGTCCGAAATTGCTATGTTCAAAAGAGTGGGAAAATATATCGGCCAGAATTTTGTCAATTGACGTTGAAAGGACTGTCACTAAAGACAGTCTTTTTCAGTTATTTAAAGAGCGTTTTTTTAACCGTATTAATGTTCATAGGTACTTTTTTATACGGCTGTCATCATATCCGGGCTGTCGTTTTCTGTAATCTTTATTAGCTCAGTTAAGATTTTACTTTTTTCTTTTCAGCTTCCGGATGTAGCAGGAAGTAATCTCGGCATACTTACTCTTTACACCTGTTTGATAATTGATCTGGCTTAATCGAGCTGATTGTTTCTGCTTTTATTGTTGTCTATAATCCGCTGCTCCTGCTCTTTAGATAATTTATAATTTGTCAGATTGGAAAAAGTCCCGGCAGGATCATTTCTGACTTCCTGGCGTTTTGCGTTGAATTTTTCATAGGTGGTTTCAATGGCATTACTCATCGGAATAATGGGCTTTTTGACCTGCTTAAGTTCTTTTAGAACAAATGTATAATATTGCTTCTCGTCTTCCAGGCTAACGATAATGCCGGGCAATCCTTTGAATGTGTAAGGACCTTCCTGAAAAGGGATTTCTGTGGTATACCAGGCAGTGATATTTCTGTTTCCGTATTTAGTGACTGCTTTTTTGCAGTGATACCCACTTATACTTTTAGATTCGCTGGCAAGTTTCCAGTTGATCTTGTTAACGGGTTCAAAAGCAAAAATATTTCGTCTGATTTTGTCATATACCAATGTCTTTCCGTTGCTGTAATAGACCTCCTGTATAAATTTTGGTCTGTTTACGGCGCTTAAATCAGGGGCAACCGTATTACCATTAGTTCCTTTCTTAAAAGCATCTTCAATGATCTTATGTGATAAAGAATCACTGGCTTGTTTAATATCGCTCCGGAAAATGCTTGAGTTTTTACCAATGCGTAAACTCAATATATCCTCCTTTGCGGAGGATATATTGAGTGTATCAACTAAAAATTTGACATAATATTTAACTTCAACCACTGAGCTGTCCGCCTTTTTTTGTGAAAATAATAGGGAAGGGACCAGAAGTATTGGATATAGCAAACTTTTAATTGACATCATCTGATTTTAATTACAAAGTTCATCATTAAACATTTGATACTCCGTTTCATAACAATGTATCGCCTCATTAAATGACGATTGGCTGCCTTCCTCCCAGCAATAACTGTTGTTGAAGTTCTGTGAAGTATCACACATAATAACAATCGTTATGGATGTGCAAAGCTGCTTCAACGGTTTTTCAGCTTCCGTTTCTTTTTCAGGTTCTTTGTTCTCAACCAATGTCGGTTGATTCTCAATGTGGTTTTTGGATACATTGTTAGCAGAAGCTAAACCAGCTATACAGATCGTAGCCGCAAAAAAGATTTTTTTCATAGTAATTTGTTTGTACGATAAAACTAGAAAAATCACATTTCCATCATTTATATAATCTTATTTATAATTTACAAAATTCTCATCAATGTGATATTTACTAAAGATGGTAAGTTAAGAATTATAATGTCGCTTTGAAACATAGTATAAATGATACCATATCAGGTATTTTTTAAAGCTGCACTTTAGGATTTCGGCAAAACGGTACTAAAAAATTCGGCAATGTTCTTTTTCAGCTTCTCAAACAGGCTTGAACTTCCAAATTCTTTATTATCATAACCTATGGGAAATCCTTTCTCAATATATTCATTATTTTTTTCAACCGTAAGATTTTGAAATCCATCGTTGACCATTCCGGTTTGATCAGTATGAATATCTAAATACTTTACAGCAGCATCTTTAGAGAAATTCAGCTTTTTGATATCGATGGTTTTTATCTCCTTTTTAAGATCCGATCTGAAATACAGATTCATGGTCTTGGTATTGATAACCGTCTGCCACTCGCCGGGATGTATTGAATTTAAAATATTCCAGGCATAGTCCACAGGCTTTTCATCATACGTATAATTTTTTAGCATATAATAAGCGCGGCTATAACGGTCTTCCCATTTTTTACTCTGTTCAAAATCGTACTTTTCATGTCCGCCCAGGAAATCAAACTTTTTAGCAGCTGTCAGATCCTTATGGTATTGGTTATTGCAAAGGAGGGGCATCGGCATGTCCTTATTGGTGAGAACCGTATACTTACCGTTCAGCAAGGCAATCGTTGCTGAGTTTCCCCCGGCATCAGTAAGGAAAAAATGACTGCCGGCCGCATTAGGCCACCAGTCGATATTAGGGCCTTCGTTCAGGTGATTGATTACCTCCTTTACCGTTTTGTGGTTATCCAGCTGGTATTGGATCCACTGTGCCCAGAACATGTTGGCTTGCTTAGGATTGTACACTTTGGTGGTTTCTTCCAGATATAATTCAACTAAGAATAGACCTTTTTCATTGACGCCGTAGCAGGGGAAATCGTAGCCTAAAAGATTGAAGGTAACTGACCCGAATTTTGAGGTCCATTGTTTCTGAGGTTGAAGATAGTCCGTGGTTAAGTTTTGCCAGCTTATATTCCTTTTAGGCACATCACGTTTATTGACTACAATCATTCCCGGCATTGTTTTCCAGTTTTCATTAAAGCCAACGACATTATGAGTTTTGCCTGTCAGCAAAAAAGCAGAGCACGCCTGACTTTGAACTGAGTACATTACAGCACAAATTATGATAGGGCGGAGAAAGGAAATTTTCATAAATGAAATAATTTTATCGATTATCGGTCAGTAGCAATAAAGATTGATAGAAAAGGTTATACAAGTGATAATTTATCAGATACTAGCCAACATATGTGTGTGATATATTTGAGTATTTCATAGAACGCTACATCAACATATCTGTGGATAGAAAATTTTCATTGCTAAAAGCAAATATATCATAATCAACCCTATCAGATCAATGGTTATTTCTAACCAAACTGACAGTTTTAGATGTTTTGTTGTTTTCTTAGCTCCCTTAGCTGTGGCCATCAGCATATTGCTTAATGATCTCAATTCTTATTGTACCACAGGAGATCAAAAGAATCAGCTCTCAATACAATAATTGCGGCTGTTTCATTTTCTATAGCAAATCTATTCCGTTGTCCCTGCTGAAAAAAATCTTTTTGGGTATTTTTAAACAGTTTATAAGTATCCCCACTGAAAACATTTTTTTACAAGCTCTAAAATATTTTTAGAATCTGTTTTTTTAAGAATATTTTTTCGATGTGTTCTTGCTGTATAAAATGAAATATTTAAATGTTCTGAAATTTGAGAAGCGGAATAACCTTTAGTAATATAACTCAAAATTTCAATTTCGCGTTTTGTAAGTTGATTGGTTGGACGTTGAAGTTCTTCCTGTTTGTCATAGTACATTTGATGAAAGTCTTTTCGATTTCCAATGCCTGAAATAAGAACTGTGTATGGGTTTACTTTGTTAAGATGAGATATGTTTGTATGAATATTTACTGCTTGTAAGAGTTTTCCATCTCTATCCTTCAATGTATGTATTGCCTGGTGATGAAACATTTCATAATTTCCTTTTTCGGTTTTCATCCTAAAGCAATAGCTAAATTTCAGTTCCTGCTGATAAGCAAAACCCTCAATTTCAAGCATCTTTTCCAGACACATCTTTTCCGCTGCCATAACAAAGTCCATATCTTCAGGATGCACCAAATCCAACACCTCTTTCAAGTGGAGAGGATATTTTTTTAGACCGTGCATAACCAGCATATTTTCGTGATGATTGGTAAGTGTGCTGTCAGTAATATTAAGTACGTAGTAATAAAACCTACCCATAGAAAACATATCGGCAATTAATTTCTCAATTGGCGGGGCTTGTAAAATCTGATGTTTATTATTGAAAAAATCGGAATAGCCGTTCCAAACTTTCTGCAAAGCGTGATTTTCAAGGTTATTCTTTTCCACAGTTTTTTGTTTTTAGTAAAGATAATTATAATCGGTAGAAAAAAATACAACAATTGTTGTATTGTAAAAAATATTCGATTGACAGAAATTTGTTTAGTAAATAAAACTATGGAAATCATTATAAAGCATCTTGTAATTCTGTTTCATGTATTTTTCCCCTTTGAATTCTCGCAGGAAAGTGAAACTGTAAAAATTCGCAACAAAGAATTGGAAAAAGAAACAAAAGCTCAAAAAAGAAAATCTGGAAAATTTATGATGAAAACTTTGAAGTTTTCAAAAAATTCTCTGTTAATAACAATGTATTGAGCATTAAAATAAAAAGAAAAAAGATTACGAAAATTCCACTTATACCGAAAAACAAGAGACCGATATTAGAAAAATAAAACGCATTGCAAAAGATTTTAATGTAATTTTTGAAACAGATCCTGACGCAGTATAACTGAAACCAACAGTGAAGGCGAACAAACAAGGAGACAAGCTCAATGTCTTACTGAAATTATCCCACTAAAAGCAAAATGAAAAATCAGCAAATCAATTGGTGAATGCTTTAAAAAAACAGGTTTAAAGATTGAAAAAGGTGTTTGGGCAGATTAAAAGAGAAATAATTTTAAAACAAATAAAACGAATGAGAAATCTATTTACAATTTTAGCAATTTTCCTTGGATTAGTAATTACGAACGCACAAACAAAAGAAGAAACCATTGCTTGGATAAAGGAGAAATTAGAAAAGTATCCGGTAAAAGATAAGAATGTGGTAAGGTCAATAGATGCTTGCCAGATGATTGTTGAAGAATATGTAATTGAACAAAACGTTTTGGAAGATGAAGAAATTTTGTTTCAGAAATATATTATACCGACTAATCCAACTAAATTTTCTTATGGTTATCTTGTGTTTGATGGAAATGTAATTGAAACAAACTATAAAGGGAAATTAGAATATGGTAATTTAGTTTCTATTTTTCGATGGTCAAGAGAAGAGGATTTAGGTAATAAAATGTTAAAAGCATTGCAACATCTCAATACCTTTTGTTATAAAAAGTAACATTCCAACCAAATAAAATATAGAAATTATGAAAACAAGATTATTATTACTAATGCTGCTATGGGCAGGAATAGTTTTGGGGCAGGATAACTCTTTTTCCGATAGAATCAAAATGGAAAGAGACAATAAACTTGACAGTATGAAATATGTGCTAGTCAAAAGTGCTGACATCATTGAAAAACTTCAAGGTGAACTTTCAAATAGCAAGGGAAATAAAAAAATTGAAAAACTTGATAGTATTCAGATAGTATTTAACGAACGTTTAAAGACTTTAGAAACTGCTCCAAAAAGCAGGACTAATTATAATGGACAATTGGCATTAATCGAATTACTAAATGTCCAAAAAGATTTGAAAATAGCTGAACTTTTTACGAATTCTAACGCATTTTTCACACAAATAAGTAAAACCGCAAACCTTCAAGATTATCCAAGTTTCAAAGCTTGGCAATCCCAATATAATGAATGGTATAAAAGGAAAAAAGAAAAAGATGGGATGTTAGAATTTGTAAACAATTCTATTGGTTTAATTGGCAATGCTGCAAATAAAATTCCACTTTACGGTTCTATAATTTAAACAGCAACGTCTGGTATTGGAACTTTAATGTCAAGCTTCGGTAAAGATAATAAAGAACTAATGAAAACGACACCTGCAATATTGAACTTACTGAGTTTCACGAGCCAGTTTGAAAATCAAAAAGCAATCATAGACCACGAATGGGAACAAATTGAAAAAGAACTTTCGGAATTAAAAGAGATTAATGGTAAATTGCTTGAAGAACAACTTTTGTATTACGAAATAGATCCTATTCAATACAAAAATGAATATCTCAATGAAACTTTAGACACAAAAAGAGATTTATTTAAAACTAAGTGCAGAACAAAGATAAACAAGAAATTGGCATCTCTTGATAATGACAAAACAACAAATGACGAGTGGTTGAACCAAGTTGAAACTTATATGTATCAAGTTCAGTCTTTAAGAATAAAGTTTGGCACATTGACAGGTAGAATGTCATCAAATATTAACCAATACAAGCCACTATTCGAATTATTCTCTGATGATAAAAAATTCCCAAAGGAATTGACAGAAAAGATAAAAATTTCTATAGAAAAATTGGGTTCATTGGAAAAAAGCATCAAAGATAATTTTTCTCCAGAAAAGTACGTTGAAGAGTCAGCGGTAATGTATATCGAGAGAAATAAATTGTAATAGCCACGACTTTATCTGACAGTTAGGGTTTAAAAATAATTGTCAGTTATTCAATATTTTCCTTACTTCCAAAAGTAAGGAATTTTTGTTCCTCTCAAGAGTTTCCCAGAAATTCTCTTTTGCCATAGGTTCACTATCCAAAAAGGGGGTTCTTACTGTTATTGCATCTAATCTTCCAGCTCAGTTGATCTCAATCGTTCGATTATAAACTATAAGGTAATGATTTGTTCTAACAGTCTTCTGAAGATAGGACGTCCCATCGTTCCTAATCAGATCCACCCTGTATTCATTGCCATTTTATCTTGAAGTATTATTCTTTATTTTTTTAAGGACTATCAACTCAAATAAACCAGCAGTAAAGATAGATGTTTTATTTGATGGAATAGATTGCTGAACGTTCGAAAAGTGTTGCTGGGTTAAGGGTTTATTAATTTAATAGTGAAATTGAATTAACTATACTTATGGTTTTTGCAAAAAGCAATGTAATGACTAAGTTGATACTTATCTTTCTCTTTTTACAATTAATCCCTGTTCAGTAATCAAAAAAGTCCGGCATTCAAAAATATATTTCATAACCAGCCACACATGATCTATGAGAGACAACATCCGGCTATGATTCTTATTTGTAACAGTCAATAGGCCGGTGAGGCTTATTTTTTTTGATCTTGAACGAGTTGTCATCAAGATAAATAGTATGGTCTGGGTGGTCATAAGATTTTGTGATGGAATGAAAAGAACTTTGTTGATGAAGATATTTTTTAAAGATCTTTCAACAATATCAGGGTGATCTTTCAATACTTCATTTGGAATATTTTCAATTGAAGTATTATACGCGCCAACTAATTCACGTGTAAAGCTGCTTTCTTTAAAATAGGATTCCCTGTGCACTATGGTCAGCAACTTTAAATTATCGATTACTTCCCATTTACCAAATGATATCTTTTTATAGAATGACGATTCATTATCTCTAAGTTCAGGTATTGATTCAAGAACACCTATAATTCTAAGGCTGTCCAATTCTCCAGGTTGTAAATTGTCAGGAACAGCTGTTGCATAAAACATAGTTTCGTACACTCTCATTATCATGTGGTCGTGCTCTCATCACAATTTTACCAGGATGGAAATTTACTTGCATTGATGCCATCTTTCCAATATTATTTAATAAAATCCTAATTTCTTTTTCTGGATATTGTGAAAGGTCTAATTTTTTTAATTCTGCTATTATTTTTTCAATTTCCATGAGCTTTTAGTTTTTAGATTTGGAGTATTCTTTTGCTTTTTTATAGTCTGTAGATACTGAATTTTTTAACAATTGATGATGACAATTTTTATATGATTTTCTGCTTCCACAGTAACATTTTGATATTCCAGTTGTTCCGCTTTTTATCAAAAGATCGAGCTGTCCTTTAAACATTTCGTATTCTAATATCATTCTATTAATATTGGGGGAAATTAAAAATTGTAGATCATCTATTCTTTTACCAAAATTATAAAGTTTAAAAATAAACTCAGCAATGAGTATGAAGTCATCGACTATAACATTTTTAGTAATATTAATCCTAACATTATCTAGACTCTGTCCATTATCGACAAATTTATTATCTGAAACAAATAATATTTCTGCTTTATTAAGTTGATTAGGAGTTATATCAATTAAATCTCCTGTTTCATTTTCCCATACTGCATGATGCTCAGCTTCGTATATCGATCCATTTTCGTGTATATTCCACCCATAATGAATACTGCCACCATCTTTTAATACTTTCTTTTCTACGTTACTATAACAACTTAGAGGAATTGAATATTCTTCTATAATTACAGGTACTATTTCAGGGTTGTACTGAACATTAAGTTTTTCTAATAAAATATTTATAAATCTGTTGTTCATGATTATATATTTGTAGGAAAATTCATTTTTAACATATTTAAAATGTTGTGTTCGATTTTATCTAAATATTATTATAAATTTTCTTGTATACTAAAATTATCTATATACTTGCTTATTGGAGAAACAAAGCCAAAATGAAATCTTTTTACACATCTTGCTAATTCTTGGAATGTCACTTGAAAATCAAAAGATTGTATCTCCACTTTATTGTCATTAGTTTCTAAGTATTTAGAAATTTCGTCAAAAGAATTTCCATATTTCTTAGTTTCAAGAAGAAGTACAAAACAGTAAATAGTATTTTGTTTTGAAACATTTGTTATAGAGCTGGTTCCAAAATGAACCCCCACCAAGAAATACTTTCTCATGTCGAAACCCTTCTCAGAACATAATTTGTAGAAATCAAAACTATCACTTCGATCCACTTGAATTAGGCCGCCGAAATCGCCATATTGTGTGTTCACAATATTCTCTAATAGATTCAAATTGAATTTTTCGTAACTCATTTTTTATTTTTAAGATAGATTATATAATTCTTGAAATTATTCTATTTATAATTTCATTTTGTACAAAAGGTAAAAATTCTTCATAAAGAGTTGCAGCTCTTACATTCGTTAATTTCCCTGTATTTGAAGGTATTGTTATGAAAAATTCTTCTGTGTCGATCCATTCGACTGGAAGTTCAAAATTGTTTCTTGAACGGGATAAATTTTCTCCCTTCTCAAATAAAATATTGAGAAACGAATTTCTAACAAGTCCAATCCCTTTAATTCTGAGATCTAATGATCCTGGTCTGTTAGCTTTCAAGTATATAATATCTCCAATTTTTACAGATGAGAGCATATTGTATAAGTCTTGAGCGTCGTTAATATCCCATCCGATTACATAGTTATTATTTGCGAAGAAATTATCTTTGATTTCATCCCCGTCCCAATTGGAACCTGCACCATAAATTGCCATAGTTATAAATTTTTATTATTGTTCTCTTTAATATATATCAAATCTACAAGTTGATATTAATTATCCATTACGGATTTCCGTAATAAACGAAATTAGTTATTTGGAAAGTGTTCGAATTCAGTGTAATTACTGAATTTTAAATATTGATGCTAGAAATTTTTTAATTAAACTTTTTATAAATATTAATTAATTTACTTAAAGTAGATTAAGGAAAACCAATAGTCATTTTCACTCTTTTCTCATTATATTTTCATAAATTTGACTGGCGTATTATGTCAAAATTATACTATGAAAATTTTTTATGCAGAAAATAAAAAGCAATAAAATAGAAGGGATTATTGAACAGATTACTGATCAATATTTATATGCTGATAGATCTGAAAGACCTTGGATTATAGGATTTAGTGGAGGGAAAGATTCTACTGTTTTGCTAACTTTGGTATGGATTGCTTTACAACGTATTAGGGAGCAACTTCCTCATCCGTTTCAGTTGAAAAGAAAAGTATATGTAGTTTGTAATGATACGATGGTTGAAAATCCGATTCTGGCTGATTATGTTACAGATGTTCTAAAGAAAATCGACGAGGAAGCTAGAAATCAGGATTTACCCATATTTGTCAAACGAACAACTCCAAAATTAGAAGAAACATTTTGGATCAATGTTATTGGAAAAGGTTATCCTGTACCGAATAATACATTCAGATGGTGTACTGACAAATTAAAAATACGGCCTACTTCAAGTTTCTTATTAGATCAAGTTAATGAAATGGGTGAAGCTATAGTATTACTTGGGACTCGTTATGATGAGAGTAATTCACGTGAGCGTTCTATAAAAAAAAATGAAGTGTTCGGAAGGAGATTATCTAAACATCCTAATACCCCGAACACATATGTATATGCTCCCATCAAAGAAATGATGATGGAAGAAGTATGGTATGTGATTAATACTGTTCCATCTCCTTGGCAATTTGATAATTCTATCTTATTTCAAATTTATGCAGATGCAAGTGCGGACGATTATGAATGTCCTACTGTTGTGACTAACAAAAAACATGGATCATGTGGACAAAGTCGCTTCGGCTGTTGGACTTGTACTGTAGTAAAAAACGATAAATCTATGAACTCCTTAGTAAATAACGGCAGGAATTGGATGCAACCATTGCTCGACTTTAGAAATAGACTCGCTGAAAATCGTAACCTCTCAGAAAATAGAATGAGTACGAGAAGAAATGGACAAAAAGCAGTTACAGAAGATGGTGAAAACTTAGGTACATACAATATTGAATATCGTCGTAAGATTTTAAGAGATTTGCTAACTATTCAAAAAGAAATTCAACAAAATCGTCCAGATATTACTTTAATCAATAATCAAGAATTAATTGGTATTCAGGTGGTTTGGAATAGAGATATGTATTTTGATCATACAGTCGGTTCTATTTATAAGGAAATTTATGGTAAAGAAATCAGTACGAATAATATTAAATCATTGGATCAAACAGAAAAAAGAATTATTCGCGAAGTTTGCGAAGAAGAGATAGAATATTATGGACTTATTGATAATTTAATTTCTCTTCAGGAAACGAAGACTCTTTTGATTAGCAAATATGGTTTGCATAACGATATAGAAAGAAGAATCGAAAAGTTTGCAACAGTTAAGATTATTTAAGAAATGAAAATTAGTAGAGTAAAATTAAATAATTTTAGAATATATAGAGGTTATAATGAGATTATTTTTTCCCCTTTTTGCAGTGCGAAAAATATAAATATTATTGCCGGTAAAAATGGTTTTGGTAAAACAACATTTTTAACGTCTTTAATCTGGTGTTTTTATGGTAAAATGATGTCAGAAGTTGAGGATAAATACAGGAAAGACATCCGGAATATCGGAGGTTATGATGAATTCTTGCAAACTCTAATGAATCGTGACACAAAAGATAAATTTATTAAAGATCAGCGTCAAGACCACTTACTTTCTGTTGAAATTGAACTTGAAGATCTATCAATACCATCAATGCCATGTAATTCTATCATAATAAAAAGATCCTTTAATTTAAAGACCAATATTGAAGAATTGCAAATTTTGATTGATGGAATTGAAAATGAGTTAACAAAGGAGGTAGGATTGGAAGTTTTTATAAATGACTTTATTCTTCCACGTGAAATTGCTAAATTTTTCTTTTTTGATGCAGAGAAGATTGTTAGTCTTGCAGAAGCAAAATCAAAATCAGAACTTAAGACTCTTAGTCGTGCTTATTCAGAGGTTTTGGGAATTAAAAAATATGAAGATCTAAAAAAGAATTTAGAAACATTACTTCTTAAAATTCAAAGAAGTGGTGCGCAACCAGTTCAAAAAAACAAACTGCAAACTTTGTTAAATGAAGAACTTGAATTAAAATCTCTACTTGATTTATGCAAGGCAAATAAAATAAAGCTAGAAAGTGAAATTACACTAAACCTAAAGGAAAGTGATCGTCTACAAGAGCAACTCATACGAGAAGGAAACAGTATCTCTCTTGAAGAGTTGAAAAATCTTAAAGAGGAGCAAGATTATCTAAAAAAAGAGTCTGAAGAAATAAAAGGTCGGTTAAAAAGAATGCTTGATATTCTACCTCTTGTGATGGCAGGAAGTAAAATTATAGCTTTAAATTCTCAACTGGAAAATGAAAGCTTTGCTAACACTAATTTTAATGTAAACATTTCAGACAATATTGATCTTAGTAAAATAATTTTGAACAAGCTGGGTGACTTGAACCTGAGTCACGATACGGGAAGTAAAATCATCAGCATTTTAGAAAAATCTTTTGAAGAATACACAATCAATAGCGGAGAAAACACTCAAGTACTTTTAGATTACACAGCAGAGCAAGCTAGATCTGTAAAAGCTGTCTTGGATAATATTAGAAATGGTTTCAACATCCAGTTTCAAAATATCGTGCGTGAAGAAAAAAACAACAGAGTAGCACAATCACGTATTTTGTTTAAAATAAAACAAGCTGAAGCTAGAAAAGATAATGCAGTTGCTAAAAAGCTTAGGTCTGAAAAGATAAAGTTAGATCAACGAATTATGATTTTGAATCAAGAAATAGGTGGTATAAAAGAAGAAATAAAAAATATTGAACAACAGTTAGCAACTAAACATAAAAATATATCAGAACTTCAAAAACTTTTCAGTATTATCGAAGCTGATAGAGCGAAGGTTGAGGTTACAGAAAAATTGTTAGAAAAAATCACGAAAATTATAACTAGGATTAAAGAAGAAAAAAAATATTCGTTACAAAAATCTATTCTACTAGGTTTAAGAAAACTAATGCATAAAAGGAATTTTGTTAGAAATATTAGAGTAAATGTACATGAAGATATTATCGACATCGATTTATTAGATAATAACGATCAGATTATTGATAAAGAATCATTATCCAAAGGAGAACAACAGTTATATGCCACAGCATTACTAAAAGCTTTAGTAGACGAGTCTGGTATTCATTTCCCCATATTTATAGATAGTCCATTACAAAAATTTGATAAATTTCATTCAGAAAATATTATTAAAGAATTCTATCCATCAGTTTCTGAACAAGTAGTTCTTTTTCCTTTGTTAGAAAAAGAGTTATCTGAAATAGAATATAGCTATTTACATCCTAATCTTAACAGAGTATACATGATAGAAAGTCATGCTGGAGGATCCTCTTTAAAACCGTATAAGACAGAACAATTGTTTAATCAATTTAGGAAAGATCACGAAAATGTTCACTCAAATTAGAACCAGTAAGGAAAATAGAGAAGTAATCGCAAGGCTTACTCGAAAGCTTAACCTAGGTACTGAAAATATTATTGCCAGAATGGCTTTTTCATATTCATTATCACTTGACCGAAAGTTGTCATTAAACGATTTAAAGGACTTTGGTGGCAAAGAATATTCACGTAATGTCCTATTTGGAGAGTACGAAGATATATATATAGGGTTGATTTGTATTCATTATAATATCTATAAAACTGACAAAGATTTAGCAAAGTACATCAAGTTACATATTGACGATGGTTTGTATATTCTTGAGGAAGATCTAAATAAAAATCAAAACATTGATGGTTTTGATTATGTGGTCGAAAAAGTATCCGTTAGTATGGAAAACTTTTAGTCTATTAAGACTTAAATAAAGTATTTGTATTTTAGCATAATAAATAAACTATGAGCCATAAAAAACCAAAATTTCATAATATTCCTTTAAATCATCTATTCTTAGATGATCAAAATCCTCGTTTACCAAAATCTTTACAGGGATCGTCGGAAAAAGAAATCTTAGAGTATATGCTCTTAGATGCCTCATTAATAGAATTAATGTTAGCAATTGGTAAAAATGATTTCTTTCCTGGAGAACAACTTTTGGTAGTAAAAGATTCTGGAGATAATTATAAGGTTATAGAAGGAAATAGAAGACTTTCAGCAGTTAAATTACTGTCCAATCCTGAACTGGTTTCAGTACAAAAAAGCAAAATCCAACAAGCAATTGATGAGGCAGAATATAAGCCTAAAGAAATACCATGCTTAATATTTGAGACAGAAGCTGAAATCCATAATTATCTTGGGTATCGTCACATAACCGGTATCAAGGAATGGAAGCTGTTAGAAAAAGCACGCTATCTTTTTGAACTGTGGCAAAGCCAATATAAGGAATCAGATCTTAATGCCGCTTCCAAAGAATTAGCAAAAAGTATAGGAAGTAGGAAAGATTATGTAAAAAGAATACTTATTGGATATCAAGTTTTTGATAAGATTCAAGATGAAGCATATTTTAAAATTCCTGGTTTAGATGATACTTCTTTTTATTTTAATTATATAGCCGATAGTCTCAATAAACCTTACATAGCAGACTATTTAGGACTAGATATACGTAATATTGATGATATTGATGAAGTAACTATTAATGATGTACATTTAGAAAACTGGACTAGGTGGTTATTCGAGAAAGACAAAGAAGGACGTACGAGACTTATTGGTGATAGCAAAAGTCTAACTGCATTGAATTCCGTTTTGGGGGTAGCTGCTGCACGTACTGCTTTTGTAGATAAAGGAATTTCTTTGGACAGTGCATTGGAACTAACTGGTGAGATAGAGAGTCAATTTCTTAACTATATAAATATTGCACTTAGCAATTTAGAGAATGCAGATCGTTTGGTAACAAAAGCAAATGTATCATATAATGAGGTTGCTGATCAGTTAAAGGAAATTCGTTCATTAGCTAGTAAAATAGGCCGTACAATACAAGAAAAAGAAGATGAAGATGAAGATGAGCTTTAATGATAAGCTTTCTAACTTCTTCGAAAGTTTTTCTTTGCAGTTAGGAACAGCACCTGCCCGAAATCTAATTTATCTCTATGCAGATTATGTAGAGTTGGTTAGCCTTTTCTCCAATCAAAATTATATTTCACCATCTGATATACTAGATCGTCTTAAAGATGAGGGCATTATTCAACAGAGAGAGGACGATCAAGATCAATCAGAAGCTAATGATGAATACGAAAGATTTATTGATTCAATATTTCGATTAATTAATGAAAGAGCACAGCTATTTGCTGATGATTATCCTTTTTTAGTGCACAATAATGAACATTTGATTCTTAAAGAAGAAACAGCGATTACGGATCGTAATAAAGTTTATATTTATCTTTTATTATCATCTTCCCTAAATGTTTTTTTACCATTCCAGCCAGAGTTAACTACTGAGTTTGAGACTCTTTGTGCTGAGGTATTACGCAATTTTCTACCTCAACATGCAGTAGTAAAATCATTTGGTAAAAACTCAGATTATAGTGGTACAGCAGTGCAAAAAATTTCGGCTTTAGCAGATGATATGCCAATTCCTATAGATAACGATGCTTTTAACGAAATTTCCGAAAAGGGAACACAAGAAAAAGGTTTAGATCTTGTTGGTTGGATTCCCTTTTCAGATACCGTTGCCAACTTTTTATCGATTTTCGTTCAGTGTGCATGTGGTAAAGATTGGCATAAAAAATTAACAGAGACTAAAAGGTATAATAATTATTTTAAGTTCCACCGACTAAAGCCAATTCATTCTCTTTTTGTACCTTATAGTCTAGTCAGTTTCAATAGAAATACTTTTTATAGAAATGATGAGTTTGATAATGGTTTAGTTTTCGAACGCAAAAGAGTCTTAAACTATTTAGCTAATACTGATTTTTTTAATCATTTTGAGTCTAGATTATTGGTAGATAGGTGTATTGAATACCAAGAAGATATTGTTTAATTTCATATTACTGTGTATGATAACATTACGAATATATTTTAATTGGTTCCTAATAAATGTATTATTTTGCTTAGTTCCAATTTTTGTTTCAATCCTTATTATAGGTGGAATTGATGCTTCTATAATTTCAAGTATTATAGCTTATTGTTTTACTATTTTAATAGCAAGTATTTATATTTTTGATAGAGTTAGTAGTATAGAAAGTAGTTTAAAATGGTCTAGTATTTTTGTTACATTTATATTGCTAGGGACTTACGTTTACTATCCAAATTTGGCTTCTAAGAATCAAACAATATGGTTTGAATCGAATAAAGTTTTATTAGTATTTTGTATACTAGTTGCAACATTAGTTCTATCATTTATTATGAATTTACCCTCTATGCAGGGACTGATAGAAGAAATTAGTGAAAAAGAAAAATTTGATAAGGCTAAAAAGACTGGTGAGCAAGTAGATGATTTGATGTCTCAATTACAAAATAGAAAATAATGTTAAGAATTCATAATAGAAACTATTTACATATCAAACTTTTAGAGATCAATCAAAAAGGAAAAAAATTCTATGTTGGTAAGATATTGGCTAAAGATATGTTGGCAATCTATACTGTACGGCCAGCTAAATATGATGTTGAGAAAAATATTTCGATTGCAAATTCATTTCCCGACCAGGAGGACTATTTTGATTATTTAACAGTTAATAATTCTGTTTCTGAAAAGGATTTTCAAAGAAAATATTCGGAAACCAGAGTTAATGAAATTTCTCAATTTCTCAATAATCAAGAGTTTGCTTTTTTCCCAAATACCATCATATCTAATTGTGATTTAATAAATGATCTTGATTTATTCGATATAAATGAATATGATGGAATTGAAACTTTTCAAAAATTCAGTAATGTACCATCACACTTGAGCTTTTTCTATCGTAAAAATGAAGAAGTATTTTTATTGATACCATTAGTTGAAAATTCTTTATTGATTATCGATGGGCAACATAGGTTGGAAGGCTTAAAAAAATCTTCGATAGATGTGCAAAATAACTATGAGCTATTAATCGCCTTTATCATTGGTTTTGACAGATCTGTAATTGCACAACAATTTTATACAATTAATTACGAACAAAAGCCTGTGAACAAATCACTTTTATATCATCTAATGGGTGAATTTAGTGATAATCTGGATGAATTGACATTTATGCATAAGGTAGTAAGGGCTTTAAATGAATTGGATTATAGTCCTTTTTATAAAAGAGTAAAGATGCTTGGCTCAACGCCCGATAATTATGACATGTATGACAAAAGGTTGCTATCAATAAGTTTAGCATTTTTGATAGATGCTCTAATTAAAACAATATCAAGTAATCCAGGTTTATATCAACCAATCTTTAGATACTTCTTTATTAACGAGAAATTTCGTATAGAAATTATTAAAACTTTGATTAATTATTTCGCTGCTGTTTCTAAATTAGTCCCGGACTGGAATGATCCTTCGAATAGTTTAATATCTAAGGGAATGGGTGTGGGTGCATTATTAAAAGTTTTACAAATATTATTCCCAATAATATTCGAAAAGGAATTGGATTTTAATCCTGAAAAAATAAAGGATCTACATGTAGATTTATTCCTAAAATATTTGAATGGTATTCAAAATGTCGACTTTAGTAACAGTGGTAAATTTGGAGGAATAGGGAGTGCAGGAAGTATTAATAAAATAAAAGAGGAAATAATTTTGAATCTTAATGTATTAGGCGTTTATCAAAGTTTTAAAGATTTTGAAAATTTTTATAAGGAAACATATTTGTCTGAATTTAAGAACTGGTTATCTAAACATATTTAATTGGCATGTGATTTTACGACCATTCCTAGTCATAAACACAATGAAATACTAAAACAAAACATCCAATAGAAAACTTTATTAAAGACAATGAATACAACTATTCATCAAGTGGCAATTAATGTTTTAAAATCTAAAGGGATACCTCTAACGATTAGAGAAATATTTGATGATATAATTTTAAATGACCTTTATCAGTTCAAGGCTATAAATCCTTTAGATGTGCTTACTAAAATTATTAGAAAACATTGTGATGGCATCAATTTTCCTTCAGCAAGACAGCAAAAATATTTTCAAATAACGAAAGATAGAAGATATTGGATTTATGGTATGCCAGTTCCGGGACAAACAAAAGAACAATAATGCTTGAAATTTGTTATTGGTGCCTACTCTTGGTCAGGGTTTTCGGCTTTCCCCTTTAATGAAATGCCTGGTAACGTTCTGCGCAAAACGATACCTGATAATTTCATTTCCGACCAATACAAAAAGATGATCACTGAGATCTCTAATTGTATCTTCTTGATGTTTTTAGGCTTTGGAAGATAGAAGCTGCCTATATAATTTTGCTCAGTGATCGAATACACATTAATGACCGCATTGTTTTCCCCAATTTTTGCTGTTTTCATATCTGCCCCTTAAATCGGATTGGTTAAACAACAATCCGTATTTGACTGTTGATGTAACATTGACCTTAAGTGGAGGTTTGTTCATCTTTCTTCTTCCATCGCTTAATTCAGCAACATCAATTTGAGGGCGGCTGATGGTATCAATGGTTTTAAAATCGCCCTTTAAATTCAGGTCCTTGTCCAGCACTAAAAACTGATTTTTATAGTAATGAACATATACAAGACTTTGATTTTCCTGATCAACATTCATCAGCCCGTCTGTATCGAAAACACCGTCTTTATATTTCTTTAAAAGATCTGGTTTAAGTCGAACATGATTCGTTTCGTCAGGAGATAAAATCCCCAGTGATTGCTTTTTTAACGGCGCATAATAGGTACTGAAAGCAAAAGAATGCTGGTCCCAGCTGATCAGCTGGCTAAAGTACAATGTCATTAAGTTAAGGTCTTAAAGATTTTTTTTATAGTTTTTAGTCACCTTTGGTTTCGCTCTGACTCTATATTTTAAAATATTTCTTTTAAAGGATCTTTTGGGCCTGATGGGAATCATATGA
>NZ_JBYRIW010000007.1:0-140391 GCF_057815395.1 Chryseobacterium sp. 27AL | reverse complement strand
CTATGCTACTGCTGATTTACAAAAAAGCAAATAATTTAGGCTACAAAACCGCAAAAAGGCGGATTACAATGGAGCTTCGAGATATGATTACTGCCATTCTAATCCTTTTTGCAGGAGGTGATCCTGCTAAAGTCTTCAAAACATAAACACAAAAATATGGCCGGAATTTCTTCCGACCATGACTAGGTTCGTCCCGGTTTTTTTATTGAATTGATATTTAACGAAAGTTTAACTAAAAACTTCTTCACTGCTTTTGTTGAATTAGTATTTTTGCTTTAAACAAGACACATTAAAATGATAAAAAAAATCTTACAAAAACCAATTTCTTTTCCGTATCCGGAATAAACTCCTGAAGAATCCAGAAAAATTAACTCTATTTAACGAATTTTAACTCTAAATAATATTTTCGTTATTTCTTCGTTCTGTGAATAAATGATATTTTTGAACCATAAAAATTAATAATCAAACTATGAAGAAAATGCTATCTTCATTTGCAGTGGTTTTCCTTTTTTCTGCAAATGCATTCGCACAGAATATTCCTATAGACCCTTCTGTAAGAATCGGTACTCTTTCAAACGGAATGAAGTACTACATCAAAAAAAATACATTACCCGAAAAGAAAGTAGATTTCAGATTGGCAATCAATGCAGGATCTATTCTTGAAGATGAAAACCAGCAAGGGCTGGCGCATTTCATGGAGCACATGAACTTCAACGGGACAAAAAATTTTCCAGATAACAAGCTGGTTGATTTTCTGCAGTCAATCGGAGTGAAATTTGGTCAGCACCTTAATGCTTACACAAGTTTCGACGAAACGGTATACATGCTTCCCGTTCCTTTGGATAAACCAGGAAATCTGGATGCAGGCCTTAAGGTAATGGAAGACTGGGCATTCAATGCAACACTTTCTGATGAGCAGATCAATAAGGAAAGAGGCGTTGTTCTGGAAGAATTAAGATTAGGTCTTGGTGCCGACAAAAGAATGTCTGACAAATATCTTCCTAAGTTATTGTACAATTCTCAGTATGCCAACAGACTTCCGATAGGAAAGAAAGAAGTGCTGGAAAATTTCAAGCCTGAAGTGATCAGACAGTTTCATAAAGACTGGTACAGACCCGATCTTATGGCAATCGTTGTTGTAGGAGATATTAATGTAGATGAGATTGAAAAGAAAATTAAAGATAATTTCAGCAAATACAAAAATCCTGAAAAACCAAGAGAAAGAAAAACCTTTGATCTGCCGAACCATAAAGAAACGCTGGTAGCTGTGGAAACGGATCCTGATGCGACAAGCTCAATGGTTCAGTTTATCATGAAAGATTCGGAAGCTTACCAGCCGGATGTTACAGTTGAGCAATACAATCAGAGCATCATCGAAAACCTTACTTCAACCATGTTGAATAACAGATTGAGAGAACTTGTAAATTCTACGAATCCTCCATTTACTTATGGATCAGTTTATCATGGAGGAACGTATGCAAGAAGCAAAGAAGGTTTCCAGGGATTTGCCATGGTTAAAGATGGTGGCCAGATGAATGCCCTCAAAGTGCTTTTGGAAGAAACAGAAAGAGCAAAAAGATTCGGATTCACTCAGACTGAACTCGACAGAGCAAAAGCTCAGGTTTTATCAAACTTGGAAAGATCTTACAATAACCGTGATAAAACGGAAAGCGATATGCTGGTCGATGAATATGTAAGAAACTTCCTGGAGCAGGAGCCGATTCCGGGTATTGCATGGGAGTATGAGGATACAAAGAAATTTTTACCTTCAGTAACACTCGCTCAAACGAACGAGGTTATTAAAAAATTCGTGAAAGACGATAGCAGGGTAGTCGTAATTACCGGTCCTAAAAAAGAAAATGTTCCGATGCCGACGCAGGCTATGGTTTTAAACATGTTTGAAAGTGTGAAAATGGCTGATCTTAAGCCTTATCAGGAGAAAGAAACGATTAAAAATTTAGTAAAGCCATTCAAATCAGAAGGAAAAATTGCCAAAACAGAAACTGATGCAAAACTGGGTACTACAACCTGGATATTAAGCAATGGAGCAAAAGTAACATTCAAAAAAACGGATTTTAAAGATGATGAAATTGTTTTCTCCGCAAGAAGTATGGGAGGAAGCTCTCTGATTAATGATGCTGATTACAATAAAACTCAGTTTGCTTTTCCTGCGCTTTCGGAAGCCGGAGTAAATGGCTTTTCAAAATCAGATCTTACGAATTATCTTGCCGGAAAACAGGTAAGTGTAAATCCTATAGTAAGTTCTTTATTTGAAGGAATTTCGGGACGTACGACACAAAAAGATCTTGGTACGGCGATGGAACTGATGTATGCGTATTTTACGGGACTTAATTATAATCCTGACGCATTCAACGCCTATAAAACAAAACAATCTGCTATGCTGGACAATCTGTTATCCAATCCTCAGTTTTATTTCTCAAACGAACATGCCAAATTTATGAATCAAAAAAATCCAAGATTTATAGGGATTGTTCCTTTAGAAAAAGAATGGGCCAATACAGATTACAAAAAAGCATACGATATTTATAAAGAGAAATTTTCCAATGCCGGAAACTTCCATTTCTATTTTGTAGGAAATATTGATGAAGCTAAATTTAAAAATGAAGTGCTGCAGTATATTGCCAGTCTTCCGTCTACAGGAAAATCATCCAACTTCAAGGATACGGGATACAGACAGATGACCGGAGATTTTACGAAAACCTATAAAAAAGGAAAAGATCCTAAAAGTATGGTGACGATCACCTATCTGGGCGAAGCTCCTTATAATGAAAAAGAAGCGCTTGCGCTGGAAGCTTTAGGAGAAGTAGCTACCATAAAAGTGATTGAAAAACTACGCGAGGATGAAAGTGGAATTTATGGCGGAGGAGCAAGAGGTGGAATGTACCGGGTACCTTACAACAATTACAGTTTCAGCATCAGTTTCCCTTGCGGACCTGAAAATGCGGACAAACTCACAAAAAGTGCACTTACAGAGCTGCAGAAGTTAATTGACAAAGGGCCTGAGCAAAAGGATCTTGACAAATACAAGGAAGGCGAATATAATGACCACAAAACAAGCCTGAAGGATAATATGTACTGGATGAATGCGCTTACTAAAAATCAGATGGATGGAAGCGATAAGTATGAAATCCTGAACTATGAGGAAAAAGTGAAAGCTTTAACGGTAAAAGATCTTCAGAATGTAGGTAAAAAATATCTTACAAAAGGCAGAATTGTAGCTACTTTAATGCCGGAAGACGGTTGGGAAAATGCTAAAAAAGATGAAGCAAAACCTGAAACAGCAGTAATTAAAGCCGGAGCTGCAAATTAATATTCGATTTAATATTCCAAATAAATCCCGTCCGATAAATCTACCGGACGGGATTTTCATTTATTGTCTATTAATTATAAAGATTAATGCTGATCTTTTACGCTATATGAATACGCATACACAAATCAACTCTCAAAACCCATTACGAGCCATATTCTTTCTTCCATTCTTCGGCAGCACCGCTCAGGACTTCATAAAATTCTTCTCCGTATTTTCTGATCAACGGTGTTTTCAGGAATTTATATACAGGTACCTGCAGTTCTTTTCCTAAAGTACAGGCGTCACTGCATACGCTCCATTCATGATAATTTAAAGCCGTAAAAGAAGAATATTCCGTTATACGGATCGGGTAGAGGTGACAGGAAATTGGTTTTTGCCAGTCTACTGCACCATCTTCGTAAGCTTTTTCGATACCGCATTTTGTAATTCCTTTTTCATCAAAGGTAACGTAGGCACATTCACGGTCTTCCACCATTGGTGTTACATACATGCCGTCCATAGGATCGGTGGTCCATGTCCCCTGTTCTTCCAAAGCTTTAATGCCTTCTGCGGTAAGATAAGGCCTAATTTTATCAAAAATATTATCTAAAATTTCCAGCTCGTCTTTATCCAAAGGAGCTCCTACGTCTCCTTCCACACAACAGGCACCTTTACATTTGGTAAGGTTGCAAACAAACTCTTCAGAAAAAATTTCTTCGGAGATCAATTTATCGTCTATCTGAATCATAATCTTTTAAAATAAATCAAAATAAGTTCCGGCTTTAAAACCGATTAAACTGAAAATTATTACCCAAAGGCTTACCTCCTGCATCCAGTACTTCGGTAAAAATCTCAACATCCGGCTGAGGATAATAGTAGAAGGAAATGCAAGAAGCAATAAATATTCATAATTTTTGTTCATATAAAGTACAATGGTAATCAGCTGGGCAAACGAAAAAACCAGTAAAAAAGTGTACTTGTATCTGCTTACCGGGCTTTTCTTATTATAATTTCTAAAGTGATCATAAACGGCGTAGATCAGCATCAGCACAATAGGAATCAATGGCAGCAGCCCTTCATAGTCCGTTACAAATTTCATCTTTCCGAAAGGGAAGTAATCCATATTCCATGAAGTGAAATCTAAAAAGAACATCACGGAGAAATAACTGAAAACAATCAGTAAAATTCCCAGCAAAAACCTGAAAATATTCAAGCCTATTCTTTCAGAAGTGGCAATAACATGGATGATCACAAAAACCGCCATCGGCCAGGTTGTCGGGAGAAAAATAAAATTCAAGGCTACAATAGATCCTACCAGAACATAAGATTTTTTTCTGATGTCTTCATTGGTGCTGGTAAGAAGCAGCAGAAGAAAAGAATTGGTGAGAAGTGCAATGGCCAGACCGATATCAAGCCTTCCGGGATATAATGCAAAAATAAAAAATGTATATAAAAATAAAGGTAAATGAGTCTGGTAATTCAGCGCAATGCTGTGAAAGCAAAAATATCCCAAAGCAATTCCCAGAAAGGTAATCACAGCGATAATTGCTTCATAGGTGTTGAAATTCAAAAAGTTAAAAGTTATTACTATTAACAGAAGAAAACCAATATAAACCGGTATTGAAAAAATATTGCTTTCTTTTGAAAGTAATTTAAACATTTTTTATAAATTTGTACAAAGTTAATTTAAAAAAGGAAAATAATGACGTCTTTCTTTCTATTCTTAAGCAAAGTTTTCAAATGGTCGTTTGGTTTTTTTGATGCATTCGGAAACGTATTAAACTGGATTTTATTTATTGTTTGCTGCGCATTGTTTACCTACTGGTGCTATGTATTGGTGGTTACACTTGGCAACAATAAAGATAAAGACTACTATTCTCCAACAGAAGGGAAGTTCCCTTACTATGATCCGAATATCTACAAAAAAGAAGGTTAATTAATTGGTTATATAGTAAAAAGCCGATCAAATTCTGTTTGATCGGCTTTTTTTATTGTTAACGATTAAAATTATAGCTATTCATGAATAGGCAATACCAGCACAGGAATATTAGAGTCTTTTGTAATTCCTTTTGTTAAGCTTCCCACAAAAACATCATATATCCCGCTTCTTCCGTGCGATCCCATCACAATGAAATCTGCTTTTTTTTCCTGAGCATGCTCAAGAATAATATCCTTCGCAATACCCTGTTTCAGAATATGTTCACAATCGACGTCATGGGCAAGAATCCTTTGCTGTATTTTATTAAGCTGTACCAGTTCTTCTCTGATCTCATTCTCTTCAACCTCCGGAAAATACTGGAATCCCATATCACCGATCGCAAAACCAATATCCGACGGCGCTACGTGGATAAGAAAAATTCTGCCGTTTACCTGCTTTGCAAATTTTACTGCACCTTCTATGAGCTGCTCTGTTTTGTCCCCAAAATCTACGGGCAATACAATATTTACCATAACCTTTAATTTTGTCTACTAAAGTTAAGAAAAATATGGCAGAAAACCGTATTAAATTATCTACAATATTCTGATATCAATCACTTTTTTATCCTCAAGATAAGCTTCCAGAATATCATTTTCTTCCACTTTACCAACGCCTTTTGGAGTTCCCGTAAAAATAAGATCTCCTACTCTTAAGGTAAAATATTGCGAAACAAAAGCAATAATATCATCAATACCGAACATCATATCTTTCGTATTCCCGTCCTGAACTTTTTCTTTGTTTTTTAATAATGAAAAATTCAAAGATTCAAGATTAAAATCCTCTTTTTTAAAGAAATTTCCAACAACTGCAGAACCGTCAAACCCTTTGGCCAGTTCCCATGGCAAGCCTTTTGACTTTAGTTCGCTTTGAAGGTCCCTTGCTGTAAAATCAATTCCCAAACCGATTTCCTCATAATGTTTATGAGCCGTTTCTTTCTGGATATATTTTCCTCCTTTTGAAACTTTTACGACCACTTCCAGTTCATAATGAACATCATTTGAAAACTCCGGAATATAAAAATCATTTCCCTTTAAAACCGCCGTGTCAGGTTTCATGAAAATGACTGGTCTTTCTGGGATTTCATTTCCCAGTTCTTTTGCGTGCTCGCTGTAATTTCTTCCTATGCAGATTATTTTCATAATTTTTTATTTTTGTCATTGCGAGAGAAAGCGACGAAGCAATCTCATCTCGACTTTATATTTTTAATTTTTTAGGAGCTATTTCCCGCTTTCCGCTCTATCTTTTGCTCCGCTCCGCTACACAAAAGGATGCCGCTGCAATCGGGGCTATGAGAGGTGAATAGTCAACTTTACGAATCATTTGTGAATTTTAACTATTCTGATAATTCACTTGCGAAGCAAAATCCACCATTCACTATTTTAAAAAGCACCCCGTCAAAAATTCTTCGAATTTTCGCCACCTCCAGAAGTGGGGAATTCTAGCATTCATTTCAATATTGTCTTTTTCATGACAAAGGTGTTACTCATTTGCTGAGTGAAACGCCATTGCGAACAAAAAACACACATTAAAACTAAAAAAACTTTGCGCCTTAGCGTTAAATATCATACCAAGCTTGTCAAGCATCAATGCGTAAATTCATTTCCGCAATAATAGCACACGAATTTATGGCTTGTCAGAATGGAAATACCAAAAAAGCTCGTCGCACTGTCATCCCTGTAAATATGATTAGATCCACATTTTGGGCATACAAAATCAAATTCTGGATCTGCAAGGGTATGTTCCACTTCCAGAGAAAATACTTCATTTTCTTTATAATCCTCCAAAACCTGATGCGCCTTTTCCAAGTCTTCTTCGAAAACCTGCAGCTGAATTCCTCCTACCGCCTGCGAAAGAAGCCAGTCTGACTGGATCAGCTGTTCATTGGCAATAAAGCTTTTGATGCCGACTTCAGCCAGAATCTGCTTGTCTCTGTTGGCCTGCAGTGCCGTTTCGTAAAATTTGAATTTAACAAGTTCACTCATTATTAAAATCTGCTTGATAATTGGATTTTAGTAAAGACTTTTTTAGTGTACAGCGGAAATTCTGCATTCTGAAGCCACCCGAAGTATCCCAGATCTTTCTTGAAAACAACTTTTACGCACTGTCCCTTATATTTTCCGAAGTTGAAAACTTCTTCTAGTTTTTCGTTATAACCGATAAATCCTGCAAGATCTGCATGTTTATTATGGAACGTAAATTCACTCAGCGGTCCGATCTCATTCGGAATATCATCATACTTTCCGACCTGTGCATCCAGCACTTCAAAAGTTGCCATCACATCAGCTTCAGCAGAATGGGCATTTTCTAATGTTTTGCCGCAATAAAACTGGTAGGCGGCGCTCAGATTTCTTGGTTCTTTTTTATGGAAAATAGTCTGTGCATCTACCAATCTGAATTTACTTAGATCAAAATCAATTCCTACTCTCAGTAATTCTTCTGCCAGTAACGGAACATCAAAACGGTTAGAATTAAAGCCCCCAAGATCACTTCCGGCAAGCATTTCCATAATTTTCGGAGCAATTTCTTTAAAAGTCGGAGCCTCTTTTACATCTTCATCATAGATTCCATGAATCTCGCTACATTCTTTTGGAATTGGCATTTCCGGATTTACCCTCCAGGTTTTGCTTTCTCTTGAAGCATCAGGATTCACTTTTAAAATACAGATTTCAACAATACGGTCTCTTCCGATGTTGGTTCCTGTTGTTTCTAAATCAAATATACAGAGTGGTTTATGTAATTTTAAGTTCATTTTTTTATAATTTGAAAATTTGAAAATGGGTTAATTTGAAAATGAAATCACGATAGAATCAATCCTATTTCAATTGTTTTTGAAAGATAAGTGAAATTAAGATATAATAAATGATAACTAAAGGAATTCCGACTGTTTTAAAAATAAGTAAAATAATGATAGCGCCGATTAATAATGCAATTTTTGGATAATTATCCTGCAGCTTCATCGATTTGAATTTCATTGCGATCATTTTGATCGGTGAGATCAGAAGCCATGATGAAAGTACTGTTAAAATAATCATTAACAAGCTGTTATTTAATAGAGAAGCAAAGACTTCTTCATGTCTAACAGTGTAATATAACCCAAAGATTAAAATGGTATTGCTTGGCGTATTCAATCCTTTGAAATAATATTTCTGCTCTTCATCCAAATTAAAAATAGCAAGTCGCAGGCAGGAAAACAGCGTAATCAGCAATCCGAAGTATTTAATTTCAAAAGGCAGTATAAATCCGGAAACAGTACTACCAAACGGTTGAAGAATTTTAAACATCGTCAAACCCGGAACCAGTCCAAAACTTACCATGTCTGCCAATGAATCCAGCTGAACGCCAAGATTAGAATTTGATTTTAAAGCACGGGCTACAAAACCGTCAAAAAAGTCTAATACCAAAGAAAAAATCAGGCAGATGGCCGTCGTCTGATAATCACCCAGAATAAGGTGAATGGCCCCTACACAGCCAGAAAACAAATTTCCCAGAGTGATAACGTTGGCTAAATTATTTTTAATAAAATTCATAGTCACAAAATTAATAAATTAATGTAACAATGTATCAATTTAACGGTGTATCAATTATTTCTTCACTTCCGAATCGTTGCACAGTTCCATTATTCCACTGGTACACTATTACATTGATATATCGATATATTGTTTAACTGTTGCATTATTTTGATAAATTTGCGCCATGAAATTGTTTAAAGAATTTAGGAAACAGGAACTTCTGGTATTGTTGTACCGGATTTTTTTAGCTTATTTTTTCTATCAGATTGCGCGGTTTTTATTTTGGTATTTTAACTGCGGATTGATTAAAGTTGATTCTGTATCAGATTATTTCAGTTTGTCTTTTCACGGAATTGCATTCGATACCACCGCAATTTTATATGTCAATGCACTTTTTATTTTGTTGAGTATTATTCCAATCATCATTAATACAAAAAAAGGATACCAGAAATTTCTCTTCTGGCTTTACTTTATCACCAACGGAATTGCTTATGCCATGAATTTCGGAGATATGGTTTATTTTAAATTTTCGCAAATGAGGCTGACTTCCGCCGCGTTTCAGGTCGCAAGGCACGAAAATAATATTTTTAAGGTTTTCACCTCATCGATTATTCAGAATCCTTTTGTACTCATTTGGTTTGTGATTTTGATGGCATTATGGATTTTCCTGTATAAAAAGGTAAAAATAACCGAACGCAGACCTGTAAAACTGGTTCCGTATTTTATTTGGTCAGTAATTGTACTTTGTATAACGACTGTTCTGGCAGTTGGAGGTATACGCGGCGATTTTAAACACAGCACAAGACCTATTAATTTGGTGGATGCCAACCGGTTTGCAAAATTGCCTTCCCAGGGAAATATGGTGCTGAACAGTACTTTTTCGTTTTTCAGGACTTTAAATACCAATAATTTTAAGGAAGTTCATTTTGTTGATGAGAAATTTATCGAAGAAAATATTCATCCTTATAAATTATATGAAAGAAAGGTTGCCGAGAAGCCTAACATTGTTATTTTTATTGTGGAATCTTTTGGCAGGGAGTATTCCGGAGCTTTTAATAAAGATAAAAATATTAAGGATTACGTTTCTTATACGCCTTTTATGGATAGCCTCGCCGGGCAGAGTCTTATTTTTCCTAATACTTTTGCCAACGGAAGGCAGTCAATTCACGGAATGAGCTCTGTTCTTGCAGGAATTCCGAGTCTGACGGACGCCTTTACAAGTTCGCCCTATTCAAACCAGAAAATACAGTCCATTGTATCTGTATGTAATGAAATGGGATATGACACCTCTTTTTATCATGGAGCACCGAATGGGTCAATGGGTTTTTTAGGCTTTGGTAATATTTTAGGCTTTAAACATTACTTCGGCAAAACAGAATACCAAAACGATAACGATTTTGATGGAATGTGGGCCATCTGGGACGAACCTTTCCTACAGTATTTTGCTAAAAATGTAGGAAAAGAACAGCCTTTCATGGCTACTGTATTTACGGCATCTTCTCACCATCCGTTTAAAATTCCTGAAAAATATAACGGGAAATTTAAAAAAGGTAAGAATCCAATGCATGAGCCTATTCAATATACTGATTACGCAATAAAAAAATATTTTGAAACCACCAAAAAGCAGCCTTGGTTTAAGAATACGATTTTTGTATTCACAGGAGATCATACCAATGAGGTATATTATCCTGAATATGAGAAAATTATGAATCGTTTTGCAGTTCCTTTACTATTTTATTCTCCAAATCCTGAATATCAATTAAAACGAGTGAATAATGAGTTTGCCCAGCAAATTGATATTTATCCTACTCTGGCGGATCTGATCGGGTACAATAAAAAATTCAGAAGCTGGGGAAGAAGTCTTGTTAGTGAAAAGCAAACTCCTCCGATCATTGCTAATTCAGATGGTTCCGTGGAACAATTTATTATCGGAAATTATATTTACCGTTTCGACGGGAAAGAAGTGATTGGAATTTTTTACAAGACAGATCTTGGACTGGAGAAAAACCTGATGGATCAACTGAAAAGCAATCAGGAAACTCAAAAAGGAATATTAATCGCTAAAGCATGGTATCAGGACTATATGAACAGGGTAATCAACAGAAAATTATATTGATCTGAAGGTTAAGTTTTATCAAGATCCGTTTTAACTATTTGACTTAAAGCATATCTATCTAATATATGTTCCGGATAATAAATGTTTTTGTTATTTGGAAATTAATTTCTATTTTTAGCATATATAGATAACGAAATTATTTTATTACAATTAAAACTATAAGAAAATGAGAAAATTATTATTAACCTTTATTCTTTCTTTCGTAGGTATCTTTTCATTTGCCCAGATTGAAGGAAAATGGAAAACGATAGATGACAAAACCAAACAGGCAAAATCTATTGTTGAGATCTATAAAAAAGGAGATCAGTACTATGGAAAAGTTTCACAGCTTTTAATAAAACCTGAAAATCCGAATTGTGTAGATTGTAAGGACGACAGAAAAAACAAGCCTATTCTTGGAATGGAAATCATCAGAGGTCTGAAAAAAGATGGAGATGAATTTACCGGAGGTACTATCACAGACCCTAAAGACGGAAAAACTTATAAGTGTACCATTAAAAGGGAAGGAGATAATCTGAATGTAAGAGGTTATATCGGTTTTTCTCTTATTGGAAGGACCCAAGTATGGCATAAAGTTAATTAATTACCATTAAATAAAATTAATAAACGGCATTTCAATAAATGAGATGTCGTTTTTGCTATGTGAATAATAAAAAAACACTATTTTTGTACTCTAAATTTTTCAAAAAGATATGGCAGAATATACTTTTCGTGAGGTAATTGCACAAGCAATGAGTGAGGAAATGCGTAAAGACGAATCTATTTATTTGATGGGTGAGGAGGTCGCAGAATACAACGGTGCATACAAAGCTTCAAAAGGAATGCTGGATGAATTTGGCCCTAAAAGAATAATTGATACACCAATCGCTGAGCTTGGTTTCGCAGGGATCTCTGTGGGAGCTGCAATGAATGGTAACAGGCCAATCGTAGAGTTTATGACATTCAATTTCTCATTGGTGGGGATTGATCAGATTATTAATAATGCTGCAAAAATCCGTCAGATGAGTGGTGGTCAGTGGAACTGCCCTATCGTTTTCCGTGGTCCTACAGCTTCTGCAGGTCAGCTGGGTGCAACGCACTCTCAGGCTTTTGAGAGCTGGTATGCCAACTGTCCGGGATTAAAAGTAGTGGTACCTTCAAACCCTTACGATGCGAAAGGATTGTTAAAAACAGCAATTCAGGATAATGATCCGGTTATTTTCATGGAATCTGAGCAGATGTACGGTGACAAAATGGAAATTCCTGAGGAAGAATATTATTTACCAATCGGAAAGGCTGATATAAAAAGAGAAGGAAGCGATGTAACATTGGTTTCTTTTGGAAAAATCATGAAACTGGCTATTCAGGCAGCTGAGGATCTTGCTAAAGAAGGAATCTCTGTAGAGGTGATCGATCTTAGAACAGTTCGTCCTTTAGATTACGATACGGTTTTAGCTTCTGTTAAAAAAACAAACAGATTAGTAGTTCTTGAAGAAGCATGGCCATTTGGTTCTGTAGCTTCTGAGATTACGTATATGGTTCAGCAGAAAGCTTTTGATTATCTAGATGCTCCGATCAAGAGAATTACAACTCCTGATGCGCCTGCTCCTTACTCCGCAGCTTTATTTGCTGAATGGTTCCCAAAACTTGAAAAAGTAAAAGAGGAAATCAAAAAAGCGATGTACGTGAAATAATTAACATAATTATAGAGAAAAACTTCCGAAAGGAAGTTTTTTCATTTATTATATTCATGAAGAAAAATTCTTAGGGTTGTAAATTTGATTTAAATTTGCGCGTTTAAAATAAAATTAGCTGATATGGCAGAAGTTACAGAAGGCGGTCATCATTTTGACATTAAGAAGCTTTCTTTTATTGGGGTCCTGGTTTCTCTGGGGATCGTTTTCGGGGACATCGGTACTTCACCGCTTTACGTAATGAAAGCAATCGTCAACGCAAGAGAAGGCGGAAGCACGATGCCTTTTAACGAATATATTGAAGGTGCTCTTTCCTGCATTATCTGGACACTTACTCTTCAGACGACAATAAAGTATGTTGTGATCGCTCTCAGAGCAGACAATAAAGGTGAAGGCGGGATTCTTGCGCTTTTTTCACTGGTTAAGAATCTGAAGAAAGGCTGGCTGTATCTCATCGCTATTGTAGGAGCTGCGGCACTTATTGCGGATGGTGTCATTACGCCTTCGCTTACCGTGATGTCGGCCATTGAAGGTCTTGAAATCTACAATCCTCATACGCCTGTTGTTCCTATTACAATCGCAATCTTAATCATTATTTTCTTTGTTCAGCAGTTTGGGACAAGCTTTATCGGGAAATTCTTCGGACCTGTAATGGTGATCTGGTTTGTGGTATTAGGCGGTTTGGGATTGTCTCATTTAAGCGAGAATATAGAAATTCTGAGATCATTCAACCCGTATTATGCTTATAAGCTTATTGTTAATTCACCAAGTGCCATTATCATTTTAGGCGCCGTTTTCCTTTGTACAACAGGAGCTGAGGCACTTTATTCAGATTTGGGGCACTGTGGTGCAAAAAATATCAGAGTAAGCTGGGGATTTGTAAAAATTATGCTGATCCTTAATTATTTAGGTCAAGGAGCATGGCTTTTAACGAATTATAATAAACCGGGCTTTTCGGTGGTTAATCCTTTCTTCGGAATCATGGAAGAATGGATGGTTATTCCTGGTGTTATTCTGGCAACAGCGGCAGCAATTATTGCGAGTCAGGCTTTAATCACAGGTTCATTCACCATTTTCTCAGAAGCAATGTCTTTGAATTTATGGCCAAACCAGAAAATTGATTATCCTTCGGGGGTAAAAGGCCAGATGTATATTCCGAGAATCAACTGGGGTCTTTTGTTATTCTGCATTATCGTGGTTCTGCACTTTAAGGAATCCGGGAAAATGGAAGCGGCTTACGGTCTTTCCATTACCGTGACGATGTTGATGACAACTGTACTTTTGGTATATTGGCTTTTAAAGCAAAGAGTGAGTAAAGTTTTAATTCTTGTATTTGCTTTGGTATACATGGCTATTGAGCTTGGCTTTTTCAGTGCCAATGTCATTAAATTCATGGAAGGAGGATGGATAACGGTGGTTCTGGCAGGTTCCATCGGAGTGTGTATGTATGCGTGGTACAATGGAAGGCTCATCAAGACCAAATTTATCAAATTTATCAAGCTGGAAAATTATATTCCTATCATTAAAGACATGAAACTTGATGAAACCATTCCTAAATATGCTACCAATCTTGCTTATCTCAGCAGAGCAAAGAGAAATGATGAAATAGAATCTAAAATAATTTATTCTATTATAAAAAAACAGCCGAAAAGAGCAGACCATTATTTCATTTTAAGTATTACCAATCAGGAAGATCCGTACACTTTTAAATATTCTGTTGATGAAGTGCTTCCGGGTACGATTTATAAAATCAATTTTATGTTAGGTTTTAAAATTGACCGAAGAATCAATGATTACTTTGATATGGTATTAAGGGATATGATGGCAGACGAAACAATCCCTTCAAGAAGTAGCCATCCTTCACTAAGAGCGCACAATATTCCGCCTGATCTGAAGTATGTGATCATAGATAATACCTATATCAACGATATACTTCTCACGGTAAAAGAGAAAATTATCCTTAATATTTATAATTTCGTTAAGTATATCGGCAGCGACGATTTCAAGGCTTGGGGGATCACTTCTCACAACGTAGAAGTGGAATCTGCGCCGATGACGGAAGATTGTGTAAGCAAGTCAAGAATAGAGCAGTGCGGTTTTATCCGTCATAATAGTTAAATTCTTTAACATTCGGGTACAATATGTATTTAAATAAAAATCAATAAATTTGTATATAATTTTTTTGATGGATACAATACAAAAAGAAAAAAATATTGCACTTATTAAAGATGTTTTAAGGAATTATTTGCTGGAAAAAGGCTTTCGCAATACTCCTGAAAGATATACAATATTAGAAGAGATTTACAGTATGGATCATCACTTTAATGTCGATGATCTGTACCTTTTGATGCTGCAGAAAAAATATCATGTTTCCAAAGCAACAATTTATAACACCATTGAGATTTTCCTTGATGCCGGGCTTATCCGTAAGCATCAGTTTGGTGAAAAAACGCTTACTTCTTCTTCCTATGAAAAGTCTTATTTTGATAAACAGCATGATCATTTGGTGATTTACAAAAAAGATTCTGATAAGGAAATTGAAGAAATTATAGAATTTTGCGATCCGAGAATCCAGGGAATTAAAGAAGCTATTGAAGAGGCATTTGGGGTAAAGATTGATTCTCATTCGCTGTATTTTTATGGTACAAAGAATGACTAACCTTTCCTTAAGGCTTTTCATCGGCCTTTTCGTTTGTATTTCTTCGCTTATTTTTGCACAGGACAATCAGAAACCTCTGCAGAAAGATCCCTATTTTACGCCTAAGACCGTTCCGCAGAAAAATGCCCCGCCTCCTGAAAAGGTAAAGCATATACACTCTGATGAATTGCGGAAGGATCCTGCCAAATACGACGGTAATAATTATTTTACGGGAAATGTACAGTTTGAGCATCAGGGATCTCTGCTGAATGCTGATCTTGTGATTGTTTATGAAGGTCAGAACTTTGTGAAAGCTGTCGGGAATGTAAAGCTGCAGAATGCGGATGGCTCAGTAATCACCGCTGATGAAATGGAATATGACGGCAATACCCAAAGAGGAATTGCAAGAAAAAACGTTGTACTTACAGATCCTAAAGGAACGGTGATCAAAACTGAAACCATGTATTACGACAGGATTTCCAATCAGGCCTACTACAATACCGGCGGGACAATCAATGACGGGAAAAGCACAACCTATTCGAAATCAGCAACCTATTTTCTTACAACAAGAACCATTGATCTTTCGGGAAGAGTAAAAATTGAAGATGCACAATATATTCTGGAAGGTGATAATGTTGTTCAGAATCAGAATACAAATATTGTAAACATCAACGGACCAACTACGATTATCAATAAAAAGAACCCTAAAAACCGTATTGTAACGGATAAAGGGAATTATAATACGAACACGAAAGAAGCTTTTTTATATAAGAATTCAAAAGTGTTTTATAATGATAAAATCCTTACCGGAGATGAAATGTATTACAATCAGCTTACCGGCTTCGGCAAGGCGACTGGAAATGTAACACTGGATGATCCTAACGAAAGAAGATGGATCAAAGGCGGGTATGGAGAGATTTTTGAAAAGAAAGATTCTGCCATGATGACTAAAAATCCCTACGCTGTAAAAGCTCTGGAAAAAGATTCTATGTATTTTGCGGCTGAAAAGATCATATCATTCCAAAAACCGGATTCTTCAGATGCTACCGTTAAAAAAAGTTTTCTGAGAGCATTCAGAAAAGGCAGATTTTATAAATCAAATGCCCAGGGTAGAGCAGACTCCATTGCCTTTAATGAAACAGACGGCGTGCTGCATATGTACAGAGAACCTATTCTGTGGAGCAACGGTAAACAAGTGACAGGTAATAAAATAGAGGCCTATTTTAACACGCAAAAGGAAAATATAGATTCTCTCAAAGTGATTGGAAATGCTTTTGCAATCAGTAAGGTAGATTCGCTGAATATGAAAGATGAATTCAATCAGGTGAAAGGAAAGCTGATGACGGTATATTATGGAGAAGGAAATAATATCAGAGAAGCAAAAGTAATCGGAAATGCCCAGGCAATTACCTATTCTGATGATGAAAATGCACAAACCAAACAAAAAGAGAGGATAGGAATTTCCGTAAGCACTTGTGGAATCATTGATGCGATCTTTGAAGAAAAGGCACTGTACGTGGTGGAGTGTAATATTGGTGCATCTTCAGATACATTTCCCATGAGTATGATAGAGCCCTCTAAGCGTAAATTCCCGGATTTCAACTGGAATACCAAAGACCGTATTTTAAAATGGCAGGACATTTTGGTAGACTCTCCGAATTATCCTGTAATAAAATATGAGTCGGATACTGCTTTGTATGATTCGGCACAAAAAGTAATCGAAGACGAAAAAGCCAAAGAGGAAGCCAAAAAGCCGAAACGCGTCAGAAAATAAGACTTTGTAAATAATAAGATAACCCGCTATTATAGGTAGTGGGTTATTTTTTTTACTTCAAAATTGATGAAATAGACTTTTGTAAGTTTCAGATTTTGTGTTAGTTATTTAAACATCTCTAAAATGTGATATCTTCATATTATTGCCGGTTTATTAGTATTTAAATAATTAAATCAATCATTTGCTTTAATTATGAATATTAAATTTTAATTTTTTTTATTAAATATGTATTTGAATTGTTTTTTTGCATATATTTGAATGAGAAAATAATTAAGCTATATTAATATTTTGTGATTTGGTGGTGTCGCTTACAGTAAAAGCTGTAAGCGATTTTTTTATTCTATCGGTTTAATTTCGGCATTTGATGAATGTTTTTTAGCTTTGCTGAAAAATTTTCAATGGATAAAATGCAACAGGATTTTTTTACATATCAGGCACAAACCACAAAATTTGCCGCAGGTTTTGAAGTGGAAAAGGCAGAAGGGAGTTATATTTACGGTACCGACGGAAAAAAATATCTTGATTTTGTAGCCGGTGTTTCTGCGAATACATTGGGACATTCGCATCCGAAAGTCATAAATGCCATTAAAGAGCAGGCAGATAAATATCTTCACGTGATGGTGTATGGCGAATATGCTCAGGAAAAGCCGGTAGCTTTATGTAAGCTTCTCGCAGAATCCACACCTGATCCATTAGAAATTACTTATTTGGTAAACAGTGGTGCAGAGGCTATCGATGGCAGTCTGAAACTTGCAAAAAGATATACGGGAAGAGAAGAAATTGTATCATTTAAGAATTCTTATCATGGGAATACTCACGGGGCATTAAGTGTTTCCGGAAATGAAAATCACAAAAGAGAATTCCGGCCGCTTCTGCCGATGGTGACATTTATTGAATTCAACAATGAAAATGATTTTGATAAAATTACCGAGAAAACAGCCTGTGTTATCATGGAAACTATTCAGGGAGCTGCAGGCTTTCTGGTTCCTGACCGGAATTATTTAATCAACCTTAAAAAAAGATGTGAAGAAGTCGGCGCATTGCTGATTCTTGACGAAATACAGCCCGGATTCGGAAGAACCGGAAAATTGTTTTCTTTCGAACATTTCGGAATTGTTCCCGACATCGTGGTAATGGGAAAAGGAATGGGTGGCGGAGTGCCGGTGGGCGCATTTATGAGTTCAAAAAAAATAATGGAAACACTCTCGCATTCCCCGAAATTGGGCCATATAACTACCTTTGGAGGAAATCCTCTGATTGCAGCTTCAAGCTATGCTACCCTTAAGGAAGTTTTGGAAAGCGGATTGATGGATGAAATTGAAGAGAAAGAAAAGTTATACAGAGAACTTTTAGTTCATCCAAAAATTCAAAATATTAATGGAAAAGGATTAATGTTGGCTGTAAATCTTGGTTCGCCGGAATATACTTTACATGTTGCAAAAAAATGTATGGAAAAAGGATTGATAGTTTTCTGGCAGCTCTACAGAAATGAATATCTCAGAATATCGCCGCCTCTTACAATTTCAAAAGAAGAAATTACCGAAGGCTGCAAAATTATCCTGGAAGTTTTAAACGAAAATTAACAAGAATTAATACGACAAGGACATCGAAGTTTTTCGATGTCCTTTGTTTTGCTTCTTATTCAAGCATTAATTATTTGATTTGCATATTTCTAAATATTTTTAGTTGTGAAATCATTCCGGAAAGTATATTTATGATATAATTTTAAGTAAAACAAATATTTGAAAATCTCTGACAAATGTCATGAAGATTGTGTAAAAAAATAAACACATTTTTGTGTAATAAAAAAATTAATTTATATATTGCGGGACGATTAAAACAAAGATTATATGGCGAAACATAAAGTCCATTACGAATTTCCAATGCATTGCTTATCAGAGATTTTATACGAATATCTGGCTACTGCAGAGGGATTGTCTGAATGGTTTGCGGATGAAGTAATAGAGAAAGGAGATGATTTCTTTTTTAGTTGGGGAGGAGGTCCTGCCGAGAAGGCAACTTTAATCAGATATAAGCCTGAAGGTTTCGTGCGTTTTAGATGGGAAGAAGATGAAGGGACGAAGCATTTCTTTGAAATGACAATTACAATCGACGATATTACAGAAGATCTTGCCTTAAATATTACAGACTTTTGCGAAGAAGGAGACGAAGAAGAAAACGCAATGTATTGGGAAAATCTTATCGAAAACCTTAGAATAAAATTAGGTGCCGCTTAAACGTAAGCAGTATTTGCAGATAAAACTGATGAACGATTTATCGTTCATTATTTTTTTATAATAAATCAGATTAAATTGGAGAATCAATATTTTACATCGGGAGAATTAAATATAGAGAACAGAGCATTCCTGCTTGGAGATGCGGTGAAGGTTTCATTCTTTATAAGAAATTCAAAGTTAATCATGGATGAAGAATGCTATTTTTTTCTGATGGCTTCCATGAGGAAAATGAGGCTCAATATTCCTTTGTCATACACGTTAGAATTTTTTCAGTCGATTTTTAATAAAGATATTATTGAAGGAAAAGGAATTGAGAACGGGATCATCAATTTTCAGGTCTTCAGAAATAGGGATGGTATTACTTTGTCCAAATCTTCCGTATCATATTATTATGAAGTTAAGGAAATGAGTGATGTTTTATCAATCCATGAAAGACTGCTGGAACTGGATTTAATCAAAGAAATTAGCGTTAATAACAATCTTCTGAGCAATATCCGTGTCCACAGTCCGGAAAATATTTACGGTGAAATTTACGCGCAGGAGAATGATCTTGATGACGTAATTTTCCTAAATCCGAACAAAAGAATTGCAAGGGCGATATCCGGTAATCTTTTATTTCTGGAAGGGGATATGATTAAAATACCGAAACAAACCGAAGGAGCATACATCTCGCCTTTGATGGAAAACTTTGTTACCTTTTTACATAAAAATAATCTTGCCGATATTCAGGAGCATGAAATTATTGCATTTGAATCTCAGAAGGCTGAAGAAATTCTTTTGATATCTGATGAAAAGGGGATTTTTTTGGTAGGTAAAATAAGAAATAAAACTTTTGGAAGTGCAAAGTTCTCAGGATTGGTAGAGGCCTGGAAAAACAGCTTTTAAAATTGACAAACCCGGTAAACAACAAAAAATTTTCAAAGTCCTTTACCGGGTTTTATTCCGAAATTATCAGAATTGTTTCTTATTTAGTATTCATTAAAAACTTCAATGAATTTTTGAGCAATTTCTTTTTGGCCGTTTTTGCTGGTTAAATACTCTCTGTCTTTTGTATTGTTCATAAAGCCCAGCTCTACAAGAACAGTAGGTGCTTTAGATTCTCTTAAAATGTGAAGGTTTTTTTCTCCCGCAATTTCACAAGGATTAAGTTTTTGAGAAATTTGCTGAGCCAGTTTTTTTGATGCTTCCGTACTTTGAGTGTAAACTTCCTTTCCAAATCTTACAGATTCCTGATGCGGACTGCTGTTCATGTGAAGAGAAACCACTATTTCAGGATTTAATTTGTTGATCAGGGCGCTTCTGTCAGCCAGTTGGAAATAGGTGTCATTATCTCTCGTTAAAATAACTTCGTATTTATCCTGTACACTATTGAATTCCCGAATTTCCTTAGCGATATTAAGAACAACATCTTTTTCGTAGATGCCATCTCTGTTAGTGCCCATGTCGTTACCACCGTGGCCGGCATCGATGATAATTATTTTTTTGTTTTCAGGAGTGAAAGATAGAAAAGCAGCAGAAAATACTGATATAGCGAGTAGTTTGATTCCTTTCATATCGGCTGAGTTTTTGGTTAAGCAAATAACGGAAATTATTTGCTTAAAATTGGTTAACGTATTCCCAAAAATTTGTTAAATTGTAAAGAATGAATTGTAACCTTTTCTAGTTGAGTGAGATATCTTCAGGGGAATTTGCCCAAAGTAAGTATTCGCCTCCCAGATTCTGCATGATAGATTTCCAAAGCGTCTGATCGTTCGGCAAAGTGTAGTCAAGATTATAGACGTCAACTACGGTCCACATTTTTCGCTGTATCTCGCTGTCGAGCTGCATTGATGTCCATCCTGAATAACCTGAAAATATTTTTACATCATTGATATTCAGTTCGCTGTTTAAAATGGCGCTGATAATATTTTCAATATCTTCTGTCAGATAAAATTCAGGAGTAATTTCTACAAAAGTTTCCGTTACTTTTTTCCCTTTAACGATAAAGAAAACCTTATCATTTTCCACGGGACCTCCATCGTAAACTTCAATCTTAAATTCAAACAGGTCTTTGAATTTGTCGCTCATCTGGCTGTTTTTTTTATTTAAGATTAAGCCGAATGCACCCTGTTCGTTATGTTCAATAACCAATACTACCGATCGGGAAAAAATATCACCGGAAATGTCAGGTGTGGAAATTAATATTTTACCTTTGTAGGAGTAATTCATACTCAAATTTAATAAAAAATATTTATGGAAAACCTGCACGATAAAAGAAAAGTGTACGAGAGATCCCAACTTATTGAAAGTGAGATAAAACAAAATCCCATTGAGCAATTTCGAGACTGGTTCATCGAAGCGAGCGATAATCCCAGTATTTCTGAGGCTAATGCAATGGCGGTTTCGACAATAGAATCAGATGGCTGTCCGCGTACGAGAATGGTGCTGCTGAAGGCATATACATACGAAGGATTTATTTTTTATACCAATTACGACAGCAGAAAAGGAAAGGCAATTGAGAATACACATAAGGCATGTCTGCATTTTTTCTGGCCAAATCTTGAAAGGCAAATCATTATTAAGGCAAATCTTGAACGTGTTGCTGAGAACCTGAGTGACGGATATTTTCATTCAAGGCCGAAAGGAAGCCAGCTTGGAGCGGTGGTCTCACCACAAAGTCAGGTAATTCCGGATCGTTTTTTTTTGGAAGAAAAACTAAAGGAGCTTGAAAAAGAATATGAGAATGCAGAAGAAATTCCAAGACCGGAAAACTGGGGCGGATATATTGCAAAACCGTATGAAATAGAATTTTGGCAGGGAAGGCCCAACCGTTTGCACGACCGGATTATCTATGAATTAATTGACAATCTCGACTGGAAAATTTCGAGGCTGGCACCTTAGGTATCATAAAGCCTTCAAAGCCATTTTCCACAAAAAAACCTCATCACATGATGAGGTTGCTTTTTTACTTAATCTGAATGATTATTTTTTCTTAGCTCCTGAAACTGCGTTTGAAAGGTCAGCTCCTGCTTTGAATTTAGCAACTTTTTTAGCGGCAATTTTGATTGGTTTTTTAGTTGCAGGGTTAATACCTTGTCTTGCAGCTCTTTCTGCTACTGAGAAAGTACCGAATCCTACTAAAGAAACTTTTCCGTCTTTTTTCTTTAAAGTAGTCATTACGTTATTGATGAATGATTCTAAAGCAGCTTTGGCTGCAACTTTAGTGATACCTGCATCTTTTGAGATTGCGTCGATTAATTCAGACTTGTTCATAATTTTTCTAATATTAAAGTTAGTTCGTAATAATAGCAAATATAATACTATTTTCTATATGTGCAATTTTTTTATAAAAAAATAAATAATTTTTTTGTTTTTACGTGAAAATGATTAAAATATGATAATTCGTTTTTTTACGTAAAATGTACGTTACACGTTACTAAAATCATGCCAAATGCTTATGTATATTGACTTTATGAGAATCTTGATATTATTTTCTGTATTTATTAAATCCTAAATTTTAACTAAAGTATTAACAGTTTTCGGATATATTTACTGATTTTACAATTAAAAACTCCAAAAATTATATTTAAAAAAATTAAAATGCTGTGGCTCTGACAGTTTTAAAATAAGTCTAAAAAATCGTTTTATTGATTTTTATTAATAAATTTGCAGTATGTTAATAGAAGTTTTTAAGTCTAAGATTCACAGGGTGAGAGTTACGGCTTCTGACCTTAATTATATCGGAAGTATTACCATAGATGAAGATCTTATTGAAGCAGCTGGTCTTGTCGTAGGAGAAAGAGTATATATCGTAAATGTAAATAATGGTGAGCGTTTTGATACGTATGTGATCAAAGGTAAAAGAAAATCAGGCGAAGTTTGTCTCAACGGTCCTGCCGCAAGAAAAGTGCAGAGAGACGACATCATTATCATCATTGCTTATGCGCAAATGACTCCTGAAGAAGCCAAAGATTTTCAGCCTAAAATTGTTTTCCCGGATGAAAAGACCAATCTTTTGACCTAAACTGATGGAGAAAAATACAAAGAGCCCTTTAAAATCAATTCTTACAATAGTAATTTCGCTTGCTTTTGCAGGCTTTTTTTTATGGCTTGCCCTGAAAGATTTTGATTATGAATCATTCCAGAAGTCTATCTCAAAAGCAAACTACTGGTGGGTTTTATTAGCAGCATGCTTCGGGATCGCGGCTTACTGGTTCAGGGCAATACGCTGGAATCTGATGCTGGAGCCCATGGGACATACAATCTCAAATTCCAACTCGTTGTGGTCTATTTCTTTTGGATATTTAATGAACCTTACCATTCCCAGAAGTGGTGAAGTCGCAAGAGCAACAGCTTTATACGGTGTAGAGAAAGTTCCTGTAGATCAGTCTTTCGGGACTATTATTCTGGAAAGGGTAGTGGATCTGGTTTGTATGGTGGCATTTCTGGGGCTGACTTTATTATTTAAAGGAGAAGCTATTTATTCTTTTTATAAAAATTCAGGAATAGAATTTAACCCTGATAAAATTTTAATCATTCTGGGAATTCTGATTGTCGGAACGGTTTTATTTTTTGTTTTTAAAAAAAGATTGGCAAATATTCCTGTTTTAGATAAGATCATCAGATTTATTGATGGGGTTTTTGAAGGTTTGACTTCCATATTTAAATTAAAGCAAAAAGGAAAATTTATTATTTATACTATTGGAATCTGGGTTTCATATTATTTTGCAGCCTACCTTGTATGTTTTGCACTACCGGAAACTTCAGATTTTACTTTTGATGACGGATTTTTAATTCTTGTGGTAGGAACCCTCGGAATGATCATCCCGGCAAGTGGCGGAATCGGTGCTTTCAATCTTGCGATGAAATATGGTTTTATGGCATTATTCATTTCCATGGGTAAGAGCGGCGCGTTAGGAGGAGAAATAGGATTAACCTATTCTTTTATTTCATTGCCGTTGCAGATCATTATCATGTTGACGATGGGACTTATCTCCATTCCGATGCTGGCCAGAGCGAGAAATAGTATGGTCTCAGAAAAAGAAATTGCCTTATAATTTTATATTCTAAAATAGAAAACGATCGCTTAAAAAAAGTGATCGTTTTTTTGACTTTTAATTTACATCCTCAGATATTTAATGTTTATATTAGAGCATTAAGGGTATCTAAATGGTAATTACCGATCCTTTATAAAACTTTGTACAATCATAAAGATCTGAAAAGTACTGATACATTTCCGGTTGTAAAGAAATTCCATATCTTTTTTCACTATACCCTTTTTCTGCCAGCGAGTAGAGCACATTGTGGTCTTGCTTTAAAAAATTGAACAGATATTTTTCTTCAGGATTTGCCATTCCCGTAAAAAAGATGGCATAAATCAAAAAATGGTTGAAAGCTTCGGAATTGATTTTGAAAGAAAGTTTACTTTGTAAATAATCTTCATATCCTGAAAGAATGTGTTGGAAATTTTCAATACATAGCGGATTTGAAATATCGTAAAATATATCAATTCCATGGATGAAAAGCTGAGTTTCCAGCTCTTCGGGATCGGAATTGTATTTGGTATTAAACCAATTAAAAATGCCGACAAATTCTTCCTTAGAAAAGTTCTCAATATTATCAAGTGCCTTTCTTTTTATGATCTCAAGACTTGCTTTTTTGTCATCTTCAAGGTAAGGAAGCATTCCGTTTTCTTCGTAGCAGAGTTTATTATAAAGATTGATCTTTGCGCTGACAGGATCTGTTTTTATAAAATATAGTTGATCTTTCATAATATTGTGCAGTACCTTGTTTTTTGATTTTATTAAAGGTAATGAAAATAAAATGAAGTTAATAACTAATATTCCTGACTTTTAACCATTATCTAATAATTTACAACTACATGCAAATTGAAGACTGATAACGGAAACAATTATGTCCCTATTATCAGTCTGATTTTATTAAAATGATTATCCAAAAGCTCGTTTAAGCAAACTTTCCACTTTCGGTTCGCTTCCTCTAAAGCTTTTGTACAGCTCCATCGGATCTTTTGTTCCGCCCGAAGAAAGCAGGATTTTATATTTTGCGGTAATGTCAGGATTGAAAATTCCATTTTCTTTAAAATACTGAAAAGCGTCAGCATCCAGAACTTCCGCCCATTTGTAAGAATAATATCCCGCAGAATATCCACCCTGGAAAATATGCGAAAAGCTTGGGCTCATCGCCGTTTTAGGATTTGTAGGGTAAAGTTGAGTTGCTTTTGTATACTCATCTTCAAACTCCTTAACAGTCTTATTCTCCAGTTCTTCAACTTTCGTATGGTAATTCATATCCAGTAATCCGAAACCAAGCTGTCGCAAGGTCTGATAGCCTTCCATAAAGTTTTTCGATTGTGCTATTTTCTCGATTTTTTCATCGGGAAGAACTTCACCGGTTTTATAATGCTTGGCAAAAGTTTTTAGAAATTCCGGTTCATAGCAGAAATTTTCAAGGAATTGTGATGGTAGTTCCACAAAATCCCATTTTACAGAAGTTCCGGAAAGGGTCGGATAGAGTGTATTGGCGAGCATTCCGTGAAGAGCATGACCAAACTCGTGGAATAAAGTGGTCACCTCCTGGAACGTCAGTAAACTTGGCGTATCTTTCGTTGGTTTGGTAAAATTACAAACAATAGAAATATGCGGACGGGAATTTTCTCCGTTCTTCTGATACTGGTTTTTATAGCTTGTCATCCATGCACCGGCTCTTTTGCCTTTTCGCGGAAAATAATCTACATAAAGTAAAGCTTTGAAATTTTTTTCAGGATGGGTACTTCCATCTTCTGACTTTGTGCCTCCTGCCTCAAAAACCTCATACACTTTTACGTCTTCATGATATTTTGGGATGTCATTTCTTTCCACGAAAGTAAGTCCGAAAAGCTTGTTTGCCAAGCCAAAAACAGCATCCTGAACCTGATTTAATGGGAAATAAGGCCTTAATTCTTCATCATTGAGATCAAATTTAGCTTTACGGAGTTTTTCGGCATAAAAAGCATGGTCATACGCCTGAATTTCATCGATTCCGTCTGCTTTTGCTAATGATTTTAATTCTTCGATTTCTTTGTCGGCATAAGGTTTTGCTTTGGTTAAAAGTTCATTTAGAAAATCAATAACTTTTGTTGGAGATTTAGCCATTCTTTCTTCCAGAACATAATCTGCATAGTTTTTATAACCTAATAATTCTGCCTTTTGCTGCTTTAAAGTAAGAAGTTCCTTAATTAAATTCTGATTATCAAACTCGCCACCATCAAAAGATTTCTTTCCATTGGCTAATGCCAGCTCTTTCCTTAATTCACGATTTTCTGCGTACGTCATAAAAGGAATATAGCTCGGATACTGCAGGGTAACTACCCAGCCTTCAAGATTTCTTTCTTTTGCTTCTTCGGCATATTGTTCCATGATAGCATCAGGAATTCCTGCGAGATCTTCTCTGTTGGTGATATGTTTGAAATAACTGTTGGTGGAAGCCAGCACATTTTGCCCGAACTGTAGGGATTTTACAGACAGCTCCATACTGATTTTTTTCAGTTTTTCTTTGTCTTCCTCATTGAGCAAGGCCCCGCTTCTTACAAAACCTTTATACGTCTCATTTAAAAGCATTTGTTGTTCGTCGTTTAGATTGTATTTCTCTTTTTCGTCGTAAACTTTTTTAATTTTTTTAAATAAAGCTTCATTTTGAGAAATTTTTGAAGAATATTCAGTCAGAATCGGCGAAACTTCCTGAGCGATTTGTTGTAATTCATCACTTGTTTCTGCTGAATTTAAATTGAAAAATATATTGGAAACCACGTCCAGTTGCTCACCAGAATAAGCCAGTGTTTCAATTACGTTTTCAAAAGTTGGCTCTTCAGGGTTACTGACAATGCCATCAATTTCTTCTTCTGATTTTTTAATTAATTCCCTGAAGGCAGGAAGATAATCTTCATTTTTAATTTGATTAAAAGGTGCTGAATGATATGGTGTATTAAACTTTTCTGTTAAAATATTCATGTTCAAAATTTTAATTCTTGTAAATTTAATGATTCTCTTGAATCGACAGCAAAATTGCTCAAAAATGATGCCTGAATAAGAAGATGTGACAGAATTACGGTAGTTGATAAATCTTGTCATATGCGAAGTGGAGATTATGGTGAATTGATTATTTTTAACAGCTATTTCAAACACTATCACTGAAAAAAAATTAATCTTAAATAATATGGCTATGAAAACAATTTTAAAAATTCTAGGTGTCATTATTCTTCTCCTTGTAGTATACGCAGTAATTGCCATAATTGCTTTTGGCGGTAATTATCACTATGAAAAATCTATGGTTGTTAAAGCTCCGAAAGAAAAAGTCTGGCAACAGATAAGTTCTATGAAAGCTTTTAATCAATGGAATCCATGGATGAAGCTGGATTCGAATATGAAAATTACGTATTCGGGAAACAGCGGTGAAATCGGTGATAAATACTGTTGGGACAGTAAAAATGATGACGCAGGAGCAGGTTGTCAGGAAATCAAAGATCTGGTAACAAACCAAAAACAGAAAACAGAAATGATTTTTAAAAGGCCTTTTGACGGGCAGGCCACTTCCGAAATTACACTTTCTCCTGAAGGAAATGCTACAAAAGTAACCTGGACGATGGACACGGAACAAGACGCCATGATGAAAATAATGAGACCAATGATGGATTATCAGATGCGGAAATCTTATGAAGAAGGTCTTACTAATCTTAAAAACTTAGTTGAAAAATAAAACTAAAGCCCTGCAAAACTTCTGCAGGGCTTTTTTAAGCGTATGGAATTTCAAAATATGTCTATAAAAACATCTGCTAATTCATAATCGCATAGGCACTTATTACAAGTTTTTAACATATTCAAAAGTATGAATTATGTAAAAAATATTATCTTTATATAAAGATTAGATGTATGGAGAAGACAGTATTTGAGAAAAATAACATAAGAGATTATGTAAAAACCGTGATTGCCGAAAAAATAGAAAGGCTAAAAAACTTTATCGAATTTACTTTAGAAGCAAGCCGCGATATTAAAAAAACTCCGAAATATGACAGCATGCGTGAGGAAATGCAGGAAGAAATTTACCAGATGCAACGTCAGTTAGGAGCCTTAAATGATCTTAGAAGAAATATGGCCAAAGTCCTGAACAATTCCACGGAAAGGGTTCAGCTCGGTTCTTTGGTTATCACCAATAAAGCAAGGTTTTACATTTCCGTTTCTTTGGGAGAATTCTTTTTTGAAGGCGACAGATTTTATGCGATTTCCGCTGAAAGCCCTATGGCAAAAAAGATGATGGGCATGAAACCTGGTGATGAATTTACCTTAAATAAGATTCACCAGAAGATTATAGAAGTCATTTAATTTCATTATCCAAAAAAAATAACTTCAATTTTATTGGAGTTTTATTTTTATTTAGTACCTTGCAATACATATTATATAACATAAACTATTATTATGAAATTCGAAAGACTAAGAACAAACACTTTCAATCAATGGATTATTATTCATTTACGTTATCTTGTGGGTTTTGCCTTTTTTCCTTCCGGACTTGTGAAGGTCATGGGAGAGAGATTTACAAGGGTTTCCACTTCAGAGCCTATCGGTTATTTTTTTGAAGCTTTATACCAATCGGGATTTTACTGGAATTTTCTCGGGCTTACACAAGTGATCGCAGGAATATTGCTGATGACCCAGCGTTTCGCAACTTTAGGAGCGCTTATGTTTCTGGCAATTTTGAGCAATATTTGGATTATTACACTTAGTTTGTCTTTTCAGGGTACATGGATTATTACTTCTTTGATGATGATCGCTATTCTTGTACTGCTGATTTGGGATAAGCATAAGATTTTGCCATTACTCAGCTATAATAAATCATATTTAGTAGAACAGTATTCCGATCCGGATCGTCTCTGGATCATTTCAGGAAGCATTTATGCAATTTGTTTCATCAGCCTTCAGCTGTTGGGGCCTGCCAATGCAAATGTATTCACCCGCTGGTTTTCTCTGTTTCTTGGTGTTGTGATACTTATAACTTTCTTTACAAGTAATATAATGGCTTACAGGAAAAGGAGATTGTTGTTGAATAATTAAAAAATAAGTAAAACATAAATAAAGTATCAGGGAACATATTGTAAATTTGTTGTTATGAATAAATCAGAAGTTTTAAAAGAAATCATAGCGCAAAGAAGAAGCATTTTCCCTAAAGATTATACAGATACTGAAATTTCTCAGGAAGTTATAGATGAAATTGTAAATTCGGCAGCCTTTGCACCCAACCACAAGCGTACAAAACCCTGGCGTTTTAAAATATTCAAAGGTGAGGAAAAATCAAAATTAGCCTCAGAAATGCAGGCTATTTACAAATCAACCCAGCCGGAACAGCTCTTTTTAGAAAAGAAATACAATGATATTGGTTTTAAAATCAATAAAGCGGATGCTGTGATTTCTATTGTGGTTAATTTCAGCGGAATGGTTCCGGAATGGGAAGAAATTGCTGCTGTTTCCATGGCGGTTCAGAATATGTATCTTACCTGTACGGCCAACGAAATCGGCTGTTACTGGAGTTCTCCTAAAATTGTAGATCACCTCAAAAATTCTTTAACGATCGAAGAAAACCAGAAGTGTCTGGGATTGTTTTATATGGGAAATATGATATAAAGAAAAAAATAAATTTATATAATTGATTTAGTTTAATTAAAAAAAATAAAGCATATTTTCATTTTGTTTTATAATTTTTTTTCATCAATTCTAAATTAAAGAAAAATATCAGATCTGATTCATTATGAGGCAGATCTGTTTTTTTGCCGGTAAAAAATAATTATGTAATTTCAAAAATTAAAAGCAATTGTATGAAAAAAAAATTATTACTTCTTAAAGCAGTATCTGCTATTCTGTTAGGTGTTGGCTATATTCAGATTAACGGTCAATGTGCCAACCCTGCAAATGTGTATTCTTTTAACTATAACGGGAAAACGTATCAGGTCGTTAAAGAAAAAAAGAATTGGATTGATGCTGCGGCTTGTGCCGTGGAAAAAGGAGGCTTTCTGGCCGAAATCAATGACCAGAACGAACAAAATGCTGTTTTTTCAGGAGTTCAGAATGCCGGCATTATCAACAGTAATACTATGGCTCCGGATGGTGGAGGGGCTTCTTATGTATGGTTGGGAGGAAATGATATGGCCGTTGAAGGAACGTGGATCTGGGATGGAAATAATGACGCAACAGGAGCGGAATTCTGGCAAGGTGATTACACGGGAAGTCCTGTCGGAGGGCTTTATAATAATTGGGGAGATGAGCCTGATAATTTTAATTTTTTCCAACATGCTTTAGGCCTTGCTCTTACTGATTGGCCTTTTGGAGTAGCAGGGCAATGGAATGATGTGTCTCAGGATAATACATTGTATTACGTTATTGAGTACAATACTTTATTGGGAACTCGCGATCTGTCTGGCTCTTTTGAAAAACCTGCTGTCTATCCTAATCCAGTTACGGATTTTCTCACCATTGACAGTCAGGATAATATGAAAGAAATCTTAATAATGGATGCTTCGGGAAAAAGAATTAAATCAATTCAAAGCAGTGACTTATCTGATAAAATAGATTGCAGGGGTTGGACCGCTGGGATTTATTATCTAAGGATAAACTATCAGAATAAAAACTCACTATTATATAAGATCGTAAAAAAATAATCTTAAAATTATCGTGTTACCTATATTGGATTTTAAAAATTTATGTATCTTTGCACTCTTAAAATATTTAACTGGGACGAGCTCCCTTAAAATTCAAACATTATGTCAGTAAAAATCAGATTACAAAGACACGGTAAAAAAGGAAAACCTTTCTTCCACATCGTGGTTGCAGATTCTAGAGCTAGAAGAGATGGTAAATTCATCGAGAAGTTAGGAACTTACAACCCAATTACTAACCCTGCAACAATCGATTTAAATGTTGATTCTGCTGTAAAGTGGTTAAACAACGGTGCTCAGCCAACTGATACGGCAAGAGCTATTCTTTCTTACAAAGGTGCTCTTTACAAAAAACACTTACAAGGTGGTGTTGCTAAAGGAGCTTTTGATGAGGCTGAAGCTGAAAAAAGATTCAATGCTTGGGTAGAAGCTAAAGAAGCTAAGGTTCAAGGTAAAGTTGAAGGTTTGTCTAAAGCACAGGCTGATGCAAGAAAAGCTGCTTTAGAAGCTGAAGCTAAAGTAAACGAAGCAAGAATCGCTGCTGCACAGGCTGAAGCTGATGCTAAGGCTGCTGAAGAAGCTGCTAACGTACCTGCTGAAGAAAATACTGCTGAAGGAGAAGCTGCTGCTGAATCTACAGAAGAAAACACTGAAGCATAAGAAAGCCCTGTATGCGTAAAGAAGATTGCTATTTATTAGGAAAAATCACACGCAGACACGGACTTGCGGGAAACGTAATCCTTAAACTGGATACCGATCAACCCGAGCTTTACAATAAACTGGAATCAATATTCGTTGAAATCAACGGATTATTGGTTCCTTTTTTTATTGCAAAAACAACCTGGAGCAAATCTGATGCGCTCAATATCTTATTTAAAAATTCTACCGAAGCTTTGGTAGATCAGTCTTTAGGCAAAAATGTCTATTTGCCGTTATCCACATTACCTAAACTTTCAGGAAAACAGTTCTATTATCATGAAATCATCGGCTACAATATTGTTGATGAAAATGATAACGACTGTGGTGTAATCAGATCTGTAAATGATCAGACTGCACAAACGTACTTTATTACCAATCTCGACGGAAAAGAAGTCGTGATACCTATGATCAAAGACTGGATTCTTGAAGTGAACAGAGAAGAAAGATTCATCAAAATGCAGCTGCCTGAAGGTCTTATCGATGTTTTTCTGGTTCCTTCCAAAAAGGATGAATAATTTTTTCACATAAAGGAATTCACTTTTAACGATTCACTTTTTCATATATCCTTTCAATCTGTACATACATTTTATTGAAAAATATTTTCCGGTCCCGATTGCCGGAAGTATTCAGTGACTTTGAATTTTTGATCTGATGCTCAAAGTAATTCTGTGTTTCTTTACAGGTTTTTTCATCGTTAATTAAAATATATCCAAACATATTAGTAGGAATCGCAAAAAGAGATTGCTGCGGGTGATGGAAGAAAATGTCATTCGAAAGATGCATTAGTTCATTTTCATATAAATGAAATTTTGGATTGCTTTCTGTTTTCTGTTCAATATATTCTATTAATTCCTTCAGTTCTTTTAGGATGATCTGTGCTTCATGATTTTTCAGAAGGCCGGTTTCGTAATAGTAAATAATCTGCTGTAAAATACTAGAAACCGTCATGTCGTTCCATAATTCAATCACATTTTGTTCTTCATATTTTTTTCTTAGCTCTTTAGTATTTAGGTGGAAATTTGGAGAAGAGAATTGCAGGAAAGGGACGAAAACCTGTTTGGCATTCAGCAGATTCATCCAGACATAAATTTTAAAACGGGAAAGCAATGTATCGGAAAGCGTATAAAAAAACGGAATGTCTTTCGCTGAATAATAGATTGTCATTTCATCGCTGAGGGGAAGATTTTCGAAAACATGAAGGTTGTTTTTAAAGAAAGATTCCAAATCCTCAGTTTTAGCTACAGCAGAAGTTTTTCTCACAACGATTTGATGATCAGAAGCCTGGAACTGATCTAATGAAATCTGAAAATATTTTGCCAGTTCTAGAGCTTCCTCAAAACTGAATTTCGCTTTCAGGGAAGTTCTCCGGTGAGCAGCGTCATAACTTATATTAAGAATATTTGAAATTTCGTCATTAAGAGACTTATCACCAATCTTTCTCCGAATCTGCCTGAGTAAAAGTTCCTGATGCATGTTTTGCGATTTTCACAAATTTAGAAATTTATTTTAATTTTTTCCGCATTCATTTGCGCAGTTTCTGCTAATAATTTTGAATCATCAATTTTTAAATAATGAATTATGAAAATACGGATTTTATTAATAATGAGCCTTTTAATAATTAATTTTATTAAAGCACAGGAGGATACTTTGAAGATACAAAACGCAAAATTAATCGCTTTAACTCCTTTAAATAAAAAAACAGATAAAGTAAATGGTTTGGCTTTTGGGTTAGGTTTTGATTCAAAATACATTGTTAAAAAGCAAGATACCGAACTACTTCAAAAAGTAAATGGCTTAAATATAGAGGTTAACCCGTTAGGTATTTTATTTTGGATGTTGTACGATCCGGAAAAAGATCAGGATACAGAATTTATAAAGATTAACGGACTTAATATTTCAGCGGCAGGCTATTTAAAAGGCATCAGTCATAATGGACTCACCCTTTCTCTTTATAATTACGGGCATACAATGAATGGCATTTCAGGAACTTTTTTTACTACTTATATTGAAGCAGGAAACGGTTTTTTTGTCTCAACTTTAGGTGTTCATTCCAAAAAATTGAATGGTGTGAGTATTTCGATTTTTAATCATGCAGAAATAATGCGGGGGATACAAATTGGAGGATATAATTCCAACAAGGATGGAAAAGGCATGCAGATAGGTCTTATCAATAAGTCTGAAAAATTGAAAGGGCTGCAAATCGGCTTGTGGAATAAAAATGGAAAAAGAAGTTTACCAATTATTAATTTTTAGAACCATGAAAACTATACCCTATATTTTAATTGCTATAAGATTTATTCTTGCTCCGATTATCATTTTATTAGCTTATTTCAAAGGAGAAGTGTCTGGATTTTTTATTTTAAGTTTAATGTATTTCGGACTATTGACTGATATTTTTGACGGAATCATCGCCCGGAAAGTTGGCGTGTCTTCTGAAAAATTGCGGAGGCTGGACAGCCAGACCGACCTGATTTTCTGGCTTTCATTAGGATTTGCAGTGTACTTTTTAAACCCTGACTTGATAAAAGATGAATGGATCGGCATTCTTTTAATCCTGAGTATGGAAGCGCTTTGCTACATCATAAGCATTCTGAAATTTAAAAAAGAAACCTGTACCCATGCTTTTTTATCTAAAATGTGGGGAATAAGTTTGCTGATTGCTTTTACCTATCTCATCGGATTCCAAGAAGCTGGATGGGCATTTTATCTTACAGCTATTTTAGGATTTATCGCGCATATTGATGTAATTCTTATTATCCTGATTCTCCCGAAATGGCAATATGACGTTCCGAGTTCCTACCATGCATGGAGGATCAGGAATGGGAAAAGTATTAAGAAAACAGTTTTATTTAATTAAACCAAATTTTAAAATAAAATAATTATGAAAACTTTAAAATTGAAAATTATTCTCATTCTACTTTTTGTTGCATCTAGAATAGGTATTAATGGGCAGTTTAAAACAGTCGAAGATAGTCTGGATTATGAATTACATTATAAGAAATATTATGATTGTAAATATGAACCGGGATATGTTTTAATTATTCAGAAAAAAGGAAAAATAATTGATCCTGCAAAAAGCTGGAAACCCACAAAAGAAGGATTTGCCATTAGAATGGAAGGAATTTATGATCTCGAATTTAATGATGGAAAACGTTACAGATCAGGCGTTATCAAAAATATTACAAAAGATTCTCTCACCATTTCTTCCACGATGAATGAAAATTGTGCAAAATACGAAGGAATAAAATATGAGCTTTTTACGTATTCCATAAAGGATATTATGATCGCAAGATTTATAAATGACAGATCATTAGGAATTTTCAGCAGGAAGAAAATAAATGACGATTATGAAGTCTTCGCTATGAAAGTTGATAAGGCGAAATTGTGCCCTGCGGTATTAACATTTCCGAAAAGAAATAATGAAGTAAAAGTCTGTCACTATTATTTAACGGATCAGGGCTACGATATACTTTTCGAAACAAACGGTTTTCTGGATTATATGCAATACCCTGTTTACTGGCAATAAATATAAAATTAAAAGAGGATAACTATTTAAGTCTTAAAACGTTTTTTGTACCTTTGCACTCATTAATTTTTATACAAAAATTTAATCAACAAATGAAAAAGCAGACAATTAAGGAAATCCTTGAGGATTACAAGAAAGTATTACATCATGACATTACGGTTTACGGCTGGGTGAGAACATTCCGTGCCAATCGTTTCATTGCTCTTAATGATGGTTCTACAATTAATAATTTGCAAATTGTTGTTGATTTTGAAAATTTTGATGAGGAAATCATTTCTAAAATCAGTACGGCATCTTCTCTGAAAATTGTTGGTGAAGTCGTTGAAAGTCAGGGAGCAGGGCAGGCTGTAGAAATTTTAGCTAAGAAAATTACGGTTTTAGGAGACAACTTTACGGAAGAAAGAGATAAAACGATTCTTCAGCCAAAAAAACATTCACTGGAAACTTTAAGAGAGCAGGCTCACTTAAGGTTCAGAACAAATTTATTCGGAGCGGTTTTCAGAGTGCGTCATGCCGTGAGTTTTTCCATCCATTCGTTCTTCAACCAGAATCAGTTTTTTTACATCAATACACCTGTCATAACAGGAGCTGATGCGGAAGGAGCAGGGGAGATGTTTGGTGTTACAAATTTCGATTTAAACAATATTCCGAGAGACGAACAGGGCGATATTGATTTTGCACAGGATTTCTTCGGTAAAAAGACCAACTTAACGGTTTCCGGACAGCTTGAAGGAGAAACGGCAGCGATGGGATTGGGAAGAATCTATACATTTGGACCAACTTTCCGTGCAGAGAACTCGAACACCACAAGACACCTTGCAGAATTCTGGATGATCGAACCTGAAGTTGCTTTCAATAACCTTGAAGATAATATCGATCTTGCGGAAGATTTCCTGAAATATGTGATTCAGTATGTTTTGGATAACTGTAAAGATGATCTAGACTTCTTAGACAAGCGTTTTGCGGAAGAACAAAAATCAAAACCGGAAAAAGAAAAGGCGAAAGAAGGTCTTATTGAAAAGCTTGAAAATGTGGTTTCCAAACGTTTCAAGAGAGTGTCTTATACAGAAGCGATTGAGATTTTATTAAACTCTAAAGAGAATAAAAAAGGAAAATTTGTATATCCTGTTGAAAAATGGGGAACAGATCTTCAGTCAGAGCACGAAAGATATCTGGTAGAAAAACATTTTGAAAGCCCGGTGGTTTTGTTTGATTATCCGAAGGAAATTAAAGCTTTCTACATGAAACTCAATGAAGATGGTAAAACTGTTGCAGCGATGGACGTACTTTTCCCTGGAATCGGTGAAATCATCGGAGGTTCTGAGAGAGAAGCCAGATTGGATGTTCTAAAGCAGAAGATGGCAGATATGCATGTTGATGAGCATGAGCTTTGGTGGTATTTGGATACCAGAAAGTTCGGTTCTGTACCGCATGCCGGTTTCGGTTTAGGATTGGAAAGATTAGTTCTTTTCGTAACGGGAATGACGAACATCAGAGACGTAATTCCTTTCCCGAGAACGCCAAAGAATGCAGAATTCTAAATATTATTTTCTAAAAATATCAAAATCCTTCTGAATGATACAGAGGGATTTTTTTATTAACTTTACTAAAATTTTGGAAATGAATACTATTACGATACATACGGATAATGAAAATCAAATTAATCTGCTTACAGCTCTTTTAAAGGAATTGAAAATTAATTTTGAAATTAATAAAGAAGAGCATCTAACAGAATGGCAGAAAAAAAAATTGCTTGAAGGTATTGATCAGGCTGATCGTGGAGAATTTGTTACCGACCAGGAAGCTAAAAAAATTCTGGATCAATGTTTCAAATAAAATGGACAAGAAATGCTTTGTTTTCTTTTGCTGATACTTTAAAATTCTGGAATATCCATAATTCTTCTGAGAAATATTCCAGGAAATTAAGAATGGAGGTCGAAAAGAAGGAAAGGCTCATTTCTAAGAATCCAAACATTGGTTCTTTATCAGAAATTGAAGGAGTACGCTATGTATTGATTGATAAAAATTTTTCTCTTTATTATAGAATTAATGATGATGTTATTGAAATTCTCGCATTCTGGGACAACAGAAGAAATCCTGATTCACGAAGTCTAGAATATAAGAAAAAGCCCTGAAAATAATACTTCAGGGCTTTTCTGTTTATTTTTAAATAGCTTATTATGCACAGTGTAATGCAAAAATCGTGCTAAAATTTATTTTTGTCAAAATATTTTACTAAATTCGTACAATATGTTATGTTAAAACACAATCTAGTAATATGCTTAAACAACACTTACAACTCAAATTAGGACAAAAGTTGGCACCTCAGCAGATCCAGTTGATGAAGCTGATTCAGCTTCACACGTTGGAATTTGAAGAGGAACTTGAAAGAGAGTTAGAAGAAAATCCTGCATTGGAAATTGTAAAAGAAGAATCTAAAGAGGATGATTTTTCCTCTCTGGAAGATAACTATGAAGCTGAGGGTACAGAAAGCATTGAGACAGATTTTGATGTAGACCAATATCTTTATGATGATGAGCCGAGCTATAAAACAGCTTCCAGCAACTATTCTCCCGACGACGAAGAATTTGATAATGAAAGTCTTTTAACAGAAGGTCAGTCTCTTTACGATTATCTTCTTGAGCAAATCCATTTGGTAAATATCAGTGAAGAAGACGAAAAAATCGCAGAATACCTTATCGGAAACCTTGATACAGACGGATACCTGAGAAGGGAAATTAAATCGATTGTGGATGATCTTGCTTTTTCCCAGGGAATTTATACTACAAAAGAAAAGGTAGAAGATATTCTCGAAAATTATATCCAAAAACTGGATCCACCTGGAGTGGGAGCGAGGGGCTTACAGGAATGTCTTCTCCTGCAGATTGAGAAAAAGGTGAGCTCTGACAAAGCTGTTTCTCTTGCTGCCAACATCCTGAGATACCAGTTTGATGCGCTTACCAACAAACATTATAATAAAATCATTCAAAAATATGATATTGAGGAAGAGGATTTGAGGGATGCACTGGATGAAATCTCAAAATTGTCTCCTAAAGTAGGAGGAAACTTCGATACACAAACCATTACGATCAATCAGGAAATTATTCCGGATTTTGTTATACAGGTAAAGGACGGGCAGGTTGTTCCGATGTTGAACAGTAAGAACGCTCCAACGTTAAGGGTTTCCGAAGAATATAAAGATATCCTGACAACCTATTCTCACGATAAAAACTCATCAGAACACAAGCAGGCTGCTTTATTCATTAAACAGAAGCTTGATGCTGCAAAATGGTATATTGATGCCATCAATCAGCGCCAGAATACTTTATTGCAAACGATCACAGCAATTGTAAAATTCCAGAAGGATTATTTTATTACTGGAGATGAAAAGTCTTTAAGACCAATGATTCTGAAAGATGTAGCAGATATCACAGGCTTTGATATTTCTACGATTTCAAGGGTGGTAAAAAGTAAATATGCCGATACACCAAACGGAATTGTTTATCTTAAAGATCTGTTTTCAGACAGTCTTACGAATGATGACGGGGAAGAAGTTTCTACAAAAGAGATTAAAACTCATCTTCAGGAGGTGATCAGTAAGGAAAATAAAAGAAAGCCTCTTACTGATGATGCTTTGGTAGTGATTCTGAAAGAGCAGGGATATAATATTGCCAGAAGAACAATTGCCAAATACCGTGAACAGCTCAATATTCCGGTAGCACGATTAAGAAAAGAACTTTAAAATATAGTAAAGCACTTCAGAACGAAGTGCTTTTTTACTATTGGCTTTAAGTTTTGCCTGAAACTTAGGATGCAATTTAAGCTTTAATATGCTCAAGACCAAGTTCTTTAATGGAGATTTCTCTCATTTCAACTTTTCTTATTTTACCTGAGATGGTCATGGGAAATTCATCTACAAACTTCCAGAATTTCGGAACTTTATAATGGGCTATCCTTCCCTGACAGTAATCTACAAGCTCTTTTTCGTGTACTGTAAAACCTTTTCTTAGTTTTACCCAAGCCATTACTTCCTCTCCGAATTTCTCACTAGGAACTCCTATGATCTGAACATCCAGAATATTGGGATAGGTGTAAAGAAAATCTTCAATTTCTTTAGGGGAAATGTTCTCTCCTCCACGGATAATCAGGTCCTTTATTCTTCCTGAAATCGTAATATATCCTTCTTCATCCATTGTGGCAAGATCTCCCGTGTGCATCCAACGGGAATCATCGAGAACTTTCTTTGTGTTTTCCGGGTCATTCCAGTATTTAAGCATGACCGAATATCCCCTGGTGCAAAGTTCACCATGTTCTCCTCTTTTAACGGTTTTTCCATTTTCATCAATGATCTTGATTTCCAGATGATCCTGAACAGTTCCCACGGTATGAACCTGCTTCTCAAAAGGTGTCCCGATTAAAGTCTGCGTTGAAACCGGAGAAGTTTCCGTCATTCCGTAGCAGATGCTCATTTCTTTAATATTCATAAGGCTTTCCATCTTTTTCATAATTTCGGGCGGACATACTGAGCCGGCCATTACACCCGTTCGCAGGCTGGAAAAATCAAAGCTATCAAAATTCTTTACGGCCAGTTCGGCAATAAACATCGTCGGAACGCCATATAAGGAAGTACATTTTTCATCAGAAACAACTTTCAGTGTAATTTCAGGATCGAAACTATCATTAGGAATCACCATACAGGCGCCATGCGCGGTACAGCACATATTTCCGATTACCATTCCGAAGCAGTGATAGAATGGTACAGGAATACAAACCCTGTCTTTGTCAGAATATTTCAGCCTTATTCCTATAAAATATCCGTTATTTAAAATATTATGATGAGAAAGCGTAACGCCTTTTGGAAATCCTGTAGTGCCGGAAGTGTATTGAATATTTACCGGATCATCAAACTGTACATGTTCTTCGAAGCTGTGCAGCACATCGTCTGAAATATGCTGTCCGTTATTAAGGAAGTCCTCCCAATTGTCGTCAAAGAAAATCTCTGATTGTAAAGTTGAGCAAAATTCACGGGCATCGGCGATCATATTCTTGTAATCGCTTGATTTAAAATGTAGCGAAGAAAAAATATGTGACATTTCCGATTGATTAATCACGAAAATCAACTCGCTGGTCCGGTACGCAGGATTGATATTGACGAGAATGGCTCCTATTCTTGCGGTAGCATATTGTAAAAGTACCCATTCATAGCGATTGGCCGACCAGATTCCGATGCGGTCGCCTGCCTTTGCACCCAGAAAGATTAATGCTTTAGCGACGGCAGTGGTCTGATTATAGAATTCCTGATAGGTCGCGCGGTAATCTTGGTGCACACAGACCAATGCTTCATTATTAGGGAATTTTTCTACGGTCCTTTTAAGATTATTTCCAATGGTTTCTCCTAACAAAGGAATGTCAGAAGCGCCATGAACATAGGATATTTGCATAAGGTGGAGATTTGATAAAATAAAATTAACAATTATATCTTAAACTCCTGCTTTCTAAATTACATTTCCTGAGAATCAATTTCCTTAAGCTGTTTGAGGTTTTTATCGAGCTTGCTCATAATAATTCCGTATACCAGCCTGTAATAAAGCCAGATCAGCAATACTGAAAATGCTGTTGTAAGAATAACTCCTACCACAAATATTATCATCGCAGAGTTTTTAGGCTCTACGTTCTGTGAGTTTAAAGAATAAAATATAAAAATGGTAAAAATAGAAGTAAAAGCCACCAGTAAAAGAATACTGATTAAGATAAAAGCATTTACGGTTTTTTTGAATTTAATAATCCTTGTAATCAATCCTTTAAGGTTTTCTTCAATTCTTATTTTGCGGTAATTCAAATAAAATTTATAAACAAAATAAGCCGTAACGCTAATGCTTAATACTTTTAATATCCAGTAAATAGTATCAAAACTGCTTTCAACTTCAGGCGTCTTCTGCGCTCCCAGCTTTTCCAGAATATTCAGAAAACCATTATCTTCTTCTGTCTGAAAGAAATAAAATATCCCCATTACCGAAAACAGTAAAAATTCTGCTACGCTGATCCAGAAAATGTATTTCACATAATTTCGTGATTTTCTGTTGAGCATCTGAAGGATTTCATTATCGTCGTATTTCTGCTGAACAGGTTGTTCCTGCCATGTTTTCTTAAAGCTGTCTAAATCAAATTCAGGCATATTTTTCCATCTTTTCTTTAAGGGTTTTCTTTAATCTGTTCATTTTCACACGAGCATTGACTTCGGTGATCCCGAGGTTTTCTGCAATATCCTTGTAAGGCAAATCATCCAGATACATCATTACGATCGCTCTTTCTACGTTCGGGAGCGTTTTTATTACAGTATACAAAAGTGATACCTGCTGTTGTTTTTCGTCATCATCTTCAATAAAATCTGCATGATTGATGTCCAGCTCGTTGGTAGGCAGGCTTTTGCTTTTTTTCCTGAAAAGGGTAATGGCTGTATTAAGGGCAACACGGTACATCCACGTAGAGATTTTGGAATTTCCTTTAAATGAGTCGTAACTTCTCCATAACTGTAAAACAATTTCCTGGAAAAGATCTTCTTCATCCTCCAAAGAATTCGTATAAAGACGCGAAACCTTGATAATCAGACCCTGATTATCTTTAATAAGCTGCGCAAATTCTTTTTCCTTTGAAGCCAATGCAGATGTATAATTTAGTGGTACGAAGATAAAGAAAATATCAATTTAATAATGTAATAATTTAACAATCTAGCAATTATTAAAGTCAGCGTAATTTTTCATTGTTATATTGTTACATTGCTAAATTGTTACATTAAATTGTATCTTTGCACCCACGAGAAAGTCGGCTTGTTGATTCCTGCTTCGGCAGGGGTAGGAAAGTCCGGACACCGTAGAGCAGCAAAGCGGATAACATCCGTCACCCGCGAGGGTAGGACAAGTGCAACAGAAAGGATGTACAGTTCGGCTGTAGTGAAATCAGGTAAACTCTTTGTGGTGCAATGATAAGTATATCGGTTCTTTTCAGCAATGAAAATAGGAGTTGCTCGCTCTGAAAGCCGAGGGGTAATCAGCTAAAGTTTTGCAGCAATGTAAAACACAGATAAATAACAGGCACTTCTTCGGAAGAACAAAATCCGGCTTACAGATTTTCTCGTGGTTTTTTAAAAAGCTGGAAGTTAGAAGCTTGAAGAGGGAAGTTTTTAACATAGTAATTTTAAACCTCCAGCTTCTGTCTTCCATCCAAATTTATTCACTTTCCAGTTGTTTTTTAGCTTCCTCTAATCCGGCTTTATCTTCTTCAGAAAGTTCAGGATATTTAAGATTCATTTTCTCCAGCGCATCAATAATAATCTGAATGGCGGCTACTCTTGCAAACCATTTATCATCTGCCGGAAGTACAAACCAGGGCGCATAATCTTTCGATGTTTCGTTGATGGCGGTTTCGTAACAGTCCATATATTTATCAAAAAGTGCTCTTTCAGGCAGGTCGGCAGCAGAAAACTTCCAGTTTTTTTCCTGTTCATTAATTCTGTCAAGAAGTCTTTTCTTCTGCTCATCTTTAGAAACGTGTAAAAATATTTTTACGATGGTTGTTCCGTTTGTAGTCAGGTGCTTCTCAAAATTTCTGATGCTTTCATACCGGTTTTCCCAAAATTTTTCATCAAAATCTTTTACGGATTTCCATGTTTTTTCGTTCAGATTATATTCGGGGTGAACTTTACATACCAATACGCTTTCGTAATGGGATCTGTTAAAAATACCGATCATTCCCTTTTTAGGTAAAGCGAGGTAATGTCTCCAAAGGAAATCGTGTGAATATTCTCTTGAGCTCGGAGTTTTAAAACTTACAACATTACATCCCTGCGGGTTTACCCCTCCGAAAACATGTTCGATCATGCTGTCCTTTCCGGCGGCATCCATCGCCTGAAGTACCACTAAAAGTGACTTACTGTCATCGGAATATAATCTTTCCTGAAGCTCACGAAGTTTTACTTTTTCAAGAATAAGCAACTTTTCGCCTTCTTCTTTCGTTAGTTTTCCGTTATATGATGTTGAATGTTTTTTTATTGAAAATTTTCCCTTTATCAAAAAGTCATCTGAAAAGTTGATATCCATATTATTTAATTAAAGATTAAATCAGTTACTTAAATATAATAAAAAACCGCCTCCATGAGACGGTTCCTTTATTTTTTGAGTAGAAATTACTTTGCGGCAGCAACTTTTTTAGCATTTTTAGCAGCTTTTTTGTCAGCCTTAGCTTTAGCTTTTAGTTCTGCAGGAGTTAATGGTTTTGGATCCGGAGCATTTGGATCTACATTTCCTTTGATGTAAATTACGCTTCTGCTGTTAACAGGGTCATTAGAAAATACTTCGATCATTTTGTTGAATCCGCCATTGATAGCCGTGTTGTATCCAACCTTGATCTGAGCAGATTTTCCCGGCATAATAGGATCTGTCTTAAATTCAGGGGTTGTACATCCGCAAGATGCTTTTACGTTTGAAAGAACAAGAGGCTTGTCACCTGTATTCGTTACTGTAAAAAATCTTGTACCATCTGAGCTAGGCTTGATTGTACCGTAGTCAAAAGTAGTTTTGTCGAATGTAATAGTTTGTGCAGATGCTAATGCGAATGTTCCGAATAATGCAATTCCTGCGATTAATTTTTTCATATTCTTGAATATTAAATATGTTGTTAGATAAATTTTAAGAAACAAAGTTAAAAATTATTTTAATTCATACTTAAAATTTTTTTTCTTTAGACTATTTTTGCAAATTGTAAATTAAAGTAATAGAATTTATGCAGATTTCAGAAAAGTACAATCCACAGGAAACAGAACAAAAGTGGTACAATTACTGGTTGGAGAATAACTATTTCCATTCAGAACCGAATGAAAAGCCGCCTTACACTGTTGTCATCCCTCCACCAAACGTTACGGGGATTTTGCACATGGGGCATATGCTGAATAATACCATTCAGGATGTTCTGGTCCGCCGTGCAAGAATGCAGGGATTCAACGCCTGCTGGATTCCGGGGACAGACCACGCCTCCATTGCTACGGAAGCGAAGGTTGTTGCCAAACTGAAGTCTGAAGGAGTCAATAAATCCGATATTACCCGCGAAGAATTCTTAAAACATGCCTGGGACTGGACCGACAAATACGGAGGAACAATCCTGGAGCAGCTAAAAAAGCTGGGTTGCTCTTGCGACTGGGACAGAACGCGGTTTACCATGGAACCAAAACTTTCTCAGCAGGTTATCAAATCTTTTGTTGATCTTTATAATAAAGGATTGATCTATCGCGGTTACAGAATGGTAAACTGGGATCCGGAAGCAAAAACCAATATTTCCGACGAAGAAGTAATCTTTAAAGAACAAAACGGAAAATTATATTTCCTGAAATATGCCATCGAATCTTCGACAGGCTCAGATACCGACGAATATTTGTCGGTTGCGACAACCCGTCCCGAAACTATTTTCGGAGATACTGCTATTTGTATCAATCCTAATGATGAAAGATATGCTCATTTAAAGGGGAAAAAAGTAATCGTTCCGATTGTAAACAGAGTAATTCCGATTATTGAAGATGAATATGTGGATATTGAATTCGGAACAGGTGCCTTGAAAATTACGCCGGCTCACGATGTTAATGACTACGAAATCGGGCAAAAGCACAATCTTCAGATGATTGATGCTCTGGATGATGACGGAAATCTTAATGAGTACGGGTTACATTACGCCGGAAAAAACAGATTTGAGGTAAGAAAGCAGATCGCAAAAGAATTAGAAGAAAAAGATCTTTTGTTAAAGGCAGAAGATTATGTAAATAAAGTGGGAACTTCCGAAAGAACGGGTGCGGTGATCGAACCTAAAGTTTCTGTACAATGGTTCTTGAAAATGTCTGAAATTGCAAAACCAGCTTTGGATGTTGTAATGGATGATGAGGTTAAATTTTATCCTGAAAAATTCAAAAATACCTACAAGCACTGGATGGAAAACATCCGCGACTGGAACATCTCCCGACAGCTTTGGTGGGGACAGCAAATTCCTGCTTATTATTATGGTGATGGAGAAAATGACTTTGTCGTTGCAGAAAACATTGAAGAAGCATTAAAACTTGCAAAACAAAAAACCAACAACGATCAACTTACAACCAGCAACCTAAAACAAGACGAAGATGCGCTTGATACCTGGTTCTCATCATGGTTGTGGCCAATGTCAGTTTTCGACGGACTGCTTGATCCTGAAAATAAAGATATTAACTATTATTACCCAACTTCAGATCTGGTGACGGGTCCTGATATTATTTTCTTCTGGGTAGCAAGAATGATCATGGCAGGTTTGGAATACCGAAAAGAGGTTCCGTTCAAAAATGTCTATTTTACAGGAATTGTAAGAGATAAGCAGAGAAGAAAGATGTCAAAATCTTTAGGAAATTCTCCGGATCCGCTTGAATTGATGGATAAATATGGAGCAGATGGCGTTCGTGTCGGAATTTTGTTAAGTTCTGCGGCAGGAAACGATCTTCTTTTTGATGAAGATTTAATGTTGCAGGGAAGAAATTTCATGACGAAGATCTGGAATGCTTTCCGCTTGATCAATATGTGGAATCATGAAGATAAATCTGCAAATGATACTGAAAATCAGACAATCGAATGGTTTGAAAATAAATTAAATAAAACCATTGCTGAAATCAGCGATCAGTTTGAAAAGTTCAGAATTTCTGATGCCTTGCATTTGATTTATAAATTAATCTGGGATGATTTCTGTGGTTGGTATTTAGAGGCCATTAAACCAAATTATGGAGAAGGAATTTCTAAAGAAGTTTATCATAAAACCATTTATTTCTTTGAGGAATTAATGAAATTGCTTCATCCGTTTATGCCTTTCTTAACAGAGGAATTATGGCAGACAATTTCTGAAAGGAATACTGAAGAAGCACTGGTTATTGCTCAGCAGAAAAAAGCAGAAGCTTTTAATGAAGAAGTTATTAAAAACTTTGAAACTGCAGCAGAACTGATTTCCGGAGTTAGAAATTACCGTCAGACAAAAGGAATTTCGCCAAGAGAAGTCGCTGAAATTTATACCAATGCGACAGCTTTTGCGAATGAAGCTGTCATCAGAAAGCTGGCCAATGTTTCAGAAATTCATTTCGAAACAAAAACCGACAAGCCAAGTTTCACATTTTTGGTAGGAGCGACAGAAATTTCGATTCCTTTAAGTGAAAACCTTGATTTGGAAGAAGAAAAAAAGAAGACTGAGGAAGAATTAAAATACTTAAAAGGATTTTTAATCTCTGTAGACAAAAAGCTTTCCAACGAAAAGTTTGTTGCCAATGCAAAACCTGAAATCGTAGAAGTTGAGCGCAAAAAACAAAAAGATGCACTTGATAAGATTGCAATTTTAGAAGAGAAATTAAAAAGTTTATAATAAAAGGTTTAGGTTAAGGTTGAGTCTCGCTTAGCCTGAACCTTAATCTTAGCCTGAATATAACATGACACATTTAGAAAACATAAAAAAACTATTCTCCAGAAACTTCATAGAAAGTCCTTTGCTTGAAAGTTTTGAGGCGGGTAAAATTTATCTTTCCAGCGGAAAGCTTGTTGCTTGTGATCCGTTGATTACAAACGATATGAAACCTTTTACTACCGAATTTCCTAAGGGAGATTTTTCAGTTCTTGTGCATAAAGAAAGGGAAAGCAATTGTGTAGCATACGCAGAAATTATTTTCAGTCAGGAAGCGATTGCTGACTGGAAGCTTGCTACGACAGAAGGACAAAATGTAAAGGAGCTGGAGGAAGGAGAAGTTTTCGGATATCCTGTAGAAAGTGGGATGGGATGTTTCATGGACACGGATACACAAAATACGCTTAATGATCTTGAGCAAAGATTATATCACAGTAAAGGAGTAGATTTCATGGGTATTTACGAAGAGTTTTTCCACGAATATTTTTTTGATGAAAACGGAGCGATTGATCAATATGCATTTTTAAAACCTTCTGAAGATCATCCTGGAACTATTTTTGCCTTTGAAACCGGATATGGTGAAGGATTTTACGCAAGCTATATTGCTTATGATAAAAATAGTGATCCGGTAAAAATTGTGACTGAATTTATAGAAATCAGCTAAAGTTATTCATCATCATAATCAACACCAACACACAAATTATTAAAATATGAATTTCTCATCAGAACAACCGAAAATTGTAGTTGTAGGAAGCTCATCAATAGATCTTATTCTGGAAACCGGAAAGCTTCCCGGAAAAAACGAAACAGTCATTGCTGCTACTTCAGAAAGTTTTTTTGGAGGAAAAGGAGCCAATCAGGCTGTTGGTGCTGCAAGATTGGGGGCCAGTGTGCACTTTATCGGTTGTGTGGGAATGGATCCGCTCGGACAGCAGATCATGAGAAATATGATCAGTGAAAATGTGAACGTCGATTTCGTTTTTGAAACAGATCATGATGCAAGTGGTACAGCTTATGTGACAACTTCGGCTGGAAATTCGGCTATTGTTGTGGTTCCGGCTGCGAATAATTATTTAAGTACACAGCATGTAGAATCTGCAGACCGATATTTTCAGACGGCAGATCTCGTTCTTCTCCAGCTGGAAGTTTCTATGGATGTTGTTGAGTATACCATTAAAAAAGCTAAAAATTACGGCAGAAAAGTTGGACTTTACGCATCACCGGCTCAGCGGCTCAAAGATGAAATCATTGAAGATCTTGATTTTATTATCGTAAAGAGTAACGAACTGCATATTCTTTTTGGGGAAGATCAAAGAGAAGAGATTCTGAAAAAATACTTTAATAAAGTTTTTGTGCGTGACGACATCAATTCGACCGTATATTTCGATGGCACCGAAATGAAATATTGCAGGAATGACAAAGACAGTGCAATCTATAAATTGGGAATGGGAGATGCTTTCACTACGGGATTTTCCGTTGCATTGTGTCATAATAATGATATTCATGACTGTGTAAAATTCGGAAATGAAGTTTCTGCAAGAGTTTCTGCAAAAAAAGGTTCTCAGACAGGACTTCCCAGATTATCGGATTTTACTTCATAAACTATTTGTTACATATCGAAGTTTTAAGATTTAGCTCAAAATTTAAACTAATATTTCCACTTTTATAGTGGATTTTTTCTTTTATCTATGGAAAAGTTAGTTCTTACTACAGAAGATTCTTTCTTGATCGCAGCTCATATTTTTTTGCCTGAAAAAAGCAATCATAAACTTTTGCTTATCAATTCTGCAACAGGGGTTAAGCAGCATGTTTACTTTTCTTTTGCGAAATATTTTTCCGAAAAGGGATTTACCGTTCTTACTTACGATTATCGTGGGATCGGACTTTCAAAGCCGAAAAATATGAAAGGTTTCAAAGCTTCTATGAGAATCTGGGGATCGAAAGATTATAAAGCATTAACGGACTATATTAAAATTAATTTTAATGATTATCAGAAATTCTGCCTTGGCCATTCTGTCGGTGCTTTAATTTTAGGAATGAATAAAGACTCAGATATTTTTGACGAATTTGTCTTCGTAGGAACTCAGAATGCATTTGTAGGAAATTTAAAATTCAGAACAAAAATAGAAGCGTATCTTGGCTTTGGGATCGCACAACCGGTAATGACAACATTATTAGGCTATTTCCCGGCGCAATGGTTTGGATTGGGAGAAAGTCTTCCGAAAAATTGCGCATATGACTGGAGAACCTTAATTTTAAACAGAAAATCAACCAACGGTTTATTAGAAAAAACCGATGATTATTCTGAAATTTTAACACAGAAAGCATTCGTGATCAGGGCTGAAGATGATGTATGGCTTACCGAAAAAGGCGTGAAGAGTCTTCTCAATGATACTTATCCTAATTTGAGGCCTACTTACAGATTGATCAAAACTTCCGAATCCGAAAAAGGAGAGATCGGGCATGTTAACTTTTTTAGAAGCTACAATAGAAAGCTCTGGAATATTATTATTTTAAATGAATTGATATAAATGAAGAATCTGATTGAAAACACCGTAGAATTTGTCAAAGAAAAGCTGAAAGGCGCCGAAGCCGGCCACGACTGGTATCATATTGAAAGAGTTTGGAAACTGTCTAAAAATATTGCCGAAACGGAACAATGCAATATTGAAGTTGTCGAATTGGGAGCGCTCCTTCATGATATAGCCGATCCGAAATTTCACAATGGTGATGAAACGGTTGCTCCTAAAGTTTCACGTGAGTTTCTGGAAAACCAGGACGTCCCGGAAAATATTATTGAGAAAGTTTTATTTATTATTAAAAATATTTCGTTTAAAAACAGGGCAGAAGCTCCTGAACATCTTCCTGTTGAGCTCAAGATCGTTCAGGATGCCGACAGGATTGATGCAATTGGTGCAATCGGAATTGCCAGAACATTCAATTTCGGAGGTTTTAAAAATAATCTGATGTATGATCCTGAAATTAAGCCCAAACTGAATATGTCGAAAGAGGAATATAAAAAGTCGAATGGAACAACTGTAAATCATTTCTACGAAAAACTTCTCCTTTTGAAAGACCTCATGAATACACAGAAAGGAAAGGAAATTGCTGCTGAAAGACATGAATTTATGCTGCAGTTTCTCGATCAGTTTTATAAAGAATGGAACGTCAGCTGATATTTCTGCTGAAAGCTTATTAAAATAAGTATCTTTGCAGTATGGTATTCATTGTTTTGGCTATCTTCTGGGCTTTGGTAATCTCTCTTCTTTTGTCTAAAATTAAAAGAGGGAAAGGAGCCGAATGGGCAAAATTGTTCCGTATTGTCAGTATCGTATTTTCAATTTCTATTTTTACGTATTGGTTTATTAAGAAAAGTTCCGTAGGAATTGTAGAGAATTCTTTGGCGTTGCAGGTGATCAATAAACTTCCTCAACCAATTGATTTCTATGTGATAACGCTTAACGATTCTGAGGTAGGTAAAGTGATTGATACAAAACACATCGGGAAAGTACGACCTGAGTATTACAGGATTGAATATCTTACAATGGATAAGTCTGATGAATACTGGATTGTCGGTTATTTAGGGAAAAATCTTGTGTATTTTTCACAACATGCACTTCCTAATAAAAATATAGACCAGATCATTGAAACAAGGAATTATATCAATCAAAGTGTAAAGCTTTCAGATCTGGCTAAAAAGCAGATAGAAGCTTATAATTATGAGAACATAAAGGTAGGAATCTGGGTGACACTCGATTTTCTTCTTTTATTTCTTAATCTTATGCTGCTGATGAGAAGAAAATAAATATCCGGCTTGCGAAGCAAGCCGGATATTTTATGAAAACTTTATTGAACTAAAAAATTAAGGATAATCTAAAATCAGCATTATTCTTTCCTTAAATTCTTCAGGACATTTTCTGATAATTTTATCTTTGTTTTGTTTACTGATTTGCTTAGGTTCCAGCCATTCTGTGACATCGGAGCTTAAGCTGTTGTTATCATAAACTCTTTTGATTTTGTCGTTTTCGTAAAAAATATACTCATCTCCAAGAAAGCTTGTTGAGATGCTTATTTTGCATATTTCCTTTTCCATATTTGTTGTTTTTAAAAGTATTATTTAATTAAAGTTATCATACTTTTAAATTAATAATTTTTATGATATGAAAAAGGTTTTAGCGACTAATTTTTTTTTCGGCAAAAAAGGTTAATTTTTTTTATTTAAAATATAATTCCAGTTAAAAATATTCCACTAAAAAGTGAGTAAAGTTAAAATAGACCAGCTGTTAAAATAATGTGCCTGTACTTTCCGTCGCCATTTTTGGGATGTGAAGGTCCGTTTTCCACTCTTCATTCATTTTTTTTATAAAATAGGCAGATAATAAAGGTGAAGCTTTTTCAATATTTTGGTGTACAAAAAAGTAAACATTTTGAAGTCCTTCTTTTTTCCATTTTGTAAGACGTTTCATCCAGCCATCCAACCTGTCATAATCACTTTCTGCATTGGCTCCTACATAACGGATAAACGCTGTAGGTGTTGTAAGGCGCATATGAAGCATATCTCTTCTGCCGGCCGTATCTACAATGATATTCGTAATATTATTGGCTTCAAAAAGCTCGCAGGTGGTATTGAAAATATTTTCATCGGTAAACCATTCGGTATTTCTTAGCTCAATAGCTAATGGTACTTCTTTCGGCCAGTCCTTAACGAATTTTTCCAGTCTGTCATAGTCTTTAGGTTTAAAGTTATCATGAAGCTGAAGAAATACCATTCCCAACTTTTCATCAAAATTCAGCACCGAAGTAGCAAATTGAGTTACTGGTTCAGTAACATCAATTAATCGTCTGAAATGAGAAACCGTATTCGTAATTTTAGGGAAGAATTTAAAATTTTCAGGCGTTTTCTCTTTCCAGGTCTGTACCTGATCAGGCGTGGGCATTCCATAGAACGTCGCGTTCAATTCGATAGAGTTGAACTGGGTTGCGTAATACGTCAATTCATCCTTTGTCCCTTTAGGATAAAATCCTTTCAGATCGGTTTTGTTCCATTTGGCACATCCGATGGAAATGTTTTCGAGCCCTTTTTTATTATGGCTTAAAATTTCTTTGGTTGACGGGTGATCTTTGGGTAATGTAAAATCTATCTTTGAAGGATCCTCTACTTGTCCGAATTTCATATCTTATTTTTTTAGTGTTATTCTTTAAACAAATTTAAAATAAAAAAGCACGCCGTAAAAGCGTGCTCAATTGAATATGTAGTGTTTATTATTTGAGAATCTTAAGCTTCGCAAGCGGTGCAGGTAACAAAGTTTACCATCATCTCTTTTGAAACAGAAGAACTTCTTTGATAATAAAGAGTTTTTACCCCTTTTTTCCATGCTTCGATGTAAAGATAATTCACATCTTTCACCGGCATTGTAGAAGGAATCTGCAGGTTCAATGACTGAGCCTGGTCAATATACTGCTGTCTTTGTGCAGCCTGTGAAATAATTTCCATCGGAGAAATTTCTTTAAATGTTTTAAATACTGCTTTCTCTTCATCCGTTAATTCTTTCAGGTGCTGTACAGAACCGTGGTTTAACATAATAGTTCTCCATGTTTCCTCGTTATCCAAACCTTTTTCAGCCAATAATTTTGCCAGGTATTTATTCTTACGCATAAAGTTTCCTTTTGCAAGACCTGCTTTAAAGTAGTTCGATGCAAATGGCTCAATTCCAGGAGAAGTTTGTCCCAATATAGCAGAACTTGAAGTAGTAGGCGCAATCGCCATTGTCGTGGTATTTCTTAGTCCGTAACCTTTCAGTAATTCTGGTTCTCCATAGATATTTGCCAGTTCTCTGGAAGCCTGCTCTGCCTGTTCTTTAATTCTTCTGAAAGCCCTTGCGTTGAATTGTGTAGCCTCAAAACTTTCAAAAGGAATCATATTTTTCTGAAGATAAGAATGATATCCTAAAACACCCAGTCCTAATGCTCTGTGTCTCATAGCAAAATTTCTCGCTCCCTGAAGATAATAATTTCCTTCGGTTTTATCGATAAATTCGGATAGAACGGCATCCAGGAAATAGATCGCCAGTTTCACCGCATCTGTATCTTTCCATTCATCATACAGCTCAAGATTCATGGAAGATAAACAGCAGATGAAAGATTCTTCCATCGTTGAAGGAAGCATGATTTCTGAGCAAAGGTTACTTGCATTAACTGTTAATCCTAAATCTTTGTAAACCTGTGGTTTATTTCTGTTTACGTTATCGGTAAAGAAAATATATGGAAGTCCCTTTTGCTGACGGCTTTCCAATACTCTTGCCCAGACTTTACGTTTTTCCATATCTCCGTCGATCATATCCTGCATCCAGTAATCCGGAACGCAGATTCCTGTAAACAGGTTCTGGATCGGACTTCCGATGTCTTTAATGGATAGGAATTCTTCAATATCTCCGTGATCGACATCAAGGTACGCTGCAAAAGCACCTCTTCTTACACCGCCCTGAGATACCACATCCATTGCCGTATCAAAAAGTTTCATGAAAGAAACAGCTCCTGAAGATTTTCCGTTATCTGTTACGGCGGTTCCTCTGTTACGAAGTTCCCCAAAATATCCTGACGTTCCTCCACCGATCTTTGTCTGCATGATGACTTCGCCCATTTTGTGGGTGATTCCTTCGATACTGTCCGGGATGTGAACGTTAAAACAAGAAATAGGAAGACCTCTCTGGGTTCCCATATTGGCCCAAACCGGTGACGAGAAGCTGATCCATCCTTTCGTGATCATTTCCTTGAAAGCCGGCTGAAGCTCAGGTTTATACAATCTTTTTGCTGCAGCCGTGGTAATTCTGTCGATAGCACCTTCTACTGTTTCCCCTTTCAGCAAATAGCCTCTGTTGAGCATTTGCTCGGACTCTTCATTGAGCCACCATATATTTGTATTTTGTTCCTCCATAGTTGTTATATTTTCGAAATTCCTGAACGGTTTTAAGGCTCAGGAATTTTGTGCTTTTTAATTATTTGTCATTCCAAAGAATGAATAGCTAAACTCTAATTTTACGCTTCAATTAATGTATCTTCTGAAGTTACTAATTCTGCTAACTTAGCAGCAATCTCTGCCATTGTTTCCTCTGAAGTACTTAAACCGCTTCTTGAACCAAGCAATGGACTAGCGTCACGTAAATGCTCATAAGTTGTATTATGAACAATTGGAATAAGTAAGTCACGAGCCAATAAAGCAGATAGCTCTTTATCTGCAATTCCCCCATTCTTGATGCGATTAAGAAATGAAGGCGTAACTAATACGATTCCTACTTTAGATTTTGCTAATCCTTTATCAATTTCACGTAATAAGGGTGAACCTAGTAGAACATTCTTTTCACTAAACCATACAGAAACACCTTTTGACTCTAATAGATCGTACAATTCTTTAGCAGACTCTTTACGATCATCCCAAGCATGACAAAGAAAAATATCACATAAGTCTGGTAAATTAGAACGTTTTTCAACATTTTCACGTATAGGTGTAAGAGTTTTTATCTCTTCTGGTGTATATAGTATAGTTGAACTGATTGAAGACCAACTAGCTTTTTTACTTCTTGATTTACTTCCGTTACTACTATTACTACCCGAACCGCTCGAAGAAGATGAGTATGAAGTAGAATAATAAGAAGGAGAGTAATAATTACGGCTATAACGACTACTACACGCAGGACAGTTTTCTGCTGCACTTGCTGAACGATGACCATGAACTGGTGCTGTACATCTTGCCATTTTTTAATTTAAGTTTTTGTTAAAATAAATCGTTCGCCGTAATACTCTTGTCGTGTTTTGTATAATCCACCGGTCTTTTGGCAAAAAAATCATCCATTGAATTGGCGAAAACTTCCTCTTCAAACCATACCATTGGGCGGTATTGTTCAGGAGACACATTATATCTTGTATTCATGTTGATTTTCTTTAAACTGTCGTCAACACGATATTTCATGAAGTTTAATAAATCTTCTTTTGAGAATACGTTTAATTCTCCCAATTCGAAGATCCAGTCAAGAATTTCTCCTTCCAGTTCAACAGATTGGTCAACAAGAGTATAGATATCTTCAATATCAGAATCGGTCAACAATTCAGGCTGTTCCTCACGGATTTTATTGATCAGGTAGATTCCGGCGTTGGCGTGAATCTGCTCATCAACGGAAGTCCATGCGATGATGTTGGAAACATTTTTCATGTATCCTTTAAACCTTGTGAAAGAAAGAATAATCGCAAATTGTGAAAAAAGCGAAACGTTTTCGATCAGGATGCTGAATAACAGAAGAGAAGAAACATATTCTTTCGGAGTTGCTGAATTGGCGTGTTTCAGAACATTTGACAAAAAGTCAATTCTCTTTTTTACAGCAGGGATTTCAATAACATTCAAAAATTCTTCGTTGTAGCCTAATACTTCCAATAGACGGGAATAAGCCTCAGAATGGCGGAATTCACATTCTGCAAAAGTTGCCCCTAAACCATTGAATTCCGGTTTTGGAAGATGGTTATACAAATTCCCCCAGAATGTTTTTACGGATACTTCAATTTGCGCGATGGCAAGAAGTGCATTTTTTACAGCGTGTTTTTCGTGTGGCTCCAACTGTGAATGAAAATCCTGAACATCTGCAGTAAAATCCACTTCTGAGTGCACCCAAAACGACTTGTTGATCGCCTCTACGAATTGAAGAACCTCAGGGTATTCAAATGGCTTATAGCTTACTCTTTTATCAAAAATTCCCATATTTTAGAATGTCTTAAAAATTAAATAATAGATCGATGTGGATAAAGTTCAAAAAAATATACAACGTTTTGATTTGTTGTCACTTAGGGTTAAAAGTTATTAACCCGAAAAGTGTTTTATTTTTTGTGATGTACAAGTACAAAGTTAGAAAACAAGAACTGTATTTAAAAGGGTGAAACACTAAATGATTGAGTTTTAACCGTAAAAGTTTTCCACATTTACATGAAAACCGCTTAGATACTGGCTTAGAAAAGAATATGCCGCAAAAATACATCGTATCAGTGATTTAATATTAAACATTAATTTGTAATGTATTATAAATAAAGGCGAAATACATTAAACGGTAATTTAATTAAAGAATTTTCCATTCTGCGTAACAAATTAAAATTTATATCTACTTATTGGATAAAACATACCACTTAATGTTAGTAATTCAGGATTTACATAAGTCATACGATACCGGGAAAAGTAAGCTGCATGTTCTTAAGGGAATTAATCTTACTATTTCCGAGGGTGAATTTGTTTCGATCATGGGAAGTTCCGGTTCCGGAAAATCGACCCTGCTTAATATTATCGGTATTCTTGATGAAAAAGATTCAGGTATTTATGAGCTGGATGGTGTTCCAATTGAGCATCTTTCGGAAGTGAAGGCTGCAGAATACAGAAGTAAATTTTTAGGATTCATTTTCCAGTCTTTTAATCTGATTGGTTATAAAACAGCTTTGGATAATGTTGCCCTTCCTTTATATTATCAGAATGTTCCCAGAAAAGAACGGGAGCGTAAAGCAATGGAGTATCTGGAAAAAGTCGGACTTGCACAGTGGGCCAATCACTTGCCTAATGAGCTTTCCGGAGGACAGAAACAAAGAGTTGCCATTGCAAGGGCATTGATCACGGATCCTAAAGTTGTACTTGCCGACGAACCGACAGGAGCTCTGGATTCTAAAACAACGCACGATATCATGAAACTTCTGCAGGATATCAATAATGAAGGAAAGACCATTATCGTGGTAACTCACGAACCTGACGTGGCTGCACAAACCAAACGAAACGTTATTTTAAAAGACGGCATCATCGAAAGTGATGAGTTTATTAAGCAGCTGGTGCTTTAAGGTGAATAGTGAATGGTCAATTTTGCTTCGCAAGTGAATTTTTTGCCGGATAAAATTTGACAATAGACCAAAATAAAAATACACAAATGAACACGAAAAAAAAGAAAAATGTTTTTAAATCTAAATCATTATAAACTTGATGTTTATAAATCTGCAAGGGATTAAGATCTGAATATTATAAAGTTTTAATGCAACTTCCGGAATGCGAAAGATTTAATTTAACAGATCAAATAAGAAAGGCTTCAACTTCTGTAGTCTTAAATATAACGGAAGGTTGCTCATGAAAATATGAACTGGAAAGAAGAAGATATTTTGAAATAGCAAGAGGCTCTGTAATTGAACTAGATTCATGCTTTGATATTATTATTGAATGTAATTATATCAAAATGGAGGATTTAGATCAAATTGGAAAGTTGATAAAGACAACATTTATATTATTAAGTGGAATATTAAAAAAGTAAACGGTGAATAGTCAGGTTTGATTTGCAATTTAATTTTGGATGGTAAAATTGACAACGAAGTTAATTGACTTGAAGAAAATTCACAGCTTAGCTAATTCACTTTTTTACAACGTAAAAATAAAAACTATGTTCGACCTAGATCGTTGGCAGGAAATATTCAGTTCGATTCGCAGTAATGTATTGCGGACGGTGCTTTCCGGCTTTACTGTTGCTTTGGGATTGTTTATTTTCATTGTTCTTTTCGGAATCGGGACGGGGCTTCAGAATGCCTTTACGCAAGGCTTTGCACGGGATGCACAAAATCTGATTTCTATTGTGACAGGCAAAACAACAGTGGCTTACAAAGGACTTCAGTCCGATAGAGTCGTGACAATGAATAATGACGATTATGATTTTCTTGTCAACATTGATAAAGAAAAAGTAGGAAGCTCAACACCGCGCTATACCGCAAATTTATTAGTGAAATACGGCAAAGAAAGTGGTAATTATCAGATCAACGGGGCGCAGCCGGAAGAACAGGTTATTGAAAACCGGAAAATGCTGGACGGCAGATACCTAACGCCCACCGATCTTGAAAGAAAACAAAATGTAGCGGTAATCGGAAGAATGGTGCAGCGTGATTTAATTAAAAACGGAAGTCCCATTGGTAAAGAATTAAACATTAACGGAACCATGTTTAAAGTGGTTGGTGTTTTCTCTGATGACGGTGGAGACTGGGATGAAAGGCATATTACGGTTCCCATCACTACTTTACAGCAGATGAAAAAAGGCTCAGATACCGTGAGTATCAATTACATCGCTTATAATGATAAGCTTACGCCTCAGGAAGCCATTAAATACGGTGATGAAATTAAAGAAAAATTAAAAGCCAGAAAAAATGTTGCCCCAAGTGATGAAAATGGAGTAAGGGTCTGGAACAATGCCCAGAATATGGAAGATACTTTTGCCTTTATGGCGGTACTTACCGGAATCGTAGGATTTATCGGCTTGGGAACCCTCGCAGCAGGGATTATCGGGATCAGTAATATCATGGTGTATATTGTAAAAGAACGAACGAAGGAAATCGGAGTAAGAAAAGCGATCGGCGCCAAACCGCGAAGTATTGTTGCGCTGATTGTTCAGGAAAGTGTTGTCATTACTGTTATTTCAGGCTTTGTGGGAGTGGGACTGGGTGTTTTAGCTTTACATCTGATTGGTGACAGCCTGGAAGAATATTTCATAAAAGATCCGAGTGTAGGCTGGGGTTCTATCTTCATGGCATTTATTGCACTTGTATTTTCGGGTTTAATAGCTGGTTTTGTTCCGGCATACAGGGCATCGAAAATTAAACCAATTGAAGCACTGAGAACAGAATGATGGATGATGAATCTGCTTTGCAAGTGAATTTAGTCTAAGAAAGATTGACCATTGATTCGCAGAGATTGACTATTGACATTATTAAAAAGATTGACAGTTAGAAAATGAATATAATATTTAAAAAAGATACTTGGCAGGAAATTTATTATTCACTCAGGAATAATAAGCTTCGAACATTTCTTACCATGATTGGGGTAGGCTGGGGTATGTTTTTATATGTAAGCCTGCTTGGCGCCGCCAAGGGAATGGAAAACGGTTTCGACAAATTATTTTCAGGCTTTGCTACCAATTCCATCTTTCTTTGGGCACAAAATACATCGATTCCTTACGAAGGTTTTCCCAAAGGACGGCAGATGCATCTCCATCTTTCCGACATCGATATGCTGAAAAGGAAAATTTCAGATATTGATTATATCTCGCCTCAGAACTCCAGAGGAAGCTTTACCGGAACACCGGGAGAATCAATGTCAAGGAACGGTAAAAGTGGCACGTATTCCTTAACCGGAGATTATCCTGTAGGAAATAAAATATCAGAGAAAAAACTGATCTATGGACGTTATATTAATGATGCTGACGTATCGGGAAATAAAAATGTAGCCGTTATTGGTGAAGAGATTTACAAAAACTTTTTTGATTCTAAAAAGAACGAAAATCCTCTTGGGAAATCAATCAATATCAAAGGGATTTTCTTTAATGTCGTAGGGGTTTTCCGTGTAAAAAAAGGAGGCGGATTTGAAAATGATCAGACGGTTTTTATACCGCTTTCCACGTATACGAAGATGTATAATGCAGCAGATCAGATCGATATGTTTGCGATTGTAAGCAAGCCTAATGTCAATGTAAATTCCGTAGAAGAAAATGTAAAGCTTGAATTGAAAACAAAAAATAAAGTTTCTCCAGAAGATACCAATGCTTTCGGAAGTTTTAACCTTGGAAAAGAATTTAAAAAACTTACCGGCTTTCTAACAGGAATGCAGCTTCTTACCATTATCGTAGGAACACTGACTATCCTCGCAGGGGTAATTGCTATTTCAAACATTCTTTTGATTACCGTAAAGGAAAGAACGAAGGAAATCGGGATCAGAAGAGCGCTTGGTGCCAAACCTTCTGAAGTAAGAAACCAGATTCTCCTTGAAAGTGTTGTAATTACGCTGTCGTCGGGACTTATCGGTTTTATGTTCGGAATTTTTGTTCTGATGATTTTAAATGTAGCAACGCAAGGTCAGGACTCATTCCCGTTCTATAATCCTACGGTAAACTACGGAAATGTATTTGCAGCGATGGCAGTAATGGTGGTTTTAGGGCTAATTATCGGGATGATTCCTGCGCAGAGGGCTGTGAAAATACGACCTATTGAGGCATTAAGAACAGAATAAATATAAGTTGTAATGTGCGATTGTCGCGACTAAAAAGCAGATGATTTTTAATTTAAATAATAAATAAACTATACATATGAAAAAGAAATTCACTTGGAAAAAAGCCATTTATATTATCTTGGGGCTTTTATTTGTAGTGGCATTGTTCTCAGGGATCGGGTATCTCGTAAAATCCAATTCTAAAGAGAGCGAAGCTTTCCTTACCCGTAAACCTACCGTTCAGAATATGGATGATAAGGTGATGGCTACAGGAAAAATTATTCCAAAGGAAGAAATTGAAATCAAACCCAATATAGCAGGGATTATCGATAAAATTTTAGTGGATGAAGGCGATAAGGTACAGGCCGGACAACTGATCGCAACAGTAAGAATTGTTCCGAATATTGCGGAAGTAAACAATGCTCAGCAGAATGTGAATAATCAGCAGCTTCAGATCAGCAATGCAAAACTGAATGTTGAAAACATGCGCAAACAGTTTGAAATGCAGGAAAGGCTTTACAAACAAGGCGTGGCCTCAAAGCAGGAGTATTTAAATGCACAACAGCAATTGTACACTACACAGCAGGCACTGAGAAATGCACAACAGCAGCTTGTAACCGCACAAAAGTCTTTACAGATCGCAAAAACAGGTGCTACTCCTGAATTGCAGGGGTTGGCCACTACGCAGATCCGCTCGAAAGCTTCAGGGACTGTTCTTGAAGTTCCGGTAAAGGTGGGAAGTCAGGTAATTGAAGCCAACTCATTCAACGCGGGAACTACCATTTGTTCGATCGCTGATCTTAATTCATTGATTTTCCAGGGAGAAATTGATGAGGCTCAGGCCGGCAAACTGAAACAGGGAATGGATATGAATATCGTGATCGGTGCTCTTCAGAATAAAACATTTCCGGGAAGATTGACGATGATCGCCCCAAAAGGTAAAGACAACAACGGAACCATCAAATTCCCGGTTGAAGGCGATGTTTTCAATCCGAATAACGAATATATCAGAGCTGGATTTTCTGCCAATGGTGAGATTGTACTGACGTCAAAGAAAAATGCGTTGCTCTTGGACGAGTCTTTAATTCAGTATGAGAAGAAAAATGGTAAAGATGTTCCTTTCGTTGAGGTGAAGCAGAAAGATGGTAAATTCAAAAAAACATATGTAAACCTTGGAGCAAGCGACGGAATCAACGTTGAAATCCTTTCAGGAATCGATAAAAATGCTGATGTTAAAGTTTGGAACCCTTCTGACAAAGACAAAGAAGAACTGAAAGATAAAGCCAAAAAATAGTAAACTAACACTATAAATTTTTTAGATGTAATTATCCTGGGATTTTTCTCAGGATTTTTTATTGCCATTCTTTAATTAATCTGTCATTTAAATATAAATAATTTTAAATTATTAATGCAACATTATTGCATTAAAGAAATCTTTTTTTAATTTTGCCTGATAAACGGTTCATTACTTGTACTTAATGGAAGCAAACAACGATTTTATGGAAAATAACTTTGATGTAATAATAATAGGAGGAAGCTACGCGGGATTATCGGCAGGAATGTCTTTGGGAAGGTCTTTAAGGAAAGTCTTAATCATAGATAGCGGCAAGCCGTGCAACAAACAGACGCCTCATTCACATAATTTTCTGACACAGGATGGGAAAGCTCCAAAAGAGATTGCTGATGTGGCAAAAGAGCAGGTAATGAAATACGAGACGGTATCTTTCCTTGACGGTACGGTTTTAGGAACGTCCGGGAATTCCAATGGTTTTACTGTAGAAACTAAAAACGGAGAAAAATTTTCCGCTAAAAAAATAATTCTCGCTTCTGGTGTAAAAGATCAGATTCCTGATATTCCAGGATTTTCAGAATGCTGGGGAATATCTGTAATCCATTGTCCGTATTGTCATGGCTACGAAGTAAAAGGCAAAAAAACAGGAATACTTTCCAATGGCGATCTTGCATTCGAATTTTCAAAGCTGGTTTTTAATTTATCAAAAAATCTTATTTTATTTACTAATGGAGAATGTACATTCAGTGAAGATCAAAGAAATAAATTTAACCAAAATAAAATCGTCATTGCTGAGCAGGAAATACAAAAAATAGTGCATGAGAACGGTCAGATCCGGAAAGTTGTATTTAAAGACGGTCAGGAGGAAACACTTGATGCTTTGTATGCCAAAATACCTTTTGAGCAGAACATTAATATAGATGATCTCAAACTTGAGCTTACCGAACACGGTTTCATTAAAATAGATCATTTTCACAAGACGAGCATAGATGGTGTTTTTGCCTGCGGTGATAATACCACGATGATGAGGTCTGTTGCGAATGCTGTAGCCCAGGGAAACTTTACAGGTGCTATCGTTAATAAGGAACTTTCTGATGAAGGGTTTTAATTTTCTTCATATCGAATATTTTTATTCCTCTCAATTTTATTGTGAGGAATTTTTTTAATTTTTAAGATTAAAATGAAAGTGGAAATACCCGGAAAATATTGTCTTAACATCATTTAAAAAGGAATATCTTAACAAATTAAACAATTTTAAGGATGAAAAATCATATTTGTTAATACCATAATCTTGCTCAAAATTTCGTACTTTTGGGGTGAAAATTTCAAAACTAAAAGTAAATGGACATTATTTTCGACCTGATTGAAAAAGAAAGACAAAGACAAACCCACGGGATTGAGATGATTGCATCAGAAAACTTTGTTTCTGACAATGTGATGAAAGCTATGGGGAGCGTACTTACCAACAAATATGCGGAAGGATATCCCGGAAAAAGATACTATGGAGGATGCGAAGTTGTAGATGAGGTTGAAACTTTGGCCATTGAAAGAGCAAAGCAGCTTTTTGGTGTAGATTATGTTAATGTGCAGCCACATTCAGGATCTCAGGCGAATGCAGCTATTTATCTTGCCGTTTTAAAGCCGGGCGACAAAATCATGGGAATGGATCTTTCTATGGGAGGGCATCTTACACATGGTTCGGCCGTTAATTTTTCAGGAATTCAATATGATGTCGTTTCTTATGGAGTTCAGCAGGAAACAGGTCTTATCGATTACGACCAGATGAGAGAGGTTGCTTTGAGAGAAAAACCAAAAATGATGATTGCCGGTTTTTCAGCATATTCAAGAGATCTTGATTATGCTAAATTCAGAGAGGTTGCCGATGAGATTGGTGCGACACTTTGGGCAGATATCGCGCATCCTGCAGGTTTGGTGGCAAAAGGATTATTGAATTCACCATTTGAGCATTGTCATGTAGTGACCACTACGACACATAAAACGTTGAGAGGCCCAAGAGGCGGTATGATCATGATGGGGAAAGATTTTGAGAATACATATGGTCACAAAACGCCTAAAGGTGAAATCAAAATGATGAGTCAGGTTCTGGATGGAGCTGTTTTTCCAGGTATTCAGGGAGGTCCGTTGGAACATGTGATTGCAGGAAAAGCGGTAGCTTTTGGGGAAGCTTTGGATTCTAAGTTCGAAACATATGCAAAACAGGTTAAATCTAACGCTCAGGCATTGTCAAAAGCAATGATTGACAGAGGATTTGATATTGTAAGCGGAGGAACCGATAATCACCTGATGCTTGTTGACCTGAGAAATAAAGGAGTAAACGGTAAAGAAACAGAAAAAGCATTGGTATTGGCAGATATTACCTGCAACAAGAATATGGTACCTTTTGATGATAAGTCACCGTTCACAACCTCCGGAATCAGATTGGGAACTGCGGCAATCACAACCAGAGGATTGAAAGAAAACGATATGGATACCATTGCAGGATTGATTTCTGAAGTAGTGGATAATATTAAAAATGAAGAAATAATTGCTACCGTAAGAAAGAAAGTAAATGAATTAATGGAAGGTAAGGCATTATTCAACTATTAGAATTTATTTAAATACAATATAAAGAATGGGCATTTGCTCATTCTTTTTATATGATATGGAAAAGAAATCGTTTACCTTTGATGAGATTAAGCAGAAGCTGGTGAACTATTGTGTATATCAGGATCGCTGTCATTATGAAGTGGAACAGAAAATGAAGGAATTTCTCCTGATTGATGAAGCGAAAGAAGAGATCATGCTTTATCTCTTACAGGAAAATTATTTGAATGAAGAAAGATTTACACGGAGCTATATCAGAGGGAAATTTTATATTAAACACTGGGGGAAAACAAAAATTAAAATCCACCTTAAACAAAAACAAATTCCGGAAAAGCTTATCAATGGATGTTTCGATGAAATTGATGAAACAGACTATAATAAAACCATCCGGAAAATATATGATGACTATTATTCAAAACAAAAAGGGCTTAAAGAATATCAGCGTAAATCAAAAACAATAAAATATTTAATGAGCAGGGGATTTGAATATGAAAAAATAAATGAAGTTTTTGAATAATATATATTTAATAAAATTGAGTAAAGAAAAAATAGTTTGATTCACAATATGTTTTATAATTTATTAATAATAGAAAAGATTATTGTTGATATGTGGTATGTTTTTTGCCACGGTTTTTTGTCAATTATTCAGACTTATTTATCTCCAAAGAGAGAAATTTGCTCAATATTATTTCTTAATTAAATTTATTTTTAAATATTAATAATAGATGAAATTTTATTTTAAATTTGCATCAATACTTTCAAACAGGAAGGTGAATTTATACTTTTTTACACACATGAATACCATTAAAGACAATGTACAACTCTTTTAGAAAGAAAATGTTCGGAGGAGATAATGTTGTCAATCTCTCGGATGTAAGATATCTGCCAAGGTGGATAATTCTTGTAATAGATATTATCATTTTGGTTATATCTCTGTTTTTATCTACCTACATTATAGAAAAGATCACACAAGCTGAGTTTGTCTATAACAGAGACCGGCTTATCGTATTTGCAGGCATCATACTCTCAAATGTCATTTTTATGTACATTTTTAAAACGTATGCAGGTATTATAAGGCATTCTACCTTTATTGATCTTTTCAAACTACTAATATCGTGCTTCTGTACGCTATTTACGGTAGGGGCTGTAAACTTTATTTGTTTATGGATCACGGGCATAAAATTTATCATTAATCCTTTTTTGGTTCTGTATTTTATTATTTCTTTTATGGGCCTTTTTCTTTTCAGGCTCTATGTAAAAGAATTTTTCCATATAGTAAGAGAATACAGAAGGAGTACATTGAAGAAAAGAATCCTTGTGTTGGGGATAGATGAACAGTCTATTGCTATAGCAAGAGCTATTCTAGATAATCCGAGTCTTCCTTATCACGTAGTAGGATTTCTTACCCAGCGTACGGATTCCAGAAGAGCATATCTTCTCGGGAAACCTATCTTTAGTAAAGAAAAAATAGAACGTCATCCAAAAGAAGAGCTTCTTGTTGACGGTGTCATCATTATAAAGGAGATGATGTCAAAAGATGAAATGAATTCCTGGGTCAATCTATTCCTGGAAAAAGATCTTAATATATTTAAAGCACCTTCCGTACAGAAACTTAGAGATAGTGATTTTGGAGGATCTATCCGTAATCTCCAGATTGAAGACCTTTTGAACAGGAAACCTATTAAAATCCAGAATGAGGAGATCAGAAGAAGACATTTTAACAAAAACATACTGGTAACAGGTGGCGCTGGATCTATCGGAAGTGAAATTGTACGCCAGGTTGCTCAATTTGACCCTTCTTTGATCGTTGTATTAGATCAGGCAGAAACACCTTTATATGATATAGAGCTTGAAATGAAGGAAAAATTTCCTCATATCAGATTTAAGTTTGTTTTGGCGGATGTTTCGAATAAACATCGAATAGAACCATTATTTCAGACTTATAATTTCTCTATGGTATATCATGCGGCAGCATACAAACATGTTCCGCTGGTTGAAGAAAATCCACATGAAGGAATTCTGGTAAATGTATTGGGATCAAAAATTATTGCCACCTTATCGAGCAAATATCAGGTAAACAGATTTGTAATGATATCTACCGACAAGGCTGTAAATCCTACCAATGTTATGGGGGCCTCAAAAAGAGCTGCGGAGCTATTTGTACAGTCATTACAGAATGTTGAAGGCAACAGTACCAAATTTATTACCACCAGATTCGGAAATGTTTTAGGCTCTAATGGGTCGGTAATTCCACATTTTAAAAGACAGATTGAAGCAGGCGGACCAGTGACAATTACCCATCCGGATATTGTGAGGTATTTCATGACAATTCCTGAAGCATGTGAGCTTGTATTGCAGGCAGGAACGATGGGGCAAGGAGGGGAGATCTTTGTTTTCGATATGGGAGAACCTGTGAAAATATTGGATTTAGCCAGAAGAATGATCAAATTATCAGGATTTGAACCTAACATTGACATCAAAATCATTTATACAGGACTAAGACCGGGAGAGAAACTATATGAAGAACTTCTGAGCGATGATGCCAAAACGTTGCCTACCCATAATGAAAAAATCATGGTTTCCAAAGATCCGACGATGGAATTTCTGGAAATAGAAACCTTGGTGAATTCCATAACTAAAGCTTCTCTGAGAAGGGACAAAGTTGAAGTTGTAAAGCTTCTGAAGATAATTGTTCCTGAATTCCGAAGTAATAATTCAATATATGAATCATTGGATAAGTAGAAAAGATTTAAATGTATATATTTGTACAATTTTAAAATAACGATGAAAGGTAAAATATTGGTTATAATATCAGCATTTATAATGGTTTCATGTAAAACTAATCCTAATGCTAAAAATGATCTTAATTATTTGCAAAATATTGAAAAAGTAGCAATTGAATCATCTGCTAAAAACTCTGTTAATACAATACAAAAAGGGGATCAGCTTGTTATTCTTATCACAGCGAAAGATATGGATGTGGTAAAACCTTTTAACCAAAACTACTCATCATCAGAATTTGTACAGACCAATGCATTAGCTGGTGGTAATACTCCTAATCAAGGTGTGACTACTGTTTCAGGCCCTACCTATATAGTAGATAATAGTGGTAATATTGATTTTCCAATTTTGGGTATTATCAATACAGAAGGAAAAACTTTAGTAGATCTGAAAGAAGAACTTAGGAATAAGATGCTGAGATATGTAATTAATCCTACAGTTAATATCAGACTTACCAATTTCAAAGTGACTGTTTTAGGAGAAGTAAACAGACAGGGCGATTATATTATTTCAAACGGGCAAGGAACTATTCTAAATGCGCTTGGATTGGCTGGTGATCTCACTATGTATGGTAAAAGAGATGATATACTGATCATTAGAAGTGAAGATGGCCAGATTATTCATGGTAAAGTAGATTTACATGATGCTAATCTAATTAATTCACCTTACTATTACTTAAAGCAAGGAGATGCTATTATTGTAGCTTCGAATAAAACAAGAGATCTCACAGCAAAGCAAAACCCAAATACAGGACTTTATTTAACGGCAATTTCGATTGGTATTACAGCCATTGCCGTAGTAGTAAGTTTATTTAAGAAATAAAAATTAATGGTCAACCAAAATAAGTCTTATTTTTCTGAAGTGGAAAATAGTAGTTCAAACGAGATTAATATTAACGAAATATTAAAACCTTATATTCGAAAATGGCAGTGGTTTGTTGCATCAGCATTAGTTTGTGTTTTTCTCAGCTATTTTCTATTAAAATATGCTACAACCGTATATAATATAAAAACCACAATTCTTATCAAAGACGCGAAAAATTCTCCATCAAATGGGGATTTGAATATCCTTCAGGATTTATCAGGTTTTGGGGGAATGAAAACCAATAGTATTGAAAATGAAATTGAAATTTTAAAATCTAAAAAACTAATGAGAGATGTCGTTGTCTCTCAAAATTTTCAGGTTGATATTTTTTCAAAAAGTAAATTAAAAAAAATAGAATTATATAAAGAATCTTCTCCAATAAGTGTTAAAGTTATTAATGAAAAGCCATTTAGTCAATTTCCATTAAAGCCTATCAAACTTCAAATAAAATCAAACCAATTAATATTAAATTCTGAGGAACTAAAAAGAGATATTGTAAGCTCATTTAATAAAACAATCAGCTTGCCATATGCCAACATTATTATTGTTAAGAATTCTTCTTATAATCCTGAGACAAGTAAGGGAATTGATGTTAATAACTTGGAGCTTTATATATCATCTTTGGAAAGCAAAGTGACAACTCTGCAAAGTATGTCAAAAATTGCTGTTGTTAATAAAGATGCAACAGTAGTGGGCTTAGAAATGAACTATCCACAGGTTGATAAAGCTAAAGATCTACTTAATTCATTAGTTATTGCATATAACAATGATGCTATTACCGATAAAAATTTGGAATCTAAAAAAACGCTAGATTTTATAGAAGACAGAATTAAAAAGCTTTCAGTAGAGCTTAACCAAGTTGAAGATGAGAAAGAAAATTTAAAATCTAAAAATAATCTTGTTGATTTAGAAACAGAAGCAAAAATAGATTTAGAAAGCTCAGCTTCTGCAAGAGCAAAACAGTTGGATGTTGATGCTCAATTAGAGTTAACAAATTCATTAATGACTTTTGTTAATAAACAAGGACCTTATCAAACATTACCTGTTAATATTGGTTTAAGTAATTCAGAAACAGTAAGTGAAATTTCTTCTTATAATCAATTAATATTACTTAGAAATAGATTATTAGAATCGGCTACTCAAGAAAACCCTGCAGTTTTTGATATTACAAAACAAATTGCGACAATGCGTTCCTCCATTATACAAAGCCTTCAAAAAAATAGAGACGGATTAGAGCTGGCTAGAAATGAATATCAGAATGAGCAAAATATGGTTGCTCAAAAGATATCTAAAATTCCAGCGATAGAAAAAATGTTCAGAGGGATTGAGAGACAGCAACAAATAAAGGAAAACTTATATTTGCTTTTACTTCAGAAAAGAGAAGAAACCGCAATTGGACAGTCTATTACGGCTCCTAAAGCAAGAGTTATAGACACTGCATATATTTCAAATGGTATCGTTTCACCGAAGAAGACTGTCATTTTAATAATTGCTTTATTTTTAGGTTTGCTAATTCCTTTTATTGCTGTTTATTTATCACAACTATTTAATAATAAAATTGTTACTAAACATGATTTGGAAAAACTTATCCATGCTCCGGTCATTGCAGAACTGCCAAGCATTGAAAAAGGAGATTCCGAAATTGTAAAAGTTAATGATAATACTCCAATGGCTGAGGCATTTAGAATTCTGATTACCAATATGAATTTCATGCTTTCCAAAAGTAATAAAGGAAAGGTAATTTTTGTTACATCAACCGTGAAGGGAGAAGGAAAGACTTTTACTTCTGTTAATTTGGCTTTAACGCTTGCAAATCCAAAAAAGAAAGCAATTATTATTGGATCGGATATTCGAAATCCACAGTTACAGAGATATAATCCTTCAAGAAAAGGTCTTACAGGCCTTACAGAATTTTTATACTCGGATCAGACTAATCTTGAAGATATTATTCATATCTCTTCAATCAATGAGCATTTAGATGTAATTTATTCAGGAATGCTTCCACCAAATCCGACCGAACTGCTTTCTAATGGACGCTACGACGTTCTTATTGAAGAATTGAAGGCTAGATATGACTATATTATTCTTGATACAGCTCCGTTGCTACTCGTAACAGATAGTTTCCTGATTGCAGAAATGGCAGATATTACTATCTATGTATCTAGATCTAAATATACAGAAAAATCTTTACTTGACTTTGCTAACACAAATATTGACCAAAAGAAGATAAAAAACGTTGGATTTGTTTTAAATGATGTAAGCAGAGAGAATCTAGGATATAGTAACAAATACGGTTATGGATATAGCAGTCATCGTGAATATACATTATTTGAAAAGATTAAAAATAAATTTAGCTAATAATAAGACTGTGAAATACCTTAAAAGATGGAAACTTATAGAAAATACAAATTAAAATTTGATTTTTCGTATTGTAAATGGTAGGCAAAGAAATGATCAATTTAATGCTAAGCTTAAGTTAGTTACCCAACAGTTTAAGATAAGCAAAGAATAGAAAAAGTTTTTTCACGAAATTAATTATGATATTTAATAACCTTAAAACCATTACAGTCGCTAATATAGTTTCTTTCTTTAAGAAAGGAGATGTTAGAAGCAAAAAAGCAAAAAAAAATATATTAATTCTTTTTTTTATTCGTATTCTTTCTCTTCCAATATCATTTTTATTATTACCTATTACAATAAAATATGTTGATTCTGAATCATATGGAGTATGGCTAACTTTAACTTCTCTTGTAGCATGGATGAGTTTTTTCGATATTGGTTTAAGTAATGGCTTAAGAAATAAGTTAGGTGAAAGTTTAGCGACAGGTGACATTAATTTAGCTAAGCAGTATGTCAGTACCACCTATGCTGTCTTGGCTATTATATCTGTTTTAATATTTCTAATATTTTTAGTTGCAAATACCTTTGTTGATTGGTCAAATCTGCTAAAAGTTTCACCACATCTTTCTTCTGAATTGAGCAATGTGGCAATTATTTTAGTAGGATATTTTTGTATCAGATTCATTCTTTCGACAATACACATAATTTTTTTAGCTTATCAGTCCCCGGCACTCGCTTCTATTCAAACACTTTTGGAACAAGTGATCTCATTGGTTATTATTTTGGTTTTGACTAGATATACGAAGGGGTCTTTACTCCATCTCTCTTATGGACTATGTATAGCACCTGTGTTTGTTTTAATATATTTCAATTTTTTTTATTTCCATAATAAGCTTAAAAGCATAAGACCGTCATTTTCCTCTATTAACTTTTCATTAACAAAAAATCTGATGGGAGTTGGTTTTAAATTTTTTGTAATACAAATAGCAGGTATTATTCAATATCAAACTGCAAATTTTATTATTATAAGAAATTTTGGGGCTGAAGATGTAACAGTATATAATATTGTTTTTAAATATTTTAGTGTATTAACACTTTTAATGACAATTTTTATGACTCCTTTATGGTCTGCTGTTACAGATGCATATGTTAAACAAGATTACGATTGGATTAGAAATGCTGAGAAAAAATATCGAAAAATTGCATTTGCTCTTGCTGTAGTAGGATTCATTATGCTAATATTTTCAAAAATCGTCTATGATCTTTGGTTAGGAAAAGATCATGTAAATATTTCATTTTCTGTATCATTATGCATGTTCATTTTTACAGTATTGTCTTTTTTGGGCAGTGTATATTGTATTATTTTGAACGGAATCAGTGCTCTGAATGTACAGTTTAAAGCATCTTTAATATCACCGCTTCTTTTTATAGGAATTAATTTTCTATTTATCAATAAATTTCACTGGGGAGTTGAATCTGTAATTATTGCGGCTATATTATCAAATTTTAATGCTATTATATTAGCTCCTATTCAATATGTAAAAATTTTTAATAATAAAAAGTCATAGATGATAAAAAGAATTCCTCATATAAAAATTCAGTTTTTTTTCTTAATAATATTGTCTTTATTTAATGTATTGGCACTAATTTTTGAGAATGCGAAAGTATTGCTGTATTTTGGGGGATTAGTAGGTACAATAGGCCTTTTTGGAGTGAATATATTCGGATTTTATAGGTTTAGAAAAAACAATATAAAATTTAGAAAAAATATAATTTATATTTTGTTATGTATCTGGACACTTTATATGATATTCATGGGTTTTCAATTTAATTATGATTATTTAAGAAATATATTTTTATCACCATATATGCTTCTTCCATATCTTTTTATATTTTTTGTACAATTTTTTAAAATAGAAGATTACAAAAATATTATAGGGGGAATACATATTATTAATATTCTGTTTTTATTAATATTTATCTTTACTTTAATTTTTAAAAATAGTAGTTTAATTTCTACTAACTATATTGAGGATTGTGTAAAATATTTATGCTATCCTAATTTTTTAATGTTCTTAGGTTTCTCTAAATTGTCCAGTAAACAAAAGGTAGTTTGTATATTAGTATTTGTGATAGGATTTTTAATGGCCGTGATTGGAGCTCGGAGAAGTCTGGTTTGGGTATTTACTTGGGCATTAATGTTGTTTATATTTATTAATTATTTAAGCCGAAATGCAAGTAAACTGAAAAAACTGACTTTGATTGTGATGATTCTTATGATAGGATTTGGTATTACAATTTTATATAACTTATATTCTGAAAGCTTATTTGGAGGTCTGATTGAAAAAATTGATAAAGATACACGGGGGGCTGTTTTGAATGATTTTTATAAAGATATGGACACAAAAAGTTGGATTTTAGGTAGAGGTATCGGAGGTGAGTATAATCTTTATGAAACAGATTATGTATTTGGAGCAGATAATGAAATGTTGAAAACAAGGAATATTATTGAGGCAGGATATCTTAATTATATACTTAATGGAGGAATAATTTATTTGGTTCTATTTTCAATTTTAATTTTAGTTGCACTTATAAATGGTATTTTTAGATCAAAAAATTATTATATTAAAGTATGTAGTGCATTTATTGTACTGTATGTAATAGAATTTATACCAGCGGGAGTATCTATGTTTAATATTAGATTTTTTCTTTTATGGTTTTGTATTGCAATGTGTTGGAAGAAAATTGTTTTTGAAGCAGAAAACAAACAAATTGAAGAGAGTTTTGAATAATGGAGAATATTAAGATTTTATGGATTACAAATATCTTACTGCCTGATATATGTGAAAAAATGGATTTACCAATGCCGGTTGTTGGTGGATGGATGTTTTCGTTGGCTCACTATATTTCAAGACAACCTGGTATTTCATTAGCCATTGCTTCCGTTTATGATGGAACTACATTTGAGGAAGTTGCAGTTAATAATGTTACGTACTTTTTATTACCTAATAATAGACGTAATGAATATGATAATTTTTTGAGACCATTATGGAAAAAAATAAATGAATCTTACAAACCAGATGTTGTTCATATTCATGGAACCGAATTTCCTTATGGACTTTCTTATATTAGAGCTTGCGGTAGAGAAAAATGCTTAATCTCAATACAGGGACTTACTAGTGTTTATGCGAGATATTTTTTGGGAGGTCTAACCAAATCTGAAATAAGTAAACATACGTCAATATATGATAGTATTCGAAAAAATACCTTGTATGATCAGCAAAAGCAAATGACAAAAAGAGGAGAAATCGAAATAGAATATATAAAAACAGTAAGGAATATTGTAGGAAGAACAGATTGGGATAAAACGCATATTTGGGCAATAAACAAGAATGCTCAATATCACTTCTGCAACGAAACTTTGAGGCCGGGATTTTACAATAGAAAATGGGATTATGAAAAATGTGAAAAACATTCAATTTTTTTAAGTCAGGGAATTGTTCCCTTGAAAGGAATACACCAAGTTCTTAAATCGCTCCCTTTGATATTAAAAGACTATCCAGAAACAAAAGTATATATTGCCGGAAAAAATATTACTAAGAACAGTTCATTTAAAGATAAGATTACCATTGGCACTTATGGAAGATATATAAAAAATTTAATAAAAGAATTAAAATTAGAAAATTGTGTCATTTTTTTAGGTAATTTAGAAGAAGAACAAATGATACAAAGGTATTTAAAATCGAATGTTTTTGTGTGTTGTTCTGCTATTGAGAATAGTCCAAACTCTGTTGGTGAAGCTCAGCTATTAGGAGTTCCTGTTGTTTCAGCATATGCAGGAGGAACTCCTGATATGGTTATTGATGGAGAATCTGGCTTCTTATACCGCTTTGAAGAAATAGAAAAACTGGCGAAGATAATAATTGAACTATTTGCCTCGAAATCTTGTTCAGAGATATCATTAAAGGGTAGATCGATAGCAATGGAAAGACATGATATTGATACAAATGGACAAAGAATAATGAATATTTACCATTTAATTAAAAACAATGTCTAATACTAATTATCCAAAGGTATTAATTATCAGCGATTGTGATTTTCATTATGGTAATGATGCGACATCAATAACCTTACGAAATATTTTTAGCGATTGGCCTGAAGAAAAATTATCTTTCATTCAATTAATGTCAGATAATTATACTAAATCTTCAGTTGACAAAAAAATCATATTAGATACCGCAAACTTAAAATATGGGTACTTGTTCAGGAAGATTAAAAAGAAACCGAATAATTCTAAAAATAATATACCTGCTGTTGTTTTAGAGAAAAATGTAACCCGACAGTATAAAATTAAACATATAGCGAGAACCTGGATAGCCGCATCCGGTAATATGCTGAATTATAAAATAGATGATAGTCTTATAAAATTTATCCAAATCCAGCAACCGGAAATCATTTATGTTCTGCCTTACGGTAGAAGAATTATAAACCTTACTCTTAATATTCATCAGAAATTTAATATTCCAATACTTCCACACTTTATGGATGATTGGCCTTCGACTATTTATGATTCATTAATAACATCCATACATAGAAAACTGACACTGAAATCACTTAGAAGTTTGTTAAAAGTTTGCAAAAAATCGTTGGTAATATCTGAAGCTATGAAAAGTGAATTTGAATACCGTTACAAAGGCACGCAGTTTATTCCTTTAATGAATGATGTAAGTTTATACAAACCTAAAGAAGTAGATTTCAAACATATAGTTGAAAACAAACTTTCTCTATGCTATGCTGGTGGCTTGCATCTCAACCGATGGTCTTCCCTACTTATCATTTGCAATCTTATGAAGAAGTTAGATAAAATAGAAAGGTTAGACATTTATACAAACAAAATGGATTGGGAATCTGTAAAAAACATGTTTGAGAAATTTCCTTTTGTACATTATAAAGAATTTCTGGTTCATGAGAAAGTTTTGGAATCTATAAGTGAATATGATTGTCTTTTATTTATAGAATCATTTGATTATAATGTGAAAAAATATACTAAGTTTTCGATCTCAACGAAGATTCCGGAATATTTATCTTTAGGAATGCCAATCATAACTATTGGCCCATCGGATATAGCTTCGATAGATTATCTTAACAAAAATGATTTAGCAATTATATGTAGTGAAAATGAGGATCAATGTAGTGATACATTACAAAAATCCTTGTCAAATGCTGAGATGTTGAGAAGAAAAATTGAAAACGGCAAAAGAATTTTCTTTAAAAATCATTACAGGGAAACCCAACACAAAAAGTTTCTTAAATTGCTATCTTCCATTTTAAGTAATTAATAGATGAAAATACTTATAGTAAGTCATAATCCATTTTCGAAAATTTCAAATAATGGAAAAACTTTAGAATCCATCTTTAAAGGTTTTGCAAAACATGAACTTTGCCAGATATATTTTGTAGAAGACATCGATATAGATAAAGAATATGCAGATTTCTATTTAAAGATTACTGATAAAGATATTATTTTAAGAAGAAAGCTGGGGCAATCTAATTTATCAGATAAATTTTCTCAAGAAAAGACTGTCGTAAAACCAGGTAATAAATTCTTTTCATATTTAAGAAAAAACAAGCATAAAATAGCATTTGTTAGAGATTATTTGTGGAAGGTCTGCAGGATACATTCAAATAATGAGATGCATGATTGGATCAAAAAACAATCTCCTGATTTAATCTTTTTTGTGGGAGGCAACCAAATATTTTCACACGATATAGTGAATAGCATCATAAGCCGTCATCAAATAAAGTCAGCAGTTTACTTCACAGATGATTATATATTTTCTACCCAGAAGAGTGGTTTTTTACAGCAAAAACATTACAAAAAGCTTTGTGAGGCATATTTCAGAACTATTAATAATGCTGATTTATGTTTTGGAATAAGTGATTTGATGTGCGAAAAGTATTCTGAATATTACAAGAAACAATTTATGCCTATCATGAATAGTATTAATTTGAATCTTTATAATGATATAATCAAAGAGCGTTTTTCTAAAAATGAAATAATTGTATCTTATTTTGGAAGTTTACATCTTAATCGTGATAAAATGCTTATTAGATTAGGAAATTTATTTTCACAGATAAAAGAAGTTAAAATAGTTATTCATTTATATACTGCTTCAGAAATTAACGTACCCTTGAACAATATTTTTAAAAATAATAATATAATTTTTAAAGGTAAAGTACAAGGTCATACTTTATATCGCGAAATCATTAATTCGGATATACTGTTGCACGCAGAAAGTGACGATCCCTTTAATAGAGCTCTTACTAAGCTTTCCGTTTCAACTAAAATACCGGAATATTTATTATCTAGAAATATGATACTAGCTTATGGTCCAATCGATATAGCTTCGATAAGACTGTTGAAAGATAATAATTTAGCCTTTATTTTAAATAGTGAAGATTCGGATAAAGAAAATATAAATAAATTATTGGATATTATCAATAATAAGAAGGAGAAAGATAGACTGATAGAAAATGCATATCAATATGCTATAAAAAAGTTCGATGAAGAAAAAATTAGCAGTAATTTTCGTTATATAATTGAAAGTGAAATTAGAAAATAAAAATATTACGTTTATTGGAGGAATATTTTTACCTCACAATATCGACTACTTTAAACACCATTCAAAAGGGATTTTTCAGTATGCCGCGGATACTATGCAAAAAAATATTATCAGAGGCTTACAAGAAAATCTTTCTCAAAAATTAAATATTATTACGGTTCCTTTTATTGGTTCATTTCCAGATTCTAGCAGTTTGAGATATGTTGAAAATCAAGTTATTGACCAGGATGGATGTTTTATATCGCAGGTAGGATTTAATAATATAAAAGTTATCAATGATTTTTCTAAGTACCAAAATTTAAAGAAAGAGATAGCCCAGCAGTTTATAGTCCTGAAAAAGCCATTAGATGCAATTGTTATATATGGGATGTTTCCGTATTTTCTGAAGATAGCATGTTTTATAAAAAAGAAATTGCCTGCTGTGAAAATATGCATGATTGTGCCAGATCTCCCACATCTTATGGGTGGTGATAATACGAAATTACATATAAAAATATATAATCGTTGTATTAAAAGAATCATTAAGAATAATATTAATTATATAGATTCTTTTGTGTTTGTCTCTAAATATATGGAAGATTATCTTAAAACAAGCAAACCTTTTGAAGTGCTTGAAGGGATTTACAATGTGGAAGAAGATAAAATAGTAGAAGATAAAGAGGCTAATCCTACAATTCTTTATTCAGGAACATTAGCATTAAGATATGGGATTGAAGAACTGTTGCAAGCTTTTGTATTAATAAAAGATCCAGAGTTAAAATTATGGATATGTGGAGCAGGAAATGGTGAAAAAGTTGTACAAGAATATGCAACCAAAGATAAAAGAATCATATATAAAGGGCAGCTTGATCGTTCAGAAGTTCTTAGATTGCAAAAAAAAGCTACCATATTAATAAACCCACGAAATGATAAAGAAGATTTTACTAAATATTCGTTCCCCTCAAAAACAATAGAATATTTAGGTTCAGGAACTGCAACCATTCTATACAAGTTAAGTGGTATTCCTGAAGAATATTACAATTATTGTTTTATATGTGAAGAAAATGGTATTGAAGGATTAAAAAATTCAATAATTGAAGTACTTAGTAAACCTGAGGAAGTTTTGAAAAGTATGGGAGAAAATGCCAAACAGTTTATTGTTAAAAATAAAAATGAAAGTACACAAAGCAGAAAAATTATCACTTTAATTAATAGTTTATAATGAAAATTAAATTTTTTTTATTTTCTGTACTAATTTTTAATGTTTTTGTTGTGGCGCAACAAAAACAAAAAATATTATTTTGTTCTGAATTAGATAATCCCATACAACAAAAATTTGTTAAAAACAATAATGTTCAGAATGTGTACATATTCTATCAGGACTTTATTATTGATAAGAATTTAATGTTGGATAAGATAAAGTTAATGAAAGAAATAATAAGACAGATCCCCAATAAATATGCCAAAGGCTATGCTGTATTGGATATTGAAGGAGAATCTTTGTTAATATTATTGAAAGAAAAAAAAACAGGTCGTGATGAATATATGAGAATATTGAATAATTATATACGTACTATTAAATTTGCAAAATCTCTGAGACCAAATATTAAGTGGGCTTTTTATGGATTTAATTTAACGAGTTATCCTTATGTGACTGACTCACATAAAAAGATTGTCCGTGATACCTATCCCTTACTAAAAGAACAAGATTTTTTAGCACCGAGTATGTATCTGCAGGACAAAAAAACAGATCAGAATCTTGTAAAAATTGATAAATTCGTTATTTCAAATATAAATTACTCTATTGAGATATCAAAACAACTAAGAAAGCCCATATATCCTTTTATATGGAATAGATATCATAATATAGAATCATCAAATACCTTAATAGATCCTGAAGAATTTAAATGGTATGTAAATAAAATTTTAAATACAGAATTTCAAGGAAGCAAAGTAAATGGGATTGTATTTTGGAATTCGGAAACCTATACTTACAAGACAAATAACGACAAAAATGTCAGAAAAGAATATGAGAAAGTACATAATTTTGATGAATACCAAATGAATTTGCTACAAACATATTGGAATAAATTAACCATAAAATAATAAGCTTAATACATGACTGAATTAAAAGACAAAACATTATTGATAACGGGAGGTACAGGGTCTTTCGGAACAGCCGTTTTAAATAGATTTCTTAAAACCGATCATTTCAAGGAAATCAGGATTTTCTCCCGCGATGAAAAAAAACAGGATGATATGAGAAATCAGTTTAGAAATGATAAACTGAAGTTCTATATCGGCGATGTGAGAGACTACAGGAGTGTTGAATCGGCGATGAGAGGGGTAGATTATGTCTTTCATGCAGCGGCTCTGAAGCAGGTTCCTTCATGCGAGTTTTTCCCCATGCAGGCCGTAAAAACAAATGTTGAGGGAACACAGAATGTTATTGACGCCGCAGCTCAGAATCATGTAAAGAAAGTAATTTGCTTAAGTACCGATAAAGCTGCTTACCCTATCAATGCGATGGGAATTTCTAAAGCAATGATGGAAAAGGTCGCCGTTGCAGCATCCAGAAACCTTGAAAATACAGTGGTATGCCTCACAAGATACGGTAATGTGATGGCTTCAAGAGGTTCTGTAATTCCTTTATTTGTAAAGCAGATTAAAAATGGGGGGCCGATTACCGTTACAGATCCCAATATGACAAGATTCCTGATGTCACTGGAAGAGGCGGTAGAACTCGTTTTGTTCGCTTTCGAACATGGAAATCCGGGAGATTTATTTGTCAATAAAGCTCCTGCAGGAAAAATCGGAGATCTCGCTCAGGCACTGAAAGAAATGTTTAAAGCAGATAACCCTGTAAAAGTTATTGGAACCAGACACGGTGAAAAGCTGTACGAAACATTGTGTACACGTGAAGAAATGATTAAAGCAGAAGACATGGGAGATTTTTATAGAATTCCGGCGGATAACAGGGATTTGAACTATGCCCAGTACTTTTCTGAAGGGACAAAGGATATTTCAAAAGTCGAGGATTATCATTCTCACAATACTCAGCAGCAGGATGTCGAAGGAATGAAAAAGCTTTTAATGAAACTTCCTCTCATCAGAAAAGAAGTGTTAGGAGAAGATATCATGCAGTATCCGGATTAAAAAATATCAATATGGAAGTTCCTAAAATTATTTCCGGAGGCAATCATCTGGATGAAAGAGGTACTCTTTTTTTCAATAATAATTTCGATGCTTCCGAAGTGAAAAGAATTTATTTTATCGAAAATAAAGATACACATTTTGTCAGAGGCTGGATAGGACATAAAATAGAGCAGCGCTGGTTTAGTGCAATAACAGGAAATTTTATCATAAGGCTTGTGAAAATTGACAGCTGGATAGAACCAGATAAACAAACTGAAATAATGGAATTTGAACTGGACAGCCGTCGGTTGAATATTCTGCACATTCCTCAGGGATATGCTACGGCTATTCAGGCAAAAGAAGAGGGATCAAGGCTGTTGGTAATGGCCAATTACTTATTGGGCGAAATAGATGACCAATATCGTTTTGAAATAGATTATTTTAAAAAATTAATATCATGAAAAGAATCGGAATTACAGGACAAAATGGGTTTGTCGGATCTCATTTATATAATACTTTAGGATTAACTCCGGACAAATACGAAAGAATAAATTTTGACAGAGAATTTTTTGATGATTCTGAAAAGTTAAATGAGTTTGTCAGACAATGCGATGTGATTATTCATCTAGCGGCAATGAACCGTCATCCTGATCCCGAGGTTATTTACCATAATAATGTAGATCTTGTTAAAAAACTGGTAACCTCACTTGAAAATACAGGCTCCAAAGCACATGTCATTTTTTCGTCTTCATCACAGGAAGAAAGAGATAATTTGTATGGAAAATCCAAGAAAGAGGGAAGAGAATTACTGGCAGACTGGGCGGAAAGAGCAGGAGGGAAATTTTCGGGGATGGTAATTCCTAATGTGTTTGGACCTTTCGGTAAACCTAATTATAATTCTTTCGTTGCAACCTTTTGCCATAAATTGACTCATGGTGAAAAACCGGTAATTGATAATGATGGTGAAGTAAGATTAATTTATGTAGCAGAGCTCGTTCAGGAAATCATCAGCCAGATTGAAAATGAGAGTATAAACACATTCTATGAAGTGCCTCATACTTCAGTAAATAAAGTGTCAGAGGTTCTTCAAAAGTTAGAAAACTTTAAAAGTTTATATTTTGACAACGGTGAAATTCCTGATCTGCAGAATAGTTTTGACTTAAATCTTTTTAATACGTTCCGATGTTATTTTGATATTAAAAATCATTACCCTGTAAAATTTACACAGCATACAGATCCCAGAGGCGCTTTTGTGGAAGTCATAAGGCTGGGCATTGGCGGCCAATGTTCTTTTTCAACGACTGTTCCGGGAATTACAAGAGGAAATCACTTTCATACCAGAAAAATAGAAAGATTTGCAGTAATAAAAGGAAAAGCGTTAATACAATTAAGAAAAATTGATACAGAAGAAGTATTAGACTTTTATCTAGATGGAAATGAGCCTGCATATGTAGACATGCCGATATGGTACACGCATAACATTAAAAATATTGGAGAAGAAGAACTGTACACCATCTTTTGGATCAATGAGCCGTTTAATCCTGAAGATGCAGATACCTATTTTTTGGAAGTCTGATTCTAATTGACTTAAAGCAGTTTCAATGTGTGATAACCAGAATTATAGGCTATAGCAAATTTTATTTTTATCACAACATCATGGGAATATCTATTTATCATTTGAATTTGGTATTTTTGGTGCTGCAAAAAAAAAATAATTTCAAAATTTACAAATGAAGAAATTAAAAGTAATAACTGTGGTGGGCACAAGGCCCGAAATTATTAGATTATCAAGAGTATTATCAGCTTTAGATAAATCTGAGGCTGTTGAGCATATTATCGTTCATACAGGGCAAAATTATGATTATGAGCTTAATCAGATTTTCTTTGAAGATTTAGGACTTCGTAAACCTGATTATTTCCTGGAAGCGGCCGGAAAAACAGCTACTGAAACCATCGGTAATATTTTGATTAAAATTGATCCTCTTTTGGAAGAGATAAAGCCTGATGCATTTTTAGTGTTGGGCGATACCAATTCATGTCTTTGTGCGATTCCTGCAAAAAAAAGACAAATTCCCATTTTCCATATGGAAGCTGGAAACAGATGTTTTGATCAAAGGGTTCCTGAGGAAACAAACAGAAAAATAGTGGATCATACAGCGGATATCAATCTTACGTATTCAGATATTGCAAGAGAATATCTTTTAAGAGAAGGGCTTCCTGCAGACCGGATTATTAAGACAGGTTCTCCGATGTTTGAAGTGTTGAATCACTATCTGCCGCAAATCGAAAGCTCAGATGTAGTAAGCCGTTTAAATTTAGAACAGGGAAAATACTTCGTGGTTTCTTCTCACAGGGAAGAAAACATCAATTCAGAGAAAAATTTTAATGGATTGATGGAAAGCCTTAATGCTATTGCGGAAAAGTTCGGATTCCCAATTATTGTTTCTACTCATCCAAGAACCAGAAATATGATTGATAAAATGAAGCTGACCATGAGATCTGAAATTCAGTTTTTAAAGCCATTAGGATTTCATGACTATAATGCATTGCAGATGAGAAGCTATGCGGTTTTATCAGATTCTGGAACCATTTCTGAAGAATCTTCAATCTTGAATTTCAGAGCCCTGAACATACGGGAAGCTCACGAAAGACCGGAAGCCATGGAAGAAGCTTCTGTGATGATGGTAGGGTTGTCACCGGAAAGAATCATGCAGGGACTTACCCAGCTTCAGCAGCAGGAAACCGGAAAAGAAAGAAATTACAGGCAGGTTGCAGATTATTCAATGCCAAATGTATCTGAAAAGATGGTAAGGATTATTCTCAGCTATACAGATTATATTAACAGAGTGGTGTGGAGCAAAAAATAATGAAAATACTTATTGTAACTCAATATTTTTTTCCTGAAAATTTTAAAAGTAATGATTTAGCCTTTGAATTAAAAAAAAGGGGGCATGATGTTACTGTTCTTACAGGCATTCCAAATTATCCTGAAGGTAAAGTGTTTAATGGGTACGGATATTTTAAAAAAAGAAAGGAAATTATTAATGGTGTTACAGTTGTAAGGTCATTATTGTTAACAAGAGGAAACGGCGGTGGTTTCAGATTATTTCTCAACTATTTTAGCTGGGCTTTCTTTGCTTCCTTGAAAGCAATACAACTATCGTCTAAAAAGTTTGACAGGATTATTGTACATGAGCCATCACCTATTACACAGTTTTATCCTGCATTAATAGTAAAGAAACTGCAAAAAACTCCCATTTACTTTTGGGTAATGGATTTATGGCCGGAAAGCCTTGAAATAGCTGGTGGTATTAAAAATAAATTTATAATAAGTTTTTTTACTAGAATGGTGAAGAGCTTTTACAAAGAATCAGAAAAAATACTTGTCACATCGAAAGGTTTCAAAAAATCTATTTTGGAAAAAGGCGATTTTGAAAGTAAAATCGAATATTTCCCTAATTGGGCAGAGCGTACTATATATTCAGGAAACAAAAACTTCCCATTGCCTGAGCTTCCAGAAGGATTCAGGGTAATGTTCGCTGGAAATATCGGTGAAGCACAGGATATGGATAATGTTATGAAGGCTGCTTTGTATTTAAAGGAAAATACTGATATTAAGTTTATTTTAGTAGGAGATGGTAGGAGAATGCCTTTTGTTCAGGAGTTTATTAAAAACAATGACCTTAAGGAAACTGTCTATACGGTAGGTCGCTATCCCGTTGAAGCTATGGCTTCTTTTTTCAATGCTGCAGATATATTATTAGTAAGTCTTAAAGATGATCCTATATTCAATATTACTGTTCCTGCAAAAGTTCAGGCATACATGAGTTCAGGAAAACCAATTTTAGCAATGTTAAATGGAGAAGGAGCGGAAAACATAGCCGAAGCTAATTGTGGCTTTTCTGTGCCTGCGGGTCAAGCAGAAAAGCTAGCATCTGTAATTCAAATGATATCACAAATGAAAAATGATGATTTGGCTACCTTAGGAAGAAATGGAAAAGAATATTATGATTTTAACTACACAATGGAGCAATGTATTTCAAATCTTGAAAAAATAATTTCTCAATAATGAAAGTTATAATCACCGGAGCATCAGGCTTTGTAGGGCAAAATGTATCGAAATATCTTAATGAAGAAAAAATAAATATTTTCGCAATTTCCATGCGTAACGAATGGAATTGTCCTAAAGATGCCGATGCCATTATTCATCTTGCAGGTAAAGCACATGATACTGAAAATACTTCAGTTGCAGATGAGTATTTTAAGGTGAATACTGAATTAACAAAGAAAATTTTCAACGATTTCTTACATTCTGATATAAAAGATTTCATTTATTTCAGCAGTGTAAAAGCTGTAGCAGATACCGTTGAAGATATTTTGTATGAAACTCAAATCGCACAACCTCAAACACCTTATGGAAAATCTAAATTACTTGCAGAAGAATATTTACTTTCTATTAATCTTCCAAGTACAAAAAGACTTTTTATTATTCGCCCATGCATGATTCATGGCCCGGGAAATAAAGGAAACTTAAATCTGCTTTATAAGTTGGTCAAAAAAAATGTTCCGTGGCCTTTAGCAGCCTTTGATAATAAAAGATCTTTTTTAAGTATAGATAATTTAAACTTTTTAATATTAAAATTATTAACAAATAAAGAAATTAAGTCTGGAATTTATAATTTTGCAGATGACGATTTTGTATCAACTAATGAATTGATAGAGATTATTGATGAAGTTCTTGGAAAAAAAACAAAACAATTAAAAATCTATCCTTTCGTTATAAAATCTTTTTCGAAAATTGGTGACAAATTAAAATTTTCATTAAATTCGGAAAGATTAAAAAAACTAACGGAAAATTATAAAGTTTCCAACCAGAAAATAAAAGAAAATTTAAATATTCGACATCTTCCCTCGTCGACTAAAGAAGGATTAATAAAAACTATAAAAAGCTTTGAACACGAATGATAGAACATCTCTTGGTTTTCATAACATTATTTATTTTAATACATATCTATTTTAAAATCGCCGATAAATATAATATTATCGACAAGCCTAATCATCGCAGCGCCCATTCGCAGATTACACTGAGAGGAGGTGGAATTATCTTTCCGATAGCCTTTGTGATTTTTTGTTTATTTAACTTTAAAGAGGCAACTGAAGAATACTTGTCCTTCGGACTTGGATTACTGGCAATATGTCTCGTCAGCTTTATAGATGATATCAAAACGCTGTCAGGTAAAGTGAGAATTTCAGTTCATTTTATATCTGTATGCCTTTTGCTGTATTTCACTAAAACATTCAATCTATTACCCATTTGGACGTGGCCGATGTTCTTTATAATGATCATAGGTACATTAAATGCCTATAATTTTATGGATGGAATAAATGGGATGACAGGTGCTTATACTTTAGTTACATTACTGACTTTGCTGTACATCAATCAATATATTATTACTTTTACAGCAGATGACTTTATAACCTATGCAATTCTTGCATCTTTGGTCTTTCTGTTTTTTAATTTCAGAAAAAAAGCGAAATGCTTTGCAGGAGATGTGGGAAGTATGGGTATCGGTTTTTGGGTAATTGGTTTGGTAACTCTTCTTATTATGAAAACTCAAGATTATAAATATATTTTGCTGTTTTCTGTTTATGGGATGGAAGTCGTACTAACCATTATCGAACGACTAAGTCTGAAGGAAAACATTTTCGAAGCTCACAGAAGACATCTGTATCAGTTGCTTGCTAATGAAAAAAAACTGTCTCACCTCACAATCAGTAGCATTTATGCTATTAGTCAGTTAGTGATCAATGTATTTTTACTCCATACAAAATTACCCATTGGTATTGTTATATTGATTATTTTTATTCCCTTTGGAGCAATATATTTAGGTATGAAAATAAGCTTAAAAAGGAAAATGAAATCTGTTATTAAATAAAATATGAAAATAAAAGAAACTCCGCTAAAAGATTGTTATATCATCGAACCTACAATTTTTGAAGATGAAAGAGGATATTTTTTTGAAAAATTTAATGAAAAAAAATTTGAGGAGCTTACAGGAATGAACGGGCATTTTGTTCAGGATAACATCTCCAAGTCTTCTTATGGTGTAATCCGTGGAGTACATTTACAGAAAGGCGAGCATGCACAGGCCAAATTGGTTTCTTGCCTTGAGGGCAGCGTTTGGGATGTTGCAGTTGACCTGAGAGAAGATTCACCAACCTATGGAAAATGGTTTGGAATTGAACTTACAGCAGAAAACAAAGTACAGCTGTATGTGCCAAGGGGGTTCGGACATGGATTTTCTGTACTCAGCGAAACTGCGGTTTTCTCTTACAAATGTGATAATTTTTACAATAAGGAATCCGAAGGAAGTGTAAGATATAATGATTCAGATCTTAATATTGACTGGAAAATTAGTGTACAGGATGCCATACTTTCCGAAAAAGATGAAAATGCTCCCAGCTTTAAAGAAAAGAATTTTTAAACAGATACTGGAAAGTCACTTTATTAAAGTGGCTTATTTTTTTAATCTATACTCTTCAATATTTCGTATCTTTGCAAACTCAAAATCAAAAAGATGCGTACAAAATCTGTAGGAAAGAAGAAAATCAATGTAGTAACACTTGGATGTTCCAAGAATGTTTATGATTCCGAAGTTTTGATGAGTCAGCTGAAAGCCAATGGTAAAGAAGTTGTTCATGAAGACAGAGGAGATATTGTTGTCATTAATACCTGCGGATTTATAGATAATGCTAAAGAAGAATCGATTAATACGATTCTTGATTATGTAGAGGCCAAAAACAGGGGCGAAGTAGAAAAAGTATTTGTTACCGGTTGTTTATCAGAACGATATAAACCGGATCTTATAAAGGAAATTCCTGATGTTGATCAATATTTCGGGACAAGGGATCTTCCGATTTTGTTAAAGCATTTGGGTGCAGATTACAAGCACGAACTGGTGGGCGAACGTTTAACGACAACTCCTAAACACTACGCTTATCTTAAAATTTCAGAAGGTTGTGACAGGCCTTGTTCTTTCTGTGCAATTCCACTTATGAGGGGTGGACATGTTTCTACACCTATTGAAAAATTAGTTTCTGAAGCTCAAAAGCTGGCCAAAAAAGGAACTAAAGAATTGATTCTTATTGCACAGGATCTTACCTATTACGGGTTGGATATTTATAAAAAACGTGCGCTTGGGGATTTGCTAAAGGAATTGGTAAAAGTAGAAGGTATCGAGTGGATTCGTCTTCATTATGCCTTCCCTAGTGGCTTCCCGGAAGATGTGTTAGACATTATCAGAGAAGAACCCAAAGTTTGTAATTATATTGATATTCCTCTTCAGCACATCAATTCAGACTTATTAAAGTCGATGAAAAGAGGAACTACTCATGAAAAAACGAATGCTCTTTTGTCAAAATTCAGAGAGAAAGTTCCGGATATGGCAATCAGAACAACACTTATTGTCGGCTATCCTGGTGAGACAGAAGAAATTTTCCAGGAGCTTAAAGACTGGGTAAAAGAACAAAAGTTTGACAGGCTTGGATGCTTTACGTACTCTCATGAAGAAAATACAGGCGCTTACGTTTTGGAAGATACTATTCCACAGGAAATAAAAGAAGCCAGAGTAGAGGAAATTATGGAGCTTCAGTCACAAATTTCATGGGAAAAAAATCAGGAAAAAATCGGAAAGATATACAAGTGTATTTTCGATAGAAAAGAAGGCAATTATTTCATTGGAAGAACAGAATATGATTCTCCGGATGTCGATAATACAGTTTTGGTATCAGCAGAAAATACTTACATTTCCATCGGTGATTTTGCTGATGTAAAAATTACGTCTGCGGAAGAATTTGATCTTTATGGAGAATTGGTTTAAGATTCAGAGTTCATAATGAATTTGATCACTGATTATTACACAGCTTTATTTTCCATTTAAAATAAAATATTACATTTGCGATAGATAATGCTTTGAAAGTTAATTACATTTGAAGACAAATAATTTAATAATAATTTATAAATGCACAAGTTGATATTAGAGAATTTATTTAAATCTTAAAAAAACATATGAAAAAAACATTATTAACATCAACAATTTTAGTTGTTTTAGGAATAAGTATTCATGCCCAGCAGGGTAGAGTAGGAATTAACACAACCAGTCCTGCCGCAACTTTAGATATCCAGGCTAATACTTCAAACAATTCTTTACCGGATGCGATTTTGGTTCCCCGTTTGACGCGAGCTCAGCTGGAAGCAAAAAATGCAGCCTATACCAATGGTACCGGAGCTGCAAACCAAAACGGAGCTTTAGTATTTGTAAATGATGCAACCAGTGGAACAGGAACAGGCAAAACGATAAATGTTAAAAGTTCCGGATTCTACTATTACGATGCGCCAAACGCAGTTTGGGTAGCGGTAACCCCAAATCTGAAAGTTTCAGTTGGTACTGCCGAGACGCCTACCAATACACTTGTCGGCAGCTCACAGGTTTATGCGATAAAAGGATCGTTTAATGCAACAGGAACTTCATCCACAGTAAGCATTCCCTCACCTCCCGGAATGACCTCTTTATATTCCATTACTATATATAAGACAGGGTCAGGAGTGGTGTATGATAGAAGTCTTTATTCTTATACTATTTCAACAAATGCTGGAAATGCTGTTACAGGCTCACCCAATATGTCTGTAATATATCCTATGGGTAGCTACGATTATGTAATGGAATATCTTAAATGAGAAATTTTATTTAAAGCTATTTATAGCATGGTATAATTGGCAAAATTGCTAAAGGTGATAATGTTTAAATATCTGGTTATTAATAATTTATATTTTTTAAATTTTAAAATTCAATAGAAACAAGTTAAATTTGTTAACTTTTTAGTGGTAATTTTAACATTTTTTAACAATATGGTTTATTTGTTTGATTTTCAATTTTTTAAATAAAAAATTAACATTAATTTATGTTTTTGTTAACATTTATTAACAGTTAGAATAGGCACTTTAAAAGAATCCTGATACATTTGCCAAGTCAAAACCAATAAAAGTTCAAAGTGATGAAAAGATTCATTCTCGTAATCATAATGATGATTTCAACCCTTGGTGTTTATTCGTTCAAAATGAATGCCATAGATGCGAAAAAAACAAGTTATGCATCGTACTACCACGATAAATTTAACGGTAGAAAAACTGCAAGCGGAGAAATCTTTGATAATGCAAAATTCACTGCAGCAAACAGAACGCTTCCTTTCGGAACAAACATTAAGGTAACTAACCTGAACAATGGTAAAGAGGTAATTGTGAAAATTAATGATAGAGGACCTTACCATTCGTCAAGAGCTTTAGATATGTCTAAAGCAGCGTTCGATGAAATCGGAGATACCGATAGGGGTACCATTCCGGTGGAATATGAAATTGTCGATTAATCTTATGATTTAAATTACAAAAGCCAACTAAAGAGTTGGCTTTTTGTTTTTATATAAATGTATTTAAAAATGAAGTTCTACGAGGGCCGGACAATGATCAGAATGTGCAGCTTCTTTTAAAATAACCGCTCTGGTAAGTTTGTCTTTTAAAGTATAAGAAGTAAAATTATAATCCAGTCTCCAGCCTTTATTTTTTGCCCTGGAATTCTGCCTGTAGCTCCACCATGTATAGTTATCAGGTTCATTATTAAAAAACCTGAAACTGTCGATTAATTCACACTCATTAATGAAATCGGTCATCCATTCTCTTTCCATTGGTAAAAACCCTGAAACATTCTTTAAACGGACCGGATCATGAATGTCAATCGCTTCATGACAGATATTAAAGTCTCCCGAAATAATAAGATTAGGAATTTCCTTTTTTAAATTTTTGATGTAGTCTAGAAAATCATGACAGAACTGCATTTTAAACCCCAGCCTTTCAATATTCGAAGCAGATGGTACATAGACTGATATTGCAGAAAAGTCGTCAAAATCAGCCCGTATAATTCTGCCTTCGTTATCATAGCTTTCAATACCACAACCGTATTCAACATGATTGGGCTTTACTTTTGAAGCGATTCCGACCCCACTGTAGCCTTTTCTTACTGCCGAATGCCAATAGCTGTGATATCCTAACTTTTCCAGGCTTTCGATGTCGATCTGGTCATTTCCTGCCTTACTTTCCTGAATGCAGATAACATCCGGATCAGCTGATTTCAGCCAGCCTAAAAAATCTTTTGTGAAAGCGGCCCTGATTCCGTTTACATTATAAGTGATTAATTTCAATATTTTAATTTTTCCAAAAATACGAAATGAAATTAGCTTATTAGGTTCTAAAATAGTTTCGGGCGGAAAAAATCTTAGATTTTTTCCGCCCGAAACATGATATTAATAAAGTCATTGGCGAACTGCCAAAAACCATCTGCTTATTTAGGCTCCAGAATACTGATCGGAATAATACACTCTTCCAGTGAAATTCCCCCATGCTGGTAGGTTTCTTTATAATAGTTCACAAAATGATTGTAATTCTTAGGATAAGCGAGGAAAATATTATTTTTCGCGAAAATATATTTCGAGCTCAGATTTCCTTTTGGTAGAAACAGCTTTTCAGGATTAGTGATTGCCCAGACATCGCTGTCATCATAGGTCAGACTTTTCCCCGTTTTATATCGGATGTTAGTTGAAGTTTCTCGGTCACCCACCACTTTACTCGGTTTTTTTACATACACCGTTCCGTGATCGGTAGTGATTACAAGCTTAAATCCGTTTTCAGCAGCCACCTTGATGATTTTCATCAAAGATGAATTCTCAAACCAGTTTAAAGTAAGAGATCTGAACGTCTTATCATCACGGATCAGCTGATCCACAATGTGGTTGTCTGTTTTCGCATGAGAAAGAATATCGATGAAATTATAAACAATCACTAACAGATCATTATTTTTGTGCTGGTTAAAATCATCGTAGATTTTTCGCTCGAAATCTGCATTCAGGACTTTAAGGTACTTCATCGACTTAGAACCAAGACCGATTCTTTTCATCTGATCTTCAAGGAAATCACGTTCGTATTCATTTTTGTTTCCCTCTTCATTATCGTTAAACCATTTGTCAGGAAAACGTTTTTCAATTTCTGATGGCATCAGGCCTGCAAAAAACGAATTTCTCGCATATTGTGTTGCCGTAGGAAGGATACTGTAATAATAATCTTCAGAAATTTTATTGTAATATTTGGTGAATAAAGGCTCGATGACTTTCCACTGATCATAGCGGAGATTATCCACCATCAAAAGCAAAACTTTTTCTTTTTCTACTTCCGGTTTTACTTTTTCTTTGAAAAGAGTATGGCTCATAATGGGTTTTTCGGAATCGTGAAGCCAGTCTTCGTAATTATTCTCAATAAACTTGGCAAACTGAATATTCGCTTCTTCTTTCTGTGATTGTAAAAGATCTGCAAATTCATTGTCTGTAACCTTATCAAATTTAATTTCCCAGTTTAAAATTTTCTTATAATATTCCGCCCACTCCTGATAGGTTCTCAGGTATGAAAGCTCCATCGAAAGATTCCTGAATTCCTGCTGATACTGAAGAATTGTCTTTTGCTCAACCAGATTGTCCTGCTGCAGGTTTTTCTTTAAAGAAAGTAAAATCTGGTTCGGATTTACAGGCTTTAATATATAGTCAGCAATCTGGGAACCGATTGCTTCCTCCATAATATGCTCTTCTTCACTTTTAGTGACCATCACTATTTTTAAAGAATTATCTTTATCCTTTATCATAGGAATAGCCTCAAGCCCGGATATTCCGGGCATATTTTCATCTATAAGTGTTAGTGCGAATTTTTCAGAATCCATCAGTTCCAAAGCCTCATTTACATTGTTCACAGGAGTTACCTGATAGCCCTTTTTTTCAAGGAATACAATGTGAGGTTTTAAAAGGTCGATTTCATCATCTATCCATAATATCTTTTCCGACATAAAATTTATTTTTTACATGGTTATTGTATCAAATTGCCGACCAATTCAAATTAAAATCTGCCAAAATGAACACCTGTAAAGTTAAATATAAGTTAATGAAAACTGCAATGTTTCCGGATATTTATTCTTATTGAATTTTTGCAGAATTTTTTAATGATGATTTAATGAATGCTCAAATTTAAAATTCCTAAATTTGTTCACTAATTCAGACGTTTCAATGCAGAATAAACTCAAAATTATCAACGATCCCGTTCACGGCTTTATCAGAATTCCACATGAAATTTTATTTGATATTATTGAGCATCCATATTTTCAGAGACTGAGGAGAATCGGACAGACGGGTCTGTTGAATCTTATCTTTCCGGGAGCCACTCACACCAGGTTTCATCATGCTTTGGGTGCAATGCATCTGATGTTCACAGCCCTCGAAACACTGAAACAGAAAGGAGTCAGCATTTCGCCTGAAGAAGAGAAAGGAGCCATGCTTGCGATTTTAATGCATGATATTGGCCACGGTCCATTTTCCCACGCGCTGGAATGTATGCTGATGGATGACTGGCATCACGAAAATCTTTCATTACTGTTGATGAACCGCCTGAATGATGAATTCAACGGCGAATTGTCTTGCGCTATTGAAATGTTTCAGGGAAAATATCACCGTAAATTTTTCAATCAGCTTATTTCTTCCCAACTTGATGTAGACAGGCTTGATTATCTGAAGCGCGACAGCTTTTTTACAGGAGTTTCTGAAGGAAGCATCAACACACAGCGTATTATTTCAATGATGAATGTTTGCGATGAAGGAGAATTGGTTATAGATGCCAAAGGGGTTTATTCGATTGAAAATTTTTTAACGGCCAGAATGTTTATGTATTGGCAGGTATATTATCATAAAACATCGGCATTGGCTGAGTTTATTCTTGTTAAAATTCTGGAACGAGCCAAATATCTTGTTTCTCAGGGAATAGATCTTCCGGCCGGTGATAATCTTAAATATTTCCTGTACAGAGAAAAGAGTGCTGCTACGGATGAAGATGTGCGCAGGTTTACCCAGTTAGATGATAATGATGTAATTCAGGCGATGAAATCCTGGCAAAATGCAGAAGATAAAATATTGTCGTATTGGTGTACATGTGTCATCCAAAGAAACCTTCCGAAAACCATTATTTCATCCCATCCTTTTGATACAGAATTTATTAAGGAAAAAGTAAAAAATACCAATGATTTTTTCGGAATTGATAATGGGGATGAATTAGTGCATGAGATTAAAAGAAAATTGCTTCCTTACAATACTCAAAAGCAGCCTATTTATCTGTTGCAGAAAAATGGCAGGAAAATAAGACTGGAGGAGTCGGAAGACCAGCTTTTATCAGGGCTTATGGTAAATAAGACTATTAGATATATCCTTACTTTTCCGCGGGATATTTAGGGAATAGATTCTTAAATATTATTAAAATTTACGATCCTAAAACCAAAAAATGTTTGCGAATTATAGAATTTCTTATCTTTGCAGAATATGGAATTCACAGCTTCGCAAATTGCAAGTTTTATTGACGGAAAAATAATAGGTGATGAAAACGCACTTATTACTGGAGTTTCGCCTATTGAAAGCGGGGAAACAGGACATCTTTCTTTTATAGCACAAGATCGATTTACCCATTATTTAGACACCTCAAAATGCTCCGTTATCATCGTTTCAGAAGATCTTCTGGCTAAAGATTACTATAATCCTACTATTATATCAGTAAAAGATGCTTATCTTTCTTTCCAGGTATTGATGAACCTTTATCAGGAAATGCAGGGAAGAAAAGAAGGCATCGAAAACGGCTCTTCTATACATGATACCGCAATAATCGGGGATAGAGTATATATCGGAGCCTTCACTTATGTTTCTGAAAAAGCGAAAATCGGTGAAGGAACACAAATCTATCCGCAGGTTTATATCGGGAAAGGTGTGAAGATCGGTAAAAACTGCAAAATAGACAGTGGCGCAAGAATTTATGATTACTGTATCATCGGTGATAATTGTGTAATTCATTCCAATACGGTAATAGGTGGAGATGGTTTTGGTTTCCAGCCTACCCAGGAAGGATTTAAAAAAATTCCTCAGCTTGGTAATGTGATCATTGAAGATGATGTGGAAATCGGTTCAAACTGCAGCATTGACAGAGCAACCATCGGTTCTACCGTTATCGGAAAAGGAACCAAGATTGATAATCTGATTCAGATCGCACACAATGTGAAAATCGGTAAAAACAACGTAATTGCAGCACAGGCCGGAATTGCAGGTTCTACAACCATTGGAGACTGGAACCAGATCGGTGGTCAGGTGGGTATTGTAGGTCATATTAAAATAGGAAATCAGGTGAAGATCCAGGCCCAGAGTGGTGTGAATTCCAGTGTAAATGATAGGGAAACTTTATACGGTTCGCCGGCTATCAGCTACAATGATTACCTGAGAAATTATATTCATTTCAGAAACTTTACTGAAATCGTTAATAGAATAAACAATCTTGAGAATAACTCAAAAGATAAAACTAATGAGTGATATGCAAAAAACGCTTCAGCAAGAAGTAACACTTTCCGGAATCGGACTTCATACTGGTAAAGAAGTAAAACTTACCATGAAACCTGCCAAGGAAAACACAGGTTTTGTCTTTGTAAGAACAGACTTAGAAGGTCACCCTCAGGTAGAAGCAGACGTAAACTATGTGGTAGCTACAGAAAGAGGGACAACATTAGAAAAATTAGGTGTAAAAATTACAACTTGCGAGCATCTTTTAGCTGCATTGGTAGGTTGCGATATTGATAATGCCATTTTAGAAATGGACGCTTCAGAACCTCCGATTTTAGATGGTTCTTCCAAATATTTCGTTGAAGCTATTGAAAGTGTTGGCGTGGTTGAGCAGAATATTGCAAGAGAATATCTTGTGGTAAAAGAAGTGCTTACCTACAGTGATGCTGCTACGGGATCTGAAATCACCATAATTCCTTCTGATACCTACGAAGTAACGACTATGGTAGATTTTGGAACTAAAGTTTTAGGAACCCAGAATGCTACGCTTAAAAATATTTCAGAATTTAAAGATGAAATTTCTTCAGCAAGAACATTCAGCTTTTTGCATGAACTTGAAATGCTGTTGGATCACGGCCTTATCAAAGGAGGTGATATCTCGAATGCTATTGTTTACGTAGATAAAGATCTTACACCGGAAACTACGGAAAAACTTAAAAAAGCTTTCGGTAAAGACAATGTTTCTATAAGACCAAACGGAATTCTTGATAATTTAAATTTAAACTATCCTAACGAAGCGGCAAGACACAAATTACTCGATGTGATTGGTGACCTGGCTTTAGCAGGTGTTAAAATAAAAGGTAAGGTCATTGCCAATAAACCGGGACATTTCGTAAATACACAGTTTGCCAAAAAGCTGAACCGTCAGTGGAAACTGCAGAAAAAGAAAAACGTTCCTGATTTTGATCTGACGAAAGAACCTGTTTTTGATATCAATGGAATCATGAGACTAATGCCTCACAGACCTCCGTTTTTATTAATTGATAAAATTCTTGAACTGTCAGATTCTCATGTGGTTGGTTTGAAGAATGTCACGATGAATGAACCTTTCTTCGTAGGGCATTTTCCGAAAGAACCTGTTATGCCGGGCGTATTACAGGTAGAAGCATTGGCACAGACCGGAGGAATTCTTGTACTGGCAAGTGTTCCGGATCCTGAAAATTACTCTACTTATTTTATAAAAATTGATAAAGTAAAATTCAAAAGAAAAGTAGTACCGGGAGATACGATCATTTTCAAGATTGAATTGATAGAACCTATCAGAAGAGGAATCGTCCACATGCAGGGCTACGGCTATGTAGGAGATACTGTTGCGGTAGAAGCAGAATTAATGGCCCAAGTTGCAAAAAATAAAGTTGATTAAATGATTCATCAATTAGCAGCCGTAGATAAACGTGCGAAAATCAGCAAAAATGTAATAGTAGAACCTTTTACTACCATTGCAGGGGATGTGGAAATCGGAGAAGGCACATGGATAGGTCCCAATGTAACCATCATGGATGGCGCAAGAATCGGTAAAAACTGCAGGATTTTTCCCGGAACTGTTATTTCGGCTATTCCTCAGGATTTAAAATTCGACGGTGAGGATACCCAGGTGATTATCGGTGACGAAACAACCATCAGGGAATGCGTAACCGTAAACAGAGGGACAAAAGCGCTTGGATTTACTAAAATTGGTAAAAACTGCCTCATCATGGCAACATCGCACATCGCTCATGACTGCGTTATCGGGGATCATGTGATCATCGTAAACGGTTGTGGTATCGCGGGGCACGTTGAAATCGGAGACTATACCGTAATGGGTGGTTTATCTGCTGTTCATCAATTTGGTAAAATAGGAAAACACGTGATGATTTCCGGAGGAACGCTCGTAAGAAAAGATATTCCGCCTTATGTAAAAGTGGCTAGAGAGCCGATGTCTTATGCAGGAATCAATTCTGTAGGGCTAAGAAGAAGAGGTTTTACCAATGAGAAAATATTTGAAATCCAGAAAATTTACCGGGCGATTTTTCAAATGAAAATGAATGTTTCTCAGGCTATTTCCCATATTGAAAAAGAAATGCTTCCTACTGCGGAAAGAGACGAGATCCTTCAGTTTATCCAAAATTCTCCTAGAGGAATTGTAAAAGGGTACGGCACCGGAAAAGACAGTAATTAAAAAACTATGAAAATTTTAATCTTACTTATTATGCTTTCAGCGACTTCTTTGTTTGGACAGCAAACGGAAGGATTAAAAACAGAGAAAACAACCAGGACTTCCATCATGGAAAGAAAAATTCCTGATAAGTCTAAAGATAGCTTAGCCAAAAGTAATTTTAATTCTATTCTGAAGCAAAAGGATAATTCAAATTCTATTTTTGGTACGGCAAATCAACATACCTCTGAGATTCAGATGAATGTAAACAGATTACAAAACAATATGAATACATTCAACAATAACACATTCAACAGAATGATGCCTCAGGGGCAGGGAATACAATTTAATAAAAGAAAATAATTATATACAAAATTAATGGCAACAAGTAACGATATCAGAAAAGGGCTTTGCATTGAATACAGCAACGATATTTATAAAGTTATCGAATTCCTTCACGTAAAACCGGGAAAAGGTCCTGCTTTCGTTAGAACAAAATTAAAATCTGTGACCAACGGAAAAGTGATTGATAATACTTTTTCTGCAGGTCACAAGATCGACGAAGTAAAAGTAATTACAAGAAAATATCAGTATTTGTATGATGATGAAAATGGTTTTCACTTCATGAATAACGATGATTTCTCTCAACTTTATCTTAATAAGGAAATGATTGAAAACTCAAACCTGATGAAAGCAGGAGAAGAAGTTACCATCATCCTAAAAGAAGCAGATGAAACACCTCTTTCAGCAGAATTACCACAATCCGTTTATCTTGAAGTTGTGGAAGCTGATCCTGGAGTGAAAGGAAATACAGCGACCAATGCTCTGAAAAACGCTATCGTAGAAACAGGAGCAAGAGTAATGGTTCCTTTGTTCATTGAGCCGGGAGATAAAATTAAAGTAAGCACAGAAGATGGTTCTTACTTAGAAAGAGTTAAAGAATAATTTTCAATACAATATATAAAAATTCGGTCTGCAGTTGCACTCCGAATTTTTGTTTATAAAAGTATTACAGAGTCCCGAAGGGACGAATTATAAGGGAATCGGATGAAGTCCGATAATATTTGATATATTTTGATAAAATTTAAACCTCATAAAAAATATGACGTTTCATCAACCACAAAAACTAAGAACGATTGCCGAAATTATTGGTGCCAAATGGATAGGCCCTGAAGACTTTCAGGTATTAGGAACCAATGAGATTCATATGGTAAGACCAGGCGACATCGTTTTTGTAAATCATCCTAAATATTACGATAAAGCATTAAACTCCGCCGCGACCATTATCCTTATTGATAAAGAAGTAGAATGTCCGGAAGGAAAAGCGCTTTTGGTTTCTGAAGATCCATTCAGAGACTTTAATAAAATCAATACACATTTCACAAGAATCTATAATTTCACTGAAGAGCTTCATGATGTAGAAATTGGAGAAGGAACACATATTCATCGTTCTGCGGTGATCGGAAATAATGTAAGAATCGGAAAGAATACTCTTATTTTCCCGAATGTTGTAATCGGCGACAGGACAATTATTGGGGACAATGTAGTTATCCAGTCAAATACAGTGTTAGGAGGTGACGCATTCTATTATAGAAAATTAAACGGAAATTTTGACCGCCTGATTTCGGTAGGTAATGTAGTCATCGAAAACAATGTCGAGATCGGAAACGGCTGTACCATCGACAGGGGAGTGACTGATTCTACCGTGATTGGTGAAGGTTCAGTTCTTGATAATCAAATCCAGATTGGACACGATACAGTGATCGGTAAGAAGTGTCTTATTGCTTCTCAGACAGGAATTGCGGGATGCTGTATTATTGAAGATGAGGTTACGATCTGGGGGCAGGTCGGGATAGCATCAGGACTGAGAATAGAAAAGGGAACCGTTCTGCTTGCAAAAGCGGGCGTAAACAGAGACCTCACTAAAGGAACTTACTTTGGCCCTATTGCTGAAGACTTCAGGACATATCTTAAAAAAGAAGTCAAACTGAGAAATCTCAAATAAACAAATTGTTTAGATTTATCTTTAATCAAAGAAATTTAATTAAATTTGTGTGCATTAAAAAATTATCAAATAAATTAAATAAATAATAAAATGTCAATTTTAGTAAACAAAGATTCTAAAGTAATTGTACAAGGATTTACGGGGAATGAAGGTACTTTCCACGCAAGCCAGATGATCGAATACGGAACCAACGTTGTAGGTGGTGTTACTCCCGGAAAAGGAGGAAGCGAGCATCTTGGAAAGCCTGTATTCAATACTGTAGCTGATGCCGTAGCTAAAGCCGGTGCAAACGTGAGTATCATTTTCGTACCGCCTGCATTCGCTGCTGATGCTATCATGGAAGCTGCTGAAGCCGGAATCAAAGTAATTGTATGTATTACTGAAGGGATTCCTGTAGCGGATATGGTAAAGGTAAAATCTTACATTGCCGACAGAGACTGCAGATTAATCGGTCCGAACTGCCCGGGAATCATTACTTCTGAAGAAGCTAAAATTGGTATTATGCCAGGTTTCGTTTTCAAAAAAGGTAAAGTAGGTATCGTTTCTAAATCAGGTACGCTTACTTATGAGGCTGCAGATCAGGTTGTAAGAGCTGGTTTCGGTATTTCTACAGCAATTGGTATCGGAGGAGATCCTATCATCGGAACGACTACGAGAGAAGCTTTGGAATTATTCATCAATGATCCTGAAACAGAAGCAGTAGTGATGATTGGAGAAATCGGTGGTGGTCTTGAGGCAGAAGCTGCAAGATGGTACAAAGCCAGCGGTTCTACTAAACCAGTGGTAGGGTTCATCGCAGGACAAACTGCTCCTAAAGGAAGAACAATGGGCCACGCTGGTGCTATCGTTGGTGGTGCTGAAGATACAGCCCAGGCAAAGATGGAGATCATGAGAGAAAACGGTATCAATGTAGTAGATTCCCCAGCTGACATTGGTGTTACCGTGGCTAAGGTTTTAGCATAATTTTTTTTTAAACATAATGATATGAAAAAATTTTTATTGGCCTCTGGCCTAGTGTTTTCTGCGTTATCTTATGCACAGATAGATTTCAGCAGTACAAGATTTGGAGCCTCTCTTGGCGCTAATCTTTCAGGAGTTAGAAATGCACACAATCCCTCAGGAAGAAGGTTTACAATGCAGTTTGGAGCTTTAGCTTTAATCCCTGTAGGAACTGAAAACCAGTTTTTTCTGCAGCCTGAAATTCAATATTTCGGAGCAGGAGAGACAGGTAAAGATAGAGATGCTAAGGGTAAAGACGGATATAATGCCGTATATGCCAATGACTATCTGAGTGTACCGATCAGCTTTAAAGGATATTTTTCCGAAGCGGAATCAGAATTCTTTGGATTGATAGGGCCGAGATTTAATTTTTTATTAAGTCAGAGAGTAAAAAATGCTCCCGTATCAAGACCTTATTATGATCCGGATGTTGTTGTTTCATCGTTGCCTAATGTCAATGGTAAAGCAAATAAATTCAACTTTGGATTTGGTTTTGGATTTGGATATAGTTACAAAAGACAGCTGGAATTAACTGCCAGATATGATTTTGGACTTTCCAATACCTATCCGGGACTTGATCATGAGCCTGATGGAACCACAAAAAGTAAATCTGAACAGGTGATCAGTTTAAGTGTAAACTATATTTTCCAATAAGTAGATAGTACATTTTAAACATAAAAATTCCCGAAGCCTTTGGCTTCGGGAATTTTATTTATTTATAACAAAAAAGCTGATTATAATTTAACCTCTGATCCATTTCCAGATCTCTTTAAGAGTGGCTTTATTTCCGTACATTAAAATTCCTACCCTGTAGATCTTTCCTGCAACGAATATCATAAAAATGGTCGTTCCCAGTAACAGCACAATAGATAAAGCAATTTGCCACGCCGGAACCCCAAAAGGAATTCTTGCAATCATTGCTACCGGCGAAGTAAAAGGAATAATTGACAGCCAGAAGCCCAACGGGCCATCAGGATTGTTCATCAGTGAAAAGCTACCGTACATCCCCAACATAAGCGGAAGAATAGCGAACAGCGTAAACTGCTGCGTTTCTGTTTCGTTATCGACTGCAGAGCCAATAGCCGCATATATAGAGCTATAAAAAATATATCCCAAAAGAAAAAATACAATAAACACGCCGATGATCAGCGGAAAATTAAGCTCAAGAAGACTGTGGGAAACTTGAGTAGCAATTTGTGCCACATCAAGCTTACTGGCGAGCTCCTCATTTCCCCCGGGAATATTTTTCTGAATAGAAGAGAATCCGGTATTTAAAACAAGTGCTCCTATGACAGACATTGTAATCCAAACGACAAACTGTGTTAAGGCTACTAAAGTAACACCAAGAATTTTTCCCATCATCAGCTCAAAAGGTTTTACCGAAGAAATAATAATCTCTACAACACGATTGTTTTTTTCTTCCAGCACACTGCGCATTACCCTTACTCCATAGATAATGATAAACATGAAGGTGACATACATCAAAAGAATGCTAAGACCACTTTTTACCCCGAAGGCAAGATCAGAATCTTCCTTGTTGTTTTCAGAAACATTGATTGTTTTTAAGGTGAAACTTTTATCAAGATTGATAAGTTGGGATTCGGCAATGCCGAGCTGCCTGATCTTTTCTTTTTTAATAACATCGGTAATGTCAGAGATGATTTTCTGTTTGGTATCAAATCCTATTTTATTGTTGATAACCAGTCGTGTATTTTTCTGAAGATTATCAAAATTTTGATCTTTAAGCTCAGGCAAAATTAAAATGCCATCTAATGATTCATTACCTTTCAGGTTGTTAATTTTAGACTTTTCATCAGCGGCTGAAACAAAAATATACTTCAGCTGGTCCGAAGATTTGAGCTGATGGGTAAACAGTCCACTTTTATCCACAACTTCAATTACATTGTGTGATTCATTTGCTTTAAACATAAGTCCGATCACCGCTCCGAAGGCTACCAGAAGAATGGGCGCCAGAATAGTAAGTATAATAAAAGACTTTTTCTTAACCTGGGTCAGAAATTCTCTTTTTGTAATTAAAAAAATATTATTCATAATTAAAAGTTGCTGCTTACTGCATTAATAAAAACCTCATTCATACTCGGAATTTTCTCCTCAAAAGATCTCACTTTTCCTACATGTATAAGATCCAGAAGAATATGATTTTGATTAGATTCATTCTTTAAATCAAATGAGACCAGACCGTTTTCATTGGTAATATTGAAAATTTCATATTGGTTTCTGAAGTTTCCGAGCTGTGCGTCATTGACTTCAGAAAGTGTTATCCCGAAAATATTTTTCTTAAACCTTTCCCTTACGTCAAATACTCTTCCGTCAATGATTTTTTTAGAATTGTTAATGAGGGCAACATAATCACACATTTCTTCAACACTTTCCATACGGTGCGTCGAAAGAATGATTGTTGTACCATTATTTTTAAGATCGATAATCTGATCTTTAATAAGATTGGCATTCACCGGATCAAAACCGGAAAAAGGCTCGTCAAGGATTAGTAGATTGGGCCTGTGAAGAACAGTTACCACAAACTGGATCTTCTGAGCCATACCTTTTGAAAGCTCAGATAGTTTCTTCTTCCACCACTGATCAATATGCAGTTTATCAAACCATTTTTTTGCTTCATTTAAAGCCTCATTTTTGCTCATTCCTTTGAGCTCGCCGAAATAAAGAAGCTGATCGCCAACCGTCATATTTTTATAAAGACCTCTCTCTTCAGGCATGTAGCCGATATCTTTAATATGATCCGGATTCAGTTTTTGTCCGTTGATGGTAATATCTCCTGAATCAGCCTGGGTAATCTGATTGATGATGCGGATGAATGAAGTTTTACCGGCGCCGTTCGGGCCCAGAAGACCATAAACGCTTCCTTTCGGAACATGGATGCTGAAGTCATCCAAAGCCACTTTTTTTCCGGAATTATAGGTCTTTCTTATATGTTCAGCTTTTAGCATTAAATTGTTTTTACTGATTAGTATTAAAAAGTTCCGAAAGTTACGGAATTATTGAAACAGAATTAATCTAAAAGAAAAAATCCTGATGATGATCAGGATTGAATTATTGTTTTACGATTTGTGTAACCTTCATGGTATTGTCGCTCAAAATATAGCGGATCAGATATTTTCCGGGTTTCAATTTTTCAATATTGATTTCTCCCGAATTCATATTCACCGAATAATTGGCAACCTGTGTTCCTAAAATAGAATAAAAGGTCACACTTTTAATTTTCAGATTTGAGTCCTTCGCCTTTATTACCAGAAAATCCTTCGCAGGATTCGGATAGGCTACAAGAACACCATCATCAGATTTCTGAGAAAATGCTGACGGCTCTTTTATCTGAGCTTTCATATTGTTGGAAAAACCAACAAAAGCGCCTAAAAAGATAAATAAAAGTAAAAGTTTTTTCATCAAATTACAATTTCTATAAATATATTAAAACAAAAATAAACAATTCTACAATCTCCCGCAATACTTTTTTGTTTAAGTTGTAGTAAATTTGCATTAAATTTTATTCAAAAAGTATTCCAAAATGATACATTCAAGAAATAGAAGGCTGAGAGTAAGCGAATCTGTCAGAGGTCTCGTAAGAGAATGCACCCTTACTACAAGTGATTTCGTAATGCCAATCTTTGTGATGGAGGGCGAAAATAAGCAGGAACCTATTGCATCTATGCCCGGAATTTTCAGGCGAAGCATTGATCTGACAGTGAAAGAATGTAAGGAATTATTTTCTTTAGGCGTTAAAGCTGTCAATCTGTACATGAAAGTTTCAGACCATCTTAAGGACAACACCGGTAAAGAAGCCTGGAACAAAGACGGATTGATGCAGAATACCATCAGGGCGATAAAAGATGCCGTTCCGGAAATGGTGGTAATGCCTGATGTGGCGCTGGATCCTTATTCAATTTACGGACATGATGGCATTATCGAAAACGGTAAGATTCTAAATGATGCGACCAATGATGCTTTGGCAAAAATGTCAGTTTCCCATGCTGAGGCAGGAGCTGATATTGTAGCGCCAAGTGACATGATGGACGGTAGAGTGCAGGTGATCCGTGAAGCATTAGAAGAAAACGGTTTTACGGATGTCGGTATTCTGAGCTATGCGGCAAAATATGCAAGTTCTTTCTATGGTCCTTTCAGAAGTGCTTTGGACAGTGCTCCGAAAGATAATATGGAAATTCCGAAAGACAAAAAAACATATCAGATGGATTTTCATAATTCACGTGAAGCATTGAACGAAGTGTTTAAGGATATTGAAGAAGGAGCGGATATTATCATGATTAAACCGGGACTTCCTTATCTGGATATTGTTTCAAAAGTTAGAGAAGCGATTGATCTTCCGATAGCGGTTTATAACGTGAGCGGAGAATATGCGATGGTAAAAGCTGCTGCAAAAAACGGCTGGCTTGATAATGATAAAACAATTATCGAAAGTTTGACTTGTTTTAAAAGAGCCGGAGCAGATATGATCTTTACCTATTTTGCCAAAGAGGCCGCCATGATTTTAAATAAATAATCAGCATTAAAAACACCTCATATGGGGTGTTTTAAATTTTAGTATTTGTGTAAATTTAAAACATTTACATTTTATATATTTGCTTCATGATTTTACGAGGAGAAAACTTAATCAAAGAATACGGCCCGAAAAAAGTTGTAAAAGGCGTATCAGTACAGGTTCAGCAGGGAGAAATTGTTGGATTGCTCGGCCCGAACGGAGCCGGAAAAACCACTTCTTTTTACATGATTGTAGGATTGGTTAAGCCCACTTCAGGGAAAATTTTTCTTGACAAACAGGAAATCACAACCGATGCAATGTACCGCCGGGCACAAAAAGGTATCGGTTATCTTGCCCAGGAAGCTTCTGTTTTCCGTAAGCTTTCGGTAGAGGAAAATATCATGGGGGTCTTGCAGCTTACAAAGCTTTCAAAACGTCAGCAGCAAATTAAATGTGATGAACTGATCGAAGAATTTTCACTGCAGCACGTACGTAAGAACAGGGGAGATCTTTTGTCCGGAGGTGAACGTCGTAGAACGGAAATTGCACGTTGTCTTGCCACGGATCCGAGTTTTATCCTTTTGGATGAGCCTTTCGCAGGAGTAGACCCGATTGCGGTGGAAGATATTCAGAAAATTGTAAGAAGCCTTGTTGATAAAAATATCGGGATTCTTATTACCGATCACAACGTACAGCAGACCCTTGCTATTACCAATAAAACGTATATCATGTTTGAAGGAAGAATCCTCAAAGAAGGTCTTCCGGAGGAACTTGCCAACGATCCGCAGGTTAGAGAAGCATATTTAGGAGAAAACTTTGTATATCAGAGTATTTTAGATAAACCTAAAAAGAAAAGCTATGCCTATAATATTTGGGCCGGAAATTTTGATTCTAAAGCTCAGTTGCAAGCTTTTGTCAATGAAAATTTTGTTCAATATGATGATTTAAGGTTGATGTACGGTTTCGAAGATATTAGTTTTGCTTCATTGGGAAATTCAGAAATTCAGCATATTTTCAATGATGTGGTAGACAAGAACGCTAATAATGCCTTTGTTTTTCAGAAAAAAGAAATTAACTCAAATTATTCTTTAGAACAGGCAGAAACTGAGTCTAAAGCTGCGAGTAGAGAGGAGTTGCATTATCTTACAACTTACGTATTCGAAAATTAAATTAAAGCAATACTTGCTAAAAAATAGAATAAAACGTACCTTTTTCTTTGTAAAACGGTGCGTTTTTCAATTATAAAGAATTCGTATGGCAAAACCATTTAACAGGACGATCACATTATTCGGAATTTATAAACAGCTTGTTCCGTTCATTAAGCCTTACCGGTTAATGATCTATGGAACTTTATTTCTTACATTTCTTGGAGCGCTTGCGGCACAGGTGAATCCTTTGGTACTGAAATATACGGTGGATGAAGTCACAAAGCTCACTCATCTTCCGCACCCGATGTCAGAAGGAATTCACGTTCTGGTTTTGATTTCTGTCATTTTATTAGGGAAGGAATTGTTAAATATTTTTATCAATTTCGGACAGAAATTTTATGGTGAAAAAATTAGAATTAATGTAAGTTCTGTGCTGGCTCAGTCAGCAATCGATAAAATTTTGACGTATCGTGTGGCTTATTTTAACGATGAAAACCATGAATCCGGAAAATTGCAAATCCGGATCGACCGTGGTATTGAAAGTCTTACAAGACTGGTTCAGAATTTCTTTATCGATATGCTTCCTCTATTTTCCAACTCGGTTATTGCGCTGGTGATTATGTATATGCAGAATGTTTATGTCGGATTGGTTTCTACAGTTATCGTTCCTATTTACTTTTATGTCAGTGCTTTACAGGCGAAAAAATTGGGCGGTGTAAGAAGGACTTTGAGAAATCAGCGGGAACAGAAAACCTCGGGGTTATTGAATCTTATTACTTCCATTATGGTAATTAAAAGTTTTGTTCGTGAAAAATTTGAGGGGAAAAAACAATATGATCTTCAGATGCAGCTGATGGAAAGCCAGATGTTTACCCGGAAGACAAATTTTATTTATGATGGTCTAAAAACATTTATCGAACAGTTTGGTATTGTTTTAATTATCCTTTTAACGGTTTATCTTGTATTGGATCAGCAGATGACAATCGGTGCTATCATGTTGCATATTATGCTTTTTAATAACGTTTCGGCTCCAATCCGCCAGCTTCACAGGATTTATGATGATATGAATGACGCGATGATTTATGCTGAAGGCTATTTTGATATTTTAAATGCTGAAGATGAGAAGGAGCCAAGTGGCAATTTCATTGAAAAAGAAATCAAAGGAAATTTCGAACTGAAAAATATTAATTTCACTTATCCTAACGGAACTCAGGCATTACATGATGTATCCATGAAAATCGAAAACGGAAAGACAACCGCGCTGGTTGGTCTTAGTGGTGCCGGAAAATCTACTATTATCAATTTGTTATGCAAATTTTATCTTCCTGATTCAGGCAAAATTCTGTTGGATGACGTCAATCTCAATGATTATGATAATACTTTTCTTAGAAATGACCTTGGTTTGGTGCTGCAGAAAAATCATATTTTTCAGGGGAGTATTGAAGACAACATCCGTTACGGAAACATGAATGCCAGCTTTGAAGAAATTGAGGAAGCAGCAAAAAAAGCATATTTGCACGACCAGATTTTAGAACTGCCGGATCAGTATGCCCACGATGCGACGCAGCTTTCGGGAGGTCAGCAACAGCGTATAGCGATTGCCCGATTGTTTTTGAAAGATCCGCCGATTATTTTTCTTGATGAGCCTACGGCAAGCCTCGATGCCATTGCCACAGAACAGATTAAAAACTCTCTTGATGCCATAAAAGAAGGAAGAACGGTAATCATCATCTCTCATTCTTTATCACAGATTTTAGATTCTGATAAAATATACGTCATGAAAAAAGGCAGAATAGTGGAAAGCGGAACGCATGATCAACTTGTACAGCTCAACGGAACCTACAGGGAAATTTTTGATGCCTCTGCAAGAAGCTTGAATCTTGATAAATTGGTTAACAGCTTTAAAATGTAACAGGTAATAGTGTAATAATTTACCAATATAACAGTGTAACAATTTTATAGTCTGTCAACTATCAACCACGAACTACTTATTATCTCTCATAAGATGAACGATCATTACCTTAAAAAACTGGATAGAGTTACTGCTATACTCACCCAGTTACAGTCCAAACCAACTGTCAGGGCTCAGGATCTTGCCCGGAAATTTGACGTAAGCGTGAGAACAATCTACCGCGATGTAAAAACATTGGAAAATGCAGGGATTCCTATTATTGGCGAGGCTGGTACTGGATATTCCCTGATGGATGGCTATAAGCTTCCACCGGTAATGTTCACGAAAGAAGAGGTATTAAGTTTTATTACAGCCGAAAAGCTTATGCAGAAATTTTCCCATCAGAGTTTGGGGAACCATTACAAAACAGCCATGGAAAAAGTGCGCTCCGTTTTAAAATATTCAGATAAAAATCTGATCCAGAATATTGAAAAGCAGATTGATATCTATAACTATTATCCGGAAACAGAAGATCATATAAAAGATGTTCTTCCCATCATTCTGGAAAGCATAGCAGAGAAACGTCAACTGACCATGGAATATAAAACCATTGAAGGAAATATTTCAATGAGAACCATAGAAGCGGTAGGTGTTTTTTTTGAATTCAATTATTGGTATATCATGGCTTTCTGTACGCTCCGAAATGATTTCAGACAATTCCGGGTAGACAGGATCTTACAGATTTTTAAAACCCAGAATCCCTTTCTTCAGGAATATGGCCAGATCAATGATTACAGGCAAAACGGAAACGGCAACAAAACCATTGTAAAGCTTTTAGTAAAAAAAGAAATAATCAATCATTTGTCGAATTCAAAAAAGTATTACGGATTAATTGAAGAAAAAGAAACCGCTGAAGGAATCGAATTGACCTTCGAAACCGAATGGATCAAAGACGGATTTCCGCGTTGGCTGATCACTTTTGCAGATTATGCAACCGTTCTGGAACCCGAAATTCTGAAAACCCGGCTGAACGAACTCATTACAAAAATCGCGGAAAAACATCAATAAAAAACCTCAGCAAAGTAGTTTGCGGAGGTTTCAAATATGTTCGTAAATGGATTTTAAACGACTGATGTTTGCTGCTTAGCGTTGATCAGAGCCCGCAACCTGAACAGAGGTACCAGAAAGCTTAAAATCTCTCCCAAAAAAAAGGCGGTTCAATTCCCAATGCTCTCAGGTAAACATAACCTTGCCCACGATGATGAATTTCATTGTCTACGAAATACATAATATTCTGATAAACAGGAAATTCGTATTGTCCGAATAAATTGAATGTTTCCTGGAAACGTTCTTCTGAGATCTGAGCAAAATAACGGTTGATCACTTCTGTTTCCTCATCCCATTTCTGCAGCAACTCTGCTTTTGTTGTAGGATTAAAGCCTTCTTCATTGTAGCCTTCCATGTTTTTCTCTACAATTCCTTTTAAAGCAGGACCGCCGATACTGATGAGTTCAACCACAAGTTTTGCAAAAGGTCTCATTCCGCCAACAGAAAATTCAAAAAGCTCTTTTTCCGGGAATGCCTCAATTACTCTTCTCGTAAGATTTCGGTGTCCCTGCCAATGTTCAAGTAACTGATCAGATGTCATGAATTGTTTGGTGTTAATTGCTGTAGTTGTCATAATTTTAATATTGTTTGTTATTGTTGATACAAAGGTAGACCGAAGTAATGACAACAGTTTGTCAGTAGAATTTTGAGAAAGAAAAAATTTTTGAAAAATAACTTACTGACTTTTTCCGTTAAAGGCTTACTTAAGCAATGTTAGGTAAATAATAATTTTGAGTGGTCGGTCTTCTGTAAGACCGATCATTTTATTGAACAGCAAATATTTGCATTGATTTAGCTTTTTAGGAGCATCAAAAACAGACTATTATTTATTTGAAGCTATTTCCCGCTCTCCGCACTCGCTATTTTATTAGAATTCGGCGCGGCGGCTCCGCCGCGCCGAATTCTAATAAAATGAGCTCAAACAAATGCTTCGATCGGGGCTAGGGCATCAGTCAATAATAGAATACCGAAAATACTAACTACTATAGTCCGAAAAATCAGATTTGTAAACCTTATTATAAAAAAGTAATTTAGTACTATGAAAATTTACACAAAGACAGGCGATAAAGGGCAGACGGCATTGTACGGCGGAACGAGAGTTTCAAAAGCCAGTGCAAGAGTCGACAGCTACGGAAATATAGACGAACTGAATTCATTCATCGGAATTGCAAAAAGCCACATCGAAGATGAAGAAGTTTTAAGACAATTAAAGAAAATTCAGTTTGATCTGTTTACGGTAGGATCCGAAGCGGCAACGCCGGTTGATAAGCTAATGCTGGCCAATGGCAAATCACGTCTTCCATTAGTAATTTCCGATACAGAAATCGAAGAACTGGAAAACTGGATGGATGTTTTTGACGAAAAAGTAGAACCGTTGCAATATTTTATCCTTCCAGGAGGCGGAAAACCAGCAACTTTTTTACACGCTGCACGCACAATCTGCAGAAGGGCAGAAAGGTCCCTGGTTTTCTTAAATGAATCGGAAGAAGTTCGTCCGGAATTAATTAAATATCTGAACAGGCTCTCAGATTATCTATTTGTTTTAGCGAGATACATTTCAAAAATCAACAACGAACCGGAAGAATACTGGAATCCGAATGAAAAATAAAGCCTTACTTTTCATCAACGGTGATGCACCGAAATCTTTTCCGGATATAGAAAAATATAGCCTGATTGCCTGTACCGATGGAGCTTTTCATTATCTGAAGAATATAAATTTTCCTCTGGAAAAGCTGGATTTTATTTCAGGTGATTTTGATTCACATTCAGGGTCTGATGAAAATATTTATCAGGATAAATTTATTTATACGCCGGATCAAAACAAAACTGATTTTCATAAAGCACTCGAAATTATTCTCGAAAAAGGATTTACAGATGTCGATGTTCTCGGAGGAAGTGGCGGCGAGCAGGATCATTTCTTAGGAAATCTTACCGTAGCTTTCGGTTTTAAGAATAAATTAAATATAAAATTCTATGATGAGTTTTCTGAATATTATTTCATTCCGAAAAAGCTTATTCTGAAGGACGTAAAAGATAAAATGATTTCATTATATCCCTTTCCTTCTGTTGAAAATATTACAACCATAGGCTTGAACTGGCCATTAACAGACGCAAGCTTGAATATTATTTCCAATATTGGTACCCGGAATTTTGCCATCAAAAACGAAGTATCCATTGAATACGAAAAAGGCGATTTACTGATTTTTATTGGTAAAAATTATCTGTAATTTTAAACACAATTTATAATCAATAGGGACGGGCTTTAGCCAAAACTTAAAAATGATACGCACATACCTGTGAAATCCATGAATTTGTGGAAATAAAAAATGAAAAACCCAATTAAAATATTGTTTCTTATTATATCATTGCTTTGTGTTTTCTCATGCAAAACACAAAACTTTTCTGCTCCCGAGTACGGAAAAAACATACCTGAGGAACATATTAGAATTAAAAAAGTCAACAATTTCAGATCCGTAGGAAACATCAGAAATATAGACGGAAGAACTTTAAAAGAAGGAAAATTTTACAGAAGTGCAAACCTTCATAAACTGAAAAAAAAATCCTTTACCCAATTTGAAAGCCTTGGAATAAAAGAAATTATCGATCTCAGAAATTCCAAAGAAATTGCACAGAAACAGGACAATCTCCCGGATGATATTTTGTATAAAAATTATTCAGCTTTTGAAGATGAAGGCGATCAGCTGGATCAGGCTAGAAAATTAGTCTTAAAAGGAAAAGTCAATGGTGCTGATGCCGACAAAAGAATGATTGATTTCTATAAAGATTATGTTACGGAAAATCCGGAAATGATCCGGAAAATTATTATTGAAATTTTAGAATCTGATCAGCCTGTTTTATATCATTGTACTGCCGGAAAAGATCGAACGGGAATTGTTACTGCATTGATTTTAAGTATTTTAAAGTTTGATAAGAATACAATCTACAATGATTATCTGATGTCAAATAATTACAGAAAAAAGCTGGTAGAAAAAAGACTGAATCTTGCTGATAATCTCCATTTCCTTTATCCGAAAATGGATGTCCGTATTCTCGAAAAACTGAGTTGGGTTGAAACTGATTATTTAAACTCAGCCTTTAATGAAATCAATAAAGAATATGGCTCTATAGATACTTATATTCAAAAGGTTTTAAAGATATCTGATGATAAACGCGAAGAATATATCATGAAGTTTACATATTGATAATTCTTACATATTTCGATATAAAAGTGTTCCAAATTTTATAATAATTTTAACGCTAAAAAACCAAACTTTTTTAGCAATTTTGCAGTTCTTAATTCACTTGTTTAGAAATGAAAATAAAATACTCGGAACTAATTGATCAGACATTGTATTTTCCAACAGAAGAATTCAATGTTTCTGAGAACAATTTGTTGTTTCACGACATTCCGTTAATGGATGTTGTTGAAAAATTTGGCACTCCGCTAAAGATTAGCTACCTGCCGAGAATTTCTCAAAATATCCAGAAGGCGAAAAGCTGGTTCAAGGAAGCTTTTGAGAAAACCGAATATAAAAAAAATTATACCTATTGCTACTGTACAAAATCAAGTCATTTCAAGTTTGTACTGGAAGAAGCGCTGAAAAATGATATTTCCATAGAAACTTCTTCTGCTTATGACATGGATATCGTAAAATCTCTTTACGACAATGGAAAAGTTGAAAAAAATATTGAAGTAATCTGCAACGGTTTTAAAACGGATGATTATCTGGCGAAAATTTCAGATATGATCAACAGCGGGTTTGAAAATATTACGCCGATTTTGGATAATTACCGCGAACTGGATAAGCTTACGGAAAGTATCGACACCACATTTGATATAGGAATCAGAATTGCCTCAGAAGAAGAGCCGAAGTTCGAATTTTATACTTCCCGATTAGGAATCGGATACAAAGATATTATCCCTTACTACAGCCAGAAGATCGCTGAGCATCCCAATGCAAGGCTGAAAATGCTTCATTTTTTCATCAATACCGGGATCAAGGATACAGCCTATTACTGGAACGAATTGTACAAATGTCTTCGTGTGTATGCACGTTTGAAGAAAATCGCTCCTGAAGTTGATTCGTTAAACATTGGTGGAGGTTTCCCGATCAAGACTTCTCTTAATTTTGATTACGACTATCAGTATATGGTAGAAGAAATTGTTTCACAGATCAAAAAATTCTGTGAAGAAGAAGGAGTTGAAGAACCTAATATTTATACAGAGTTCGGAAGCTTTACCGTTGGAGAAAGTGGTGCGAATATTTATAAGATCATTTCCCAGAAACGTCAGAACGACAGAGAAAAATGGAATATGATCGATTCTTCTTTCATGACCACACTTCCTGATACATGGGCAATTTCAAGGCACTTTATCATGCTTCCGCTTAACAGATGGGAAGATACCTATGAAAGAGTTTTCTTAGGAGGTTTAACCTGTGATTCGGATGATTATTATAATTCTGAGCAGCATACCAATGCCATTTATCTGCCGGTGTTCAGTGATACGAAACCTTTATATATCGGCTTTTTCCATACAGGGGCTTATCAGGAAACCATCAGTGGGTTTGGTGGAATTCATCACTGCTTAATGCCGCAGCCAAGACATATTCTGATCCAGAAAGATGAAAATGGTGAGCTGCAGTACGAAATTTTCCGCGAAAAGCAGGAACCGGAAGATGTATTGAAAATTCTTGGATATAAATAATACGATCAATAGGAACGGGCTTTAGCCCGTTTAACAAAAGCATAACATTAAATTGGCTTTAGTCAAACTTACAGCAAAAAAGCTCTCAGATCTTGAGAGCTTTTCGTATTTAAAAATATTTTGAAATTTTATCCAATTCCAATTCTTCATAATCGGAAACCACGGTGTCTGCCAAAGTATAATCCTGATTTTTAGAATTCGGACTTCTGTAGGCGGCACAGAAAATTTTTGCGCGATGTGCCGCTAAAATACCGTTGGTAGAATCTTCAATCACCATACAGTTTTCAACAGGTTCTTTTGCCATTTCTGCTGCCAGTAAAAAAACTTCCGGATGAGGTTTTGATTCTTTTAAATCGGCTCCGCTTATTTTTCCCGAAAAATATTTTTCCAGCTCAAACTTTTCAAAAACCATATTAATCGTCGTCATCGTTGCCGAGGATGCCAGGATTAAAGTAATCCCGTTTTCATAATAATGCTCAATCAGTTCTTTTACTCCCGGAATTAAATCAAATTCTTCGTCATTATAAAAATAGTCCTTAAAATAATCCCTTTTTATTTTTGCTATTTCTTCAAAAGTCTGCTTTAAGTTAAAATTTTCAATTAAGGTATCACATACTTTTCTGGTAGATGCTCCTGTAAATGAGGTATAAAGATCTTCCGAAACATCGATTCCTAAATTATTAAATGTTTTAAAGTAGGCTTTTCTGTGCAATGGTTCCGTATCCACAATCACGCCATCCATATCGAATAGCACAGCTTTTAATGACATAAAATTTTGTTTTCACAAAGGTAATGATTTTGGCTGGAAGGGAGAAGTTGGAGGATTGAAGTTTAAAATACACTGCATAATTTTAGCACTTTTTATAAAACTTCCGGCACCATCTTCCATCTTCTTTGTATCTTTGCCAAAATCATTTAATTTCAAATAAAACATGAAAACATACGCAGGAATTCCTGAAGAAAATGCATCATTGGAGAGCTCAAAAGTAATGCTGGTAACCGTTCCCTACGACGGAACTTCAACCTGGGGAAAGGGAGCCGACAAAGGCCCCGCATTGTTCTTAAATGCTTCCGAAAACATGGAACTTTACGACATCGAAACCCAGACTGAACCTTATTTGGAAGGTGTTTATCTGGCAGGAGAAGTTTCTGAAAATTCGACTCCTGAAGCAATGACGGAGGCAGTTTACCAAAAAACAAAAGAGCTTTTGAATAATGACGGTAAGTTATTCACCCTTTTCGGTGGAGAACATTCTGTTTCCATTGGTTCAATTCGTGCGGTGGGTGAGAAATTCGAAAACTTAACAGTTCTTCAGCTGGATGCTCACACAGACCTTCGTCCTGAGTTCCATGGATCAACTTCCAATCATGCCTGTGCAGTTTTTGAGGCCAATCAGAAACACAATCTGGTACAGGTGGGAATCCGTTCGATGGATATTGAGGAAGCTCAGTATTTACCGGAAGGAAGAGTATTTTTCGCTCACGAAATTGCCAACAATGAAAATTGGGTAAACGATGTATTGGAAAAAGTTTCCGGAAACGTATACATTACGATAGATCTTGATGCTTTTGATCCTTCCATCGCTCCATCCACAGGAACTCCTGAACCGGGCGGATTACAGTGGTATCCAACGCTGGAATTATTAAGAAAAGTATTTGAAAAATGCAATGTGGTCGCATTTGATATTGTGGAACTAATGGATTCTCCAATGGCTAAACCAAGTGCTTTCCTGGCCGCAAAGTTATATTACAAAATGCTTGCTTACTATCATCTCTATAACAACAACTAAATTCCGCAAGAATCGGATTTTTTCTGCCGTATATTCTTTGGAAATTTGTGAGGTAAAAATAATGATATGTCCACACAAGATCAGATTGACTACGATAGAATTGCTAAAGCGATAGAATATATACGCAGCAATTTTAAGCTTCAGCCGAGTTTGGAGGAAGTGGCGGAGAGAATACATTTAAGTCCGGCTCATTTTCAGAAAATGTTTTCTGATTGGGCAGGAACAAGTCCGAAGAAATTTTTACAGTTCATCAGTCTTGAACATGCCAAAAATTTGTTGAAGAAAGAAAAAGCGAGTTTATTTGATACCGCATATGAGACAGGGCTTTCAAGCACAAGCAGACTGCATGATCTTTTTGTGAAAATTGAAGGAATGTCTCCGGCAGAATATAAAAACGGTGGAAAAAGCCTGAATATCAATTACCATTTTTCCGAAAGTCCTTTTGGGAAAATCATTGCTGCATCTACAGAAAAAGGAATCTGTTATATGGCTTTTGAAAACGATATCATTAAAGCATTGGGAGATTTAAAGAATAAATTTCCCAATGCTTCTTTTTTTGAAAGGACGGACGAATTTCAGGAAAACGCCTTGTCTATTTTTAATAAAGACTGGACCCAGCTCAACACGATAAAATTACATTTAAAAGGCACCGATTTTCAGCTGAAAGTATGGGAGAGCCTTTTGACAATTCCAATGGGAAAACTCTCCACTTATGGAAATTTAGCAGAAAAGATAGGAAGCCCGAAAGCTTCGAGAGCGGTGGGTACGGCAATAGGAAGTAATCCTGTAGCATTTTTAATTCCCTGTCATCGTGTGATCCAGTCTTCCGGAAATATCGGTGGTTATATGTGGGGAAGCGAAAGAAAACAACTGATCATCGGCTGGGAAAGCTGTAAAGTTTATCAGGATGTTTAAACACAAACGGCACAAATTTTTTCACAGATAAACACAGATTGATTTTTTTAAACTTTTAAAAGTCAATTATTCTATCAATAGGAACGGGCTTTAGCCCGTTTTAAAGATATATGAATCAAAATTGGCTTTAGCCAAAACTTATTTCAAAAAAACATGTTCTTGTCATTTCGTACGAATCTAAGCTTCGCATTTTTTTAATTTAAATCTAATAAATAAGCCAGATTTCTACAGAATAAAAAGTATAATAAACCCTAACCTCGACCTCAGTCTCAACCTCAACCTCAACCTTAACCTTAACCTTAACCTTAACCTTAACTGCCATGCTAAACCTCTTCGAAGACATCTCAGATTACCCTTTAAACATCCTTCCTAATGACGGAATCGTTCACTACTACGGAAAAGTTTTTTCTAAAGAAAAGTCTGATTTCTATTATGATTATTTATTAAACCAGATTCCATGGGAAAATGATGAAGCAATGATTTTCGGAAAGTTAATTTTAACCAAAAGAAAAGTAGCCTGGTTTGGAGAAAAAGCATTTGAATACACCTATTCAAAACGCACAAAATATGCAAAGCCGTGGACTCCCGAACTATTGGAATTAAAACAGAAATGTGAAGAAGTCACAGGAGAAACGTACAATTCGTGCCTGCTGAATTTATATCATGACGGAAGCGAAGGAATGGCCTATCATAGCGATGCAGAAAAGGATTTGAAAAAACATGGTGCCATTGCTTCCCTGACTTTCGGAGCGGAAAGAAAGTTTATCTTTAAACATAAAACCACCAAAGAAAAAGTAGAAATATTCCTGGAAAACGGAAGCATGCTTGTGATGAAAGGGTCAACGCAGGACCATTGGCTCCATAGACTTCCACCAACAACAAAAGTGAAAACCCCAAGAGTGAATCTTACCTTCCGGACTATTGAGGAATAAAAAAATGGTGGCTTCGAGAACCTCAGCCTCCATTTTTAGGTATACATTTTAAGATATAGCCATCTCACTATCGGTGGCTGAGGACCCCGAAGCCACAGTTCTATTTCAAAACCTCAACCTCAAGCGAGCTGTCGCCAAATACTTTGATAAAAGCCTTGGTATAATCTTCCTTTGTCGCAAAATTCGGATTTTCCATAAACTTCTGCGGATTGATGGCAAAAAGCGGAAACCATGTTGAAGAAATTTGAATCTGGATTTTATGGCCTTTTTTAAAAGTATGAACCACGTCCTGCAGCCTGAAATTCACCGCCGTTTTCTGATTCGGAACCAAAGCTTCGGCTTTTTCCCTGGAGTTTCTGAATCTTGCCGGCATGATCTCGCTTCTTACCATCTGGTGATAGTTACCATAAATCACACCTTCCTTTTTTTCGGCTGGTTTAAAATCTTCAGGATAAATATCAATCAGCTTCACTGCAAAATCTGCGTCGGTAGAGGTGGAAGCGATGTTCAGTTTAGCCATAATTTCTCCAGCAAGAGTGAGATCTTCTGTTAAAACATCGGTTGTAAACGTCAGAACATCTGGTCGTCCTTCGGCAAATCTCTGGTCTTCCGACATATAATTTCTGGGTGTAAAGCCATTAAAATCTTTAAGTTTATCAGAGCTCAGCACCGGATTATTCGGGTCACTGTAGTATTCTGAAAAGCCTTGTCCTGCTGAATTTTTCAAAGTTCCGCCTGATAAATAGAAGTTGACTTTTTCCACTTCTTTTGGCGGATAGGTGGCAAATTCCCGCCATTGTTTCGCACCGGTATCAAACATCAGAGCTTCCGGTAAACCTGCATCCTGTTTGGTATTTCCCTTTAAATAATGATTGAAAAATTTAGTTTCAATATTCTTCTGATAATACGTGGCAATGCTGTCTCCGAAATAAATATCATTGTGGAAATGTTTTCCCTGTTCATAGGCCCAGGCTCCATGTGAAAATGGTCCCATGACAATCGTATTTTTGGCTTTCGGACTTGTCTTTTCAATGGTTTTATAAATATTCAGCGGGCCGGATAGGTCTTCTGCATCAAACCATCCGCCTACGGTCATTACCGCATGATTTACGTTTTTAAGATGAGGTAAAAGACTTCTTTTCTGCCAGAACTCATCGTAATTCGGGTGATTCATAATTTCGGTCATAAAGAAATTGTCCTTATAATATTTTTCATAACCGTCTTTCAGAGTTCCCATGTCTCTGTAGAATTTCAGACCGTCTTCAGAAGTGGGTTTAATCATGGTATCGTTGTACCAGGCCTTATTCTCCGGTTTCGTTTTCTGAACGCCAAATACTGGAAAAGTTTTAAAATAAGCTAACATTACTTTTCCGTTGTGAAGAAAATCATCATTCCAGAAATCAGAAATCGGTGCTTGGGGTGAAGAGGCAACTAATGCCGGATGCTTTGCCAGAACCCCAACTGCGGTATAGAATCCTGGATATGAGGTACCGTATTGACCCACTTTCCCATTGTTTCCTTTTATATTTTTAAGAAGATATTCGATCGTATCGTAAGTGTCCGTACTTTCATCAACATCTTTTTTTGTTTTTCGGTCCACCTGTGGGGTCATGTTCGTGAAAGTGCCTTCACTCATGTATCTGCCACGTACATCCTGCAAAACGAAAATATATTTGTCCTGCATCAGGTATTTATTGGGTCCAAGCCTTTCCCTGTATTCATTTTCACCGTACGGCGCAATGCTGTAGCAGGTTCTCTGCATCAGAAAAGGATATTTGTTTTTACTGGAAATATCTTTGGGAATATAAACCGCTGTAAAAAGCTTCACCCCGTCACGCATCGGAATATAAAATTCCTTTTTGGTGAAGTTATCTTTCACAAAAGTATCTTCCTGATCTGTATTTTGTGCGTTTCCAAAAACGAAACATAGAATGAATAAAATTGAAAAATGAATCTTCATATATAAAATTTGTGGCTAATTTAATGATAAATGATTTTAATTACCGTTTGTTCGAATGTTTTTCGAAGGAGATTCTGAAAGAATTTTATATCTGATATCTGCAAAAAACAAAAGCTTTGATAGATCGTCCGGTTGTTTTGATAACTGCTTCAACCTGTTAGAAGCAACGTTCAGGCATTTCGTTGAAAAGATGAGGCGTTTCGATGAAGCGATCAGGTATTTCGAACAGACGATCAACCACTCCGAAGAAGCAATCAACCAGTCCGAAGAGGCAATCAAGTACAATTTGTTATATTTCAGTATTTTATAGCTTTATTTCAACTGGTGTTAATTGTAGCTATGCCTACTTACAAACAAAAAAAAGCATCCCCGAAAAGAGGATGCCGTTGTGTAAATAATTTTGATCTATTGGGTTTTTGTCTTTTTTCCTGCGAATTTATTGAGTTTCATTGTTAGCGAGAACATGACATAACGTTTCAGGATCAGGTCGTCGCGGTCTTCAAAATAGGTGTTTGAGATCACTCTTCTTACACTCTGGTTTTGATTCAGTACATCATAAACTTTAACTTTAGCAGTCAGCTGCTTATTGAAGAATGAATAGCCGACGCTGGTATTCCAGAAATAAAAATCTCTTTTAAAGCCGGGAGCAATATTGGTGCTGGTATTGTATTCCATATCATTTCCTAAGATCAGCCTGCTTTTGAAAATGTAATTGGTAAGTTCCAGTTTGAGGGCCTGATTGGTGGTGTTCACATCATCGATGCTGTAATTTTTATATTTTGAAAAATTATATCCTATCGTGTAAGAAGGTTTTACCGTTAACTTTTCCTTGATTTCGTAAGTTAAATTGATCCCGGGATTGATGTTATATGACTGGCTTGTAAATTCCTGTCCGTTCACGAAACCTTTGCTGAATGCATAATTGGTGTTGATTCTCGGGTTAATCGTCAGCTTATTCTCTTTCCATTTAAAGGTCTTGCTAAAGCTTCCTCCCAGATTAATGTTTTTATTTCCACTGATATTGGCATAGGTGATCAGCTGTCTTCCGCTCTCATCGAAAGATGAGTAGTTGACAATATCATTATTTCTGTAGGTAAATCCGATATTCAGGTAGTAGTTGATATTTTTTACCATATTGAAATTGTTGAAGTACAGGTACGTGGAATTGCTCCATGTATTTTTCAGATCCGGATTTCCCTGAAAGGCCACCAAAGGATTGGAAAGGTCACGATAAGGAGTAAGCTGTTCTGCCGTCGGAATGGTAAAGTCTGAAAAATGATAAAGATTTAAACGCTTATTCTGGGAGAACTCATAGTTTAATCCTACATTGTAGCCGGGAAGGACAAAGTTTTTCTGCAGATCGTAATTCTGGCCGGTGTAGCTTGAATTGACATTCATGTTCGAAATATCAGCATTAAAAGCTCCCCAGGCACTTATTTTCTTTTTGTTGAGTTCAAATGATAATTCGGGAGTAAACTGATCGATCTTCTGGTTCATCCTGTTTGATAAGATGTCGTTGTAGCTGGAATAGTCCTGTGTTGCGGCATTGAAATCATTCACATCCCGCAGGTTTCTCATGTTCGATGAATTGTAGGTTATGCCCAGACCAATATTCAAAGAATCTGAAAGTGGTTCCGAATAGCCCACACTCATGCGGTAATTATTGTTGAGGTTTTTCTTTACCGAGTACTGATTTCTGTTGTCAGAAGAAAGGGGGGCATAGAAAATGTTTTCAGAACGGTTCAATCGGTTTTCCTTGTTTTCACTGATGTTGCTGTTCAGATTGGCGTGCATCTCTCTGCCTTTTTTCCGGAATTTCTTCGAGAAATAAAGGTTGGGATTAAAAGTGTTGTTCTCAGAATCGGTTTTGGTGTAGTTGTCACTGTTATTTAGCAGTTCGTTGTCTCTGAATGTTTTTGAATTCGAGGCGTTGAAATTATGGGTCTCATTTCTGGCGAATGAAGGGGAAAAATAGATGCTCGTGAGAGAATCAAGGCGGATTCTGGCTGAAAGATCGAAATTGTACTGCTTCGATTCATTTTCACCATTATTTTCAGAATCTGTTTTTAAAGTATAATCCGGCAATAGAGTAGTTCTTGATACTTTGGATCTGGTTTCGAGATTATTGTCGATATGAATCAGACTCAGATTATCTAGGTCGGTATCTTTTCCGAATTTATCACTGTAATTGAACCCGATAGTTGTCGACTTCTGAATACCTTTAGTGTTTCCTCCGCCAGGAGTATAATAGGTAACGCCTCCAGAAGTTACTACCGATCCGCCCTGCATCAGCCATGAATTTCTTCCACGTCCCATACTGTCGAAAACCTCATCGCTGGAAAACCCCTGGGAATTGATGTTATTGGAAGCGGCCAGAAGGCTTATTTTCGTATCATTTTTAAAATAACTCAACAGCCCGCTGCCCTCGTATCTCTTATCAGAGCCATAGCCCACTGTAAGTCTTGAGATAAGCCCTTTATTTTTCTTTTCATCAATATTGAAGTTGATGGTGGCATTATTGGATTTTGAAGCTTTCCCGCTCAGTTCCTCTTCTTTGGTTTTGGTCGTTGTAAACTGAATATTCTTGATAATATCTGCAGGAAGATTCTGTAGGGCTATTCTTCCGTTTTTGTCAAAGAAAGGCTTCCCGTTAATGGTAATCTGGTCAACCTCTTTGCCATTGATCGTAATTTTTCCATCGTTATCGATCTGAACACCAGGAATCTGCTTAAGAAGTTCCTCAATTTTACTGTCAGGGCGAACTTTTATGGATGAAGCATTAAATTCAATTGTATCCTTTTTAATCTTGACAGGGGAAGCTGTAAGCTTGACTTCCTCAATATTGGTCACCGAATTTTTCTCCAGCTCGATATCTCCTAATGAAAAAGATTTGTCGATCGTTTCAAGACGTTTAGAGAAAGAAACCATTTTATCGGCATCTATTTTCAGAATACTGGGCTCGCTCATTTCGTCTGCCTTCAGGGAAAACTTACCTTCACGATTCGTTGCGGTATAATTGACGATGGAAGAGTCTTTTTCTTTAAGAAGATAAACCGTTGCGTTTTCAATAGGTTTTTTTTCGAAGTTGAGGATTTTTCCGTCGATGTTTAATTTTTGTGCATTAAGAATCACAATGTTGAATGTCAGGATAAGCAGGATTGCTAATTTCTTCATGTAATATAGATTATTAGAGCCGCAAAAGTATAAAAAATCTTATTTAATTCACAATTAATAGAGTTAAATACAGTTAATCTTTTCCCTAAATTAAGGGTTAACTGTTAATTTTTCCATAAAAAACAAAAAAACATCCTTATTACAAAGGATGTTTTTTTTAAGTATGATGAGAGTTCTTATGCTCTCAGGTATCTTGAGTAAGCATAACCTTCCTGTCCGTCGGAAGTTTTTACCTTCCACCAGTCATCAGAAGTTTGCTCGACCAGCGTGATGGAAGACCCTTTACTTACTTTACCGATAATCGCAGCATCTGTAGAAGGCTCCTGTCTGATATTCAGATTGGAATTATCAGTCGCAACGGTAAGAGCTGTGCCTGCTGACAGACCTGAAACCTGAACATCAATATTGATGTCTGAAGCAGAATACGTAGAATCAATCGCTCCCAAAGCATTCCATACTGCATCTTTTGAAGCGGTACTGGTAGCATTTCCTGAAACGTACAGAATACCATCCTGTTCCTGAATTTTAAGATCGGAGATTCCTGCGGACTGTGCTGCAGAAACCACGCTTGAATATTTGTCCTGTAATGTGCTCATGGTGATTGTTATTTAACAGTATAGTTATAATTTACTTTTCCTACTTTTAAAGCATCCACAGATTCTTTAACTTTTCTCGCATCTGAAGAGGAAATATTTCCCGTAAGTGTCAGTTCTCCGTTGATGACTTCTACTTTCACTCCCGGAATATCCTTTACGGCATCTTGTACTTTTTGTTGTACGGCAGGATCTGCGGCAGACTGAGTTTCCAGCGGTGTAGGCGTTGCATTAGCAGGCGCTACTGTAGCCATATCGTGTACGTCTTTGATTCCATTGATGGCTTTCAGCTGTTTGATCATGGCATCTTTTGCTTCCTGACTTTCAAAAGTACCGCTTAAGTGGGCAACACCATCTTTTACTTCTACAGAAGCTCCGGGATTTGAAGTTACTACAGTCGTAGCCTGGGTTTGAAGGTCGGCATCAGAAACTTTCTTTTTACAGGAAACTGATCCGAAAGACACAGCTACAGCCAAAGCAGCCATTGCAATAGTTTTTTTCATAGTAGTATATTTTGATTTGTTAATATGCTTAAATGTAACAATAAAATTTGTACCAAAAGATAAATAAACCTTCTATTTTGCCAAATATTGATATAATTCAGCCAAATTAAATTTATAATTTATGATACCATTACAGTGATTATGTGTAAAGTGGGATTGGAAGCAATTGTAAAAATATTATATTTGCCCAAACTTGAATTATCAATATGAAAGGACAGAATAAACTATTTATAGCGATTGTGATTGCCCTTATCCTGGGAGTCGGAATTGGTGGATTTGTACATCTGCAATACCCGGAAAGTGCAGAGCCTTTTTCCAAAAATATAAAACTCCTGGGAACTGTTTTCATCCGTTTGGTACAGATGATTATTGCTCCTTTGGTATTCACAACTCTGGTCGTGGGAATTGCCAAGATGAGTGATATCAAAATGATCGGAAGGGTAGGCACAAAAGCAATGCTGTGGTTTATTTCCGCTTCTTTGGTATCCCTTTTTATAGGGCTTATTTTGGTCAACTGGCTTGAGCCGGGACACGTAACAAAACTGCCGATTCAGGATGCGGCCTCCGCAGAAGAGCTGTTGAAAAGCAGCAAAGGATTTTCGATGGAAGATTTCGTAAAGCATGTTATTCCTAAAAGTCTTTTTGAGGCCTTTGCTACCAATGAAGTGCTGCAGATCGTCGTATTTTCCATTATGTTTGGGATTGCACTGGCTAATTTAGGAGACGAGTATGCACAACCCGTAGTGAAGCTGTTTGATATTGTTGCACACGGAATTCTGAAAATGGTGGGATACATCATGTGGTTCGCTCCTCTCGGAGTTCTGGGCGCTATTGCTGCAGTAGTGGCTACCAACGGATTTGAGATTTTTAAAGTTTATGCCATTTATCTCAGGGATTTCTTCTTTGCTTTAGGAATACTTTGGCTGGTTCTTTTACTGGTAGGATATTTAATTATCGGCAACCGCCTTTTCGAATTATTAAGAAGAATTAAAGAACCGTTGCTGATCGCCTTTTCTACGACCAGCTCCGAAGCAGTCTTCCCGAAGCTGGTGGAAGAGCTCGAAAGATTCGGGTGTAACAACAGAGTCGTGTCTTTTATTCTGCCTTTAGGCTATTCATTCAATCTGGATGGAAGTATGATGTACATGACATTTGCATCCATTTTCATAGCACAGATCTACGGAATTGAAATGACGATCGGACAGCAGATTACTATGCTTCTGGTTTTAATGCTCACTTCAAAAGGTATCGCAGGCGTACCAAGAGCTTCTTTGGTCATTATCGTAGCCACCTGTTCCATGTTTGGGATTCCGCCGGAAGGGATCGCTCTTATTTTGCCTATTGACCATTTCTGTGATATGGGAAGAAGCATGACCAATGTTCTCGGAAATGCCCTGGCTACCTCAGCTGTTTCCAAATGGGAAGGACAGTTGGATAATCACGGCGGCGATTTATAAAAATATAAATTTCAGCTTTGCTGGTGAATGGTCAATAGTGTTTTTCATTGTTGACCATTTATTTTTTTAGGAGCTGTTTCCTGCTCTCACTACTCGCTTTTTTATATTCTTCCGCGGCGGCTTTGCCGCCGCGGAAAAATATAAAAAGAGCTCAGACATGCCGTTCGATCAGGGCTAGGAAAAGCTGTTTTCTTTGAAGTTTTGTTCGATGAATAAAGAAGGAATTGTTTGATTGAAAAGAAATCTTTGCATCTTTGCGTTAGAAATGAGTCTCCAGAATAAAACTATAAAAATGAATTTACAAAATCATAAAGATTTAATACAAGAAAACGGCTTTACAATAATCAACAATATTTTTTCGGATGAAGAAACTGAAAAGATAAGTGAGCTCATTCAACATATAGACACTTCCAAAGAAACATTCAGGAAATCAGAAGACCTTTTTGCCATTCGACAGTTCCTGAAAGAAATTCCCAACGTGAAAGATTTAATCTTTAATGAAAATATTAAAAGCATCATTAAAGATATTTTCGGGAGTGATTATTTCGTAGTAAAAAGTATTTATTTCGATAAACCTGAAAAATCAAACTGGTATGTTGCTTATCACCAGGACCTGACTATTTCAGTAGACAGAAAAGCTGAACTCCCGGATTTCGGTCCGTGGACAACCAAGCAAAATCAGTTTGCGGTTCAGCCTCCGCTGGATATTTTGGAAAATATTTATACCATCAGAATTCATCTTGATGATACAGACGAAAACAACGGTGCACTGAAAGTCATTCCCGGATCTCATGCCAAAGGAATTTACAGACCTGAAACCATCGACTGGACCATCGAAACCGAGGAGATCTGCAGGGTAGAAAAAGGTGGAATTATGATTATGAAACCTTTGATTCTGCACGGTTCCAACCGTACCACCAACGGAAAGAGACGAAGAGTAATTCATATAGAATTTTCCGATACAAAGCTTCCGTCGGAGCTTAACTGGTCGGAAAAAGCATTGATAGATTTCAATGGCTAAGTAAAAATTAGATGCTACTTGTATTTATCTACAACTTTATTAAAATATACTTTACTTTATTTGTCCTGAGCTCCTTTGAATAAGCAAAGGACCCGCATTCTAAAGTATACGCAATCCTTTTCAAATAAATCCCTTATGTCGGTATAAACAAGAGGCTTGCTTCGGTGCAAGCAAGAGGTTTACAAGGAAGCTTGTAAGGGTATTGCAAGGTGGCTTGCAAGATGATTGCAAGGGAGCATGCAACCGGCTTGTGATGAAAAGCGAAAATAGTGCAGTAAATCATTTTGTATATTTGCTCGTGGGTGACATTATATCCTGTAGAAGAATTAAACATATCATGGAGACAATACAATTAGCTGCCGAAAACCTTACAAGAAAAATACATAAAGGGTATTTTTTCATCGTATTGCTTACTCTTTTTTGTTCCTGTACCTCATCGAGTAAAGAAGAATATGAAGTTTTGAACATTGCAATAAATAAATGTGTCTTTAAGGCAATAGATCCCAAAGAGATTTCTAAAATCATGGAGCAGGACAAAGTAAGTTCAAGTGAGGCACTGGATATCATAGATGAGAGAATGAAAGACCGACAATATACATTTTCGATGTCTGATACTCTTTATGCCGCAAATCTGCCCAAAAGTACATGGGATTATCTGCATTATAATGATATTTTCGAAAATAATGATCCGTCAGTTTTAATAGATTTCAGTAAAATAAAATCTTTGGAAAACAGGAAAAGGATTAATAGGCCCATAAAAAATGATGATTATTTAGGTCATTTTAAATTTTACAGGGTTCTTTTTGATAAATGGGGCGAAAGAGCTTATATGAGAATCGATATTCCGGAATCTAAAGGTCGGATATATGGTTCGTTCGGATTGATGTTTAAAAAAGAAAATGGAAAGTGGAAATTAGAAAATTAATTCCTTTATCCGTCATTTCAAATGCAATGTAAAACCATCAATAGTTTGAGCTGGAAAATTTTGCAAATGATAATGACACTTGTCAGCGATCATCGTATAAATAAAAAGGAGACGCTTACAATGGCAGTCTCCTTTTAAATTTATCTCACCGAAATTTCATCAATAAAAATATACGCATCTCCACCTGCTCCCTGGTGCCATTCCGGAAGCTTGCCGAAATGATAAGCTTTTACTTTTATATATCGGGCCTGCGTTGGCAACACTTCAGCTGAAAAATCTTTTACCTGAACGGTTTCATCTTTCGGATCGAGTGTATTGTCTACGGTTTTCAACAAAATATAATCTTTACCGTTATTGGAAACATAATATTCCACTTTCTTCGGCATCAGGATCCACGCTCTGCTGTCCTGCAGATATGTTGATGATAATTGGGTAAATTGTTGTGGAGATTTCATGTCAATAATCGCTTCAAAAGTCTGTCCCTGGTAGCCCAGCCATTCTCCTTTTCTCCAGTTGGCATCGCCGTTGATCCCGTCAATTAAAGAGAGATTTCCGCTGGCGGTATACTGTGGAGTAGCAGTAGAATTAACTGTAATGTCCCAATGGTTTGGTCTTCTGTTAAAGTTTGCTCTTACGATTGAACTTTTTTCACCATTTCTTTCAGCATACGCCGAAACCTGCGTTGTTTTTGTGATCGTGAAAGGTCCTTTATAAGCTGTAAACATTTTCCTTACGTTCGCATCGCCCTCATCCATTGTCATGTAATAAATTTTATCTTTGGAATTTAATGCCGTGATTTCAACTTTAGTATTCAGATCAAAAATCCTGGAGGCGGCAATAACGGGAGAAGGTGTTAATTCATCATATTTAAAATCTTTGAAGTATTTTACATTTTCAAAACCAAGTTTTTTGAGTTCATCTCTGCTTGTATTTCTAGTGATTGTACGCGTGGTTCCGTCTTCAAGATGGATTTTAACCTCATCAAAATAAGGTTTTGTGGTTTGCCATTCAGGTAAGCCCGGGGTTACAGAATAAATTCCCATGGCACTCAGAATATACCAGGCACTCATCTGTCCACAATCTTCATTTCCGATAAGTCCGTCCGGGGCATTTTTATAATAATTATCGAGGATAAATTTTATTTTGTCATCTGTTTTCTCAGGTTTATCTACATAATTATAGAGATATGCAATATGGTGGCTCGGCTCGTTTCCCTGGGCGTATTGACCGATCAGACCGGTGATATCCACCTGCTCTCTGCCTGTCGTTTTATCTGGAGCAGAAAAGATAGCATCGATAAATTGCTCAAATTTTTCTTTTCCGCAATGGGCTGCAATAAGTCCGGGAATATCCTGCTGAACGGAATAGGAGTAGTGCCACGAATTTCCTTCGGTATAATTATTATTGACTTCTCTGGGTTCAAATGGCTCATACCAGTTTCCATTTTTTCTCGGTTGCATAAATCCGTTTTTAGGGTTATAAAGATTTTTCCAGTTCTGAGAACGTTTCATGAAATATTGGTAATCTTCTTTTTTACCTAAAATTTTGGCCATTTGGGCAATACACCAGTCGTCATAAGCATATTCCACCGTTTTGGAAACGCTTTCATGTTCATCGTCAATGCTGATGAAATTATTCTGTTTATAGGCATTTAACCCGAAAATATCCAACATCGCAGAATGTTTAGAAGCTTCGAATGCCTTTTCATAATCAAAGCCTGTAATTCCTTTCGCCATCGCATCTGCAATCACTGAAACAGCATGATAACCGATCATACACTCTGTTTCGTTGGAAGCCAGCTCCCACACCGGAAGCTTTCCGCCCTGTTCGTATTGCTTGATAAATGTATTGATGAAATCAGCCGTTCTTTTTCTGTCGATCAGCGTCATCAGGGGATGCGCTCCCCTGAAGGTGTCCCAAAGTGAGAATACCGAATAATAATCAAAACCATTGGCCATATAGAACTTGTTGTCCCGGCCTCTGTATTTCCCGTCAACATCCATATTGATGTTGGGTTGGGTGAAAACGTGATACATTGCCGTATAGAAAACCGTCAGTTTGTCTTTATCGGAAGATTTCACTTCAATCTTTGACAGTTCTTTATCCCAGTCTGCTACAGCTTGTTTTCTGATTGATTCGAAATCATTAGACTTGCCTTCAGCTAACATGTTTTTTGCTGCCCCTTCGTAGCCTGTAGGAGAAATCGCCACTTTCACACTGATTTTTTCTCCTTTTTTCACGTTGGTTGAAAAAGCTAAGGCGAGTTTTGTTCCTGCAAAAAGGTTGGTTTCTTCTTTTCCGTTTACCAGTTTTTTTGATATTTTCATCGGTTTTGAAAATTCAATGCGTGCATAAATGTATTGGTTGGTTGCCCAAGCCTCACTTCTGCGGAAAACTTCGATGGTTTTGTCATCGATGATTTTAACCTCTCCTTCCAATAATTTATCCCTGTGATTTAAGTCTAAAATAATATTGGCAGTTCCCGCATTGTTGAAGGTGTATTCATGATAACCGACTCTTTTTGTTGTTGTTAGTCGTATATCAATATTGTGCTTATCTAATTTAACCGAATAAAATCCTGCAGAAGCTCTTTCGTTTCTGTGAGAAAATTTTGAAGAATATTCATTTGGAGTCAATCCGGGTTTTCCCATCGTAGGCATCAGCATAATATCTCCGTAATCAGAAACTCCCGTTCCGTTCAGGTGCGTATGCGAAAATCCATAGATCACAGAATCCGAATAGTGATACCCGCTGCAGCCGTCCCAACTTCCGTCGATTCTTGTATCCGGTGAAAGCTGTACCATTCCGAAAGGAACAATGGCTCCGGGAAAGGTGTGGCCATGACCACCCGTACCGATAAACGGATTCACATATTGCGAATAATTTTGTGAAAACAGATTATGAAAAAAAATTCCTAAAAGAATGATCAATATTCTTTTCATTAGATATAAATTAAAATTTCCCTAAAATACTATAAAATTAGCTTCTGCAAAAGAAAATATCTATCAGTCTCTTTACTTATTCTAAATAGGTTAATTTTTCGTAAATTTGTAAACAATTTATTAGTTTATGTTGACGAAAGAAAAGGTTCAGAATTTCCTTAAAGAGATAGAAGTTGATGATTTGGTAAACAATCTTCAGATCATGGGTAATGACGTTTACATTGATATGACAGCTCATTCGCCTGCCATGCATGAAAAGAAAAAGCTTGAGGCAGCCATGAAACAGGCTTTCGCCAGCGAATTTGGAGAAGAAGTTCATTTGAAACTGAAGATCGTTTCTCCGGAACCTAGTGAGATTCAGCAAAGTCAGATCAAAGGAAAACAAATTCCGGGAATTCAAAATATTATTGCCATCGCTTCCGGAAAGGGAGGTGTAGGTAAGTCTACTGTTTCTGCTAATATGGCAGTTACGTTAGCAAAAATGGGTTTTAAAGTAGGTCTACTGGATGCTGATATCTACGGACCTTCGGTTCCTACGATGTTTGATACAGAAGGGCAAAAACCAATTTCTGTAGAAATCGAGGGAAGAAACCTGATGAAGCCTATTGAAAATTATGGTGTGAAAATGCTTTCCATCGGATATTTTTCAGGTGCCAATCAGGCCGTTGTATGGAGAGGGCCGATGGCTTCCAAAGCTTTGAATCAAATGATCAGAGATGCGGCCTGGGGAGAACTGGATTTCTTACTGATCGATCTTCCTCCGGGAACGGGTGATATTCACCTTTCGATCATTCAGGAAGTTCCTGTAACGGGAGCGGTAATCGTAAGTACGCCTCAGCACGTCGCCTTGGCGGATGTAAGAAAAGGAATCGCTATGTTCCAGATGGAGAGCATCAATATACCTGTTCTTGGATTAATCGAAAATATGGCGTATTTTACGCCGGAAGAATTGCCGGATAATAAATATTACATTTTTGGTAAGCAGGGAGCACAATATATGGCTGAGGATCTGGGAATACCTGTATTGGGAGAAATTCCTCTTATCCAGAGCATCAGGGAGGCAGGAGACGTCGGCAGACCGGCTGCATTGCAGGAAAATTCTAAAATTGCAGAGATTTATACAGAAACAGCCAGAAATATGGTAGAAAGTCTTGTGGAAAGAAATAAAAATCTTCCTCCGACAGAAGCTGTTAAGATCACGACGATGGCGGGATGTTCACCAAAAGCAAAGTAATATTTCACTAATTGAAAACCCAATTGAACAGAAAAAATATGGAAACAAATATAACACACGAAGATACAGTAACAAGGGTATTGGAAGCTCTGGAAAGCATCCGGCCGTTTCTCAATAAGGACGGTGGTGATATTGAGCTGATTGATGTTAAGGATAACCTGGTTTATGTAAAACTTTTAGGCAACTGTTCCGGATGTTCGCTAAATTTTTCAACCCTAAAATTAGGCGTTGAAAATACGATCAAGCAGCATGCTCCGGAAATTGAAAAAGTGATAAGCGTAGAGTAAAATATTTAAAAATATATTTTTTAACAGACCTTTGAACTTTAAGGGTCTGTTTTTTATTTGTAAAAAATAAAATTCCTGAAAAATGCTGTCAGTACTTATGATAAGGATATTAATAACACATTATCGTTCCTAGGATGGGATTTGAACAGCAATTTTGTATTTTTAAAGTATTATCATGGGATACAGAAATTTACCATTGAACGTTTTTTGCTGATTTTTAAGAAATTATTAGAGATTTTGTGAAAAATTTATAGTAATATTTCTACATGCTCGTGAATATTATATGTATTATTTTTGTAGAAAATATTTACAGTGCTGATATGGGGGATATGCTTTGTAACATACTTTTTTATTCATATAATTTAAATGTTTAATAATTTTTAGAATTTTTTTGAAAATTATTCCAATTACAGATTCCTGAATTTCCGGAATCGGAAAAACTGGTGTTATCAAATTAAAGATAAACTTCTTGATAGATGGTTAAGAATATGATTGTATGTGGTATTTGGTCTGTAACTTGTATTGAAAAATGTAAAATAAAGAGAAGCTTGTTTCCCCCTTCAAGGGAAATTTATTAAAAAAACTAACTCTATGAAAAATATACTCATTGCTGACGGTCACTATGTAGTAAGGACAGGTACAGCTCTGGTTCTAAAATCAAAACTTCAGTATAATTGTGATATAGATTTTGCAGAAACTTATTCCGAAACAAAGGATATGATTTCTGAAAAAATATATGATTTGTTGATTATTGATATTGATATACCGGGCAGTATTTTTAAAGCAATGGTAAAGGAGCTTAAGAAAAAGCAAAAATCACTTAAAATTTTATTTTTTTCGACATATGATGAAAACGTAGGGATTCAATACATCGAAGAAGGAGCAACCGGTTATCTCAGTAAAGGTGCTTCAGAATCTGAGATTATAACTGCTGTTACTGCCATGTTTGAAGAAGGGTATTATTATACCATTAATATGATGAAAAAACTGGTTACACACTCTACCGCCAGTCATTCCGTAGAAAGGCTTTCAAAGAGGGAATTCCAGATCTTCAAGTTGCTGGCACAAGGTAACGGAAATATAGAAATTTCAAACATCCTTAATCTTAAGATGTCTACCATAAGCACTTACAAGAAAAAAATCTTTGAAAAACTACAGGTGAAAAATGTGGTCGATCTCGTAAGAATTTATGACGACATGCATTAAAGTACAAATCCGGTGAAAATAATTCTACCGGATTTTATTTTTTTAATATTTCAATATCGTTGAACTAATAAAACTTCTTTAGAAATGGCTTACACAAAAAAGCCCCGACAAGCGGGACTCATTTTAATCAACTAATACTATATCCTATTTTACAATTACCCTTTTTATGTGTCCTTCAGACGTCTTTATCAGATAAACTCCCGTATAAAGTTTTGAAGTGTCAATTGTTAAAGCATTCCTCTCTTTCCCGATCAGCTTTCCCGACATATCATACAGTTCGTAGTCCTGAACTCTGTTAAAATATAATGGATTGCCTTTTGCAACCGGGTTCGGGAATACATTAAATGTCACTTTTTCAGATTTTACCTCACCTGTTGCCAGATTACCTGCGCCACCAACTTCGTACATTGACAATGTTCCGCTGATTTCGTTGGCAACAACCACATAGCCTTTTCCTGTGGTTGTGTTTTCCGGAGCAATATAGATGATTCCCTCCGGACCATTGTCGCCGCCATAAGCAGAAGTCATACGGGAATGTTTATAATCCGTAAATGTAGGATTGTTGGGATCTGAAATATTGTACACCATTACTCCTCCTGTTCTTTCCAGGGTGATGAAGGCGTATGTCTGTCCGTTAATGTTTCCCAGAGCAACACCTTCAGGCTCGGGTCCTTTAGCACGGCTTCTGCTCTTTATGGTATTGGATTCATTATCGGCATTAAAAATCAACGGATGATTGGCTGCAATATACCTCTCAAACTGATCGCCACTGTCGTAAACAATTTGTCGGGTATCTGCATTGAAAATTGAAAAAGAACGGGCGCCTAAAGCCGCTATTTCTTCAAAGTCTGCATCACCGTCCGTATTTCCGGTAGCATTGGAAACCCTGAATCTCCCAAGATTATAGGAAGCTTTTAAAACAGCTGACTGAGGAAATAAGGTGTTGTCTAATGTGTAATTATTAGCTCCTACTGTCGTTCTTTCACTGAATCCTGAAAGATCTTTTTCATCTCCCTCGTTGGCAGTTACGATATAATGCGTATTTCCTACCTTATAATTCTGAATGGCATCCGGAGTATAATACGCTTTTACCGGCCAGTTGGCGATTAAAACTTCATTATTGTTATCGGAAGCATCAAAGCCATTTCCGGGAATGCTCATGTCTTTTTTACCTAATCCCCAGATTCCCGTAATGGTTTTTGTGGTTAAATTCACTTCTGCCACAGCATTATTTTCCTGAAGAGTTACCCAGGCTTTCTGGCTGTCAGAGCTTATCGTAATATATTCAGGTTCTAAATCCTGAGAAAGTGTGTTGTTGGTTCTTACTTTTCTTAAGCCCGTTGCTGCTAAAGCCGCTACCTGTGAATCGAAGGCATTAAAATTAAGTGTTGTAACATTGCTTTGGGTAAGATTGGCAATTCCTCCGGAAATATCAATAATACTTACTGTTCCTTCCGGGTCTACCGTATAGGCATCGTTCGGCTCTCCTTCATTCGCGGTCATTACTTTTGTACCATCTGGAGAAAAAGTGATCATATCCGGTAATGCACCTACTGTTACCTGCTTAAGGAAATTGCCGTTAATGTCAAAGAAAACCACGGAGCCGTTCTGCTGTGGATCTGTATTGGGTGACGCAGCAGCAATGATGCCATTCTTCACGGCAATGCTGGTAATACCACCGTATGGAGCCATATTAATGGTGTTAATCACTGATGGTGTGTTTGGATTACTGAAGTTGATGATATCAAAAACATCGGTAATAGAACTGATAGTAAATAATCTTTGCGTAGCAGCATCATGAACAACAATTTCCGTAGAACTGTTGTTATTTCCTGACGGATCAAAGCTCCCTATATAATTTAATGCAATCTGATGAGAAGGATTCGGTGCAGGCTTGTCATTGTCAATAATATAAACGGTAGCATTAGGATCTCCGGAAATGGTTGCTCCTGCAGGGCTTTCAAGGCTTACCACGAAATATTCTGCTTTTTGTTCTTCCAAAGTGTCATCAATGATGGGAATATTTACGGTATAGCTTGTTGTCGAAGGAGTAAGTGTAATGGTTTGATTGGCTAAAGTAAAATCATTAGTGTCTGCCGTACTGAAAGGCGCCGGTTTTACTACAAGATTTACGGTAGCATTCGAAGGATTGGCAATATTTAATTTAAATGCTAAAGTTCCTGAGTTTTCATCGACTTTAATGAAATTTTTATCTAAAGAAATGGAAGTTCCTGCTGTTGTAAATGTTGTGGCTGTTACCGCAGTCACCGCATTGTCATTTGTGTCCTCAATAGTATTTGGTTTTAGTGCCAGATAATACGTCTGATTGGGAACTAAAACTGAAGTTGGGATTATGGTAATCTTATTGTTTAAAAAAGTAGTGGTGAAAGGGATCTGGTTTCCTGAAGCATTGTCCAAACGGAAATCAACAAGATCTTGTGCATTCGAATCACTGATCGCAGTATTGTCGATTAACCTTACATTTTCATTAAATGAAATAGTAGGATTTACAGTAGTTGAAGCATTATTCGTATTATTTGACGGAAGATAAGTGACAGTTGGCGGTGTAGTGTCCGCCCCATTTATTGCGGTTGCATCTACGGTAAAATTGTCGAAGCGGTTATTTCCTCCTGTTCCTCCTCCGGTAGCAGAAAATTCAACTTTAAGCCTGAAATTAGGATTGTTCGCTACACCTGCAACTCCGGAAAAATCAAGGGTGATTAGTTGCGGATTGGCATCCTGCGGCGATACGGTCTGATAGGTCTGAAAATTAGTTCCGTCCGTTGAATAAGACCATGTCTGGGTTCCGGCTCCTGAACCGGATCTTCTTGTCGTAAACTTTACAACAACATTTTGATAACCTGTAGTGGGAATATTAAACTGCAGATTCCCGTTGATCGGGAAGTTGTATCTTAAATGAGCTCCGGCAGGATCTCCGTTTCTGGCGTTCAGGTTTTCAGTGCCGAAGTTTTGTCCTGTACCGCCTGCGAAATCTATTTCCGTTGTGGCGTTGATAACAGCGGTCATTGATCCTCCGGTTAAACTTAACGTCGGAGTGGCAATGGCAGCAGCTGATGTATTGTTGTTAAAATTCCAGTAGTGGATAAGTGAGGTTTGCCCGAAAACCGCTCCCTGAAGAAAAAATGCGGCTACCACAGAACCTTTTAAAAAGTAATGATTAATCATTTTTGCTGATATTAAATTTATACAAAAATGAAACTTCTCCTTTTTAAATATTTTAAGGTAATTTTAATAAATGATTAATAAATAGGTAATTATTACTGAATCTGATGAAGAAAAATAAAACCGTAAGCGATGGACCGTTATCAGAATGCTCTAAAAACGATTGTTGAACTTCTTTGAATATTCGTTTTGCTACTTTGATACATGTCCTGAAAAATTCAGGTTTTTCCCTGTTGTCTTTCGTCCTTCCAGCGGATGCTTCTGCATATAAAAAAATCCCGAAATAGCAGTCAGAACCAATAAAATAAAAGCAACCAGAAAAATTCTTTTTATCATTTCTTTCATATTGCCAGATTTTTAATGTCCTTAATTTCTAATGTTGAGGTAGGGTATCCTTTCTGTACCGCGTTGATCATCGCTTTACCCACTTCCTGTAAAGTTAATGATTTTGAAGGTAATATAATAGGAAATATCCAAATAAAAGGTTTAAAAAACCATTTTATATTTTTCTGACCTTCAATAGGTTTCATGAATCCCGGACGAAAATTATACTCACCACGGAATCCAAGCTTTCTTAAATCATTTTCCGTTTTTCCTTTTACTCGTGCCCACATAAACTTGCCGCTTTCCGTCTTGTCGGTATGCGCTCCCGAAACGTAGTTGAAAACCATATCAGGATTCTGCCCCAGAACAGCTTTGGCGAAATGCATTGTGGTGTCATAAGTAATTTCAGTGTATTCTTCTTCGCTCATTCCTACACTGCTGATACCGGCACAGAAGAAAGTAGCGTCGTACCCTTTAAAGTTTTCATCATTAAGATCAATTGCAAGAAAGTCAGGAACGATATACTCTTTCAGTTTTGCATGTTTTTTTCCGGAAGGCTTCCGGCTTACGCTCAGGATTTCTGAAACGTTGGGATTTTCAAGGCATTCCATCAGAACACCTTCACCTACCATTCCTGTAGCTCCGGTCAGTATTATTTTAATTGAGTTCATTTTCGAATATTATTTACTGATAAAGACGTATCCAGGCCGTGTTTTACTTTAACATGAGGTATCAAAATGATAATTTTTTTCTTAGAATAAAAACGTAAATATCTTTAACCTAAAACGTCGATACCTTTTGAGTAAAACGTCGAAGGGTTTTCAGCAAAACGTCGAAAGGTTTTCAGTAAAACGTCGAAACGTTTTTTACCAAGAGAAATAATGATTGAAAATCAATAAATTACACGATCGGTCTATTGAGCATCTCTCTTTAAATAACATACTCACGGCTTCAAGTTTAATCAAAAGAAAACCGGCTGGTATTATAAAAAGCCAGCCGGTTTATGATATATGCCGTAAAACTACTTCTTGTTCTGCAGCTTGCTGTAAATATTATGAATCAGCCCGTCCGCAACAGATATTTTCGGAACAAAAATCCTGTTGATTTCAGACCATGACATCACGTTGTTGAAAATTTTTAAGGCATGAACCAAAACATCGGCTCTGTCTTCCCGGAGGTTGTATTTGGTCATTCTTTCATCAACGGTGAGATCATTAAATTCCTTGTAGACTTTCTTCAGGTGCGTCAGTGACATTGGTTTGCCGTCTTTTGTTTTGCTCATGGAGAACACTTTGTTGATATTCCCTCCGGAACCTATTGCCACGATCGGCTTTTTACTGTTGATGTTTTTCCGGATTTCCTCTTTCATATCTTTCCAGTTGTCGGGCGTTACCAGATTATTCAGCAGACGGATCGTTCCGATATTGAAAGACTTCTCATAAAGCATTTTCCCGTTTTCATAAAAAGTCAACTCGGTAGAACCTCCGCCTACATCAATATAAAGATAGGCAAATTCTTTGTCGAGTGCTTCTGCCACATGATTTTCAAAAACCAGCGTGGCTTCTTCATCTCCTGAAATGATCTCAATATGGATTCCGGATGTTTTTTTAACTTCATTAATGATATCCATTCCGTTAGAAGCATCACGCATCGCACTGGTGGCACACGCTCTGTAATGTTCAACGTTGTAAATTTTCATCAGGTCACTGAATATCTTCATGGCATCGATCACCATTTTCTCACGCTCTTCACCGATTTTTCCCAGGGTGAAAACGTCCATTCCCAGCCTCAGAGGAATTCTCAAAAGGTTGAGTTTGATAAACTCCGGCTGCTTATTGTTTACTTTAACTTCATTGATCAACAGTCGGGCTGCGTTACTTCCTATGTCTATTGCTGCAATCTTCATTCTTTGTTCGTTTTGGCATGTAAATACCGGTAGGTTTCTACCTGAGAGCGGCATTCTTCTTTATTGTTGTGAATATACTCGTTGCTCAATTTTTTGTCTAAAATACGAGCTTTTACATTATCTTTCAACTGTATATCGAGAATATCCTTCAGTTCCTTCTTCAGGTTTTTATCGGTGACTTTTGCGGCGGCCTCAATTCTGTAATCAAGGTTTCTGGTCATCCAGTCGGCTGATGAAATATAGATGTCTTCTGCACCTTTATTATAAAAATACATGACTCTGGCGTGCTCCAGATATTCATCGACGATACTTATGGCTTTTATTTTTTCTTTAAATTCCTTTTGGTTTACCGCACAATAAATCCCTCTTACGATCATTTTGATGTGAACTCCCGCATTAGCGGCCTCATATAATTTTTCAATCAGGGATCTGTCACTCACCGAATTGGCTTTAATGATCATCTCCGCATGCCTTCCCGCTTTGGCCTCTTCAATTTCCTTGTCGATATGATGAACGATCTTTTCACGCATAAACTGAGGGCAAACCAGAAGATTTTTACATGTTTTGAGAACTGATAAATAGTCATCTTTCGGCTTTTTAAGCACATTAAATACTTTGTTGATGTCTGCCATTATTCCCCGATCTGCAGTCATAAGCAGGTGATCTCCGTAAATTCTTGCTGTTTTTTCGTTAAAGTTCCCGGTACTGATAAATCCGTACTGAATTGTCTTATTATGAGATCTTTTTTTGATCACGCAGAGCTTGGCGTGCACTTTCTTATTCGGAAGACCTATTAAAACCGTGATGCCTTCAGGCTCCAGCATTTCTTTCCATTCAAGGTTGGATTCTTCATCGAACCTGGCCTGAAGTTCAAGCATTACCGTTACTTCTTTGCCATTTCTGGCTGCGTAAATAAGGGCATTAATAATTTTAGAGCTGCTCGCCAGACGATAAGCCGTAATCTGAATAGATTTTACATCAGGATCCATGGCGGCTTCCCGTAGCAGGTCGATAACAGGATTGTATTTGTGATAAGGGAAAGTAAGAAGAACATCATGTTTTAAAATAACATCCGTTACTCTTTCACCGTGTTCAAAATCAGGGTGGGTAAAAGATGTTCTCTCTACAGGCCTTTCATACTTCTCGAAAACATCCGGAAAATCCATGAAATGTTTAAAGTTATGAATTTTTCCACCCGGAATAATGCTGTCTTTTTTGGTTAAATTTAATTTTCGGATAAGCATTTCCAGTAACGCTTTATCCATATCTTTATCAAAAACAAAACGGGTAGGCTTTCCTTTTCTTCTGTTTTTTAAACCTTTTTCTATTTTCTCTGCGAAGTTGGTCCTGATGTCATTATCGAGATCCAGCTCAGCATCTTTTGTTACTTTGAATGCATGCGCCGAAAATTCATCATATCCGAAATAGGAGAAGATGTGCGGCAAATTAAAGGTGATTACATCTTCCAGAAGCATCACATCCTTTTCCTGAGGGTCATCCGTCGGAAGCAGGACAAATCTTCCCACAAAACGTGACGGAATTTCAATAATGGCATAGTTGCTGGAATACTGCCAGTCTTTTTTTCTCATGGCAACACCCAGATAGAGACTTTTATCTCTCATATATGGCATGGGCGTATTTTCATGAAGAAGGATGGGAATTACGTTGGATTCTACCACTTCATCAAAATATGTCCTGACAAATTCTTTCTGCTTTTGTGTTAAATTTTTTGAGGTTTTAATAAAAACATGATGATCGGCCATTTCACCCTGAATTTTCCTCCAGGTTTTATCAAAATTTTGCTGATGCCTGATCACAATGTCATTGATCTTTTGAAGAATTTTGGATGGAGGCTGATAAAAAGATTCTGCAATTACCTTCTCTTTAAAATCCATGGCGCGTTTTAATCCGGCAACACGCACTCTGAAAAATTCATCCAGATTATTTGAAAAAATTCCCAAAAACCGGATTCTTAAATGTAAAGGGACGTTCTCGTCCATTGCTTCCTGAAGTACCCTTTCGTTAAAGGCAAGCCAGGTAATATCTCTCGGATTAAAATGTAATGACATATTTAATAGTGAAGTTTATCAAAAATAGTAATTGTCGGTCATTAATAATGATTTTTCATATTAAAGTTTAATTAAATGTTAAAATCATTTTCATGTTAATTTAAATTAAAACTTAAGATAATCTAATTATGTTTAATAGTTTACGTAATATATGATTTTTATTATCAATGTAATTATTATAATTATTTACGCTTAATAAGAATATTATTATCTTTATTTTAAGGTTTTTTGTGATGTTATTTTTAATTTTTACATTAGCCAATTAATTAATTTAAAATGAAAAAGATATTATTATTTCTCACAATTCTTTTTCTTACCAATGTCTATGGACAAAGATTTTGTGGGACAGATCAGAAAATGAAAGAATTTTTTGCAAATAATCCGGATGCATTAGCAAAAAAACAGGATTTAAGAAATTATTTAACGACAAAAAACAATAGTGCAAAAAATACTCAAACTGTTATAACTATTCCTGTCGTAGTACATGTTTTATATAAAAATGCAAATCAGAATATTTCTGATGCTCAGATTGCATCTCAACTTGCAGTACTTAATGCTGATTTCAGAAGATTAAATACTGATTACAATACTATTGTTCCTGCTGCTTTTCAGCCTTTTTCAGCAGATATGGAACTGGTTTTCTGCCTGGCGACTAAAAAAAGTGATGGCAGCTCTACGACAGGTATTGAAAGAAAATCTGTAGCTACGAATTTTAATTTTGCCAATAACTACTTTCAGTCTTCAGGACTTCTGGCATGGGATCCTACAAAATATCTGAATATTTGGGTGGGAGATATGCCAAGTCCATATTTAGGATGGGCTTATTTACCAGATGCGGCAGGTTATCCCCAAGATGGGCTGGCTATTGGATATAAATATTTTGGTACCACTGGTGCTGCTGAATATCCTTACAATGGAGGAAGAACTGCAACACACGAAATTGGCCATTATTTTGGTCTTTTGCATCCATGGGGAGAAGATGATAGTGTATGTGGATCTTTAGATAATGATGATGGCTGCCCAGATACACCAGCAACTAATAATCCACATTATGGGGGGAATGTCTTCCCGGATAATACAAATACCTGCGTTTTTTCAGCTAACGGAGCAATGTTTATGAATTTTATGGATTATGTTACGGATGAAGAGATGGCTTTCTTTACCAATGATCAAAAAACGATTAAAACCAACACGATGGCTGGACCAAGAGCTAGTTTGCTTAATTCTAATGCTTGCACATTCTTATCGGTAAATGATGTAGAAAAAGCAAATGCAATCAATTTATTTCCAAATCCTACAACACAGTATATTTCGATAGCTTCTCCATTAACTAAAATCAACGAAGTAGAAATATTCAATTCTGAAGGAAGGTTAGTGAAGAGGGTTTCAATAAGTAATGAAACGGATAAAATTGATGTAAAAGATTTTCCTTCGGGAGTATATTATGTAAGAACATATAATAAAAATGATTTTATAAAATCTATGAAATTCATTAAAAAATAAGTGAAAATATTTCCATTGTTTTTATAAAAAAAACCTCGAGTTATCGTAGTCATGGTCGGAAGAAATTCCGACCATATTTTTGTGTTTTGAAAACCTTGGCAGGATCACCTCCTGCAAAAAGGATTAGAATGGCAGTAATCATATCTCGAAGCTCCATTGTAATCCGCCTTTTTGCGGTTTTGTAGCCTAAATTATTTGCTTTTTTGTAAATCAGCAGTAGCATAG
>NZ_JBYRIW010000006.1:0-143124 GCF_057815395.1 Chryseobacterium sp. 27AL | reverse complement strand
GGTACTGGGTTGGAACGGAACAGCCTGGGCCCCTACTGCCAATGGAATAAGTACTACCCTGAACAACGGAAACATCTTAGTGGGGAACGCCTCTAATGTGGCCACGGCCGTAAGTCCGACAGGAGATATCACCATTTCCAATGCAGGAATAACTTCTATAGGCACAGGCAAAGTTACCACTGCACATCTTGCCAATAATGCGGTAACCGTTGCCAAACTCCCTGCAGGAGCTACTGCGACAACTTTCTTAAGAGGAGACGGAACATGGGTGACACCTACAGATACCAATACCACGTACACCGCCGGAACCGGACTCACCCTGACAGGCACTTCCTTCTCTGCAAATGATGCTACGGCAACGACAAAAGGGATTATACAACTGGCAGGAGATTTAGCAGGACCTGTTGCTGCCCCTACCATTGCAAGCAATGCAGTAACTTCTGCTAAAATAGCAGATGGTGCAGTAACAGCTTCAAAGCTTAACCAAATGTCTGCCACTTCAGGACAGGTATTGGGATGGAATGGCAGCAGTTGGGCTCCTACCGCCAGTGATAACACCAATGATGCCTGGATCAATGATACCACCAATGGTCTTGTAAAATTAGGGACAAAAGCAGATGGGACAGCCAGAGCAACAGGGACAGACTTCGTTGTAAAAGATAATGGGCAAGTCGGAATTGGAACTTCAACTCCTTTAACAACATTAGACACAAGACAAAATCCAGGTAATGCTTCTCCCGGCAGCGGTGCTATTGCAATTGGAGAAACTACCCAGACAGCAAGTACTGCTGGACCAGGAGCAATAAGATACAATACTTCTTCGGGAGGGCAGTTGGAATATAGTAATGGAACAAATTGGAATACTCTGACGAGTACTCCAAAAAAATCTTTGGTATATGGATACTTAACTTCGGGACAAACAGTAAACAACGGAAATGGCACTTTTGCAGTTACTGAAGAATTTGATCAAAATAATAATTTTGCTTCTAATACTTTTACAGTACCCAGAAATGGTAATTATTTCGTAACACTTTGTGCATTGACTAATTATTTATCATGGACTGGAGGTAATGAATTTTCTATTAGAGTTCATAAGAATGGAATTCCACAAGTTATTGGCTTTTGGATGGCTCCTAGTAGTGCTAATTGGTATGGAGGCACTTGTACGAGTGTGGCTATAAGCGCATCAGCTGGTGATCAGATTACCTTCGTATATTATAATGCAGGATCAGCAAAAACCTTAACATCTGATGGTTTCAATAAATTCTCCATACAGGAACTGTAGGCCATCCCTCCGTTGGTGAGGAATCTCAATCGTGCTGATTTTAATATAATGGAGATTCAGATGTGGTGTTTGGGCACGAGCGTGACACTTGCGCCATCAATACGATAAAGATTATATTAATTAATCCTAACCCTAACAGGATAAGAACCCTGTTAGGGTTTTAAATAACAATTTAATAACCATTTAAAAATAAACAACAATGGCAAACATATTACACAAAATCAAAGCGTATCTCTACGACAACACCTTAACCAAAGACAATCCCAATGATTTCATTGCCCGTACGGCAAGCGAGCGTTCTCTTTCTGTAAAGCAGATCTGTGAAGCCGCCGCCAGCCGCGGTGGTGCAGATGTTTCTGCGTCGGCAATGGAACATGCAACCGAGCTTTTCCTGAAAGAAATGGCCTACCAGCTTTGCGATGGCTTTTCAGTAAACACTGGTTACTTTACGGCAAGCACAACTATTAGAGGGGTATTCGACAGCCCTGCGGAGACTTTTAATAAAGAAAAGCACAGCATTATTTTCCAGTTTAACCAGGGAGAAAAGTTACGGGCTGAGATTCCAAACATTGAAGTAGACATTCTTGGCGTAGCAGAAGCTTCTGCGGTCATCTTACAGGTAACCGATGTTAAGAGTGGTTCGGTGAATGATCTGCTTACACCGGGAAGAAACCTGAAGATTGTCGGAAGTAAGATCAAAGTCGCAGGCGAAGATGCTTCGGTAGGGATCTATTTTGTAGATGTAGCAACCCAAGGCAGAACCAAAGTGGAGCAAAGTGATATTGTTACTAATAATCCTTCGGAGCTTATGGTCGTTATTCCTGTATTAGCAGCAGGCACCTATAATCTGGAAGTGATAACACAGTTCACCCAGGGTGCTCTTCTGAAAGAAGTACGAACGGCTACTCTTGATAAAGTACTTACCGTGGTGTAAGAGAAAAAAGAAGCGCTACAGTCAACACCGTGTTGACCGCCCGATCAAGGGTGCGTTGACCGCTCGGTCAAGGGTGTGTTGACCGCCCGAGTGTGGGTGTGTTGACCGTACGGAGGTTATTTAGTACCAAAGGCTCATCAGTGTAAGAGTCTATCATTCCATCGTAAAGATGGGTATTTTCATCAGTGTGTTACTCCGGTTGGGAAATCTTTCCCGGCCGGAGTTTTGGCTTCGGCTCCGCTCAGCCACCAATCCTTCAAGTGTACGCGGGCCTTCGAGAGCCTCAGGCGCCGCCATTCGACTACTTTTCGTCGTTCCATACAGCTATACTCTAAAGACACTCAATCCACTCTAAAACACTACAACTCCAATGGTGGCTGAGGCTCTCGAAGCCACCAGTCCTTCAACTCAAACCCTTCAACGCAACGGTGGCTGAGCGGAGCCAAAGCCACCATCAAACGTATGTCATTATTTGTATTACCATGATAATCGATAAGACTGCCAGAAGCAAATCATGGTTAAGCAAATGCTTTGCATTCCGATAGTGTAATAGACCACCCCGTCGCAAATTCCAATGGAATTTCCGCCACCAGTGCCTCAATATTTATAATTGATTTTTTGTTTCGGCGAATCTCGTCCCTCGATTTCCGGAGGAGGGGAATTTAGATTGTAAAACAGGCAAATAAAAAATCCTCAGAACATCTCTGAGGACTAAAAACTAATAACCGAGAATAAACAAGGGTTTCTATTCCACCTCAAAACTATTAATCAGAAATGAAATATTTTATGATTACGATCAAGCTTTGGTAGAAAATTATATTTTTTAACAAAAAAAGGAATAACATCTCTGCCATTCCTCATTACACACATTAAGATATAAATCATTAAAATTCGCGATAAAGATACCTCATCACTTGAAAATAAGGTATGACTGTGGTCAACCCTTTGAATTTATTCGGAATTGATTGAAGTAACAGGCTGTTAATGTATAATATATTCTTTGTAATTTTATATTTGACAAGCCGGAATATAGATATCGGTTCAGTTTAAGAGTTAATGACCATCAGCAAACGATATAATTAAAACCAATGAAAAAAGTAACAGGAATCGGAGGGGTTTTCTTTAAATGCAAAGACCCCAACGCAGTGAATGAATGGTACAAAACACATCTCGGATTTGATACCACGCCCTACGGAACAAGCTTTGAATGGCTTGAAAAAGATACCGGAAATACAGGCGTTACCCAATGGAATCCTTTTCCGGAAAGCAGCACGTACTTTAATCCCTCGGAAAAAGATTTTATGATCAATTACCGGGTAGATAATCTGGAATCTCTTGTCGCAGAGCTTAAAGAGCAGGGCGTTTCCATCGTCGATGAAATTGAATCCTATGACTACGGAAAGTTCGTTCATATTCTGGATATCGAAGGAAATAAGATTCAGCTTTGGGAACCGGCAGAGTAAAAAATGATAGGTTACTATGAATTACCAGGATGTCTCTACAGGTATCCTGTTTTTTATTGAGCTTCAGTGATCAAATCAATAGGAGTGGGCTTCAACCCACTTTCTATGATTAAAAGAAAAAAGGCTTTAGCCAAAACTTATCTTAAGTTTAGCTAAACTTTTATATTGTTCGTATTTTAAAATATGGATTGATGCTTCATTAATCAATACCACGAAAATTCATCTTGGTTTTTTTACTTAAAAATGGTATCTTGTAAATCTCACAAATACAGATAGAATTTAATGCTAGAAAAGAAAGAACACAATTACGAGAAAGCCGTTTTGGTAGGGGTCATCACACAGCATCAGGATGAGGATAAACTTCAGGAATATATGGATGAGCTGGAGTTTTTGGCGTACACCGCAGGGGCTACCGTAGACAGACGCTTTACCCAGAAATTGACACAGCCGGATTCCAGAACATTCATCGGAAGCGGTAAAGCACAGGAAATCAGAGAATATGTAAAAGAACACGAAATAGGAACTGTCATCTTTGATGATGAGCTGTCGCCGTCCCAGCTGAAAAACCTGGAACGCGAGCTTGAAGTGAAAATCCTTGACAGAACCAACCTTATCCTCGATATTTTTGCCCAGAGAGCCACAACCTCCTACGCAAGAACACAGGTGGAGCTGGCACAGTATCAGTATCTTCTGCCACGCCTTACCAGAATGTGGACCCACCTTGAACGCCAGAAAGGGGGAATCGGGATGAGAGGTCCGGGGGAAACGGAAATCGAAACCGACAGACGGATCATCCGCGACAGGATCTCCTTATTGAAAGATAAGCTGAAGACCATCGACAAACAGATGGCCACCCAGCGAAACAACCGCGGAAAGGTGGTAAGAGTAGCATTGGTAGGATATACCAACGTCGGAAAATCAACACTCATGAATGCGCTTTCAAAATCCGAGGTTTTTGCGGAAAACAAATTATTTGCAACCCTTGATACCACTGTAAGGAAAGTTGTGATCGGAAACCTTCCCTTCCTGCTTACCGATACGGTAGGGTTTATCAGAAAGCTTCCGACGCAGCTGGTAGAATCTTTCAAATCTACCCTTGATGAGGTACGTGAGGCAGATCTTCTGATCCACGTTGTGGATATTTCGCATGAAAGCTTCGAAGATCATATTGATTCGGTGAATCAGATCCTAATGGAAATCAATGCGCATCAGAAGCCCATGATCATGGTATTCAACAAGATCGATGATTTCAGCTACGAAAAGAAAGATGAGGATGATCTTACACCTTCCACCAAAAAGAATATTTCCCTGGAAGAATGGAAAAATACCTGGATGGCAAAATCTAAGTATCCGACCGTATTTATCTCAGCCCTTACGAAGGAAAATTTCCCGGAAATGAAAAGGATGATTTATGATGAGGTGATGAAAATTCATATTTCAAGATTCCCGTACAATGACTTCCTTTTCGAATATTTTGATAATGACGAGGAAGAAAACAACCCTGAAGAATAATGAAATATCATGTTTTCCTTTTACTGCTATTGGTCTCGGTTTTCAGCTTCGGGCAGAAGCCGAAGATCGATCTGAAGATGATCGGAAAGGATCTTAAAAACCAGCAGTCGCCCTACAATTATGAGAAGCTGATTTTTAAATATAAAGCCTATCCCAAATCGCTGGATACCATAGAATCTCAGCATCTGTATTACGGAAGAAATTTCAGGAATGACCTTGTTTCTACGATGGATGATGAGTTTAAAACGCTGGCAGAAGCTTTTAAGAACAAAAATTTTGATGAATGTATAAATAAAGGGAAAGTTCTTTATGAAAAAGACCCTACCAATCTTGATGTTCTGCTGATTCTGCTGCAGGCCTATGATTCTAAAAAGGACGGAGATAATTTCATGTATCACCTGAGCCAGTTTCGCACGCTTACAGATGGGATCAGAGGTTCCGGAGACGGTAAATCTGAGAAGACCGCATATCTCGTCAATTCAGTAGGTGACGAATACATTCTGCTGAATATCCTGAATCTCGGGCAAGAGTATTCACGAGGCTCTAAAGCGGCCCGGGATGGAATGTATGACATCTGGCAAAAAGACAATACTACCGTTTATATCAAAGTACTTTATATCGACTTTTAATACCCAAATAATAAAAACAGCTTAGTGGAATTATATTATTCATTTTCAGCTTTAATCGTTCTGGCATCCATATTTGCATACCTTAATTACAGATTCCTGAAACTTCCGAGTACCATCGGGATTATGGTGATCGCCATCGCGGTTTCTATATTTCTGGTTTCCTTCGGGGAAACGGTACTGCCGAGAACCTTTGGCCACCTTCATAACCTGATGAGCGGCATTGATTTTACGGAAGTGCTGATGGGGGCCATGCTGAATTTCCTTCTCTTTGCAGGAGGTATTCATATCAACATCGATGACCTGAAAGAGCAGCTGCGTCCCGTGCTGATATTTTCGACATTAGGGGTGGTGATTTCCACATTTGTAGTTGGTTTCGGGATGTTCTATCTGTTGCCTTTTTTGGGTATTGATCTCCCTTTTATCTATTGTCTGCTTTTTGGAGCACTTATTTCGCCTACCGATCCTGTAGCCGTGCTGAGTGTACTGAAGCAGGCCAACGTTTCAAAATCCCTCGAAACGAAAGTGGCAGGAGAATCTCTGTTCAATGACGGGATGGCTGTTGTGGTCTTTACTGTCGTTCTTCAGCTGGCCATCGGAAACAAAGTTGACCTTGGCGTTGAGAGCATCGGGCTGCTGCTGCTTAAAGAAGCCGGAGGCGGATTGTTGCTGGGTGTGATCCTGGGATGGGTGACCTCAAGGCTGATGCGTGAGGTAGATGATTATATTATTTCCGTGCTGGTAACACTTTCCGTGGTAATGGGTGGTTATCTCATTGCCCGCCAGATGCATATTTCCGGGCCTTTGACCATGGTAGCTGCAGGGTTGTTTATGGGTAATTTTAATGTTAAATTTAAAATGAAATCCATAACCCAGGATTACCTGATCAAATTCTGGGAGCTCATCGATGAAATTCTCAATGCGGTACTTTTCCTTTTCATCGGGTTTGAACTCCTTGTGATCAAAGATCTCAGTCACTTTATGATTCCCGGGCTTGCTGCTATTGTTGTGGTAATGATTGCCAGGCTGGTTTCCATTTATGGGCCTACGAAGTTTATGCGCAGGACCTTCAGTCCGCAAACGGTAAAGGTCCTGGTCTGGGGAGGAATCCGGGGTGGAGTTTCCATTGCGCTGGCACTTTCAATTCCTAAGAACGAATACAGCAATGTTGTTTTAAGCATTACGTATTGTGTAGTTGTTTTTTCTATTGTTGTTCAGGGACTTACAATTGCTAAAGTAGCCAATCCCAATAAGATCGCCAAAGAGGAACTGGAACTGGAAACAGTTACTTTAAATAATGAGGAATAAATTTTTGTGAATAAAGAGATTACGATTGAAATTAAAGGGTAAACTAAGACGTGAATTCAAATGGGTGTCGTTAAAGAAATACAGGAAGCATTAGCTGTTTTATCCGTTCCCGAAAAAGCGGAATTCTTTCCGAAGTTTTTCAAAACAGGGAAGGGGGAATACGGTGAAGGCGATTTGTTTCTGGGTGTAAAAGTTCCCGACCAACGTTCCGTTGCCAAAGAATATTATTCTAAAATTTCTCTAAAGGATATAACCAGCTTGCTTTCATCGAAATACCATGAACACCGCCTGACAGCTTTATTTATTCTTGTTTCAAAATTTGAGAAAGCCAAGAGTGAAAACGTAAAAAAAGAGATCGTTGAATTTTATCTGAATCATCTGGATTATATTAACAACTGGGACCTTGTCGATTCAAGCTGTTATAAAATTCTGGGAAGGTATTGCTTTGAAAATCAGAAAGAAGACCTGATGCAAAAGCTTTCCTGCTCTGAACAAATGTGGCACAAAAGAATTGCCGTTGTCGGCACCCTGCACTACATAAAAAAAGGTTCATTTGAACTTACCAAAGCGCTGGTGACAAAAAACCTGAAACATCCCCATGATCTGATGCATAAGGCAAATGGCTGGATGCTCCGTGAAATGGGACAGAAAAATGAAAAGGAACTGATCGATTATTTAAACCTTTATTATCATGAAATGCCAAGAACCTGTCTGCGTTATGCGATAGAGAAGCTTGATGAAGATGTACGGCAGGATTATCTTAAAGGCAGAATTTAATAAGAACTTATTATGAAAAACTATATTAAACGGCTGGTTGTGTTATTGCCCCTGTTGCTGCTTACGAGCTGTTTCGATATTTTAGACAAAATAAATATGAAAGCAGACGGAAGCGGTGAGTATACGATTATCCTGAATGCAAGCAAAAGCAAAACAAGATTGGCCTCCATCTCAAAAATGGAAACCATTAACGGAAAGAAAGTTCCGAAAAAGCCTGAAATCGAAGCCAAGATCAACGAAGCCGCCAGAATATTCAAAGCTACGCCGGGAATTTCCAATGTAAAAACCTCAATGGATTTTGATAATTACATTATTAAATTAAGCTGCCATTTCACTAAGATCGAAAATATCAACTCAGGACTGGAACAGCTAAAGACCAGGAACATCATTGGTAAAATGATTCCTACAAATATTTACAGTCAGAATCCGGCGAAAAAGACATTTATGAGGAATAAAGTCAATACTTTCAAAAGTGATTATGACAAAATGAGCAAAGCCGATAAAGAAGTTTTCACTGATGCACGCTATATTTCCGTATTGCAGTTTGAAAATACGGTGAAATCGCAGTCGAACAATGCATATTCTCTCTCTCCAAATAGAAAGGCACTGAAGCTGGAAGCTAATGTCATAGATCTTATTCTCCAAAAGAAACCTTTACAGAACACTATTTTATTTCAATAATTCAAATACGAACCATGAAATCTATCGCACAAAATACACAAATTATAATTTTATTTCTTGCTTTTTCGCTCACCTTTGCACAGCAGCGTATGAAGATGCCCGCAGATGTTCTTTTTTACATGGAAATCAACGGACAGCAACTGGGTAAAAAGATCAACTGGCAAAAGTTTAATCCGATCTTACAGGAAGTCACAAAAAAAGGGAAAGGAAAAGAAAAAGGAAAAGCTTCATGGACTGATTATTCTAAAACCGGGATTAAATATGATGCCCCACAATATCATTATGCTTCTTTCAATGATTCTGTGCAGGTATATTCAGCACATTTTATTGTGGACAATAAAGATAAATTTCAGGAATTTATCAATTCAGTGAAGAAAGATGGACTGGAAGCTTCCACAAAACGAAACTATTCTTATGTGAATCTTGATGATGATATTTTTGTCGCATGGAATGGTAGCCGTGCTGTCCTGAAAATGATCAACTACAATAAGCCTTTTAAGGATGAGCTGGCTGCTGACAGTACGGTAGCTGTTGTAGACAGTGCCGTGGCAGTTGCTCCCGACAGCGCATCTGTTGAACAGCCTGAAAAACCGTTCGATTATAAAGAAGAGATTAATTATCTGAAAGATGATATTAAATATTTAAAGGAAAGTATTAAGGAGAATAATGCCGAAATACAAAGGATTCAGAAAGACATCAAGTATCTTGAAAAGCATCACGAATATCCTAAAGAAAAGAAAGGAGCGACGGATGAGAATTATTCAGGTGACAAGGTAGAAGTTGAGCCTGCGCCAGGCCCGGAAGAAGATAGGGAAGATCTGCAGATCCCGGAATATGATGACTTTAAGAAAGAAATGGATTCTCTGAAGATAGAAAAATTCAAGGTGCTGAAAAAACTCGCCGAAGAATCTTTCGATCAGTATTTTAGCTCGAATCTGGAACTCGAGGTACCAAAGGAAATGACTGCTTTTCGGGATGCCGCATCCGATGTGTTCGTGTACACCGATTACGGAAGTCTGGTAAATAATGGCGCTTACGGAAAAATGATGAGGCGATATGAATTTGGAAATCTGTTTAATTCCGTATACAATTCAAATTCGTCTTACAATCTCTATTTTGATAAAGATAAAGTGAAGCTGGTCAACAGTTATCAGCACAAAAATCCGGAGGTTCAGAAAAGTGTTTCGGAAATTTATAAAGGAAAGAAGAATAAAAAGCTTGCGAGGCTCATCAATGATAAAAGTATTGGTTACTATGCTATGAATGTCGATGGAAGCAAATATTTTGATATGATGTATGCCCTGATGAAGAATGCAGGAGATTCGGGATATCAGAAAGAAACGGAGCTCATCATGGAAACCGTAAAGATTGTTCTGGACGAAAAAGCCATCGCAAAAATAGCTCCCGGAAACGGAATTTTTGTTCTTAATGAGCTTAAGTCTAAAACGGTAGAGTACACTGACTATGAATACGATGACGACTACAATGAAAAAGAGGTGAAAAAGACGAAAGAAGTGGTTGTCCCGGACTTCACTTTTGCTTTCGCAACAGAAAACCCAGGATACTGGAACCGGATTTTCGATTTGCTGGCCACTAACAAAAAGACATCAAAGCATTTTTCCAGAAATGGAAATTTATACACTTTTAAAGAAGATAAAGAAACAGGATTTATGGATCAGCTTTACTTTACGGTCAGGGATAATATCGTCTATGTAATGAGTTCTGAAAATGGCTTAGAAGTTAAAAATCAATCAGATAAATCTAAAATCTGGATGAAGGAATCATCAAAATACCCGGCATCAGGAAGATTTGATATTCAGAAACTCCTGGTTGGGCTGGAAAAAGAATTCAAAAGTACTTCTGAACGAAAGATGCTGGATCTGGTGAGAAAAAATGTAGGGGAAATTAACTTTAAATCAGAATCAAAAGGTGATAAAATTGAAACGGAAATCAATTACTCCATTAAGAATGCTTCAGAAAACAGCCTGATGTATTTCTTTGATCTGTTCGACGAGATTTACAAATTACAGGAATCAGACAAAAAGCAGCCGGTTCTGTAATGAAAAAGAAAATTATTGGCTTTATAGCACTCCTTATTGCGGGCATTATCTATTTTGTTTTTTACTATACAAGGAACCCTTATACCACAGTGCCTCTGGATGCAGATGCGATAATATTAATAAATGCCAAAAAAGTAAAGCGACACTATATTTCTGATCTGTTAACCCATCCGTCGGTTTGGTTTAAAAAAGAACCTGAAAATTCGGCTTTCCTTAAGGATTCAGGGATTGTTATTCCTGATTTCTTCCAGTTTTTTCATCTTAAAAATTCTTCGCTGACAGACTGGTACAGTATTTTTGATCTGAAGAACCAACAGAAGTTTTTGAAGTTTTTACAATCACAGAAATTTAAGAAGCTGGAAGGTAATGTCTTTAAGAAGGATCATATTTTTATTATGGTTTACGATAATATATGTATTGCTGGAACCTCAGAGGTAGGGATGGAAAGTATTCATAAACAGGTTTTTAAGCTTTCACAAAAAAATATTCTTGATGCAGCGTCTCTTGTTGATAAAGGCATAGGCAGTATCATTTTTAATGAAGGGAAAAGCAGCTACAATCTGTATATTGATCTGAACTCGGATGAAATGGAATTTAAAACCAACTCAAATTTCTACGATCCGAAGCCTTTTATCGGAAAGCTTTTAAAAACCAAATCATTTCTTGAGACGGAACTGGATGCTGAGAATATGCGTTTACTGAGTTCTGTTTTTCCTTTTAAGAATTTAGGAGATGCCAAGATTGCTTATTTAAAAGCTAATGCAGACCTTCATCAGGTAAATGACACGATTATCACTTACGAGTACGACGATAATTTCAATGAAATCGAAAAAAAGACGGTCCGGAAAATTGTGCAGCCTGCTTACATCGTTTCTTTTCATAGTTCGGATCCCGAAAAGACAGCGCAATATTTTCAAGATAAAAAATGGATTAACGCGCAGCGGCAGTTTGTTGTGATTCCCTTCCAACCGAATGTGGTTGAGAAAAAGAACAGTGTTTTTGAAATTCGTTCAACAGGAAAAGGTATTCAACCTTCCGTGAGAATGAATGAAAATTATATTTTTATCAGAAATAATGAGTTATTATACTCTCATTTAAGATCCTTCACGCTAAGGGAAAAGAAAATAATTTCTGATATTGACTATATTTTTTATGGTCATAAAGATCAGGATTATTATGTAAAATTAAAATTTAAAGAAAGCGATCTGCCATTACTTCTGAGGTGATAGCAAGGCTAAAATATGGATTTATCAGACCTCACCTTCGCCAGAACATTTGTGCATTATTTTCTGCACTTTGTCTTTCCGGTTTTCATTGCATTGATCTTTTACCCTAAAGATTGGAAAAGGGTGTATCTTATTTTGCTCGCTACCATGCTGGTTGATCTGGATCATCTTTTTGCAGATCCTATTTTCGATCCTGACAGGGGAAGTATCGGATTTCATTTTTTGCACTCTTATTTTGCTATTGCGGTGTATTTTTTGATGCTGTTTTTTAAAGGAAATATAAGAATTGTCGGTATAGGTCTCCTTTTTCATATGCTGACGGATTTTCAGGATTTTTATTTATGGAATCATTAAAATAAGATTAATATTTTCTTTTAATATTTCAAAAACCATAGATTTTTTGTATTTTGTAAACGCTTATGAGATTAAAAGAACTTTTACATTATACCTATATTTTCCCCCTTCTGGCTGTGGGATATTATTTTTCAGGCCTGATGGGTAACGGGATTATTTTTGATGTTATTGCGGGTATTTTATTGACAGGAAGCGTAATTTCAGCTGTTCATCATGCGGAAGTTGTTGCACATAAGGTAGGAGAGCCTTTCGGTACAATCATTCTGGCGCTCTGCATCACCATATTGGAAGTCGCCCTTATTATCTCGCTGATGGTTGCCGGTGGCGATCAGGCCAATACATTGGCAAGAGACACTGTCTTTGCTGCTGTAATGCTTATCCTTAACGGTATTTTGGGAATAGGGATTCTTGTAGGAGGTGTAAAATACTATGAACAGTTTTTTGCAAGAACCTCAGCAACCACTTACCTTGTCAGTATTGTTTCAATTCTCATTCTTACCCTTGTTCTTCCGAATTTTACGTCGAGCGTCAACGGCCCTTTCTATAATCACGCACAGCTGATCTTCGTTTCAATTGCGTGTCTGGTAATCTACGGAACCTTTCTGATGGTGCAGACAGTGAGGCACAGAAATTATTTTATTGTTCCGGATGAGCATCCTGAAGAACACTATATTCCTTCTTTTCAGAAAACGATGATGAGTTTTGTTTTTCTTGTGATCTGTCTGGCCATCGTTGTATTAATGGCTAAAGGACTATCCGGGACGATTGAAGATATGGTCCAAAGTCTTGGAGCTCCGAAATCGCTGGTAGGAGTGATTATTGCTGCGGTGGTTCTGTTGCCGGAAGGTCTGGCAGCAATCAGGGCGGCTCGCAGTAACCAGATTCAGTCGAGTCTTAACCTGGCTTTAGGCTCTGCGCTGGCAAGTATTGGGCTTACGATTCCGGCAGTTTCCATAGTATGTATTATGTATGATATTCCACTGGTTTTAGGGTTGGATAAAAAAGATATTATACTTCTTTCCCTGTCGGTTTTTATTGTGATGTTATCTCTAAGTCGCGGAAAGACCAATATCCTTTATGGAACCGTGCTTCTCGTGAACCTTGCAGCCTATATTTTCACGGTAATTGTTCCTTAAAACATGAATTAATTATAATCTTCTCGCAAGATCCATTTTGAATGCCATGAGTTTGGCAATGTTTTCAGATTTGTAAATGGCCATATCTGCATTTTCACCTGCAAAATTTTCTTCAATGGTCGTTCTCCATAGCTCGAGCCAGCGGTCAAAATGTTTTTGCTCCATCGCCTGCATTTCATTGATGGGGAAGTGCGCGCCCATAGGATTTCCTTTATAGGTCATCTGCCCGAAGAGTATGGATTCCCAAAAAGAATACATTTTGGGTAAATGCTTGTCCCATTCAACTTTAGCGATATCGGTAAAGAAGAAACTTATTGTTTCATCTTTGATAACTTTTGCATAAAATGAATTGACAAGGTGCTCAATATCTTCTCGTGATTCCAACTTTTTCATAGATCAAATTTAAAGTAAAATTTATTGAGAAATTCAATCAGCCTGTTGATAAATTTCATGAAAACAATATTTTATATTTGCATCTCATTTACATCTCAAACTTAAAACAAGATCAATACGATGGCTAAAGGATTCCGTCAGAAAATTCGCCAGAAAAATACCGATAATAGTGGCTTCGGAGATTATGCTTCGGGGCGGTTTATCAATAAAGACGGGCTTCCGAATGTCAACCGGAAAGGTGTAAACATTTTCAACCGTTTCAGCTGGTATCATACGATGCTGGATCTTTCGACGTTCAATTTCCTTTCTTATCTGGTCATTGCCTATATTATGGTGAATCTGTTTTTTGCACTGATCTATTATCTCATTGGTGTGGAACATTTAACGGGAATTGATAAAAGCGATCCTGTGAATGAATTTATCGATGTTTTCTTTTTCAGCTCGCAGACGTTTACTACAGTTGGCTACGGAAGAATTGCGCCAGTGGGCTTTATGGCAAGTTTGGTAGCTACCTTTGAAGCTTTCTTAGGATTGCTTACCTTTGCCATTGCAACGGGATTGTTTTATGGAAGATTTTCAAGGCCGAGAGCGTATCTGAAATTTTCTGAGATCGCTTTGATTGCTCCTTTTAAAGGTAAAACCGCACTGATGTTCCGGCTGGCACCTTATAAGAATAATGCCTTAACGGATGCAGATGTTATTGTTTCAGCGGCTATTGAGGTTGTTGAAAATAGTGTTCCGAGAAGCAATTTTTATACCTTGAAAACACAGTTAAATAAAATCAATACATTGGCTCTGAACTGGACAATTGTTCATTTAATCGACGAAAATTCTCCATTCTTTGGTTTTTCTGAGGAGGATTTTAAAAATACCGATATTGAAATTATTGTTCATCTGCGTGCATTTGATGAAGTATTTTCCAACACAGTTGTACAAAGAACATCGTATGTGTCGAAAGAAATTGTGTACGGAGCCAGGTTTGTTCCGATGTATTATCCGGATAAGCAAAACCTTTCAACAGTATTGAATCTGGATAAAATAAACCACTATCAACAAGCAGATCTTCCGGTATTTCAGGAAGAGAACGAATAATGAATTTAGAACTTTACAAAAAACAGGCTTTACAAAAGCAGAAAGAGCATAAAAAGTTTTTGGACGGCATTAAAAAAAAGCCACCGAAAAACCTTGATTATGTAGTACAGGAAACGCACGATGAGGTGTTTGAAATAGTCGACTGCTTACAATGCGCCAATTGTTGTAAAACCACCGGGCCGCTCTACACGGAAAAAGATATTGAAAGAATCGCAAAGCATCTTCGCATGAAACCTGCAGATTTTGAATCTAAATATTTACGTGTGGATGAAGATAATGACAAAGTTTTACAGAATCTTCCCTGCTTTTTTTTAAACAGTGATAATACCTGTTCTATCTACGATGTTCGTCCTAAAGCCTGTCGGGAGTATCCTCATACGGATAGAAAAAAGATCTACCAGATCAATAATCTTACGATGAAAAATACGCTTATATGCCCTGCTGCGTATGAGTTTGTAGAGAGAATTATGAAAAATTTAGCAAAATAACTTGTTATTCAAAATCATTCTTAAATAATTATAAAGTACGTTAAATAAAGACATTGCAGACAATATCCGGTAAATTGACGACGTTTTAACTAAACAAACCATATTAAAAATATTAATTATTATGAAGAAGTTAGTTTTAACAGCAGCGTTTACATTAGTCGGAGTAATCGCAGTATCGGCTCAGACGGACACAACACAACAGAACCCGTCACAAAATCAAAATTCTAGTAACCCATCGACAACTCAAACACAACAGGATCCACAAGCGTCTTCAACTTTGGGAACAGCTTCCTCAAGTTCAGCACAGGACCAAAATACAGCAGCAACTGCTACGGTAGAGGCATCCGCAGCAACTACGGCTACTGATGCTTCAGCGAGTGTAAGCACAGATCCGAATTCAGATGCTACCAAACCTAATGACGAGGCAACTAAAGAAGAAGAGAAGTCTAAAAAGAAAAAGTCTAAGTAAGTATTAAGTAAAAAAGTAGAAATGAATCCCGGAATTATATCCGGGGTTTTTATTAAACCTGTTTATAATGTAATTTGTCTTAAATTATTATAAATCAAGTTAAAACATTTTATAATACATACCACTTTGTACGATTATTGTACTTACTATAACACAAACCAACCACTAAATCATTATATTATGAAAAAGTTAATTTTAGCGACAGCGTTCGCAATGTTTGGAACGATCGCAGTATCTGCACAGACAACACCACAAACGACAACAACGGACACGGCAAGACCTGATACGACCAGGAACAAAGACATGAGAACCGACAACATGAATACCGGAAATACTGGAACCATGAATAATGGTAATACCAACGGTACCATGAATAACAATAATAACTGGGACAAAGCAAAAACGGATACCGCCAACTGGAAAAACAGAGATGCCACAACCGGTGACAGAAAAACAAAAAAGAAAAATAAGTAGATAATGCATCATAAAAAAAATCCTGAAAATTTTTCAGGATTTTTTTTGGATTGCTACTATAAAAAAAGCGCTGAATCATCAACGCTTTCTCCTTTCACTTTTTACTTTTATCCCATTTATAATCCCGGGAACAGGTTGTATGAAAAAAGGTCGGGAATTTTCCCAACCTTTTGTATTTTTATACCACTCCCTGAGCCAGCATTGCTTCTGCAACTTTCACGAAGCCAGCGATATTAGCGCCTTTCACGTAGTTTACATAGCCGTCTTCTTCTTTACCATAGTCTCTACATGCTTTATGGATTCCGATCATGATCTCTTTCAGTCTGGCATCCACTTCTTCAGAGGTCCAGTTGAGACGGATAGAGTTTTGTGTCATCTCAAGACCTGAAGTAGCAACTCCACCGGCATTGGAAGCCTTTCCTGGAGAGAATAACACTTTATTATCAAGGAAATAATTAATAGCATCTAGTGTTGAAGGCATATTGGCTGCTTCCGTTACACAAACGCAACCATTTTCCACCAGTTGCTTAGCATCATCAAGGTCCAGCTCGTTTTGGGTTGCAGATGGGATGGCAACATCACATTTCACTTCCCAAGGGCGTTTTCCTGCAAAAAATTGTGCAGAAGGATATTTTTTAGCATAATCTTCAGCTCTGTTGTTTCCTGAGGATCTTAATTCCAATAGATAATCGATTTTTTCGCCATCGATACCGTCTTTATCATAAACATATCCGTCAGGTCCGGAAATAGTTACTACTTTACCGCCAAGTTCAGACACTTTCTTGATTACCCCCCAGGCTACGTTTCCGAAACCTGAAACCGTTACCACTTTATCTTTAAAAGTTTGTCCGATCGTTTTCAGCATCTGCTCTGCGAAGTATACCACACCATATCCTGTCGCTTCAGGACGGATCAGTGAACCTCCGTAGGCCAGACCTTTACCGGTAAGTACCCCTGTAAATTCATTTCTGATTTTTTTATATTGACCGAATAAGTATCCGATCTCTCTGGCACCTACACCGATATCTCCTGCAGGAACGTCAGTTTCCGGACCAACATGCTTGCATAATTCTGTCATAAACGCCTGGCAGAAACGCATTACTTCCATATCAGACTTTCCTTGCGGATCAAAGTCTGAACCTCCTTTTCCACCACCCATTGGTAATGTTGTCAGTGAGTTTTTAAATACCTGCTCAAATGCCAGGAACTTAAGAACCGAAAGATTTACAGTAGGATGGAATCGTATTCCTCCTTTATATGGCCCGATAGCAGAGTTCATCTGAATTCTGAAACCTCTGTTTACCTGGATTTCTCCCTTATCGTCAACCCACGGAACTCTGAAAATGATGATTCTTTCAGCCTCTGCCATTCTCTCAAGAAGTTTCATGCCCGTATATTCCTTCTTAGTCATAATAAACGGAATTACTGTAACAGCAACTTCTTTTACCGCTTGTAAAAATTCTGGCTCATTAGGGTTTTTGGCCTCGATTTTTGCTATAAATTCTTGTATTTTCTGGTCAATATTATATTGTTCCATATATTAGGGTTGAATATTATTGTCAACAAATTTAATTTTTTTTTCAAGATTCACAACACCTTAATGAATGATTGTTGAAAGTTTAATAATATAAATACTTAATATTATTAAGTTAATAATTTGAGCTTTAATTTTATTAAAAATTAAATGTTATGTTTAAAATAATGCAATATTAAGAAAAGGTTAAATCTCATATTACAACAAATTGCCTCCCTGAAAGTGATTTTACTCTCCCTAAAAGTTCTAATTCCAGAATTATGGGTAAAATTTTATGCGAGGCCAGACCTGTTTTCTCTATGATGTCATCTAAAGAAATTTGTGGATGATCTGAAATAACAGTAAATATTAATTGTTGGCTGTCAGTTAATTGAATATTGATTTCACGGTGGCAAAATAATTCTTCCATTTTTGTTTTAGGCTTTTTAATTCCTAAACTGTCAATTAGATCTTTCACTGTAGAGATTGCCGCAGCTTTGTTCTGAAAAATCAGTTGATTGCAGCCCTGGCTTTGCTTGTCTGTAATTTTCCCGGGCAGTGCAAATACTTCCCGATTATATTGGTTGGCAAAAGTTGCTGTGCTCACCGATCCGCCACCGAAAGCTGTTTCTACGACAATTGTCGCAGGAGAAATACCGGCTACAATTCTATTTCTCTGAATAAAATTTTCCCGGTCAGGTTTTCGCGAAGAATTAAATTCTGTGAAGAGTGTTCCTCCTTCTTCCACGATTTTTTCGGAAAGCCTTCGGTTTTTGGAAGGATAAATGGTATGAAATCCATGCGCCAATACGCCAACTGTAGGAATCCCTTTCAAGAGAGACTGTTCGTGAACTTCCTTGTCGACACCCAGGGCAAGGCCGCTAACAGAAATAAATGGGCAGGATTTTGTCTCTTCAAAAAAATCATTCAGAAAATGACTGCCATAAGTTGTCATGTTTCTGGTTCCTACAATGCTTACTTTTTGTTTCTTATCGTCGAAGCTTCCTTTTTGATAAAGAATTGCCGGTGCATCGTAGCATTCATTAAGTAATTTTGGAAGCTCACCAGCATGACGAAGGTTGACGACAATATCATTCTTTTCGCAGAATTTCAGCTCTTTTTCAGCAAATTTCAAATGGATAGGATTTCCGATATCAGCGACCATTTTATAGCCCAGGCCATCAATTCTTTTATATTCTTTTTTGGTATGCTGCCAGGCATTTTTTGCACTTCCAAATGTGCGGACGAGCTTGTAAAAATTGATATCACCGATTAAATTACATTCGCGGAGTGCGATAGAATATAGATGTTCTTCAGAATACATTTGTGTTGTTTTGACAAATGTAAAGAATTTAATGTTATTTTTATATGATTAAAAATAGATTAAGCTTATTTTCTTCTTAGCTCATCCAGATGCTCCCAAATGTCATCTTTCTTTTTATAAGGTAATTCCATGAAGTCTTCGGGATGGTTTTCTTTGTATTCCTGCCAGAGTTTGTCGTCTTTTTCACTGTAATAATTTGGAAATTCCCAGATGAATCTTTTCTTTTTATCGCCTGCTTTTTTGAACATAAAGGCCAGGATAATTCCCACCACAGCGCCTGCAATGTGTGCCTGCCATGCAATTTTACTGGGTTCCTGGAGATTGTAAAACAATTCTTCCGGCAGCATTCCCCAAACCAGACTTCCATAGTATAGAACTACCAGGAGAGAAATAGTAAGCAACTTCATATTCCACTTAAAGATACCGCTGAAAAAAAGAAAGAAAGCGAGTACGTACACCACGCCACTGGCACCAATTGTACAGGTATAAAGATAATCACCAGTTATGATGTCTATAGGTGGCAAAAGCCAGACTAGCAATCCGGTAGCCAGCCATCCTAAAACGAAAACTTTATTAGCCACCAATGGATAAAACTGATACAGCAGAAACATCAGAATAGCAATAGGAATAGAATTCCCTACAATATGATCCAGATTTCCGTGCAAAAGAGGAGAAGTAATAATGCCGAGCAGTCCTTCAGGCAATAATGGAATGATGGCTCCAAAACAACTTTCAAAAAATCCGTGAAGCTGCAGAAAATATCCCAGCCACATTGCCGCAAGCATCAGCAAAGGATTTATAATCGCTTTTTTGGAAATTACATTGTTTTTTAGCATGCACTGTTTATGTCAAATGGAAAGCCAATGCTAAATTTCGGAAAATTTGTCGATGAATCAATCAGTCATTTATTTTATTTCAGCCAAAAAGTAATCTTTTCTTCTGCATATATTAAAGTATATCTTATTTGTCATTAAAATCTTAAGCGAATAGGAAAATGTAGTTTTGCCTGTGCGATTTGTCTTATCAAATTTATATTTGATATTTTTGTGTAGAATTTTGTAAAATGAAATCCTGACTCATGAAGAAGTTTTTATTAATTCTTTCCTTTTCTATAGGAATTTTCAACAGTGCACAAGTGCTTCTGGACACCGCTTCTATCAAGGTAGATACGGTAAAACACTGGTCGGTTCTGGGTAAACAGACTTTAATGATCAATCAGGCTGCATTCTCCAACTGGGTTGGGGGTGGTGGCAATAATGTCGGCTGGCTGGTAGGTGCAGATTACAACATTACCTATGAAAAAGACAAGGATCTCTGGGAAAATATTATTATTCTGAATTATGGCCAGAATGATACGAAAGGCCTGGGAGTAAGAAAAACCCAGGATGTTATCAATGTTTCCACGAATTACGGAAGGAAGGTTTCTAAAAGCTGGTATCTTTCTGTAGGGGCAGGCATGCTTTCTCAGTTTACCGTGGGATATGAAGACGGCAACAATCCTGCAGCCAAGAAAATTTCCAACTTTATGGCTCCCGGTTATCTGAATGTCGGGATGGGGATCACGTACAGGCCCAGCGATAACATCAATGTAACACTGCGTCCTTCCAACGCCAGATGGGCTTTCGTTTTAGATAAAGATCTCCAGACCGCTGGAACATACGGATTAAAAGCTGATGGAGACAATTCATTGTTACAGTACGGTTTTCTGGGCACAGCGTATTATAAATTTAAATTAATGGAAAACGTAAATGTTACCAATACCGCATCTGTTTTCTCAAATTATCTTGACCATCCTGAAAGGCTGGTGCTCGCCTATGGAATGATACTAAATTTAAAGGTTAATAAATTCATTTCCTCCAACATTACTGTTGATCTTATGTATGACCATAACCAGATCAAAAGAACACAGCTGAAGCAGACATTGGGTGTCGGGTTTGCCTATACATTAGATAATGGAGTGAAACGTTCTAACAGAAAAGACAGCCAATGGTGGATAAAAAAATAGTCATCATCAATTTAAATAATACTTACAAATATCAATAGGGGTGGGCTTTAGCCAAAGATTCTCTGTTGCGGTTTTTATAAGTGAACCGTCTTTACAAACAAAAGATCTTAATCATTTCAAAAAATCATTGCGATTTTAGCCTTAAAAAATAAAAGCACCCCAAATTTGGAGTGCTTCATTATTATCAATTATATATTGTTAAAACTCTATATCAACTTCAAGTTTCTCAGCCAAAAGCTTTGAAATTTTTTCTTTTAAAGGCTCAATATCTATATTCTGCATCGCATCGTTAGCGAAAGCATATAGCAATAATGCCTGAGCTTCTTTTTTAGAGATGCCCCTTGCTCTTAGATAGAACAATGCATCTTCATTCAGCTGTCCAACGGTGCAGCCATGAGAACATTTTACATCATCTGCGAAAATTTCCAACTGAGGCTTGGTATCAATAATAGCCCCTTCACTTAGTAAAACATTGTTATTCTGCTGATAAGCATTTGTTTTCTGAGCAATTTTATCCACAAAAACTTTTCCGTTGAAAACACCGTGAGATTTTCCGTCGAAAATACCTTTGTAGTTCTGATAACTTTCACAGTTCGGGAAGTTGTGATGAACCGCCGTGTGATGGTCTACCAGCTGATCTTTCCCAATAATCGTGATTCCGTTCATAAAGGAATTGATATTCGATCCGTTATGAATAAAATCAAGGTTGTTTCTTACCAGTTTACCGCCGAAAGAGAACGTATTTACCGTTGTTAAGCTATCTTTTTCCTGTCTCGCGAATGTATTGTCAATTAAATACGACGTATCATTGTCATTCTGCAGCTTATGCCAGTCAGCCTTTGCATTCGGATAGGTGAAAATTTCTGTCACTGAATTGGTTAGTACATATGTACTGTCAAAATTATGATGACTTTCAATGATTTCCACTTTTGCACCTTCCTCTACGATCAATAAATTTCTCGTATTGTAGAAAGTATTTTCTTCCTGATTCTGCGAAATATAGAAAACATGAATTGGTTTTTCAATCACAACATTTTTTGGAACTTTCAGGAAAAAACCATACTTGCAGTAAGCCTGATTTAAATTTGTAAAAGCAGATTTGTCTGAAGCAATCGTATTAAAATATTTCTCAAAAACATCTCTGTGTTTCTCATCATTTAAAGCATAATTAAATGAAAGAAATTCAACGTTTTCAATCGAAACTTTTGATAGCTCTTTGTGAAGTTTACCGTTTACGAAAGTAATCCAGTCGAAATTTTCTTCACCCAAATGCAGTTCATCCAGCTGTTCCCTGGTGATATTGTGGTGTTCTTTCGGGAAAAAGTTGTACACTTTTTCGGTAATTTCTTTTAGGCTGGTATATTTATATTCTTCGTCTTTTTTTGTCGGAAAACCCATGCTTTCAAATCTTTGAAGAGCTGCTCTTCTGTCTTCGTCCAAAAATCGGTGACGAAGGCTCTCTAAAAAAGAAGAATGATTATTTAAAATTTGTTCTAATAACATATTTATTTGAAATTTGAAGTTTGAGATTTGATATTCTGTGTGCATCTGCACTAATCAATATTTCGGTTAAATTTATTTCCTTTGTGTGTCGAATTCTTAAGATAATTAATAATCCCGAAAGTTTTTTTGAAATCTCAATACTCTCATTTTTAAGTTTTAGGAATTTTTCTTCATCTAAATATTTTCTGTCATAAGCTCTGATAAGTTGAGAACGCACTTCACCACAAGAACCTTTCGACATGGTGAGAAAATTAATGAATTCCCGATTGCCTTCTCTTTCAAAACCTTCTGCAATATTATCCATAATAGACGAAGATGCTCTGTCAATTTGTGATTTATCATGTCTTTGAAATTTATCATTTTGAAGGCAATTCTGATAAATCAATTCGCAAAGGCGTCTTGCATCCTTCCAAATCTCTAAATCTTCAAAATTATTGATCGTCCCCAAAATTTCAAATTTCAAATATCAAAATCTCAAATTAATTCAAAAGCCAGTCATACCCTTTTTCTTCCAGTTCCAAAGCAAGAGATTTATCACCAGTTTTGATGATTTTTCCGTTTGCTAAAACGTGAACGAAGTCAGGCTGAATATAATTAAGCAGTCTTTGATAGTGTGTAATCAAAAGCACTGCATTTCCTTCATTTTTAAATGCATTTACACCATCTGCAACAATTCTTAATGCATCAATGTCTAATCCTGAATCTGTTTCATCAAGGATGGCCAGTTTCGGATCAAGCATCATCATCTGGAAGATCTCGTTTCTTTTCTTTTCACCTCCCGAAAATCCTTCATTTAATGATCTTGAAAGGAAATCTTTCTTGATTCCTAACTTTTCAGATTTCTCACGGATCAGCGAAAGCATTTCTTTAGCAGGCATTTCTCCCAATCCGTTTGCTTTTCTGTTTTCATTCATCGCTGCTTTGATGAAGTTGGTTACAGAAACCCCCGGAATTTCTACCGGATACTGAAAAGAAAGGAAAATCCCTTTGTGCGCTCTGTCTTCAGGAGCGTCTTCGATGATATCTTCACCTCTGAAAATAATTTCTCCATCAGTCACTTCGTAATCTTCTTTTCCTGCGATAACAGAAGAAAGAGTAGATTTACCGGCTCCGTTTGGACCCATGATCGCATGAACTTCACCCGGTTTTATTTCAAGATTGATTCCTTTTAAAATTTCTGCGCCGTCTTCAATTTTGGCGTGCAAGTTTTTTATCTCTAACATACGTTTAAATTTATCGCAAGGCTAGACTAAGATTTTTTTAATCTCCTTTGCTTTTTAAGATAAACAAAGGTGCTAACGCTTATCAATGAAATACTATTTCTTTTTTTATTTTAAACATTAAGAATTTAAGTTAATTCTAATGTATAATTTCTTTTTAGTAAATCAATAAATTGATTTTTATTAAGATTTTTAAGGTCTTAGTGATCTAAATTCCTAAATGTTTTAATTTTTATTCAGGAAGCTTTGCAAAATATTCATTTATTAAAGGAATCATTGACTTGGTAATATTGTCCGTGTAAAAATTAATCAAAAGACCTTGAGGCTTTTTCAATATTTTCATGTAAGTCATCAATTGAGCCTGATGAACGGGCAATAAACTTTCAACAGTTTTGATTTCTATAATAATTGCTTCATTTACTAGCAAATCAATTTTTAGTGGTGTTTCAATCTCAATTTTTCCATAATTGATTTTGGTGCTAATTTGCTGATTAACTAAAAATCCTTTTTCTCTTAATTCATATGCTAAACACATTTCATATACACTTTCCAATAAGCCGGGACCAAGTTCTCTATGCACTTTAATGGCACACCCTACAATATCATAGGAAAGTTGTGTTATTTGTGTTTTTGTCATACTTAATTTTCTTCAACAGAATTGATTTATCAATTCCTTACTATTTAAACATTAATAATTGAGAATAAAAACTTAATTTCTTAATGTTTAAAATATATTACTTACCCTACAGAACCCTCCAAAGAAATCTCCAATAATTTCTGAGCTTCAATAGCGAATTCCATTGGCAATTTATTTAAAACCTCTTTGCTGAAACCGTTTACGATCAAAGCAATTGCTCTTTCCGTATCGATACCTCTCTGGTTGCAGTAAAAAATCTGATCTTCTCCAATTTTTGAAGTCGTTGCTTCATGCTCCAACTGTGCAGAAGGATCTTTGATTTCAATATAAGGGAAAGTATGTGCACCACATTCATTACCCATTAACAAAGAGTCACACTGGGAAAAATTTCTTGCCCCTTTTGCAGAAGGCATTACTTTTACCAAACCTCTGTATGAGTTCTGAGATTTTCCTGCAGAAATTCCTTTAGAAATAATCGTTGATTTGGTATTCTTTCCGATGTGGATCATTTTTGTTCCGGTATCTGCATATTGGTGATTGTTGGTCACGGCAATAGAGTAGAACTCACCGATTGATCCGTCACCTTTTAAGATGCAAGAAGGGTATTTCCATGTTACGGCAGAGCCTGTTTCTACCTGTGTCCAGGAAATCTTTGCATTCTTTTCGCAAAGTCCTCTTTTCGTTACGAAATTGAAAACTCCTCCTTTTCCTTCTTCATTTCCGGGATACCAGTTCTGAACGGTTGAATATTTAATTTCAGCATTATCCAAAGCGATCAGCTCAACAACAGCGGCGTGAAGCTGGTTTTCGTCTCTTGATGGTGCGGTACATCCTTCAAGATAAGAAACATAACTTCTTTCATCAGCGATCACAAGTGTTCTTTCAAACTGACCGGTACCTGCTTGGTTGATACGGAAATACGTAGAAAGTTCCATTGGGCATCTTATCCCTTTCGGAATATAGCAGAAACTTCCGTCAGAAAAAACTGCGGAATTCAAAGCGGCATAGAAATTATCTCCTCTCGGAACTACTTTACCAAGATATTTCCTAACCAGGTCAGGATGATTTTTAATGGCTTCAGAAATGGAACAGAAAATAATTCCTTTTTCCATCAACGTATCCTGGAAGGTGGTTTTTACAGAAACTGAGTCCATTACGATATCTACAGCAACTCCGGAAAGTCTTTTTTGCTCTTCAATATTGATCCCCAATTTTTCAAAGGTTTTCAATAATTCAGGATCAACTTCATCCAGGCTGTCCAGTTCAGGTTTTACCTTTGGAGCGGCGTAATATCGTATAGCCTGAAAGTCAGGCTTTTCATATTTAATATTAGCCCATTCAGGTTCTGTCATTTTAATCCAGATTCTGAAAGACTCTAAACGCCATTCCGTCATCCATTCCGGCTCTTCTTTTTTGGCAGAAATGGCCCGGATAATATCTTCATTCAAACCGATAGGAAAATCTTCGTAATCGATTTTCGTTTCCCAGCCAAATTCGTATTTTTTATTTTCTAAGTCGACGCGTAAATCGTCCTCTGTATATTTATTCATTATTTTATATTCAAAAAATTCAAAATTCGAAATTCAAAATTTTGCTTCTCCGAATTATTTTTTATTTATCTGTTTTTATATTTAGAGCCTTTAAGATCGCTATTTTGTAAATAAAATATAAAGCCTCCTATCTTTTTACTTAAATCTACTGTTTTTAATTTTAAAACCTCAAATTTTTCGTTTGAAATAAAATTCCGATCTAAAACTCTATATAATTGAGATCTTGTCTCTCCACAAGATGCTTTAGAAATGTATAAGAATTGTATAAACTCTCTATTTCCGTTTCTCTCAAAACCTTCAGCAATATTATCCATTATTGAGCCTGAAGATCCATCGATTTGGTTTGCTAAACGAAAATTATTTTTAAGATCAGAATTTTCAATAATTTCGTAAATATCATTACAAAGTTCTCTCGAAAGCTGCCATATTTCTAAATCTTCAAAACTCTTATACGTTGCCAATAATATTGAATTTTAAATCTTAAATATTGAATTTAAAGTGAAAAACTTTCTCCGCACCCACATGTTCTGGATGCGTTAGGATTATTAAAAACAAATCCTTTTCCATTTAAACCTCCTGAATACTCAAGAGTGGTTCCTGCCAGATAGAGAATTGATTTTTTATCTACGATAATTTTGATATCATTGTCTTCAAAAATTTGATCAGAATCTGTTTTTTCATTGTCAAACTTCAAAACATATTCTAAACCAGAGCATCCTCCGCTTTTTACCCCAACTCTTATATAGTCTTCAAAAGGTTTAAAACCATCTTCTGTCATAAGCTGGATGGCTTTTGCTTTTGCTTGATCTGATACTTTTATCATTGTATTTATTTAGAATGATTTAATAATGCAAAAATACGTACAATAATTAGTATATAAAAATTAGCGATTTTATTTTATCAATTTTTATTATTGATGCTTTAACTTTGTGAAGGATTTAAAATCCAAGTACTAAATTTATTCCAATGAAAAAAATAGGCATCATTGCTTTAACGTTACTCATACATTGTGTATTTGCACAAACCAACAGATTTGTTTATCAGGTAACTATGAAACCAGATGCATCTGATAAAAATGATGTTAAAACAGAAAACGCATATCTTGATATTTCTGCTGAAAAATCGATTTTTTATTCTGAAAACAGAATTAAGCGGGATTCAATAATTCAGGCAACTATTCAGAGTGGCGGTGCAAGAGGTTTCAATAGAGACCAGATGCAAAATCTGAGGTCAATTATTAACTATTCTATTGAAAAAGATAAAAAAGACCAGAAGATTATTTTTAAGGACAGAATAGGAAGAGATGTTTATACGTATGAGGAAGACCGGCCTTTAAACTGGAAGATTATGCCGGAAACCACGAAGATAGGAGAATATAAGGTTCAGAAAGCAGAAACTGATTTTGGGGGAAGAAAATGGACTGCATGGTTCACGACCGATTTGCCTTATCAGGATGGGCCTTACAAATTCGGTGGCCTGCCAGGACTTATCGTAAAAGTGGAAGATGATAAAGGTGAATATTCTTTTGATTTAATGAAAAATTACAAGATTGCTGATTTTCCTACTTTAAATCAATTTGGAAATACCATTAAAGTAAAAAGAGCAGACTATATAAAGCAACAGAAAAAATTCATGGAAGATCCTATGGCTTTTATGTCTCAAGGCGGATCAATGAGAATAGGCGGTAACCGAGGCGGTGAAAATCCTGCTGATATGAGGAAAAGAATGGAAGAGAGAGTAAAAGATGAAGCCAAGAAAAACAGTAATCCTATTGAATTACAATAAAATGAAGCCCTGAGGAATTGCTTCAGGGTTTTATTTTTTATCTTGTTAAATAATTATTTCAAAAGCTGGTTGAAAGTGTCACCTTGTCTGATGTCTCCTGTGTTGTAGCCCTTCATGAACCACTCTTTACGCTGTGCGGAAGAACCGTGAGTAAAGCTTTCCTGGTTAACATATCCCTGAGATCTTCTCTGTATATTATCATCTCCTACTGCTTCGGCAGCATCAATGGCAGACTGGATGTCTCCCGGTTCTAAAATATGTTTTTCAGCATCGGTTCTTTTTGCCCAAAGTCCGGCATAGAAATCTGCCTGCAATTCTGTAGCTACGGAAACCTTGTTCATTTCTGTTTCGCTGTATCTGCCGCTTCTTCTCATTTTATCTACTTTTTGCGTTGTTCCCAAAAGCGTCTGAACATGGTGTCCTACTTCATGGGCAAGAACATAGGCAACAGTAAATTCGGTTACTTTTGCTCCGAATTTTTTCTGAAGTTCATTAAAAAAACTCATGTCCATATAAACAGACTGGTCTGCAGGGCAGTAGAAAGGTCCCATTGCTGCCTGTGCAGTTCCGCAGCCGGATTGTGTAGTGTTTTCAAAAAGAACAATTTTAGGAGGCTCATAGGTCATTCCGTTTTCATTAAAAACCTTATCCCAGGTAATGGTATTCCATTTTCCCATCATGTCTACCATTTCTCCAATTTTCATTTCTTCCTGTGTTAATTCTCTCTGTTCGGTTCTTGCCGAGCCGGATCCGCTTCCGGATGAAAGTATGGAAGAGGGATCTCCTCCCAGAAAAAAAATAATGGCTGCAATAATCAGTGTTCCCAGTCCGCCTCCTACTACGGCTCCACCGCCTAGTCCACGCCTGTCTTCCACGTTGCCGCCTCTGTCGTCAGTCCATCTCATAGTTTAATTATTTTGTGATATATAAATTTAGAAATTTAAAATGTATTTTCTATAGATGAAACGTTTTTTTTGAATTAACGGTTAAGTTTATTTTCCTTAAGCCAATATGAGGTAGACTGATACGCTGCAATGGTCTGTTCAATAAGGTTTTTGTTCTGAGAATCGGGTTTCAGAAATTTTTCATCATAATACATGTTGAATTCCGGGCTTAAATTGTTTTTTTGTTGTGTAAGTGAATACTGTTTAATCTTCTTTACCGGTGAGATAATGGTTAAATAATTATCTTTAATAAAACCAAGATCCTGATAAGTAGCAACATAAGCTTTCGGTTGGAAAGTTTCACTGAAAATATCCTGCCCTAAAAATTTAGACTGATAATTAAAATTCAGCAATCCTAAAACAGTAGGCATTACATCAATCTGTGACATGGTTTGTGTAAATTTTTGTGGTTGAATAAAACCTTCTGAAAAGATCATCGCAGGAATTTTATACTTATCCATCGGAAGTTCTGTATCTCCGGCACTTGAAGCGCAATGATCGGCAATGATTACAAACACTGTATTGGAATACCAGTGTTGCTTTTTGGCCATTTCGAAGAATTTTCTTAAAGCATAATCCGTGTATTTTACACCTCCTTCACGGGATTTTGCATCTCCGGGAATATCTATTTTTCCGTTCGGGTAAGTAAATGGACGGTGATTGGAAACGGTCATCCAATGATTAAAAAATGGCTTCCCAGACTTTGCCTCGGCGTTCATGGTCTGGATGGCCTTTTTTGCCATATCTTCATCTGCAACACCCCAGACATTGGCAAAGGTAATCTCTTCAGGCTTGAAATTATCCCTGTCAACGATGCTGTAGCCATTTCCCTCATAGAAATCCTTCATATTGTCGAAGTAGCTGTAGCCGCCATAAAGGAATTTTACATCGTAACCTTTAGATTTAAAAACGCTTCCGGTTGTAAATTTATTTTTATTGTTTTCCCTTTTAATAATACTTTCACCAGCAGTCGGAGGAATGCAGAGTGTAAGGGCCTCCAGTCCGCGAACAGTTCTGTTTCCTGTTGCATAAAGATTGGTGAACATTAGAGAACGGTCTGCAAGACTGTCCAAAAATGGAGTTATTTTCTGCGTATTACCGTAATGTTCCATAAAATCTGCCGACAAACTTTCGATAGAAATTAAAACAACATTTTTCTTTAATTCAGGTTTGTCCGGTTGAATATTTCTTTTGAGAGTAGACGGAGAATATTGGCTTAAAAAGGTTTTTTCAGCTTCCTGTTGATTGATCACCGGGTAAAATTGGAAATAATCCAATTCATTATGTGTAAAGGCCCAGTAGAATTTTGGCAATCCATTAGCCTGTATTTCTTCCTCAAAGACGTTGTCAGATTTTATTTTTGTGGTAAAATGTAATCCGATAAGACTGATTCCTACCAAAATACAAAATGAAGCTAATAAAATAAGTTTTTGCTTTAGGTTGGGAAGATTCAAAAGTTCGACCTTAGTCTTTCGGTAAATATAAACTGTAAGTACCGCAGCAACAGCAAATATAGCCAGGAACAGAGGCACAACCGGATAACTTTCCATAATGTTTCCAATAACTTCATTGGTATAAATGAGATAATCGACCGCAATGAAATTATATCTGAGCCCAAATTCATTGTAGAAAAAATATTCGCTCACAGTATTAAAAACAATGAGCAAGACATATAGAAAAACAGTAATGAAATAAAGTGTATTTCTGATTTTTATACGCTTTTCCGGCAAGAACAGCATGAGACTGAAGAAAATTATTTTCAGTCCGATGAAGGCCAGGGCAATTTCGACAGCTGATCCTCCGTATTGCTTAAAAATATTATTCGGGACAAGGAGGATATATAAAAATGAAATAGCTAATAATCCTAAAATAATATGTCCATAAGGCTTTTGATATTTTGAATCGGATAAAAACAGAAAATAGAGCGCCAAAAATGGACAGGTTAATATGAAGACCAGAGAATCATTTAAGATCCCGATCATTACAATTTCTACTACATCGATAAAGTTAAATTCTGCTGTAGTTATAGGATGAAATATAAAAATGAGCCTTAGAACCAAAGAAATGGTAAGATAAAAAATGCCTAAATAGAGAAACGGCTTTATTTTCTGACGAAACATATGAACTAAATGTTAATTCCTGCAAATTTAGTAATTGGGAGTAATTTCTTGTTATAAAATCATAAAATTTGAAATTAATTAAGAAATTTATAATTATTTAAAATAAAATTAAAAATTTAATATCCAGAAAAAGTAGTAGCAGAGCAGGTTTGAAGCATTTATACAAAAAAGAGGACCATTTTAATGATCCTCAAATATCTAAAAAAAATAAGTGTAAATTATGAGTGGCCGAAACCTATATTTCCCTTTTTACCTGTCAGATTTTTTCTAAAATCGATCATTCGCAGTGCCGTAACTGCTGCTTCCACACCTTTATTTCCCAAATCTCCGCCACTTCTTGCAATTGACTGCTCTTTTGTATCATCTGTAAGCACACAGAAAATAGTAGGAGTATCTGTCAGAATATTGCAATCTTTGATGCCCTGAGCAACTGCAGAACATACATAATCGAAATGAGGCGTTTCACCACGGATCACACATCCGATAGAGATTACTGCGTCATATTTGCGCTCTTTGCAAAGCTGCATGCTTGCGTAATTCAGCTCAAAAGCACCCGGAACCGGAAAAAGCTTGATGTTTTCAGATTTTACACCTTCCTTTTGAAGGATTTCCAATGCTGCATCACGAAGATTATAGGTTACAAAATCATTCCACTCAGAAAAAACAATGCCGATAGAAAACTCATCGGCATTGGCTATATGAAGTGGCTTGTAATCGGAAAGATTAACTGTTGCCATTGTTTAATAATATTTAGTCATTTCAATATAAGAATCAGACATTCCGTTGTCGTAGTCCTGATATTTTTCATCAATTGTAGCAAAATATTTTTTAGCATCTGCTTTCTTATTAAGGCCTAAAGCCAAAATCCCTGCTTTTCTTGTGAAATAATAGGTTGTGTACGGATCGTCTGAAGCAGAAGCCGCTTTATCAAGCAATTGCAGAGCATCGTCGTTTTTATTAAGACCAGATTGCGCATCTGCCATCGCACCATACTTCATTGCCATTAATGTTTTGTTGTCTGATGAAAACTTGTCAAGAAGATCATATGCTTCCTGGAATTTTCCTTCTTTAAATTTCAAAATTCCGGCGTTGTAAGCAGAAAGTTTACCAATGTTTGTAGCAGAATATTCATTATACGTTCCTAAGAAGCCAGGATTTGCAGCAGATTTTCCTCCCAGTGCTTCTTTATCTTTACCTTCCGTAAGATTTTTCTGAGCAGCAAGGAAACTTTTTACAGCTTCAGCATTTTTAGGAACTACAACAAACTGTTTGTAAGCGAAGAATCCCAGAACACCTAAAACAAGTACCCCGAAAACAATACCCAACGGTTTTGAATATCTTTCAATAAATCTTTCGGTGTTTAAAGCTTCTCTGTCAAGATCTTTAAAAAACTCTACTGTTTCTTTACCTTCTTGCTCTTGTTGAGCATTCTTTGTAAGTTTTGCCATAAATTGTTAAAAATTGAATTGCAAATTTAATTGTTTCTGAATGATTTACAAAATACTTTCTGAGTATTGTTGATTTTATTTAAACAAATAAAGTGAATTGTAAATTGTTAAACATGAATTTATAAGAAAAATGCTTCGACAGGTGCAATATGACAGTTTAATTGTGAAATGCTTAATGCAGTACTGCTTTGTCATGCTGAGCTTGTCGAAGCATCTACTAATATTCTAAAATGTGATATACTTCTGCATTGAATTTCTTCAGTTTTTCTTCGCCATTCAATCCTTTTAAGCCAATCAGAAAACTGAACTGTGCAACTGTTGCTTCCTGTTTTTCAATCAGCTTTGCTGCTGCTTCTGTGGTTCCTCCCGTTGCCAGAAGATCATCGTGAATCAGAACTCTCTGCCCGGGCTTTATCTGCCCTTCCCGGGTTTCGATGATGGCACTTCCGTATTCAAGATCGTATTTTTCTGAAATAACCGGCGGTGGCAGTTTTCCCGATTTTCTTATTAACACAAACGGAACTTCCAGAGCGACAGCAATAGCAATTCCGAAAAGATAACCGCGGCTTTCAATTCCGCAGACGGCATCAACTTTTCCTTTGCTGAATGCTACCAGATCTGCGATAACATCTTCATATAATTTCGGATCCAGGAAGATTGGCGATATATCTTTAAACTGAATTCCCGGAATCGGAAAGTCAGGAATGTTTTCTATCGTTTCTTCCAGTCTGCTGATTAATTCTTGTGACGGCATTGTTACGGATTGATTTTATAGCTGGAGATTTTCCATTCTCCGTTTACATTTTTTAAACCGAAAGTTGCTTTCAGCGAAGTTGTTCTTCCGTTTTTGTCGGTAACATCGTATGTTGCATTTACGCTGGCAACATTGGCATTGGACAGATTTGTGGAAATATTTTTAACGCTTACATTTTTCACCGATCCGAATCCTGAAGTAGGGTTGGCGAAAGATTCATAGCTTCCCCAGTTTGGATTGCTTGCTGCACCATAAGCTGCTTTTAGGTTTTGAGAGCTTACATTGTTTAAAAATCCGGATACTACATTTTTAGGGTCTGCTGCCGGTTGTTTTGGTGTTGCCGGAGCAGGGGGGGCATTTGGATCTGTAGAAACGGTTGTTCCAGGATTGTTAGGATCTATCACTGCCGGATCCTGATTTACAGCGGTAGAGTCAACTACCGGTGGGGCAGGCATTTTCAATAACAAAGGATTTACATCTAAACCTATTTTTGTCATTTTAAATGTTTTTGCGGTTGTTTTTACAGATACGGTGATATCAATTTTATTGTCAACGACTTTAGCAGCCGGAATGGATGAGAATTTTAAATTAAATCCTTTAAAATTATTATCCTGCATCAGGTTTTTTGCAGTAGAGAGTTTTACCCCATTACTGAACACTTCAAGAGTAGCCTCAAGACCTGCTTCTGTAAATGCTACAGGATTTCCAGCGCTGTCCACAAGTCGCGGAATAATCTGAATAGCGGTAGGAGCTCCGGTTCCGTCGTCGCCGGAAGGTCGTGTAATGATGCTTAATGAATTTGCTTTTACATCGTTGGGATCTCTTTCTTTTGCCTTGTCATCTCCAAAAATATTGATTTGTCCTAAGGAAGGTGGCGTTGTACTTGCCCACTCTATGCCATTTTTCTGTGCTACTTCATCGGCCATTGCCATAATTTCGGGAACTTTTTTCCCGTTGATCAATTGGCCAAGTGCTTTCAATTCTGCAACGTCACCATCGGCTTCCACTCCGAAAGTTTTTAAAATGTAGAGCGCCTCATTAAATTTTATCTGTTTAATGGTAGGAAGACTCGCCGTCATATCATTGATACTCGACTGTAACGTTTTAGTATTGGTAGCATCTACGTGATCTTTCTTACATGCTGTAAAAAGCAGTAAGCTGAAAATTAGTAGAAAAGACAACTTTTTCATTTTTTTTCCGTTTGTCACAAATTTACTAAAACGTTTATTAATAGGGGATTTTATTTTTTATTTTTCTTTTAAATCATCTTTAAAGAATGAACTGAAAACGGTCTGCATGTTTGGAAATGAAGGATCTTGCCAATATTTTGAGGTATAATGGCTTTGTTTTATATTATACTTTACTTCAGGAAGATCTTTTTCATTGCTGAAATCGAGTTCGGTCGGATAAAAATTTTTGTAGGAAATGATCTGGTTATATTCGGGTTCCGTTTTATGCTTCAGTTTAAGATATTCGATTGAATTGTATTCAGTAAAATCACGGAGTGATTTTTTAGAATCTTTTTCAAATGAAAAATTGGTGATGATCTGAATATCGAAAAGCCGGTATCCTAAAATGGAAAGTTCTTTTTCCTGAAGTTCTTCCCCACGTATTTCTATTTCATCTTTGGTTGGCGTTTTCAGTTCCTTTACCTTGAGTTCGCCGTTATTATATTTTTCAAGATTTCCGGCGTATTTCAATTTTGGTAAGTATAAAAACATTCTGTAATCCCAGACTCCGACCTCTTTTTTTTCGAAGCTAGCGCCTTCAAGACTGAAGATGCGGTATTGCTGTATCTTAATGTCTTTTACTTTTTTATTTTTATTGTCAAAAACATACGTTGCTATTCCATCCACATAACAGTTAAGCATATTGTTCACGGTGACATAAGCATTAAAATTACCTTTTATCAAAAGGTACTTTGCTGGTTTATTATTTTTTACCACTACGGGCTCAATGTCCTTGATCTTTTCATCAAGTTTTACAATATCTCTATCAATCTCAGAATAAGGAAGTTCTGCCAGAACAATATTTTCGTAAACAAGCCTGAATTTTTCCTGTTCTGGTTTTATCAATTGCTTATCGATTTTCCCGTCAATATCCGAATAAGCAACAATGCTTCCGTCTTTTGCAAAAACTGAAACTTTTGGTAATGGTTTGTTGGTTTTTTCAGAAATGAAAGTAATGGTTTGAGCATTGAAAAGATTTAATAAGAATGTCAAAAATAATAATAAAAGACTTTTTTTCATAGTTTTATTAATTTAGATTGGAAACTGTTTTACATTTCATTTGACTTTTCTTTTAAATCGCTTTTGAAATAGCTGCTGAATACCGTCTGCATATTTGGAAAAGAAGGATCCTGCCAGTAAGAAGTCTTGTAATTGCTGCTACTCTTGTTGAATCTTACGTTGTTAATATCTTTGTCATTACTAAAACTAAATTCTGTCACATAAAAATTATTGTATAACGCTAATTGATCAGGATCTGGTTTTTCTTTATATTTAATTTTTGAGTACCGTACATCACTATATTCCAGAAACTCTCTAAGTGTTTTTCCTGATTCTTTTTCAAAAGATAGGTTTATAATTTTTCTATAATCATAAATGGTTATTCCGAAAAGCGTAGATCCTTTTTCCGAGCCGATTCTATCTATGATTTCCACTTGATCACTTTTGTCGCCGTTTAATTCTTTAATATTATTTTTTCCGGATTTATATTCCTCCGGGTTTCCTACGTATTTAAGTTTTGGGATCTCTAATCCTGCCGTGTAAGATAAGAAAGTCCTATCCATTTCAGTCTGCAACGAAAAGATTCTGTATTGTTCTACATTCGTACTTTTAAGTTTTTTTGTTTTATTATCGAAAATATAGGTTATAATTCCGTCAGCATAAGATTTGGGTTTATTGTTGACCGTTACGTAGGCATTGAAATTTCCTTTAATAAAAATGTATTTTGCCGGCTTGTTGTTTTTTATAACGACTGCCTCGATATCTTTTATACGGTTGTCAATTTTAATAATGTCCTTATCAAAATCCGAATACGATAAGGTGGCCACCGAAACATTATCATACACCAGCTGAAATTTTTCCTGCTCGGGCTTCAACAATTGTTTATCGATTTTCCCGCCAATATCCGAATAAGCAACAATGCTTCCGTCTTTTGCAAAAACTGAAACTTTTGGCAACGGTTTGTTGGTTTTTTCAGAAATGAAAGTAATAGTTTGAGCATTGAAAGGATTTAATAAGAATGTCAAAAACAATAATAGAAGATTTTTTTTCATGATTATTTTATTATAATGATTTGCTTAATTATATGACAAAGAAAATTAAAAATGGTTGCCCGGAATTTTATTTTTTTTATTAGTAAAAAAAAGACTGATCGTTACAATCAGTCTTTTTCGTTTTATCTTGTTATCAGCGTTCCTTAGAAAGGATACTCATAAATTTCAGATTCGTGTAAGTAAGGGTTTCCTGTAGGGATAAGTTTAAGTTTTGATAATGCTGAAAGCACGGTAAACATAAACAAACCAACTACGAAAAGGATAGCTCCTAAGATCAACAAGAATACTTCCGGAGTTTTCCAGTATGGTCCTACCGTACCAGGCATTACCATGTTGAAGTAATCTAAAATGTGACCACAGATAACTACTACTGCCATTGTAGTAACCACTTTGTAGTTTCTCTTAATGCTGCTGCTCACTAATACCAATAGCGGTAATAAGAAGTTTACGATCAGCATTGGCAGGAAAGTAGGAGAGTAGTGCTGGAATCTTCCGAAGAAATAGTTAACCTCTTCAGGAATGTTAGCATACCAGTAAAGCATGAACTGTGCAAACCATGTATACGTCCAAAGCATACTTGTAGCAAAAAGGAATACTCCTAAATCATGTAAGTGATTATCATTGAACTGTGGAAGGAATCCGTTTTTCTTTAAATAAACACTTAAAAGAATAATTACCGCAATACCACTTGAAAGGCAGCTTACCATTGAATACCAGATATACATCGTAGAATACCAGTGAGGGTCAATAGACATCAACCAGTCCCAAGCCCAGGCCGCAGAAGCAAATCCGAAGAATGCGATATATCCTACTGCCCATCTGTAAAGCATCTGATAATCTACTCTCGATTTGGTTTCGTCAACTTTTTTAGACTGAGCTTTCAGTTTCCATGCGAAGAAAGAAGCACCCAATACATAGATAAACGTTCTTACAGCATAGAAAGGTATATTTAAGAAAATTCTCTTTTCAAATAAGATCACATCAAAATGAGCAGAATTTGGGTCTGTCAATTCAGGGTCCATCCAATGGAAAAGATGACCCTGATGAGTGATGTTTAAAAGCATCAAGATGATCAAAATAGCACCACCATATGGAATATAAGAAGCAATTGCTTCCATTACTCTTGTAATAATGATTGGCCATCCCGCGTGCGCAGCGTGCTGAATAGAATAGAAAAATAATACGCAGCAGCTTACTCCGAAGAAAAATACAGCTACAAAATGTATTGCCGCTAATGGCTGGTTGTGTACCTGAAGAGTAGCATGCTCAAGGTGAGCCGCATGATCCTGAGGACCTACCATTTCACTGGAGTGTGTAGGAGCTGTATGACCAGAAGCGTGAACAGCTTCCATCATGTGTTCTATTTTTTCAGTAGAAATCCCTTTATTCAAGAAGAAACCGATACCAAACAGAACTAAACCTACAACAAGAAGGATTATAGAAGTTGATTTTAATTTTGGTGAAAAACTATACATTTCTTTTCTTATTTTTTAGTTTCGGTAGTCTTTGTTTCAGTTGTTGCCGTTGCTGTAGCCGTAGCTTCTCCTGCAGGTGCCGCTGCTGCCGGCGCTGCAGCTCCTTTCTTGAAGGCATTCATTACATACATAGCAACTCTCCATCGGTCTCCTGCGTTCAATTGTCCCGCATAAGATCCCATCGCATTTCTACCGTTTGTTATCACATAATGAACAGATCCTACAGTAATTTCTCTGTCGGCATAGTTTGGTACACCGGAGAAAGCTCCAGTCTGTACGATAGGTCCCTGTCCGTCACCACCTATACCATGACAAGCTGCACAGGTTTTCTCGAATAGATTTTTACCTCTTTCAAGATCTTTTGCTTCGTTGGCAGGATTTAAAGGAGAAGTGGTCATGCTCTTTGAAGCATCATAACCAGCGTTATATTCATCGACATTTTTCGGAAGCAAACCTTCTTCAAAAATGCCATCTTTATTTTGAGGAACAGAACCTTCTACAGGAGTAAGCCCTGTTGCCCCATTATTTTTAACGAAAGCAGGAATTTCATTTTCATGATCTGAATAAGCATCCTGAGCTTTCATCAATGGATCGTAAGCTACCGGAAAATACATGTCCGGGAAATATACTAACGGTGTATTTTCTTTTGGTCCGCAAGAGTTAAGTAAAACTGTTGTTAAACCTAAAACCGCTGTAATTTTTAATACATTCTTTTTCATCTGGACATTTTTATTTTTTTTATGGTCAGATGTAACCATTGCATTAGGTTTCATTTTAAGCATCTTTAACAGTTATTTCTTCAACTCCAGTTTCAATCAGTAACTGTTTTACAGATTCTACATCTTCAGTTACAAATTCCATCATGAATTTATCATCCGTTGTTCTTGGGTCCGGGTTTTGTGCAGGAGCCCCAGGATACATTTTATTTCTTACCAAGAAAGTCAATGACATCATGTGAGCAGCACAGAATACCATAAGCTCGAACATTGGTACTACGAACGCCGGCATATTGTGTCCCCAGTCAAAAGCTGGTTTACCACCAATATTCTGTGGCCAGTCGTGATTCATCACGTACCAAGTTAAAGTTGCTCCAATCGTTACTCCATAAAGAGCGTAAAGAAAAGCGGCATCAGAAATTCTTGTTTTCTTTAAACCTAAAGCTTTGTCTAGCCCGTGAACCGGAAACGGAGTGTAAACTTCGTTGATTGCGATTCCTTTATCGTTGAATGCCTTAACGCCGTTCATTAAATCGTCGTCGTCAGCATAAAGTCCGTATACAATTTTAGTGGTGCTCATCTCCTTCTTTTGCTTTATAAGTTTCACCTGAGATTTTCAAAATCGATTTTAATTCAGCCTGTGCAATTACAGGGAATGTTCTTGCATATAATAAGAATAATACAGAGAAGAATCCGATTGTTCCTAAGTATACACCCACATCAATAATCGTTGGCTTAAACATTGTCCAAGATCCAGGTAAGTAATCTCTTGAAAGGTTGATTACGATGATGTCAAAACGCTCAAACCACATACCAATGTTAATGATCAATGCAACAATGAATGTCCAGATAATATTCGTTCTCAATTTCTTGAACCAGAATGAAGCAGGAACAACAAGGTTACAGATAATCAATGACCAGAATGCCCACCAGTAAGGTCCAACAGCAGCACCAGGAGAAAGATAGGTGAAATCTTCAAATCTTGATCCTGAATACCATCCGATGAAATATTCTGTAGCATAGGCTACCGTTACCATACCACCTGTTAAAATGATTACGATGTTCATGATTTCGATATGGTACATGGTGATGTAGTCTTCTAAATGACATACTTTTCTTGCTACCAACAAAAGTGTCTGTACCATGGCAAATCCTGAGAAGATCGCACCGGCAACGAAGTAAGGAGGATAGATCGTAGAGTGCCATCCTTTAATTACCGACGTGGCGAAGTCAAAGGATACGGTCGTGTGTACTGAGAATACAAGCGGTGTTGCCAACCCTGCAAGAACCAAAGAAAGTTCTTCGAATCTTTGCCAGTGTTTTGCTTTACCACCCCAACCGAATGCAAGGAATGTATAAATCTTTTTAGTCCAGGGAGTTTTTGCTCTGTCTCTGATCATTGCAAAGTCAGGAATTAATCCCATGAACCAGAATACTGTAGATACTGAGAAATACGTAGAGATTGCAAATACGTCCCAAAGTAGAGGAGAGTTGAAGTTCCCCCAAAGAGAACCGAACTGGTTTGGTAAAGGGAATACCCAATATCCTACCCAAACTCTACCCATGTGAATTACCGGGAAGATTGCTGCCTGTACTACCGCGAAGATCGTCATCGCTTCTGCAGATCTGTTTACAGACATTCTCCATCTTTGTCTAAATAATAATAATACTGCGGAGATAAGTGTTCCGGCGTGACCGATACCTACCCACCATACGAAGTTGGTGATATCCCAACCCCAGTTAATAGTTCTGTTAAGTCCCCATGCTCCAATACCTGTTCCGATAGTATAAGCGATACATCCGAATCCATAGATGAATAGAACTAAGGCTGCATATAATGAGATCCACCATAATTTACCTGCTCTTTCTTCGATAGGTCGTGCAATATCTTCTGTGATATCGTGATAAGTTTTGTGACCAATAATTAGAGGTTCCCTTATCGGAGCTTCGTAATGTCCTGACATTTTTTACCTATTTATTATTTAAACTTTATTTTTCTACTCTGTTTCTTACTTTAGTATGATAGAACACGTTTGGCTTGGTTCCGATCTCTTCAAGTAAATAATATCTTCTGTCGCCAGCATATAATTTTCTGACTTCAGATCCTTTGTCATTCATGTCTCCGAACTGGATAGATCCCGTAGTACAAGCTTTTGAACATGCAGTCTGGAATTCTCCGTCTTTCACGATTCTGTTCTCTTTTTTAGCTTCGAGAATAGTCGTTTGAGTCATTTGGATACATAATGAACATTTCTCCATTACCCCTCTTGTTCTTACAACAACGTCTGGATTTAGTACCATTCTTCCAAGATCGTTGTTCATATTGAAGTCGAACTTGTCATTAAGATTGTATGTAAACCAGTTGAAACGTCTTACTTTATAAGGACAGTTGTTTGCACAATATCTTGTACCGATACATCTGTTATAAGCCATGTGGTTTTGTCCCTGCTTACCGTGTGAAGTTGCCGCTACCGGACAAACTGTTTCACAAGGGGCATGGTTACAGTGCTGACACATTACAGGCTGGAAGATTACATCCGGATTATCAGCCGGGTGGTTCAATGCACCGCCTTCTTTGTTGAATGCTGTCCCGTACAATTCAGGAACGGCCATTCCTTCTTTTAATCCTTCATATACTTCTACTTTCTGTCTTGCAGAATAGTAACGGTCAATTCTTAACCAATACATATCTCTTGACATTCTGATCTCTTCTTTTCCTACGACAGGAACGTTGTTCTCTGCCTGGCAGGCAATGATACAAGATCCACAACCTGTACAAGAGTTTAGGTCGATCGACATGTTGAAGTGAGGTCCGTCCGTATCATCGAAAGCATCCCAAAGGTCAATCTTTCTTGCCGGAAGAGCTCCACTGATCGTGTGATATTCCAAAGGCTTGTTCCATCCTTTATGTTCATCATCAAATGCTACGTTTAAGAAATCTGCCAAAGGAACTTCCTTAGCAATTTCGTAACGTCCCATCAATGTATTTTGAAGCTGGATCCCTGCGAATTCGTGATCTTCTCCGGTTTTTTCTAATTTAACATTAGATACCACCAAGTTAGAACCATCAAATAAAGGATAAGCATTTACTCCTGTATCAGCAGTAGCCCCTGAATTTTTCTTACCATATCCAAGTGCAAGACCTACAGATCCTTCAGCTTGTCCCGGTTGAACGAATACTGGAACATCTTTTATTGTAACTCCGTTTACTGTAAGGTTTACGATAGAACCATCTAGCTGCATTCTTGCATTAAGATCGTTTTCAATTCCTAATCTTTCAGCATCTTTAGGAGACATGGTCAGGTAGTTGTCCCAAGACATTCTCGTGATTGGGTCCGGTAATTCCTGTAACCAAGGGTTGTTGGCCTGGGTACCATCTCCCATTGCTGTTTTAGTATATAATACCAATTCTAAATCAGAAGCCTTAAAGTTTCCTAATTCAGCAGCTGCCTGGGCACCGTTACCTCCTGCATACGATAATGTAGTAGCATTGGTAGAGGCATTAAATCCGTTATATAAAGCTTTATTGAAAGAAGTTCCTCCCAGTACGGAAGAAGCGTTCGCTTTTAAATAATCGTAGTAATTGTTAGCAGCGTTGTTCTTTCCATTTTTCCAAACCAATAATGATTCTTCGATCTGTCTTGATTTGTAGATTTTCTGGATCGTTGGCTGCATTAATGAATATACTCCTGTCTGTGGTTCGATATCTCCCCAAGACTCAAGCCAGTTGGCTACAGGAATTACAGCTTTTGCTGCTTTATACATTTCATTTTTCTTATCAGCAACAGCAATTACGTAAGGAACTTTTGTTAAAGATTTTTTGAAATCTTCTCCTTTGTGATAAGAGTAAATAGGATCTACGTTGTTGGCGATCAATACACCAACCTGACCTGCATTTACCCATCCAAGGAATTCCTCGAATCTTGCTTTGTCAAATTCTTTTAAAAGGTTTGCTTTACCTGTGAAAGCAACGGATCCAAGTTTCTGGTTGATCAGGTGGGCTAAAACCTGAGCCCCTTTTGAACCGTCGGCAAAAACTACAGCTTTGCTTCCTTTTGCCTGTAATTCTTTAGCGATTTCAGAAGCTGTTTTGTCTGAAGTTCCTCCACCAACGATAGCATTGTAAACTTCAACTAAAGTTTTGTTTACCTGGCTAGGCTTTAATCTGTATCTTGAATCTGCATTAGCACCAGTTAATGACATGTTTGATTCCACCTGAATGTGTCTCAACATGTTTGGTCCTGGCTTTCTTGCAGCAGCGTAAGAAGATTCTAATCCTCCTCCGTTGTAATCTCCTAGAAAATCAGCCTGGAAAGCGGCAACCAATTCCGTTCCTCTAAGGTCGTAAACCGGTAAAGCTCTTGTCCCGAAAACTTCCTGAGCGGCGTCTAATGCTGCAGCATACGGATAAGCATCATAAGTTACTAACTCTGCTGTAGGATATTTTGCTTTAAATTCAGCGAATAATTTTTTGAAAGTTGGCGAAGCGAAAGAATGTGATAAAAGCACGATTCTTTTTCCCGCTGCATTAGCTTCTTCAAGTCCTTTGATGATGTAGCTGTCTACTTTATCAAAAGTTTCATCCTTACCTTCAAATTTAGGCTGTTTTACTTTATCATTGTCGTAAAGAGAAAGTACACTTGCCTGTGCTCTCGCACTTGTTTTTCCTAAATCTCCTGCTGTAGGATTTGGTTCTATTTTGATTGGTCTGCCTTCTCTTGTTTTTACTAAAACACTCGCAAAGTCAAAACCATCGAAATATGTTGAAGCGTAATAATTTGGAATCCCCGGAATGATATCATGCGGCTTTACCACATAAGGGATCGTTTTGATTACCGGAGCTTCACATGCAGCTAATGTTACCGCTGCAGTAGAGAATCCTAATAGTTTTAAGAAATCTCTTCTTGAAGTACTGGATCCGTTCTTTTCAGCATCTCCAAGGAAATCTTCTACCGGAATTTCTTCCTGGAACTCTTTTTGAGCCAGCTTGTTGTTTAGAGCCGGATCTTTAAGTTCGTGAATACTTCTAAATTGTATTTTGTTTGAAGCCATTTATACTTCTAATTTTTAGTTATTAATAATGACATTTACCACACTCAAGACCTCCAATTGCATCTACAGTAATCTTACCACCATCTTTAGGGTATTGTTTTTTCAACTTGTCATGTAGATTTTTGAAGTATTCTTTATTATAACCGTTGTTCATATCAACCTCAGTAGTTCTGTGACATTCGATACACCATCCCATTGTGAAGTCATTAGCCATCTGAACAACATTCATTGTGTCAATTTTACCGTGGCAAGCTTTACATACAACATCGATTTTGTTGTTTGGATTCTTTTTGTTGAAAGAATTGATGATGGCCTGCTCACCTGCTACAACGTGCTGAGAGTGGTTGAAGTAAACGAAATCTGGCATGTTGTGGATTCTTGTCCATTCAACCGGCTGCGTTTTTCCTGTATACTGTTGTTTTTCAGGATCCCAACCTGTAGCAGCATAGATTTTCTGGATTTCTCCGTCGTAGAAAGCTTTATCTTTACCAGGCTCCATGTAGTGCTCTGCATTGTATTCGGAAATTGTTCTGTGGCAGTTCATACAAACGTTCATAGAAGGGATTTCAGATACTTTGCCATATTTGGCACTTGAGTGACAAAGCTGACAGTCGATTTTTTGTTCTCCAGCGTGAATTTTGTGAGAGAAATAGATAGGCTGGTCTGGTTTATATCCTTTATAAACACCGATCCACATGATCCAGTTCCATACTCCGTATGCAGCTAATAATGCGAGAATTGCAATTAATCCTTTACCGATGTAATGGTATTTTTCATAGATTTCGCGGAAAGATTTAACTCTTGTTTCGTTAAGCCCTGCAAGATCTTCGGATTGTCCTAATTTTACTAATTGTCTTAGTTTTAATAAGATCCAAACCAATAAACCTGCGATAGCTAAAAGTGAAATGATTACGATATTCGTAGTAGCAGAACTTTGTGGTGCTGCATTTGCAGATCCTGCATTTGCTGTATCTTTAGCAGCGTCGGTTTTTGCAGGCTCCGGAGCCGGAGGATTAGTTGTGTAAGCTAAGATGTCGTCAATATCCTTATCTGAAAGATTTGGAAAGACCTGCATCTCAGTCTTATTGAATTTTTCGAAAATTTCATTGGCGTATTTGTCACCAGAGGCTCTTAGCTCTTTGTTGTTCTTGATCCATTTGTGAAGCCAGTCTTTTCCAAGCCCCTGTTCGGTTTCAAGTCGTGCAACCACACCTTTCAATGCAGGCCCTACAACCTGTTTGTCTAACGCGTGACATGCAGTACAATTTGCTTTGAAGAGCTTCTCACCATTCTTAGGATCACCGTCCTGCCCGTAAATTGAAGCACTGGTTGATAACAATAAGCCTATTGCGATCAACGTTTGTCTATAATGCTTTCTCCAACTAATCATTTAAATTATCTTATGTTAGTAAAATATTGAACATTCAATCAATTCCGCAAAAATAACATATTTAACAGGAATTTAACGGTATATAGAAAGGGGAAAATATCATTTCCTTTTAATTTGTAATTATTCTAAATAACTGCATTTGGTATAATTTTTTAATTTGTCTAAATTTGCGGAAACAAGTTTAAATGAAAAATTTGATTAAAATATTTTCGATACTATTGTTTGGAGGATTTTATACTCTTGATGCCCAACAAATTGTAAAAAAGGATACCTTATCCGGTACCGAATTGGTTATGACTATGGATTCTAAGGTTAATGCTGCCTTGGAAAGTATTGAGGATAAATGCTCAAGGGCCACCAATACAGTAGTTTCCAGGGATAATGACGAGGAGAGCGGTTCTTCAAAACCTACAAAAATCTATGTACCAAGCCGGGAACTTACAAATGCGGAAATTTGTAGAAAAAATCCAAGAATTTTAGGATATAAGATCCAGATTACAATAGTAAAAAGTAATGAAGAGGCGAATGAAGTGAAGTCGTATTTCAGAAAAAGATTTCCAAATCTAAAAGTTGAGACTGATGCTTCTCTAAGGCCTAATTATAAAATTTTAGCGGGAAGTTATTTTACTAAACAGAGCGCTGCTTCTGATCTGGCCAGGGTAAGAGAATACTTCAAATCTGCTGTAGCTGTACAATACAGGATTTTCTGTGCAGAAGCAAAATAAAAATTTTAAAAGAAATAAAAATTTAAAGCTGGGAATAATTTTCTCAGCTTTTTTGATTTATGTTTAAATAAATTATATTCAAATTGTAATGTTTTATTTTAATAATACCTATTTAAAAATGAAAAGAATTCGTTCATTCTCAGGTAATTGTTAGTCAGCAAATAGGCGAACATAATGCAGAAAACAGCCATTAGAAAAGATAATGTTTTTGGTGAATTTTTATAAGAATTAATCAGCCAGCCCAACATCAAAGGATATATAAAAACAAAATGTCCTCCGTAGATGAAAGAAGTATGTAAACCGAATCTCATGACGCAATGAATAAAAATATCAATTATAAAGGAAATCATAAGAATCTGTACGAGTTTATTTCTGAAGTTTTTAAAATAACTCCACAAAACCAAAGCCAGTAAAACGACAATAAACACATAAGGAACCAATGATGAATAGACATCCATCAGAAGTCCTTTGTACTCATATCCCTGCATATTATTTCTATCGGTGGTAATAAAATTTGAAAATAATACATTCCCTCCGAAAAAATACGAAAGAATCATATCCCATATGGGTCTGGAGTTTACATTTGAGAATTTTTCATACTGTTCATTTGTCTTGCTGAAAATATTTTCATATTTAAAATCAATTCTGTTCAGATACAATAAGATAAAACATAGGCAGGTTAAAATTATTCTGAAAACAGCATTTGCAAATTTTTTCCAGTTTTTAAATACATTTTTTTCAAAGGCAACAGGAATAAATACTTTGACAATATTGGTAATTGTAAAACCGCCAATGCCAATTCCGGAAACGACCAAAGCCAAAGCCGGGATTTTTTCCTCATTTCTAAGTTTTATAGCTGAATAATAATTGAAAAACGTAAGCAATAGTAGAGTGTAAGTGAAGTTCTCCGGCGTGAATGACAGTAAAATTGTCGTGGAAAATGATCCCAAAAAGAGAATCAGGAAAATACAGATGAATAAAGGCAGCTGAATTATATTTTTTAAATATTTAAATATCTGTACAATGCTGAGACTGACCGCGATATTACTGAACCATGCCAATGCAAATCTGAAATTGCCATCCATTTTTCCATCTGAAAAAAGTAAGGCCAGTTTTCGGACATATTCGAAGAAATAATAGGAGAGCGGATGTCTCTCGAAGCTGCCTCCGGTCATAACAATTGATTTGTTATCAAAACTAAAATAGGCATCCCACGGTATTCTGTTGTCAAAAATAATCTTGTAATGTATGGCGATATAAGATCCAAGATAACCGTAAATAACCAGAAAGAAAAGAAAAATAATCAGCTCGATTCCGGTGGCAGGGAAAATAATCCTTAAAAGATCTATAAATTTTTTCTTGAATGTTGACACTTCTAATGTTTTTGCAAAAGTAAAATAAAAAACTCACCAATCTGATGAGTTTTAAATTGATTTTGCTATGAACTGCAAGAAAGCATTGAGCATCCTGAAATGTCATCATAATCCGAGGGCCTTTTAGCTGAGAATTCCGGATAAATTGTATGATACGGATTTTCTAGGGCATGGGTTAATTTTCCAAGCATTTCGGTTTTTCCTTCGTTGATTTCTTCAATGCATTGATACAAAAGATAATTTCTCAAGATAAATTTCGGATTTGTTTTACGCATGATTTCCAAAGATTTTTCTCTTGGAATAATATTTTTTTCCAACCTGGACTGATAATCTTTTATAAAATCCTCCAGTCTGGAAATCTTTTCATCATTCAAAAAAGTATAAGAGACATTTTCAAACTGAAGCCTTAAATCTTTCTGATCATCATATTTTTCAAGCTCATTAAAAAACAGGGTGTAATCTAGTTGTAAATCCTGCATCAGACTTTGCCAGTTTGTGAAAAATTTCTCATCGCTAGTCAGCAATTGATCGAAACCAAATTTTCTGCAAAGCATTTTGTCGTGAGATTCCCAGAAATAGCTTCCATAATCATTCAGAATATCTTCCAGAAACTTTTCATCATTGATCAAAGGATGAAGTGCATTGGCCAGCTGCCAGAGATTCCATTGTGATATCTGTGCCTGTCTTCCGAAAGCATATCTTCTTCCGGGTAAATCGGTTGTGTTGGGAGTGAAATTCAGATTATATTCATCCATCATAGAATAAGGTCCGTAATCGATAGTAAGACCCAAAACCGACATGTTATCCGTATTCATAACTCCATGAACAAATCCTACGCGGTACCATTCAACCATCAGATCAGCTGTTCTTCTGCAGATATTTTCAAAAAAATCTTTATATCTCTGGTTTCCTGTTGACTGAATTTCTTTAAAATAATTTTCAATAGTAAAATCTGTAAGTTCCTGTAGCGTTCTATACTCTCTTTGTGCAGACATCAGCTCAAAATGGCCGAAACGTAAGAAACTCTCGGCTGTCCTAATGATTACAGCGCCTTTCTCATATTGGGGATTTCCGTTATACATGATATCCCTTACCACATCTTCTCCTGTAAAAGCTAAACTTAAGGCTCTTGTCGTAGGAATTCCAAGATGGTACATAGCCTCGCTCATAAGATATTCACGTAAAGAAGATCTCAGAACCGCTCTTCCGTCTGCGTGTCTTGAGTAGGGAGTTGCCCCGGCGCCTTTCCATTGAATTTCATTTTTTTGTCCGGAACTGTTCGTGATTTCTCCGGCAAGAATTGCCCTGCCATCTCCAAGCTGTCCTGCCCAATTGCCAAATTGATGTCCGGCATAAGCGGTTGAGTAGGTTTGTATATTTTCAGGAAGTTTATTTCCGACCAGCAAATCAATGTCCTGTTCTTCGTATTTTCCTAACCCAATTTCTTCCGAAAGTTTCTCATTAAAAGCAATAAGCCTGGGATGATCAAAACCGACAGGACTTACTGTTGAAAATAAAACTTTAGGAGTATTTCTCTGCATCATGTTGCCTGAAAAATCTCCCGGGAATTTTTTTATAAAGGGTTGTTGTATGTTTTCAATATTCATCTATCAAAGGTATTAATTAAAAAAGAAAAGACCTTCCAAATTGTTGAAAGGTCTTGTGTATTTCTAAAAGAGAATTTATTTATTGTTGAAGTCTATATCTTCACCGGAATTAAGGTTCTCGTTTACATTTTCCTCTTTTTTGCCTGGTGTTTTAGGCCCTGAAGGCTCTACAGATCTAGGATTTTTAATCTCGTCCAGTGTTTGCAGCCCGCCGTCATCTCCATATCCAGACCCTAATCCTTTAAGGTTTGAGCAGCCGTCTTTCCATTCGGAAGGCTTTACAAATTTATCATCAGGGGAAACACCGAGACTTTTATCTGCCCAGACTTTTTTCATGAAAATTGCCCAGATCGGGAGTGCCATTCTAGCACCCTGGCCTTCTCCTGTTCCATAGAAGTGTGTTGCTCTGTCTTCCCAGCCAACCCATGCGCCGGTAGCCAGCTTTGGAACGATACCCATAAACCAACCGTCGGAATTGTTCTGTGTAGTTCCCGTTTTACCTGCAATTTCTATATCTTTTGAAATTCCTTTTCTTCCTAATTCTCCAGAAGCTGTACCATATTGCGCCACCCCTTTCATCAGTTCGATCATCGTATAGGCATACATTGGGTTCATCACTTCTTTAGGTTCTACATTCACCTCTTTGATTACTCTACCATTGGCATCTTCTATTCTCCAGATCATTTCCGGTTTGTTGTAGTTTCCGTAGTTGGCAAAAGTACTGTAGGCACCTACCATTTCGTAAATGGTAATATCTGATGATCCTAATGCCATTGGAAGGCTTGTCGAAATCTCTTCAGTCACCCCAAGATCTCTTGCAGTCTGAATAACACTTTGGGTGGTTGTCATTTCAGCAAGACGTAGTGCTACAGGGTTTTGAGAATGTGCCAGAGCGTCTTTTAACGTAAGCATTCCGCCTCTTCCCGGTACATGGTACGTTCCTTTGTTAAAACTTGCGTTAGAAATTGTGGAACATGGATTTAACCCCAATTTCATAATGGCAGTTGCATATACGAAAGGCTTAAATGTTGATCCCACCTGTCTTTTTCCCTGTTTAATATGGTCGTACTGGAAATGCTGCCAGTCGATTCCTCCCACCCAGGCTTTGATTTCTCCTGTTCCGGGAACCATAGACATTAAGCCGGCCTGAGCCACTTTCTTATGCCATCTGATAGAATCCCATGGTGACATTTCCACTTCTTCTTCTCCTGCCCATGTGAAACGTGAAGTTTTGATAGGCTTTTTGAATTCCATCATGATGGAATCTTCAGAAACACCCGCTGCTTTCAGCTGCTTGTAACGTCCGGTTCTTTTCATGGCCTGAACCATCAGATCATTGATCTGCTTACTGTTCAGGTAATAGAATGGCCAGTCTTTTCTGCCTCTTTGTTCGGCATCAAATCTTTTCTGAAGATCTGTTAAATGTTCCTTGATGGCTTCTTCTGCATATTTCTGCATCTTGGAATCAAGCGTGACAAATATTTTTAAACCATCTTTATACAGATTCAGCTTTTTGCCGTTTTCTTTTTCGTAATCTTTAAGATAGGCATCAATTTCTTTTCTTAAATAAAACTTGTAATAAGCAGAGTAACCGTCTGTAATATTTTTAATCGGATGATAATCCAGCGTTATCGGTGTTGCTATTGCTTTGTCGTAAGTCGCTTTATCGATATATCCGGTGTCAAGCATTTGAGTTAAAACAACATCTCTTCTTTTCTTTGATCTTTCCGGGTTTCTCATGGGGTTATTGGCAATCGGAGCCTCCAGCATGGCCACAAAAACAGCTGCTTCAGGAAGGGTAAGTTCAGAAGTTTTTTTATTAAAATATATTTTTGATGCCATTTCAATACCATTGGCATTGTAAGTAAAATCAAACTTATTAAAATAAAGAGTGATGATCTCTTCTTTAGTATATCTTTTTTCAAGACTTACAGCTACAGACCATTCTTTCAGTTTTTGAATGGTTCTTTTGATAGGATTTTTTGATGGCTCTTTTGTAAATAAAAGCTTAGCCAACTGTTGAGTAATGGTAGATCCGCCTCCTCTGTCCCCACCATATCTTACAGCTCGTAAAATCGATTTTAAATCAATACCGGAATGCTCTTTAAATCTCTCATCTTCTTTAGCCTGTAAAGCATATATCAAATAAGGAGGAAGATCTTTATAAGTAATAGGCTGGGTTTTTTCCTTTTCAAATTTACCTAGCAAAACGCCGTCTGAAGAATAAATTTCAGAGGCCACATAAATATCCGGATTTTCTAGCTCTTTTACATCTGGCATCTCCCCGAGAAAACCTTGGGAAACGGCGAAAAAAAGGCCTGATATTCCTAATACTACAGCAATAAATCCGACCCAGATAAATTTTACCCACTTTTTCCAGGCGGTATTTTTCTTCTTAGGAGGAAGAGGGAAAGTTTTCCCTTTATTTCCTGTATTTTGTTTGTTCACTTCCATTTATGATTACGGTTTAGCCGTTTCTATTTTTACTCCAATGTCTTCAATTCCCGGAAGGCTGTCATTTCGCATAGCCTGTGTGAGGCCAATCTCATATTTTCCTTTTGCCGGAAATCTGTAATTCAGTTTATACTGAAATAAAGTTTCCTTGGTATCACCAAAACCTGTTCCCAGCCATTCTCCGTTGGGTTTAGCCAAAATATAATTCAGTGTATCTGTCTGCTTCTTTTTGGTCTGCAGGTCGGTAAAGTTCACAATAAACCTTATATTACTGTAAGGATATTCATTATTATTTCTTACAACAAATATAATATTTTTAGGATTTTGCGGATCCGGAATTTCAAGATTAAATTTCTGTTCATTTTTCTTATTCCACTTACTATCAACGGAATTCATAATTACTTCTCCTTCGGAAGAAGAAGTGCAGCTAAAGAAAATGATGAGCGAGAATAATCCTAAAATTTTACGCATTGTTATCTTTTTTTGGAGGAAACTTCTTTTTAAATTTTTTCTTGTTTGGGTTAGGTTTTTTATCAGCAGGAGTATCTGCGGCAGCTTCTATTTTCTCCAACTGAGGCTTCTGCGGTTGGTTTTTCTGTTGTTTCTGCTGATTATTCGGATTTTGGTTTTGTGGTCTTTCCTGCTTCTGAGGTCTGTCTGATCTTTCAGAACGCTCCTGTCTTTCGGGTCTGTTATTTTTTCTTTGTCCCTGATTCTGGTTATTCTGATTGTTTTGATTGTTGTTTTGTCGGTTTTGATTTCTGTTCTTATTATTACCTCTTCCTTTTTTCTCAAAACGGTCGACATTATTCTCCTGGATCAAATCGATGCTCGCAAACGGCGTTTCAGGCTGTTTCAGATCCTCCAGAGGAAGTGTTTTCTCGCCACGTTTGTTTTTAGCAATAAGTTTTTTAACCAATTCAATATCAAAATCATACCATGCGATAGAATTCTCAACATAAGCAAACCACATTTTCTTTTTGAAGACGTCGATTTTTATACAGAAAGCTCTTCCTTTTTCGGTATCAAGCGTCGTTGAAGAAGACGGGAAATTGCTTAATGCATCCAGATAACTGTCTAGTTCATAGTTTAGACAACATTTAAGCTTACCGCATTGTCCAGCCAATTTCTGAGGATTGATGCTAAGCTGTTGATATCGTGCGACATTGGTGTTTACTGATCTGAAATCCGTAAGCCATGTCGAACAGCAAAGTTCTCTTCCGCAAGATCCTATTCCTCCCACTTTTGCTGCTTCCTGTCTGAAACCGATTTGCTTCATGTCGATCTTTGTACGGAATGCACCTGCATAATCCTTGATCAGCTGTCTGAAATCTACACGGTTATCCGCAGTATAATAAAATGTAACCTTTGAAGCGTCGCCCTGATATTCCACATCGGTGATCTTCATTTCGAGACCAAGCCTGTGGGCAATCTTTCGCGCTTCTATTTTTACATTCTCTTCTTTTTTCCGTGCTTCCTGCCATACTTCCAGATCTTTCTGGTTGGCCAGCCTGTATATTTTCTGTACAGATTCTTCAGAGAATTTCTTCTTTTTCATCTGAATCTTTACCAGTTCGCCGGTGAGACTTACCACACCTACATCATGTCCGGGACTTGATTCTACTGTTACTACACTACCTATGTGTAATGGAATATTGTTTACATTTTTATAAAACGATTTTCTGTCATTTTTAAATCTAACTTCAACAAAATCACATCTGTTCGGTGCGGGATTGTTGATGTTGGAAAGCCAGTCAAAAACACTTAATTTATAACTATTACCACAGGTATTTACATTTTCACAGCCATTCGCGGTCTTCTTGGGTCCGCAAGAATGTGCAGAATCGCCGGATGTTTTACATCCACAACTCATATATTATATATTTAATTTGCAAATTTATGATTTTTATCTTTATGAGGTCTAAAATAATCAAATATTAAGAAATAGGATGTTTAGTTTTAAACAAAGTTTGGAGATTAATAATATCTATTAGGTTAATGCTCTTGTAATGTTCTGTTTAACTCACTTTTTAATGAAAATATTATTTTAAACATAGTTTTCTTTGGCTTTATTGTTTAAAATTTTATGATTTATTAACAGGGGTAAGCAAAATAATTTTATATTTGGGTATATAATAAAAGTCTATGAAAAAAATATTAGTATCAACTGCATTATTGGCAGGTGTTTTATCATACGCAGGAGGCTTCAGGGTTTCTCTGCAAGGGGTAAAGCAATTGGCAATGGCACATACCAGTGCTCATGCTGAAGATGCGAGTGTGGCATTCTTTAATCCTGCAGGTATGTCATTTATTCCCTCGAAACTGAGTATTGTAGCCGGTGGATTCGGGGCAAGCAATAAAGTGACTTTCCAAAACCTGAATACACTACAGAGTACACAGACCGACAACCCGATGGGAACGCCTATTTATGCTGCAATAACGTACAAACCGCTTGAAAAATTATCAGTAGGTTTCAGTTTTTCCACACCTTTCGGAAGTACCATTGAATGGCCGAATGATTGGGAAGGAAAGGAAATGGTTCAGAAGCTTGAACTGAAGAGCTATTACTTTCAGCCTATGGTTTCCTATAAGTTTAATGACTGGCTAGCATTTGGGGCCAGCTATATTTATGCAAGAGGGACTGTGAACTGGGATAAAGCGATCACTCAATTTGGAGGACAGCTTAATCTCGACAGTAAAGCGAGCGGTCACGGCTACGGATTCGGTTTTTATTTCAGACCAGACCCAAAATTAGATGTGAGTATTGCTTACCGTTCTCCGGTTGATATGAAAGCGAAAGATGGTACAGCTACATTTAAATTTCCTTCACAGTCTGTTTATCCATTGTTAGGGTTAGATGCTTCCGGGAAAGACGGCTTTACGGCAACGTTACCTCTGGTGGAAGAATATACTATAGGTTTAACATATAAAGTTACGCCGAAATGGTTGCTTTCTGCGGATTTCAACTATCACGGATGGTCGAGATATTCACAACTTACATTAGATTTTGCTAATGCGCCTGTAGGAAACCAGGCAGATCCTACGGTTTCTGTTTCTCCTAAAAATTTCAGAAACTCAAAAACAGTGAGATTGGGAACTCAGTATGCATTCACTGATATGATCTACGGACGACTTGGGGCTTATTATGATGAAGCTCCTTACTCTGATGAAAACTTTATTCCTGAAACACCTTCTTTCAACACTTTTGTTGTAACGGGAGGGGTAGGATTTAAGCTGAAACAGTTCGGAGTTGATGTGGCCGGAGGATATGCAATGCCACAGGCAAGAGATGTAAATAATAAAACCCTTGGTTTCTATGGACAGGCTAAAGCTACTGCATTCTATTTAGGTTTAGGTTTATCTTACAATCCTTTTTAATTGAAAACTATGAAAAAAATTATAATTTCTACTTTCGCGATTTCCGCACTTCTGTTTACAACGAGCTGCGAGGATGACTTTGATACAGATGTGAATGACGTGGTGGTAACCAGCGGGGAAGCAAACTTTTCAAATTATATTGCCTTAGGGAATTCCTTAACATCAGGCTACAGAGACGGAGCCCTTTATATTGATGGACAAAATGAATCTTACCCTTCAATGTTAGCTCAACAGATGAAGCTGGCTGGAGGTGGAGCATTTAAACAGCCTTTGATGCCTAACAATACGGGAGGATTTACCAATCTTTTTAATCCTAATACAGGAGAATTTTCAGGGAAATATGTATTAAGTGTTGTAAATGGTGCTCTTTCGCCCGGGCCAACAGCGCCGGGAGCGGCTTTAGATTTTGTGAATTCAGGAGGTCCTTACCAGAATATGGGAGTTCCCGGAGCTAAAGTTTTCCATTTGCTGGCACCAGGTTACGGAAATCCTGCGGGTCTTACACCAACTAACGCAACCGCAAATCCATATTTTGTAAGATTTGCAAGTTCAGCATCAACGTCTGTAGTTGCGGACGCTCTGGCCCAAAATCCTACTTTTGTGTCTTTGTGGATAGGGAATAATGATGTATTGGGATATGCCACTTCAGGTGGCGATGGCTCTAATCCGATCACTCCGGTTGATGGAGCTCCGGGAGTTGGCTTTACTAATTCATATACTACATTGGTAGGCCTTCTGTTTCCTTCCGGAACCAACAGAAAAGGAGTTGTAGCTAATATTCCTAATGTGACAAGTGTGCCTTACTTTACAAGAGTTCCGGCAATGCCGCTTACCAATCTTACTGCTGCACAGGTGACTCAGCTGAATGCAGGCTATGCGCAGTATAACGCCGGGTTACTTCAGGCGAAAACACTTGGAGCTATTTCTGATGCCGAATACCAGAGACGATTAATTAAATTTACTGCTGGGGCAGTGGCCAACGGAGCTGTGATCGTAGATAAAGATCTTTCACCTGCCGGTGCGCTTCCTAAATACAGACAGACAACATCAAAAGATTATATTCTTTTACCTGCAAGCAGGGTTCTTACGCCACAGGCAGGGGGTGGAACTTCAGTTCCTCTTGAAGATAAACTGGTGTTGACCGAAGCCGAAGCAGCAAAAGTAATGGCGGCTACAACAGCTTTTAATAATACTATAAAAAGTGTTGCACAAGCCAAAAACCTTGCATTTGTAGATATGAATGCTAAAATGGAAGAGTTGAATTCCAAATCCGGCATTATATGGGATGGTGTAAAGTATACAGCCACATTTGTAAGCGGAGGTGCTTTTTCACTAGACGGAGTACATCTTACCGGTAGAGGATATGCTATCGTAGCCAACGAATTTATCAAGTCAATCAATGAAAAGTATAAATCTACTCTTCCGCAGGTTGACGCCAATAAATATTCAGGGGTAACCTTCCCATAATTCTGATAAAATAAAAACTTAGAAACCACAAGACAGATTCTTGTGGTTTTTTTTTAAATTTGCAAAATCTTTTAAAAAGTAAAAATGGCCCATCAGTTAAGTTATCTATTTTGTACAAGGACGAGTAAGGACTTGGCAGAGAAAATTGCCCAACATTACGGGAAAGAATTAGGGAAAATCAACTTTCAAACCTTCAGTGACGGTGAATTTGAGCCGGTATTGGACGAATCTGTAAGGGGAGGAAGGGTTTTCTTAATTGGTTCTACCTTTCCACCGGCGGATAATCTTTTAGAACTTCTTCTAATGATTGACGCAGCGAAAAGAGCCTCTGCGAAAAGCATTACGGTAGTACTTCCTTATTTCGGACTTGCCAGACAAGACAGAAAAGACAAACCAAGAGCGCCCATCGGTGCTAAGCTTGTAGCCAATCTTTTAACGGCAGCAGGAGCAACAAGGATAATGACCATGGATCTCCATGCAGACCAGATCCAGGGATTCTTTGAAATTCCGGTAGATCACCTGTATGCATCTACCATTTTTGTAGATTATATCCGAAATCTGAACCTTGAAAATCTTACGATTGCTTCACCGGATATGGGAGGTGCTAAAAGAGCGAAAAATTATGCAGGGCACCTTGGTGCAGATGTAGTTATTGCCTATAAGGAAAGAAAAAAAGCAAATGTTGTAGAAGAAATGTTTCTTATTGGAGATGTGGATGGTAAAAACGTAATCCTTATTGATGACATGATCGATACGGCAGGTACGCTTTGCAAAGCCGCAGATATCCTGATGGAAAAAGGGGCAAAAACCGTAAGAGCTATGGCAACGCACGGAGTTCTTTCCGGAAAAGCGTATGAAAACATCGAAAATTCAAAGCTGTTGGAAGTTATTGTAACTGACTCAATTCCTGTGAAAAATAATTTGTCATCTAAAATAAAAGTACTATCTTGCGCCCCATTATTTGCGGACGTTATGAAGATGGTTCATGAACATCAGTCAATTAGCAGTAAGTTTGTTATTTAATTGATAATTAGTGGTTTGCAAATTTAATTTTAAACAAATTTTTAAATTTTTATAAATGAAATCTATTACAATTCAAGGTACAAAAAGAGAAAGCGTGGGCAAAAAGTCTACAAAAGCTTTACGTGATGCTGAATTAGTTCCTTGTGTTGTTTACGGAGGTGGCGAGCCATTGAACTTCTCTGCAGAAGAGAAAGCATTCAAAGGTTTGGTATATACTCCTGAAGCACACACGGTATCTATTGAGGTTGATGGTCAAACAATTCCGGCTGTTCTTCAGGATATTCAGTTCCACCCGATTACAGACAAAATTCTTCATGCAGATTTCTATCAGTTAGCTGATGATAAGCCAGTTATCATGGAAGTTCCTGTAAGAATTACAGGTCGTTCTAAAGGTGTTGTAGCTGGTGGTGTTCTTCGTCAGTCTTTCAGAAAACTGAAAGTGAAAGCAATCCCTGCTAACTTGCCTGATGAGATCGTTGTAGATGTTACTCCATTAAGAATCGGTAACAAACTTTACATCGGAGGAATCAAAACTGAAGGATTTTCTTTCATGCACCCGGACAATGCAGTTGTTGTAGCTGTTAAGATGTCTAGAAATGCAATGAAAGGTGGTGCTGCAGCGATGGATGATGAAGATGAAGAAGAAGTTGCAACTGAAGAAGGAGCAGCTCCGGCAGCAGAAGAAGCTACTGCAGCAGAATAAGAATTTCTTATCTGAACAATATAGAACCTGTCATTTTTGGCAGGTTTTTTTTTGCCTGGTCTTTTAGTAAGAATTAATTTTATTGTCAGAAAATCTTTTCGTCACTTGTTTGTATTTTAAAAAAATGATATTTTTATTTTGTTAACTTTAATATAAAATATTATGAATTCTAGTAGAATAAGTGTTGTACTTCCTGATAAGGTAAAGACACAGGTAGAGCAAAAGGTACAAGAAATTACAGTCTTATTGGCTTCCTATGTGATCTCTTTAACTAAAGAGGAGCGTTCAAGTTTACCGAAAATGGCAGACAAGACTTTTGCTTTTGTTACAAAAACTGTAGAATATACACAAAGCAATCCAAAGTATATCAATAGCGATTTTTTGGATGCAACCGAATTAAAAAAAGACTATGATCTAAACCGAGATATTCTCCCAATACTTGCTATCGTAAACCAGCTAGGCAAGGCTATAGAGGACACAGCAATGCTTTCGGGGCATGAAGCTTACGTAGGAGCACTTACCTACTACAAAAGTGTAAAATACTATGCAGATCAAGGAGATGCTACAGCAAGAACCATCTATGAAGATCTGAAAAAAAGATTTCCAGGTAAAAAAAAAGGGAAAATAGAAGATAATAAAAGTTAAAATACATAAAATGTCCTGCTAAATGCAGGATTTTTCTTGCTTTCTGTAGAACGTTTTGAGGTAAAAGCTTGAACAGTGCACCTATTTGTACAAAATATGCCGCTTAATGCAGCATTTTTGGTGCTTCTTGCAGAATGAATTGAGCAAAAGGCTCCAATGATGTAGCTGATAGCTTTATGCATAGCGTATTTTACAAGATTTTTTCTGTATTTTTTTGAAATGTTTTGAGAATTTGTTTTTTATTCTATATTTGCAGTCAGAAAATAAAGAAGCGTTATTTATAAAAAACCTCGTTGATAAAATCGCCAAATTTTAATAGCACACGAGGATTGTAGGTAACGGTTCATGTCATTATATGGCGTGAGCTCTCCTACTTTGTGTGCGGGTCTATCAACGGAGTAGCCGACAGATTTACGCTTTTTTGTTTTTCAAATGAGAATTAAATTTTTTGTAAAACAAAAGCAAATGATGAGAAAAAAGCAATTTCTAAAGATTACATGTTTAGGTGTAATGTTTTTAATGTCCTCTTGTAGAGAGGAAAATTTCGTACAGGCAGGAGAGGAATCTTCTATTCCAATTGCGGATGCAACTGTAAAGAATGGTAGACTTTATTTTCCAAATAAAGCCTCGTTACAATTTCATTATGATAAACTAAAGGATGCTAGCGACGAAGAAATAGCAAATTATGTGGATGAAAAAAATTATCTTCCCTTGCGACCTATTTTAACGGAGAAAAATGAAGAATTGGTTGCAAGAAGGTTACATTTAAGAGTAGGAAAGCTTAAAGAAAAAGCAAAAAAGACGAAATCATATATGATTTCAAATTATCTAAGTAAAACGACAAGCGAAGCAGAAATTATTGATGATATTGATGATTTAGAGGAGATTATAGGAGACGATGCATATGGCGCATTTTTAAATGATGATGCTGAAATACAAGTAGGTAATGATATTTATAAATATACTGATGTAGGTTTATTTATAGTGGAAGAAGATAATTATTCTCAGCTAGAACCATTTTTGGAATCAAAAAATATCTCAAGTGATTTGTTGATTCCAACGGAAGAAAACACTAAAATGAGTTTTATTCAACAGCAACCATGTAATCAATTAAGTATAATTGAAGCAACAGATATTGAATATTTTAACTCATACCAGTGCGGTAGTGGTGGAGGATACACTGGAGGTGGATCAGGAGGAGGTTCTGGAGGTAATCCGCCAGCAAATAATTATGATCAAATGTATAATTATATAAACAGTTTACAAAATTGCTCACCTAAAAATGGTCTGTTTGATAGTGTATTTGGAGATAGTGACATATGTATTGATAAATATGAAAAAAGATACAGGGTAAAAACTAAAGCATATAATTATAATTATTATTTAGTATATAACTTAGGAGTTAAGGTTAAACATCAATATAAAGGTTGGACAGGTCTATGGAGAAAAGAGAATTGTCAAGAAATAAGATTAGGTGTAATTTCTGGTCAATTTTCTTATGACTATTCTAGCTATTTTCAATATCCTTCAACCCAGTATGGTATCACTACAATTTATAATAATAATAACAGATTAAGGTTTGATGCTAATGTTAATTGGTCTCAAAACGGACTTGTTATCACAGGATATTCAACACAAGGGTTTCCAAAAATTTTGCGAGATAATATTGTGATAGAACAGTTTAGTAACAATCAGTATATAAATCAAGCAATTCAAGCTGGTAATAAACAATTAACCGCAGAAAAATTGAGTCAACATTTTTGGAATTATGTAATACCTAATACTGGAGAGTGGTGGCAAAATCTCGGGCAGTCTGCACCTGATGCAAATAATATAACGTATGTATATAAAGCTCCAACGTATGGTAAAATATTAATCCAAAAAACTATGTACAAACACAACAGCAATGATGCTAAGTTAGAGCAATCGTTTGATTGGGGGTTTCAAATTGGATTCAAAATGGGTGAAGATGGTAATATTTCTCCTGATACAAGTGGTAGTGCATTAAAAAAGCCACAAGAATTTAGAGTGCTTATGTATGGTATTGCTAAACGAAACGGTGTTTGGCATGGTAGTAAAATCAATACTATTAATAACTAATTATGCGATTTATTTTTGTTTTGGTTCTATTACTATTAAATTCTTGTGAAAAGATTATAGAACAAGATCAATTTAATAATGAACAAGGTAATTACACTTCTCCATATCAAGGCACTTGGTATGGAGTTTATAGTGGGTCTGGAGTGAATTCAACATTTACATTAAAAGTTTATAAAGCAGGAAATGTTGAAGTGATTCGGAATAATGGCAGTGCAACAAATGAGACTTTTTATGGAGAAGTACTAGATAACGGAACGCTAAATTCAGTTTATTCACAAACATCAGGCTTTGCCTTATATGGAAGTTTGAATACTAAAAATGGAACTTGGAAACAAAATAATATGTCTGGTAACTGGACAGCAAATAAACAATAAAAAATGAAAAATACATTATTATTATCCTTACTTTTTGTTTCTTCTTTGATTTTTTCACAAGAAAAAATAAGCGTAAAAAACTCATTAACAGGCGTTCAAGTAGGTTTTTTTGGCGCAAATGCTTACAATGAAACCCGCTTGTCTGAAAACATTGCTTTGAGAAGTGAGATCTCTTTATATCCATCTATATGGGGAGGAGACTTATATTCAAAAACAGGGTTTGCACTTGCTCCCGCAATTTCTCTTTCTCCAAAATGGTACTATAATTTAGAGAAAAGATCAAATAATGGGAAAAGAATCAAAAACAATTCAGGTAATTATCTATCAGCAAAGTTAGAATATATAACTGATTGGTTTGTTATTTCGAATACTAAAGACATTCATGTAAATCCGACTTTAACTATAATACCTTCTTGGGGATTACGTAGAAATTTTGCGGAAAATTTTAATTATGAACTAAGATTAGGATTAGGTTTAGGGAAAATATTAAAAAAAGAATATAATTTACAGGTAATGCCCGAAATTAATTTTAAAATAGGCTACGATTTTTAATATATGATCCCCTTTTCAAATAAGAAAAGGGGATTTTTTATTTAAATAATATAAAAACCGTAAATTTGAAGAGTTCTAAATAAGAACGTTTTAATTTAAATTTTTAATAAATGTTTGACATTCAGGAAATCAGAAGTCAGTTTTCTATATTAGACAGGCAGGTGAATGGTAAGCCTTTGGTTTACTTAGATAATGCAGCAACATCCCAAAAACCAAATTCAGTTTTGGAGGTTTGGAATCAATATTACACAGAGCTTAATGCAAATGTGCATCGGGGAATTCATACATTAAGTCAGTTGGCAACTGAAGAAATGGAGCTTTCGAGAAGGAAAATTCAGAAATTCATCAATGCAAAACACGATTTCGAAGTAATTTTTACGAAAGGAACTACTGAGGGATTGAATCTTATCGCCTATATTTTAACGCAAAAGCTTAAAAAAGACGACGAGATTATTATTTCTTATCTGGAGCATCATTCCAATATCGTTCCGTGGCAGCTGCTTTGTGAAAGAACGGGTGCCAAATTAAGAGTTATTCCGATGGATGAAAACGGTATTCTTCAGCTCGATGTATTTGAGACTTTTTTAAGTGAAAAAACGAAGATCGTTTCTCTTAATCAGGTTTCTAATGCGCTGGGAATCATTAATCCGATTGAAGAAATCATTACAAAAACAAGAAAAAATACAGATGCTTATATTGTAATTGACGGAGCCCAGTCTGCACCGCACTTTACTATTGATGTTCAGAGGATGGACTGTGATTTCTTTGTTTTTTCAGGTCATAAAATGTATGCACCGATGGGAACGGGAATTCTGTATGGAAAACAGGAAATTCTTGAGGATCTGCCGCCGTTTCATGGCGGAGGTGAGATGATCGCAACTTGTTCTTTTGATGGAACAACGTATGCGCCGCTACCATTTAAATACGAAGCCGGAACACCCAATGTTGGAGGAAATATTGCTTTAGGCGCTGCAGTGGATTTCATCCAAAGAGTCGGTCAGGAAAATATTCAAAAACATGAAAATGCTTTGTTAGAATATGCTCAGAAGAAGCTTTTGGAACTTGAAGGCTTAAAGGTTTATGGTGAAAAAGCAAACAGAACGGGAGTTGTTTCTTTTAATCTGGAAGGTGTAGGTATTGCTTCCGACGTGGGAATGATATTGGATAAATTAGGAATTGCAGTAAGAACCGGGCATCACTGTACGCAACCTATTATGGATTTCTTTAATATCGCAGGAACGGTAAGAGCAAGCTTTGCAGTTTACAATGATTTTAATGAAATTGATCTTCTCGTGGAAGGAGTGAAAAAAGCTCAGAGAATGCTTAGCTGATTTTAAAGTTGATGAAAAATAAAAGTATGGCCGGAAAATAACTCCGGCCATTTGTATTAATTATAGATTTAGCTGACTCCTGAATCACACATTTCAACAGGTACGAGGCAGGATGTAGAGGTACATGGATTTCCCGTGGGGATCTGCAGGCAGCATGCATGATAACCATTGTACGTGATGTGATACGTGTTCGGGGGGCAGGTATGTCCTCCCAGAACCTGCTTTAGGTTTCTCTCTGAAGTTTTCTTAGATTTTTCATAATGTTTTGTTTTAAAGTGTTTTATATTAATCACTAATTTATGAAAAAAAAGAATAAGTTTATTATAAGATTTGCTATTTAGTAAAATAATTTAAAAATAAATATGAGTCTTGTAACCTTTTTAATTTTTTATTGTCTTACTATTAGAAACAAATAATTATGAAACTTTTGTTCGGAAATAAAAAAGATGATTTGCTCAGCCGCCTCAAAAAGCAGGATCCGGCTGCACAGAAGATTTTTTATGATCAGAATGTAAAGAAATACCTGAGTGTAAGCAGAAGCTACATCAACGATCTTTATCAGGCCGAAGATTGCGTGATCAAAGCATTTTGCAAAATTTTTAAAAATATTGAAAGCTTCCGTGGGGAAGGTAGTTTTGAAGGTTGGGGAAGAAAAATAGTGGTAAATGAATGCCTTAATTTTATTAAAAGTCATAAAACCGTTTTTTATCTGGAAGACATCAATCCTAATTATCCGGAGGAAATTCAGGAAGAGCAAATTGATTTTAATTTTAATGTACAGGAACTTCTTGATCAGCTACCCGATGCCTACAGAATGGTTTTCAACCTTTATGTGTTTGAAGATTATTCGCATCAGGAAATTGCAGAAACATTACAGATTTCTACAGCAGTGAGCAAAACCCAGCTGTTCAGGGCAAAGGAAAAAATGAGGAAAATTTATCATCAGCAACAAAAAAAATTACAAAATGAAAACTTCTAAAAACACAATAGAATACCAGATCAGAAAACAGATCGAAGAACGGGAAATTAGTCCTTCACGGGATCTTTGGTCAGAAATAGAAAATCAAACGGAAAAAAAGACTTCACCAAAAACCAACTGGCTTCTTGTGGCTGCATGTATGGTTTTAACAGTTAGTTTAGGAGTTGTATTGGTTTTTAGTAATAAAGAAAATCAACAACAAAAAACAGAAATTGTTACGCAGTTTAATAATATTGCTGACCATCCTATTGAAACGGAAAAGGTAGATATATCTAAAGAATTGGCTTTTAAAAAAGAATCGGTAACGGTTAAAAAGAATATGATTTCTGCTGAAAAAACTGAAATATCAGATATTCCGGAAGTGCTGGAGAAAAAAGAATTGCCTTTAATCAGGGAACACGCTGCGTTTACTGTGGTACCCATACCACCTGATAAAATAATTGCCCAGGCAGATTCTGCAAAAATTCCCGTAAAAACAAGAAAATATACAGATCCTTCCACTTTACTATTCTCTGTTGAACATAAAGACGCAATAGAAAAAACCAAAGGCACGAGCAATGTGGCCTCTATAGAAATAATCGAAAAATAAACTTTTAAAAAATAAAAATTTAATATTATGATCAGGAAATTTATCATGATGGCTTTCGTATGCCTTTTATTCAACAGCGCGTATGCTCAATCTAAATGGTCTTTCAGCCTGCCGGCTTCACCAAAAGAAAATGAAAAAGTAAGTCCCATTGTAAAAGAAAAAGTGGATGAGTATGCCAAAAAGATTGACGAGATTATTCGGGAAGAGAAAAAACTGATGGAAGAAGATTTGATAGCACTGCAAAATAAAAATTTAGAAAAAGCTGATTTTGACTTGCAGAAAAAAGAAATTGCCAACATTTATTCTGAGAAAATCGACAAAAGAATTGCAGACTTAGGGTTTGATCTCGATTCAATGATTGAAAAACAGGTGAAATATTCGCTGTTGAATTCAGATGTAGCTTCAAATGAGGAAATTAGAGCTAAAATTTTAGAGAAATTTCGTCCGAAAAAGATTTTTTCTGGTTATTTCTCTTATGGAATTATGAATCTTACAAACAATCTGCCGGATAATGAGCTTGATAAAAATATTGGGTATGCAAGCAATCTGGAATTTGGGTTAAATTTTAATTACCACCTCAGCAGAACCAGCCACTTCGGATTGCTTTCGGGGATCAGATTCTCATGGAGAACACTTCGTCTTGATAATGATCTTTACTTTAATAAAGATTCTGAAGGAAATGTTTATCTCGACAAATATGAGAAAAGTCTGGATAAAAATAAGCTGAGAACAGGCTATATCATCGTTCCCTTAGGGTTGCAGTATAATTTTTCCGAGTTGAAAGACGCCGGAATGGATATTAAATACAGAAATTTCAGGGACGGATTTAAAATGGCAGGATATTTTTACGGTGGAGTAAAAATGTCTACCAATAATATTATAAGTGGTGATGGCCCAGATTTCAGAGACAGAGGGAATTATCAGGTAAATCCTTTTGTGTTTGGCGCTCAGTTTACCGTTTCGTACAACGACTTCAGTATTTTTGTGAAAAAAGATTTCACAAATTATTTTAAGGGAAGTAATTTTTCCAATGATAAAGCTTTGGTTTTCGGAGTCTCTATGGGATTGTAATTTGATTAAAAGCTTTACCCATTGATATATAAAACAAAAACGCCGGGAAATACTTCCCGGTGTTTTCGTACAATATTAACGTAATTTAATTTCTATTTTAAGCTTCCTACCATGTCTTCAGGTTTCACCCATTCATCAAACTGCTCGGCGGTTAAAAGTCCAAGGTTTACGGCTTCTTCTTTTAATGTCGTTCCGTTTTTATGGGCAGTTTTTGCAATTTTAGCCGCGTTCTCATATCCGATATGCGTATTTAAAGCAGTGACAAGCATTAAGGACTTATCAACAAGCTCTCTGATTCTTTCATGATTAGGCTCAATTCCCACGGCACAGTGATCATTAAATGAGATACAGGCATCAGCAATCAATTGAGCGGACTGTAAAAAATTAAAAGCCATCACCGGTTTGAAAACATTAAGTTCATAATTTCCCTGCGTTCCTGCGAAAGAGATTGTAGTATCATTTCCTAAAACCTGAGCACAAACCATCGTCATTGCTTCGTTTTGGGTAGGATTCACTTTTCCCGGCATAATGGATGATCCTGGTTCGTTCTCCGGAATGTGAATTTCCCCGATTCCAGAGCGTGGCCCCGATGCGAGTAATCTGATATCCTGAGCAATTTTAAATAATGAAACGGCCAGCTGTTTTAAAGCGCCGTGAGATTCAACAATTGCATCGTGGGCTGCCAGTGCTTCAAACTTATTTTCTGCTGTTACGAAAGGATGATTGGTAAATTTCGCAATGTATTCAGCTACTTTTACATCGTAGCCTTTCGGAGTGTTCAGTCCGGTTCCTACTGCGGTTCCTCCCAAAGCCAGCTCTGAAAGATGCGGAAGTGTATTTTTTAAAGCTTTTATGCCATAATTCAACTGGGCAACGTATCCTGAAAATTCCTGTCCTAAAGTCAATGGTGTAGCATCCATCAAATGGGTTCTCCCGATTTTAACGATATCTTTGAAAGCTTCTGATTTTTCGGCTAACGTATCTCGTAATTTTTCAACCGCAGGAATAGTAACCTCTACCACTTTACGATAGGCTGCGATATGCATTGCCGTAGGATAAGTATCGTTGGACGACTGTGATTTATTAACATCATCATTAGGATGAATTTCCGACTTTTCTCCCAATGTTCCGCCGTTGTTTACATGAGCTCTGTTTGAGATAACCTCATTTACATTCATATTGGACTGTGTTCCTGAGCCGGTTTGCCAGATTACCAATGGAAATTGATCGTTTAATTTTCCTTCTAATATTTCATCACATACTTTTGCGATCATATCTCTTTTTTCGGCAGGAAGAACGCCCAAATCGGCATTAGTGAAAGCTGCCGCTTTTTTCAGATAGGCAAATGCTTCAATGATTTCATGAGGCATAGATCCTTCCGGACCGATTTTGAAATTATTCCTGGATCTTTCGGTCTGGGCGCCCCAAAATTTATCTGCAGGAACCTGCACTTCACCCATGGTGTCTTTTTCTATTCTGTAATTCATTGTGATGGAAATTTTAATTTAACCACAAAAAGTCACAAAAGATTCAGTTTAAATTTTAAGATTGGACTTAAATTGGTAAAGTTCTCAAAAATGAAAATCTTTGATTTTCACTAATAGACTCTTTGATTTTCAAGTTTTTTTTAACTTAAAACTTATATGACAAATATGTCAAAAAAACTTTTGTGACTTTTGTGGTTTAAAAAGTTTTCCTAAAGTTAATCATTACCTGAAACATTCACAATTTATATTCATTATAAATATCAATCTAAGTCTCTGATTTTACTCATGTTTTTTCGCGATGTTTTATTTTTGCACCTAAATAATAGAGAAGAATGGAATTTAGATATCAGGATCCGTATCCGATTCAGAAGGATGATACGGCGTACAAGAAGCTTACATCAGATTACGTAAAAGTTGAACAACTCGGTGAAAGAGAAATTTTAACGATAGACCCAAAAGGTCTGGAACTGCTTGCCGAAGAAGCCATGGCGGATGTTTCTTTTATGCTTCGTTCTTCACATCTTGAAAGTCTCCGGAGAATCATTGATGATCCTGAAGCTACCGACAATGACAGATTCGTAGCATACAATTTACTTCAAAATGCGGCTGTGGCTGCTGAAGGAGCTTTACCTTCCTGCCAGGATACCGGAACGGCAATTGTGATGGGGAAAAAAGGGGAGAATGTGTACACAGGTGTTGATGACGGTGAATATCTAAGCAAGGGAATTTACAATACGTATCAGAAAAGAAATTTAAGATATTCCCAGGTGGTTCCTTTAACCATGTTTGACGAGAAAAATTCGGGATCAAACCTTCCGGCTCAGATCGATATTTATGCTAAAAAAGGAGATTATTATGAGTTTTTATTCTTGACAAAGGGTGGAGGTTCTGCTAACAAAACTTTCCTTTACCAAAAAACCAAATCTTTATTGAACGAAAAGTCTCTTGAAGAATTCATTAAAGAAAAAATATCAGATCTTGGTACGGCTGCTTGTCCGCCTTATCACCTGGCGTTGGTGATCGGTGGAACTTCTGCTGAGGCGAATTTAGCGGCAGTGAAAAAAGCATCCGCAAAATATTTCGACAATCTTCCTACCGAAGGAAACGAAGCTGGTCAGGCGTTCAGAGATCTGGAATGGGAAGCAAAAGTTCAGAAAATTTGCCAGGAAAGTGCTATAGGTGCACAGTTTGGTGGAAAATATTTAACGCATGATGTCAGAGTGATCAGACTTCCTCGTCATGCGGCGTCTTGTCCTGTAGGAATGGGCGTTTCATGCTCTGCAGACCGAAATATTAAAGGTAAAATTACAAAAGAAGGTATTTTCCTGGAGCAGCTGGAAGAAAATCCTAAGAGATTTTTACCGGATACTCCTCCGCACTTGGAAGAAGCTGTTGAAATTGACCTTAATAAGCCTATGCCTGAAATTCTGGCGGAACTTTCTAAATATCCGATTAAAACAAGATTAAAGCTAAACGGAACTTTGATCGTTGCAAGAGATATCGCCCACGCAAAAATCAAAGAGATCATTGACAGTGGAAAACCAATGCCGGAATATTTTAAAAATCATCCAATCTATTACGCAGGACCTGCAAAAACTCCGGAAGGAATGGCGTCTGGAAGTTTCGGACCTACGACAGCAGGAAGAATGGATGTATATGTTGATGAATTCCAAAGCCATGGCGGAAGTATGATCATGTTGGCTAAAGGAAACAGAAGTAAAGATGTTACTAATGCCTGCGGAAAATACGGAGGCTTCTATCTTGGTTCTATCGGAGGTCCGGCAGCTATTCTGGCAAAAGACAACATCCTTTCCGTTGAGGTTGTAGATTTCCCGGAATTAGGAATGGAAGCGGTAAGAAAAATTGAAGTAAAAGATTTCCCGGCATTCATCATTACCGATGATAAAGGAAATGACTTTTTTGCTGATCTCGCCCATTAAAAAAAGGTAAAAATATTTTACTATAAACACTACTTTGTATTGCAAGGTATTTTTAAATACAATACATTTGCAATACAAAATAGTTTCCTATGAAAAAATTTATACTTGCATTCGGGTTATATATCACTACTTGTAATCTGTTTTTCGCACAACTTCAGCAAAAAATAGACAGTGTAATACAAAAGGAATTTAGCGACCTCAATGGCCCTGGTGGAGCTTTTCTTGTTTCTCAAAAAGGAAAGACCATCTATGAAAAAGCATTTGGAAAAGCTAATCTTGAGCTTGACGTAAAGATGACTCCTGAAAATGTATTTCAAATTGGTTCCATGACAAAGCAGTTTACGGCGGTTTCAATTCTCATTCTGGAATCTCAGGGAAAACTTAAAGTGAGTGATGCGATTTCAAAATATATTCCGGATTATCCTGCAGGAAATTCAATTACCATACATCATCTCTTAACACATACTTCAGGAATAAAGGATTTTACCAAGATGAAAGGCCTTTCTGATATCGCTCAAAAAGAAATGACACCTAAAATGATGGTCGATTTCTTTAAGAATGAACCAGGTGACTTCAAGCCAGGTGAAAAATTTGAATATAACAATTCCGGATATGTACTTTTGGGATATTTAATTGAAATTGTCTCGGGGGAAAAATATGAAGATTTTGTTAAGAAGAATATTTTCGAGAAAGCAGGAATGAGCAATTCTCAATATGCCAGTGACAGAAGAGTCATTAAAAAAAGGGCTTACGGCTATCATCAGAAAACCGACGGCTATGTTAATAAAACGGTTATAAACTTTAGTGTTCCCTTTGCGTCAGGCTCATTGATGTCTACCGTGGAAGATTTGCTAAAATGGCAGCAGGCTCTGAACAAAAATCTCATTCTTGATGCTGAGCATATTCAGAAGGCTTTTACCAAATATAAGCTGAATAATGGAGAAGAATTTACATATGGATACGGCTGGCATTTGAAGGATATCAACGGAGTTCCAACCAGAGAACATGGCGGAAGTATTTTTGGATTCAAGTCTATGGGAGTTTATATTCCTAAAGAAGATATTTATGTGATAGGATTAAGTAACTGCGATTGTAACTCGCCGACCCAAGTGGTAAAAGATATCGCAAAAGTTGTTCTTGAAAATCGGAAAACCGCTTTGGTAAAATAAAAGGCTAGTTTAAAATTAAAATAAATAATAAAATAGGACACATATCTTTTGTATAAAAAAATAAAAAGTCCTATTTTTGCCTAAAATCTTTAAGAAAAATGATAACGATTTTATCAGCATTTTGGCCGTTTTACCAGTTCCTTTGGACTGTATTTTTCATAATTATGTTCCTTGTAGGATTCTGGTGTATTTTCATGTTCTTCGGATTTGTAATTCCTTTGTGGTTAACTGAAGGTTTGAAAGAATATTTCGGAAAAGTAAAACCTTTTGATCCTGAAGATATCAGAAGCAAAATGGTGTATGAGCAGGAAGGTGTAGAGGTAATCTACAATGAGCCAAAAGGGCATGGTCCTTTTATTCACGACCATAGCCACGACAGCCACGGACATCATTAATTGATTGTCATTGTTTTCCCACATGAATTCCGGGAAAGCAATATCAAAGCAAAACAACATATACTAAAACCACTTATTTCGGTAAGTGGTTTTTTTTATTCAGCTTTTTCGGTGGGGCGATGATTATTGTTACGGGCGTCTTCTTATACATAAAAGTTTACTGCTGAACTTATCCGAATTATATTATTTTAAGAAATTCCAGCACTGCGGTTTCTTTAAAATTAAATCTGATGAAATACATCTTGCTGAGAAATAAAAAACAATCTGTATTAAATCAGGATAAATATTTATGATAATATAAAAACTTAAATTCTTTAATAATAAAATCATTTTGCCGAAATGCCTAAATAGCAATATGTTAAAATTTATCATTTTTTCATAATACATAATTAGTTTTCAAAAAAAGAAATTATTTTCGTGGTAACTAAAGAAACGTTATGAAGAAATTTTATTCCGGTATTTTATTGCTTATTGTAACCATAATGTTTGGCCAGATAAGCTATACCATTACTCCAAATCCTTTTAATGAAACGGATGCCATAACTTTAACTATTCCTGGGAGCCAGATTGACGAAACAGCCTGGGGAGTTTCAAGCAATGCAGTTTATATTTGGTCTTGGTCTTTGGATACCAATTATCAGAACAGCCAGGATTGTCCTACCAATGGGAGCTGGAACAATTCCAATGAGCTGAATAAGCTTACATATAATTCCACTGCCGACACCTATTCTTTATCATTTACGCCAACAACCTTTTACGGGAGAACGGGGATCGGAAGGCTTGGCTTTTTGTTGAAGGATAAAACAGGAGCGCATCAGACTTCAGATGTTTTGGTAAATGTAGGAATTCTGAACATCAGCATGACCAATCCTTTAGCAAACAGCCTGACATCAGTACCTTCCGGAAATTCCATTAATATTACCGCTACGACAAATGTTAATGCGACATTTCAGCTCAAGGCCAACGGAGCTGTAATAAATACAACTTCCACAGCTTCGACTTCTTATTCTTACAGCTACACGGTAACCGGAGATGCCAATATGGAACTCATTGCTACAGATGCCAATTCAAATACAAAAAATGCCACATTCATCCTTCAGGTTCCTCGGAATGTTGTTTCTGAAGCTATTCCCAGCTGGATAAGACAAGGAATAAATTATCATCCTACAGACCAGACGAAAGTGGGATTGGCATTATATGCGCCATTTAAAAATTTCGTTCACGTCATTGGAAGCTTCAATAACTGGACAGTAAATGACAATTATCTCATGAAAAGAGATACTACCAATCCGGATCTGTACTGGATTGAATTGAGTGGTCTTACTCCCCAACAATTGTACACGTTCCAATACCGAACCAATGACCTTAAAAAAGTTGCAGATCCATATTCTCCGCAGATTCTGTCTTCTTATGATGATCAATGGATTTCATCTTCAACCTATCCGAATTTACCGGTATTTCCAGCGGGACAAGGTTTTGAAGTTTCTATGTTTAAAACCGGGCAGGCTCCTTACAATTGGCAGGTTACCAATTTCCAGCGACCCTCAAAGGATAATCTCGTAGTATACGAATTGCTGCTTAGAGATTTTACTCAGGAAAAAAACTGGCAGTCATTAATTAATAAAATCAATTATTTAAAAGGCTTAAATATTAATGCTGTTGAGCTAATGCCTATCATGGAATTTGAAGGAAATCTTTCGTGGGGATATAATACATCATTCCATTATGCTTTGGATAAAGCGTACGGAACCCCGGAAAAGTTTAAAGAATTTGTTGATCTCTGCCATCAGAATGGGATCGCTGTTATTTTAGATGTTGCTTTTAATCACGCAACTGGCCGTTCACCATTAGTAAGACTATGGAATGTAGATCCGGATGGTGACGGGTACGGTGATGTTGCCTCCAATAATCCATACTTTAATACAGTACCGAAACATTCATACAATGTATTCAATGATTTCAACCATACAAGTCCTTCAACTAAATATTACGTTGAAAGATGCCTTCAACAATGGCTAACGGAATATCATATCGATGGTTTCCGTTGGGACCTTACCAAAGGATTTACCCAAAGCTGCTCTGAAAATGATGAACCATGTACCAACGACTATCAGCAGGACAGAGTAGATATTTTAAAAGATTATGCAGACAGACAATGGGCTATTGATCCGAACTCCTATATGATTTTTGAACATTTGGGAACGGATGCGGAAGAACAGCAGTGGGCAAATTACAGGATTGCAGAAGGAAAAGGCGTCTTGCTATGGAATAAGCAGACAGATCCTTACAACCAAAATACGATGGGCTATAAGGAAGACAGCAATTATGACAGGATGAATCATTCGCTTCACGGTTTTACCAATATGTCAGGGGTTGGTTATGGCGAAAGTCATGATGAAGAACGATTGATGTTTAAAAATCTTTCCTATGGCGCAGTAAATGGAAGCTACGATGTGAAAAATCTTAATACGGCTTTAGATAGGATGAAAACTTTCGGAGCGACATTTTTTACCATTCCAGGGCCCAAAATGATCTGGCAGTTTGGTGAGCTTGGATACGAATTCAGTATCAACAGATGCAGCGACGGATCTATCAATTCCGGTTGCAGAACAGATGAAAAACCAATTGCATTTACCCTTGGCTATGATACGGATTTAAACAGAAAGGCTGTTTATGATACATGGGCTAAAATTATCAATATTAGAAATACATATCCGGTTTTCAGATCAAAAACCTATACTATAGAATCAAATAACCTTACTAATGATCCGAACGGACTGATTACAAGAATTTACGTGTACGACAATACCATTACAAACGGAGTGAAAAATATTGTGGTACTGGCAAATTATACGACATCTGCACAAAATGTAGTTCCGTATTTCCCTTACACCGGACAGTGGCAAAACCTTATGGATACTACGGTTTCAAACGTTACTTCTACAACGGCAACCATCACATTACAGCCGGGAGAGTTCAGGATTTTTGGAAATTATGCAGGAAGTTTATCGACAGCTGATGAAAATGCAGCGTCAAAATTATCTTTACAAATTGCAGATAATCCTGTGAAAAATAATATGGCAAAATTAGTTTATCACAAAGCTAAAAACGGACAGATTTCAATTTACGATATCAGCGGTAAAAAACTTGATAGTTTTAAACTGAAAAATGAAGACGGAACCTATGAATTAAAAATAAACTATCCTCCGGGAACATACCTTATTCATTTAACATCTGATTCAGGAGTTGCTATCCAGAAGATGATTATAAAATAAAATTTAAAGACCGTAATTGCGGTCTTTTTCTTTTTAAAAAGGCTATAAATTGGTAATCGGTACTCATTTCTTCCGAAATTAGCACATCTACAAATCAATCCGTATCTTTGCAAACTAAATTTTTACTATGTCTAAGAGTTTAATTCCAAAATTAGAAGCTATAAAACAAAGATATAATGAGGTGGCAGACCTTATTATTCAGCCTGATGTTATTTCAGATCAGAAAAGATATTCTTCTCTGAATAAAGAATATAGTGATTTGGGGAAAATTGTAAGAGTTTACGATCAATATAAAGGTGCTTTGGATACGATTGAAGAATCCGACGAGATTATTGCTGACGGATCCGACAAAGATTTTGTGGAATTAGCAAAAATTGAGAAAAATGAAGCTTTGGAAAAAATTCCCGGCCTGGAAGAAGAATTAAAGGTATTATTGATTCCTAAAGATCCTGCAGATGATAAAAACGTAATTGTAGAACTTCGTGCCGGAACAGGAGGGGATGAAGCAGCTATCTTCGTGGAAGATATCTACAGAATGTATTCCATGTATTTCAAAACTAAAGGATGGAGACATGAAGTGACAGATTCTAATGAAGCTGCAAAAGGCTACAAGGAACTCATCATGAAAGTGGAAGGAGAAGGTGTTTACGGAATCATGAAATTCGAGTCCGGTGTTCACCGGGTGCAGCGTGTTCCGGAAACCGAATCCCAGGGAAGGGTTCATACCTCAGCAATTACTGTTGCTGTTCTTCCTGAGGCAGAAGAAGTGGATGTGGAAATTAATCCTGCCGATATTGAAATGCAGACTTCCCGTTCGGGAGGAGCCGGAGGACAAAACGTAAACAAGGTTGAAACTAAAGTTCAGCTTACCCACAAACCTTCAGGAATCGTAGTCGTTTGTCAGCAGGCTCGTTCTCAGCTGGCCAACCGTGAACTGGCTATGGAAATGCTTCGTGCCAAATTGTATGATATCAAATTACAGGAAGTGCAGGGAGATATTGCGGCTCAAAGAAAAACCATGGTTTCTACCGGTGACCGTTCGGCTAAGATCAAAACCTACAATTATCCTCAGGGAAGAGTTACCGATCACCGTATCAACAAATCCATGTATAATCTTGATGCTTATATGAACGGAGATATTTCCGAAATGATTGATGCGGTTATCATGGCAGAAAATGCTGAAAAAATGAAAGGCGAAGAAGAAAATTTATAAAATCTTTATTATAGAATCTTTGTAATCCCTGGGAAACCGGGGATTTTTTTATTTCAAATAATTCTTACTGTGACGTATTTGATTTAGATTCCTTATTTTTGGGAAAATAGCTTAATATGAAATTCAGACCAATATTACTAACCGCCGGAGTCTTGTTTTCGGCGACATTCTATTCACAAAAAATGATGTATCCCAAAGCATTAAAAGGAAAGCAAACCGATAATTATTTCGGAACTGCTGTTGCAGACCCGTTCAGAGACCTTGAAAATGACTCTGAAGCCACCAAAAAATGGGTCGACGAAGAAGTGAAACACAGCCAGGATTACCTTGCAAAAATTCCTTTCAGAGAAGAAATCAGAAAGCAGCTCACCGATATCTGGAACTACGAAAAAATTTCGGCTCCTTTCAAAGAAGGCGATTTTACTTATTATTATAAAAATAACGGATTGCAGGCACAATCAGTACTCTATCGAACCAATAATAAAACGAAAGAAACAGAAGTATTTTTAGATCCGAATAAATTTTCTGAAAAAGGAACAACCTCACTTTCTCAATTGTCTTTTAACAAAAAAGGAAATCTGGCGGCATATTCCATTTCAGAAGGTGGAAGTGATTGGAACAAAATCATTATCATAGATGCTTTATCTAAAAAACAGATCGATGAAACGCTGATAGATGTTAAATTCAGCGGAATCTCATGGCAGGGTGATGAAGGGTTTTATTATTCAAGTTATGACAAACCAAAAGAAGGAACTGTACTCTCCGGAATGACAGATAAGCATAAAGTCTATTTTCATAAATTAGGAACAAAACAATCGGAAGATCAACTGATTTTTGGGGGAGACAAAACTCCCAGAAGATATCTTGGGGCAGGCGTTTCTGAAGATCAGCGTTATCTGATTGTTTCTGCGGCCAATGCCACCAATGGGAATGAACTGTATGTAAAAGATCTTAAAAACGGCGGTGACTTCGTTCAGATCAATAAAGGTTTTGATATCAACGTCGATATTGTCGATACCCAGGGAGACGATCTCTATATCTTTACCGATAAGGATGCGCCGAATATGCGTCTCGTAAAAACAACCATTAAAAATCCGGCTCCTGAAACATGGAAAGATGTAATTCCGGAAACTGAAAATGTTCTGGGAATCACCACAGGCGGAGGATATTTCTTTGCAACATATATGATTGATGCCATTGATCAGGTAAAACAATATGACAGAACAGGAAAACTGATCCGCGAAATTACGCTTCCCGGAAAAGGAAATGTTTCAGGTTTTGGAGGAAAAGAAAATGAGAAAGAATTATATTTTTCATTCACCAATTATATCACACCGGGAACAACCTATAAATTCAATGCAGATTCAGGGAAATCCGAAGTGTATCAGAAACCTAAAGTGAAATTTAATCCGGAAGATTATGTGTCTGAACAGGTTTTCTACACCTCAAAAGACGGTACAAAAGTTCCAATGATGATCAACTACAAAAAAGGAACAAAGCTGGATGGTAAAAATCCTACGATTTTATATTCTTATGGAGGTTTCAATATCAGCTTGCAGCCAGCCTTCTCTGTCGTAAATGCCATCTGGATGGAAAATGGTGGTATCTATGCCGTTCCGAACATCCGTGGTGGCGGTGAGTACGGGAAAAAATGGCATGATGCCGGAACAAAAATGAATAAGAAAAATGTATTCAACGATTTCATTGCAGCCGGAGAATATTTACAGCAAAAAGGCTACACTTCTAAACAGTTTATGGCTTTATCCGGAAGATCAAATGGCGGACTGCTGGTGGGAGCAACAATGACCATGCGTCCCGACCTGGCACGGGTGGCTTTCCCGGGAGTTGGGGTGCTGGATATGCTGAGATATAATAAATTCACCGCTGGTGCAGGCTGGTCTTACGATTACGGAACCGCTGAAGACAGTAAGGAAATGTTTGAATATTTAAAGTCATACTCTCCTGTTCACAATGTAAAAGCAGGAACGTGCTATCCTTCCACAATGATCATCACCAGTGACCATGATGACAGGGTGGTTCCTGCGCACTCCTTCAAATTCGGTGCTGAGCTTCAGGAAAAGCAGGCGTGTGATCATCCGATTCTTTTAAGGATTGAAAAAAATGCAGGTCACGGAGCCGGAAGATCTACAGATCAGGTGATTGGTGAAAATGCAGACTTGATTTCTTTCGCTTTATTTGAAATGGGGGTTAAAAATTTAAATTAAAAATATTTAAAATTCATAAAAACGGATGCTTTTTTTTAAAGTGTCCGTTTTTTTTTGTTAAAACCTTCGTAAATGTTTAATTTAGACCAATTAATTAATTACGAAAATGAAATATAAAGCTTTATTGATTTGCTCATTCGTGGGTCTCAGTGCCGGCGCTTTTGCCCAAAAATGGGAGCCTGCATCACAAAAATTTTCAGAAGTAAGAAAAGGAGTGGATGTAAGGTATTCCTATACGATTGATATTGCGGTACTGCGGAATATGCTAATGAACGCAGAAGAAACCGGAAATGGTGCTAAACCGGTGATTATTTCCCTGCCCACAGCGGAAGGGAAAATTGAGAAATTTGCTGTTTACAGTAATCCTGTAGTAGAAAAATCCATGGCAGAAAGGTATCAGTTAGGCTCTTATGTAGGGGTAGGAGTTGATGATCCTTCAAAATATGTAAGGTTCAGTACGGCCCCTACGGAAATTCAGTCTATGATTATTAAAGATGGTGTTTTCCAGTTCATTGAACCGATATCGAAGGATAAAAAAACGTATGGTGTATTTTATAAAACCAAGAGAACAGCAAGTGATAACGGCTTTGAATGTACTACAGATGAAAAGAACGTTAAAGATATTAAAGTATTAGAAAACAACGGGAAAAAAAGTCTGTCTAATGTAGGAATTACCGACAGACCTGCTACTACAAAATATAGAACATACAGATTGGCATTATCAACCACAGGTGAGTACACGAAGAAATTTGACCCTGCCGGAGGAATTACAAACACTGTAATACAAATGAATGCTACGATGACTCGTGTAAATGGTGTTTTTGAAAAAGAATTCGGGATTAAGTTAATTGTTCAGGATTTGCCAAATATCATTTTCACAGATCCCACTTCAGATCCCTATACAAATAATTTAAATTTACAATTGCAGCAGACATTAACGTCACAGGTTGGGAATGCTAATTATGATATGGGGCATGTATTTAATGCCTCAGGAGGTAATGGCAACGCCGGATCTATTGGTTCGACATGTGTAAATCCTGCAACATCAACTTCTTTGGCTAAGGGTTCTGCCTTTACTCAAAATACAGATCCTACAGGAGATCTTTTTGATATTGATTATGTTGCTCACGAAATGGGTCATCAGTTGGGAGCCAATCATACCTTTTCCCATGTTTCTGAAGGATCCGGAGTAAATGTAGAGCCGGGAGGTGGAACAACCATAATGGGATATGCAGGAATTACCGGAGATAATGTACAGGATTATACTGATGCTTATTTTCACTATTCCTCAATCAATCAGATATTAAACAGCTTAGATAGCAAGACATCTTGTGGAACATCAGAAACGATTACAACAAATGTTCCTCCGGTAATTTCTCCTCTTACTGCTTATACTATTCCTAAAGGAACTGCTTACTATTTGGAAGCATCCGCGACAGATACTGATCCAATTAAATATGCGTGGGAACAGTACGACAGTGTTGATTCCTATAATTCCATTTCCGGTGATAGCGGATGGGGTTACAATGCTCAGGGAGCTATAGCGAGATCATATTTCGGAACAACCAGCGGAAGAAGATATTTCCCAAGTCTCCCTAGTGTGATGGCAGGTAATCTGACAGATAAAGAAAAATGGGAAACTGTTTCATATATTCCTAGAACCCTTAACTATGCAGTTACAGTAAGAGATGAAAATGCTACCAGACCATTGCTTATTTCATCCGAAACTACCGTTACTGTTGGTGGCGACGGTCCATTTAAATTTTCAGGACTTACACCTTCTACTATTTTGTATAATAATGCGGCTAACACTATAACCTGGGATGTAGCTAATACTAATGCAGCCCCCTATAATGTAGCCAATGTAAAAATTGAATATACAACCGATCTTGTAAATGGAACAACGTGGACAGAGTTGGTTGCTTCTACCCCAAATACAGGAAGCTATACTGTGCAAATGCCTTCCAGCTTAACGGGTGCAGTCAAACTTAGGATTTCTGCTATTGGAAACATATTCTATGCAGTTTCTCCTCAAGTAACTATTGGTATTGCCCCAACATCAACTTCCGCAGCTCCGACAGGTGTCGCAGCACTAAGCACTGAAATAATGAAAACAACGGCAAGGCTGTCATGGAATAGCGTGCCTGGAGCAACATATTCAATTCAATATAGGAAAATAGGTCAGACAAACTGGTCTAATACGACAAGCACTATAAACTCTGTTTTGCTAACAGGACTTGAGGATGAATCTGATTATGAAGCTCAGGTTGCAGCTGTCGTTAATACTGTTGTTGGAACTTTTTCCCCAAACTATACTTTTAAAACAAAAGGATTGAAAACAGGAGTAGATTACTGCTTAATGACAACGGGAGGAAATAGTTTTGCAAGCTTCTCTTACAATAGTGGTTTGGCACAATTTGTTTTAAGCAATTTGACATATTCAGAATTATATTATAGTACAATTTTTAGTACTTACAGAGATTTTACTGAAGATACAAATAAATTAATCAACTTAACGAAAGGAACGCAGTATACTTTTTCTTACTTTAATGTAGGAACTACAGCTTCAACATATAATGATAAAATGGAAGTATGGATTGATTATAATAGAAATGGTGTTTTTGAAACTTCTGAAAAAGTAGGTTCTGTAAGTACAGATCCGCCGGCTAGTGGGCAATACACAGGATCATTTACATTTACTGTTCCTACTACAGCTTATTCGGGAAACAAACTTTTAAGAATGAGGGTTGCCAACACCTTCTTTAATACAGCATCAGGCCCATGTGGAAGTCCTTCTGTTCCGGTAAGTGGTGGAGGTGTTATTTCACAGGGATCTTTTAAGGATTTCTCGGTTAAAATTTCCGAGTCAAACCTCGCAGTTAGTGAAATAAAAGATTCAAAATCTGAGATTTCTATCTATCCAAATCCGGCAGATACATTTGTTGAGGTGAAAAATCTGAAAGGAAGCGCTGAATATAAAATCCACAGTGCAGATGGAAGACTGATTCAGACAGGAAAAGTTGACAATCAAAGAATTAATGTGTCAGAACTGATAAAAGGAGTGTATATAATTACTATTAAGGATGATTCCAAAACATATACAACCAAACTGATTAAAAAATAATTATTTCAGTCTGTTTTCATAATCCCGGATGTTTGTCCGGGATTGTTATTTGTTGACGAACAGTTGTTTATGAAAGTTTTCATTTTCATCTAAAAAAATTAACTTTACAGAACAAAAATATTGAAATGCGAAAAACAATTTCTGTTAAAAAACCAGATTTTAATATCTCATTAAAGAATACTGAAATCTATAGTTTTGAAAAAGACGGATTACAATTAAAATCCTCCTACAAGGCAGAAGACGTTAAAGACAAAGAATTAACTCACACGACTCCCGGAATAGAACCTTATTTAAGAGGGCCTTATTCTACCATGTACGTTCAGAAACCCTGGACGATTCGCCAGTATGCCGGATTTTCAACGGCGGAAGAATCCAATGCTTTCTACAGAAGAAACTTGGCGGCAGGGCAAAAAGGTCTTTCCGTCGCTTTTGATTTAGCAACCCACAGAGGGTATGATTCAGATCACGCAAGAGTGGTTGGTGATGTCGGAAAAGCTGGGGTAGCTATAGATTCTGTCGAAGATATGAAGATTTTATTTAATGAAATTCCATTAGATCAGATTTCTGTTTCCATGACAATGAATGGAGCTGTTTTGCCGATCCTTTCTTTTTATATTGTTGCTGCAGAAGAGCAGGGTGTTTCACAGAAGTTGCTTTCAGGAACGATCCAGAATGATATTTTGAAGGAATTCATGGTGAGAAATACTTACATCTATCCGCCGGCCCCTTCCATGAAAATCATTGCAGATATTTTTGAATACACTTCCCAGAATATTCCGAAATTTAATTCGATTTCAATTTCAGGATATCACATGCAGGAAGCCGGTGCAACACCAGTGCTGGAAATGGCTTATACGCTTGCAGACGGATTGGAATATGTTAGAACAGGGATAAAAGCAGGAATGAACGTTGATGATTTCGCACCAAGATTATCCTTTTTCTGGGCCATCGGAATGAATCACTTCATGGAAATCGCAAAAATGCGTGCTGCTCGATACATCTGGGCAACCCTTTTAAAACAGTTCAATCCACAAAATCCTAAGTCTTTAGCATTAAGAACACATTCGCAAACTTCCGGTTGGTCTTTAACTGAGCAGGAACCTTTCAACAATATCACCAGAACAGCGATTGAAGCACTGTCTTCAGCATTGGGAGGAACCCAGTCTCTTCATACGAATGCTCTGGATGAGGCTATTGCGCTGCCGACAGATTATTCTGCAAAAATTGCAAGAAATACACAGATTATTCTGCAGCAGGAAAGTGGAATCTGTGACGTGGTAGACCCTATGGGAGGCAGTAATTTAGTGGAAAGCCTTACCCAGCAAATGATTGAAGAAGCAATGAAGTACATTGATGAGGTCGAACAGGAAGGAGGAATGACAAAAGCCATCGAAGCAGGTATTCCGAAAATGAGAATTGAAGAAGCGGCAGCAAGAAAACAGGCAAAAATCGATAGCGGTGAAGAATTTATTATTGGCGTAAATTCATTTAAATCAGCTTTAAAACAGGATCAGATAGAAATCTTAGATATCGACAATACGGAAGTCCGCAGAAAGCAGATCGAAAGACTAAATAAAATAAAAGAAGAACGAAATGCGGAAGCTGTCGGTCAGATTTTAAATGAAATCCGCGAAGCTGCCAAAACAGGAAAAGGAAATCTTCTCGCATTGTGTATCGAAGCAGCCCGCAGAAGAGTGACCCTTGGCGAAATGAGCGATGCCATGGAAGAAAGTTTCGGAAGATATAAAGCCAATATCAGAACAATATCAGGAGTATATGCCATGAATGCAGGAAAAAATGAATATTTTGAAAAAGCGCTTCAGCTTACTCAGAAATTTGAAGAAGAAGAAGGACGTCGCCCGAGGCTGATGGTCGCAAAAATGGGACAGGATGGTCACGACAGAGGGGCAAAAGTAGTGGCAACAGCATTTGCAGATATGGGATTTGATGTGGATGTTGCTCCGTTATTCCAGACGCCGGAGGAAGTGGCGAAGCAGGCAGTAGAAAATGATATTCATATTCTTGGTGTTTCTTCTCTGGCTGCCGGACACAAAACATTAGTTCCTCAGGTGGTGGAAGAGTTGAAAAAGCTTGGCGCCGATGATATCACGATTGTTGTCGGTGGGGTAATTCCGCAGCAGGATTATGAGTTTTTATATGCCAACGGAGCCGACTTTATCTTCGGGCCGGGAACCAATCTTCCCAAGTGTGCGGTGGATATTTTAGAAAAATATTTAAGTTAAATTAAAATTAAAAAACAATAAGTTGCACAGCTTTTGTATAGTTTAATGAAAATTTTCATTATGGCTTATACAGTAGTTTCAGTATTTCCGGTGACTGTAGATACAGAGGAAATTAAAAGAGATTTAAAAGAAAACGGTTTCAGCGAAGCAAATATTATTGTTTCAAAATCAAGCGTAGAAAGCGGATTATCAACCGATCATTATCAGGAAGACGAACAGACCAAAGGTTTTTTCGAATATACTTTTGCGCACGATGCGGAAATGTTGGATGCTTACCGTAAGCACAGTATCGGAAGAAATAACGTGATTGTCTATGCCGATAACCTGGAGCAGGCAAGCACCGCAAAATCTATTTTGAATAAAAATGGGGCATTAGAAGTTTTTAAAAAACCTTCACAAGACCAAAAAGATATTCCTGACGGAATGACCGAAGAAGAATACAACGGAATTATCGCAAAAGCGAGACACAACATCTATTTTCTGGGATCAGAAAGAGTCTATCATTCCAATGAAATAAAAGGAATGGATGATGATATGGATAGTTTGGGGTCAAAAGATTAATAGAATCTCATTAACAAATAAGTCTGCCGGAATTTTCGGCAGGCTTTACTTTATTTATTCATTTGCAATTCTTTAATTTAGATTGTGTCTAAAGAAAATTATTTTATCTTTGCATCTGAAAATCAAGTTTAACCATTAAAAAACGAAGCAAAATGTTCAGATTTACTCAGAATTCTTCAATAGGATTACCGCTTATGGTGGTAAGGCTTCGTGGTTTGGTACATTCTTAGAATAACAGTATATGAAATATCAAAACCCGGAGTCATAAGATTTCGGGTTTTTTATTGCGCAATATTCAAACTCAAAAGTTTCCCCGAAATCGATTTATAAATCAGGAACTTTCCGAATAGCAGACAATTTTTATTTGAAGCTATTTCCGGCTTTCCGCTATTACTCCTCGCTCACCTTTCAGGTTCGCTGTGGGGTAGCCGCTGCAATCCGGGCTAGGGATAAAGTTCCGTTTAATAAACCTCATAGGTTTCAAAAACCTATGAGGTTTGAATCAACATCTTTAATCATACAACAATGGGAAATTTAAAACTTAAAGGAAAAGATATATTAAAAATAGGATACCCTAATAATCAAAGCGTAAACATTGCTTTGGAAGTTATGAAGAGAAATTTTGCAACAAAAAACATCCATCATGTGAAATCTCTTTTAAAGGAAATCCTGCAAAATCCGGAACAATTTGAAAAGGATTTAACCTTCGGACAAATTGCTGAAGCATTACTCTCATCAAAGAAAACAGAAAAAAGAATGCTTAACACAAACAGAGCGACTTTTAATATTTTCGGAAACAATATTTCGGATGAAGCAAAAAACCAGCTCTACACCGCACTGAAACTTCCGATTTCAACTCAGGGAGCCTTAATGCCCGATGCGCACAACGGTTACGGACTTCCAATTGGTGGTGTTCTTGCCGTAGAAAATGCCGTAATTCCTTATGGAGTCGGTATGGACATCGGCTGCAGAATGAGCCTCAGTATTTTAGATACACCTGTCTCATATCTTGACGGAGCCAAAGATAAATATGAAAAAGCGCTGGCCGAACATACGAAATTCGGGATGTACGAAACACACAAATCTCACATCGACCACGAGATTTTCGATAGAGATACCTTCGATATGATCCCGATCCTGAGAAGGTTAAAAGGAAAAGCCATCAAACAGATGGGAACTTCCGGCGGAGGAAATCATTTCGTAGAATTCGGAGAAGTGGAAATCACCGAAGAAGATGAGCAGATCGGGCTTCCTAAAGGAAAGTATTTGGGAATTCTTTCACACAGCGGTTCCCGGGGATTAGGAGCAGAAATCGCCCAGTACTATTCCAGAGTTGCTGCGGAACAATGTCCGTTGCCAAAAGAAGCGCAAAACTTCGCCTGGCTGGATTTAAGTACGCATCTCGGATTAGAATACTGGACAGCCATGAATCTTGCCGGAGACTATGCCTCAGCCTGTCACGACGATATCCACAGAAGATTGGTGAAAGCAGTAGGAGGAAGGGTGAAAGCGAGAATTGAGAACCATCACAATTTCGCCTGGAAAGAAATCCACAATGGGAAAGAAGTTATCGTTCACCGGAAAGGCGCAACGCCGGCAAATGAAAATGAGTTGGGAATGATTCCTGGCTCTATGACGGCAAAAGGTTTTATCGTGCGAGGAAAAGGAAATCCGGATTCTCTGAATTCTGCTTCTCACGGTGCCGGAAGAGCGCATTCAAGAGGTGAATGCAGAAGCCTTTTTACTCAAAATGATATTAAGAAAGAACTGAAACTTAAGAACGTCACCTTAATGGGTGGAAATGCGGAAGAAGCACCGATGGCCTACAAAGACATCAACGAAGTCATGAATGCACAAAGCGAACTGGTCGATATTCTGGGAACTTTCCAGCCAAGAATCGTGAGGATGGATAAATAAATGGTTGTTAGTTTTTGGTTGATTGTTGTTAGAATCTAGCACGATCAACTGAAAACCATCAACCGACAACAAATCAAACAACAATGGACAAACTCATACAAATAACCTCAGGAAGAGGACCTTTAGAATGCCAATGGGTAGTTGCAAAGGTGCTGAAGATTTTCCTTGAGGAAGCAAAAAATAACAATATCGATTACGAAATCATTCACCGGGAAAATGGGGATGAAAATCTTACGCTGAAATCGGTAACCCTGCTTTTAAAAGCAAAGGAACTGACGGGTTTTCTTGAAAGCTGGTTGGGAAGCATTTGCTGGACAGGCAAAAGTACATTCCGCAAGCTGCACAAAAGAAGCAATTGGTTCATCGGAGTTTTTGAGCTGGAAGGTTTGGAGAAGATTCAATTTAATGAAAAAGATATTCAGTTTCAGACTACGAGAAGTCAGGGAAGCGGAGGGCAGAATGTCAATAAAGTAAACACGGCTGTCCGCGCCACCCACATCCCGACAGGCCAAAGTGTTTTCGTACAGGACTCCCGTTCGCAGCTGGAAAATAAGAAACTTTCCATTATCCGGCTGAAAGAAAAAGTATTGGAGCAGAATATCATTCAGCTTCAGAAAAGAATGCAGGATACCTGGAACAATCATCTGCAGGTGCAAAGAGGGAATCCGGTTCGTACATTTTCCGGAATAGATTTTAAAAAGAATTACCAGGAAAAATCTTTCAAGAAACAAAGAAATCAACTGAAGAAAGAATTAAAAACTTACAAAAATGACCTTAACGAAAAATAAATATTATTTTGAGGCTTTAGACAATTATCCATACAGCTTGCCGGATTGCCTGGAAGCATTGAATTATGCATTGTCATACGATCCAGAGGATGCTGACAGCCTTTGCCTGATGGGAAGGATCTACAGTGAGATGCTGAATGATTATGAAAAGGCAAAACTGTATTTCGAAGAGGCTATGCAGTGCGATGTGGCCAATCTGAATACACCGCAATATTACATTAAATGCCTCCTGGATAATGAAGATTTTCACGAAGCCGAAAAGCTGATCGCCTATTCATTAAAAATCAAAGGGATTGATAAAGCAACATTATGGTTACACAGATCGCTGCTTTCCGAGAAAAGAGGAAGTTTTGCCAATGCCATTAAGTTTCTGAATGAAGCTGAAAAATACTGCTTTACCGAGTACAGCCTGAATCTGGTAAAAGACCGCAAGAAGTTTATTAAATCAAAAATGCCCAAGAAAAGCAAGCTTAAAAAGAAGAAGGAGGCCCAGTGAGGTCTCCTTTTTGTATAAGAATCTTCTGAAGAAACTTATTTTTTATTTACTGAAATCAGATAGTCATAAACCATTTGGTGCTGATCTTCGTTTAGTTTAGCCTTAGGAGCCATTCTGCTAAGCGTTTTCAGCCAGCCCTGATCGTCGTGTTTCGCGGGGTCCGGAAGCTTGTGACATCTGTTGCATGAGTTTTCGAAGATTGTTTTTCCCTGTGCCAGCTGTTCAGACGAAGTATACTTCGGCCCTGTTACCGCCATGCTTTTTGGTCCGCACGATACTACCAATGATGCAGAACCGAGAATCATACCCAACATCAATTTTTTCATAATAATATTTTTTTGAGGTGATTATTTTTTCACAGATACGATGTAATCGTATACCCACTGGTGCTGCTCATCGGTAAGTTTTGCTTTAGGAGCCATCCTGTTCATAATTCCCACCCAGTCAACAGAGGTATGGGAAGTCGGGTCCGGAAGTTTATGACATCTTCCACATGCATTTTCGAAGATTGTTTTTCCCTGTGCGATCTGTTCGGCAGTAGAAGTGGCAGCTGCAGGCGCTGTTGCTGTAGAAGCTTTTGGTGTACAGGATGCCAGTAAAACGGCAGTAAAGGATGCTACAGCGATTATTTTTTTCATGTTTTACATTATTTGATTAAAACAAATGTAGCAAATTCCACTTCTTATTGATGAAACGGCGGATAATTTAGAAATAATAAAAATTAGGGGTGTGCAGGGATGTTTGTGAGAGTAGCGCAAAACGTCGAGACGTTTTGCCTGAAACGTCGAAACGTTTTACCTAAAACCTCGAGACGTTTTGTATAAAACGACGGGACGTTTTCCAGTGGCGAATAGGACGTTTAAAATCAACATGTTAATCTGTGGTAATTTTAATTGATAAACTCATTCAACATTAACCCATTTAATGAAAATATATTAAAGAAACCTGAACGTATTTAGGATGAACTGAAAGATTATGGATAAAAATATCAGGTGAAGCCAATTGTCTATTGATCATTCACGCTTTAATCCTTATTTTTGAATCAATGAAATTTTCTACAGAAGAGCTAATCGATGGGATACGGTCAGGGAACAAACGCCTGATTGCAAAAGCCATTACCTTAGTAGAAAGTAAAAAGGCCGAGCACCGCCAGCAAGCCGAAGAATTGTTGAAAGGGATTATGCCATTTACGGGAAATTCTATCCGTGTGGGTGTAACGGGCGTTCCGGGTGCAGGGAAATCAACTTTTATTGAGAATTTCGGCAGGCTTGCTATTGCCAATGGTAAAAAGGTAGCCGTTCTCGCTATTGACCCAAGTTCGGCTATTAACAAAGGAAGTATTCTGGGCGATAAAACGAGAATGGAAGAACTGGCCAAAGAAGAAAATGCTTTTATCCGTCCTTCCCCAAGTTCAGGATTTCTGGGTGGTGTTGCCAATACGACCTTTGAAACCATGATGATCTGTGAAGCTGCGGGATATGATTATATTTTAATCGAAACTGTTGGTGTAGGACAGTCTGAAGTTCTCGTGGCAGATATTACAGACGTTTTCCTGTTTTTAAAAATCATTGGTGGAGGCGACGAGCTCCAGGGAATCAAACGTGGAATCATGGAAATGGTGGATGTGATCTTCATTAATAAAGTTGATAAAGAGAATCTTCAGAAAGCGAAGAATACCAGACTCGAATTAAAAAGAGCGTTAGATTTTATTCCTCCTAAAGAAAATGGTTGGAAAGTTCCGGTTTTACTGGGATCTGCCTTAAGTAATGAAGGTCTTGATGAAGTTTTTGAAAAGATAGATGAATTCATCTCCCTGAAAAAGAAAGCCAACCGGTTTTCTGAAGTCAGGAACCAGCAGGCTGAAAAACGTTTTGAATACTGGGTGCAGGAATATATTTTATCAGCAATGAAGAAGAGTAATTCGTTGGAGGAAGCTTATATTCTTCATAAAAAAAATGCTTCAGCACTGGTTTCCAATCCAAGCACCGAAGCAAAATTATTCGTTGAAAAGTTTTTGTCTAAAGACTAATACTTTAAGGCTGCACTTTCTGCTCTTCATTTTTTGTGATGTATCCGTCGTAAGAAATAGGCTGCCTGTCATTACTTCTAATGGATGTAAAAGCTCTTCCTGATTTTGTAATTTCCAGAATGATCTCATCAACCCTGTTTGTATCATTGGGTTTTATTCTTACAACCCATGTCCCTTTTTTGTTCTGACTTTTGTTTACCGTAAAATCTTTTGATGTAAATCTGTAACTGTTTTGTGAAGAGTCACCGTAAGAAGGATTGAAAACTCTTCCGAAATAAGGCAATACCACTTCCAGTTTATCGGGTCTTACATCTACACTGTAATTGCTTCCTGACAGGTCGAGTATTCTTGTTGCAGGCGCATTAGGCATTGAGGTCATCACATTAATGACGTCATAATTCGTAGGGTTTGCTCTTTGCGCATGGAAAGAAAAGTCCTGGGAATTGATCAGTGCAGTTACTGCCTGAGGATCCATATTAATCTGGGATGAACAGTTTTCAAAGAACATCAGAAAACTGAGCATGCATATGATTGAAATTAACTTTTTCATAATTAAATATATATTGCTAAATTAAACATCAAATTGTATGCAAATATAGGATCTGAAATTTATTTTGGAATAAAAATTGTAAAGGTTGAATAATAACACTCGAACTATGAAATTTACACATTTATTAGGAATAGGAGCGATGGCTCTTACCGTTGCAGCGTGTACTACCAACCCGATCACGGGAAGGTCTTCTTTACAGCTGGCAAACAATTCGGAAATCCTGACGATGTCTGCTCAGGAATATAAATCAACGTTAAATAAATCAAAAGTAATCACAGGAACGGCAGATGCAAAAAAGGTGGTAAATGTAGGATCGAGAATAAAATCTGCAGCTGAAAGATACTACCAGTCTATTGGTCGTTCTTCAGACCTTGCCAATTACAGCTGGGAATTTAATCTTATTCAAAGCAATGAACTCAACGCATGGTGTATGCCAGGCGGAAAAGTAGCCGTTTATACTGGAATTTTACCAATTACAAAAAATGAAAACGGACTAGCCGTTGTGCTGGGGCACGAGGTGTCTCATGCTTTGGCGGGTCATGGTAATGAAAGAATTTCTCAGGCCATGGTAGCACAATACGGCGGAGCAATCTTAGGAGGGACTATATCAAATGCTCAATGGGCAAACGTATTTGAAGCAGTATATCCTATCGGTTCTCAAGTCGCGTTGTTGAAATATGGAAGAAATCAGGAATCTGAAGCTGACAAAATGGGACTTTACCTGATGGGAATGGCAGGATATGATCCGAGAGAAGCAATTCCTTTCTGGGGAAGAATGGAAGCTGCATCTAAAGGAGCGAGACAGCCTGAATTTTTATCTACCCACCCAAATCCTGAAACCAGAATTTCAGACATTAATAAAGATTTACCTAAAGCTTTAGAATATTATAAGGCTGCAGGTGGTAAAATATAATCACTAAAGAAATTTAATCTTGTAAGGCCTTATTGAATTTTTATTAAATTTGGTAAGGCCATTTAGTTTTATTAATCTTAAGCACAGCACTATGAAAAATTTAACAATAATAGGACTTATTCTTTTAGCGTTATCTATACTTCTGTTTTATCTAACGGCTAATAATTTTACAATTAATGACTTGGGAATGCCTCATATCATGGGAATTTTAGGAGGTATCGGCATTGGTTTAATCATCGGCGGAATGGTGGGGTATGTAAGCAAAGGAAGCGCTATAAAAGCTGAGCAGAAAAGAAAAGAATTTCAAAAGCTTCAGCAGGAAAAAGAAGAACTGGAGAAAAGAGCGGCAGATATCGCCAGACGTGAAGCCGAGCTCAATCTTAGAAATGAAAATCCTCAGGTCTGAAGAACTGAGGATTTATATTATTATTTAAGTTTAATCTAAAACTTATACCCAACGCCTACCATGAAAAGGTTTGGCCTGTTGTCATATCGGATCTCTTCACCCATAATTTTGGTATTAATGAATTCTCTGGTGTCTTTACTGAATGCGCCTTCATATCTTGCATTCAGAATTAGCTTTGAGATTTCTACCTGAGCACCAAACTGATATCCTACGGTAAAATTATCTCTTGCATTTTCTTTAAAATCGTTGAATGTGTCTTCTTTAGCTAAGTTGTAACTTGCCACCGGACCTATGAAAACACCCAATGTGTTTCCTAAAATATTATACCCTAAAAGTACAGGTAAGTCAATCCTGCTACTTTTGATGTCAAAAGTTGTAGGACCAACCGTAAAATCATTTTTAAAGTTGGTATAATATAATTCCGGCATTAGATAAAATGAAGTAGGTAATCCTACTTTTAAAGACAAACCTACGTTGAAGCCGGCATTGTTTTTTCCTTCTCCTTCAATCGCCTGGTTTACTGTTCCTTTAATATTCTGCCATGAAGGTGATCCTGTAGGAAATATTATATTTGCTTTACCTGCCAGAGAAATCTGTGCGGAAGCGAATATAGAAAAACCTATTAACGCTATACTAAGAATCTTTTTCATTATCTTCTATTTTTGTAATTGTATTATCAATGGTTTTGTTATTTTCAAGCAAATATTCTCTCAGTTCTTTAAATAATTCTGATGAATAAACGAAATCAATAAGATTTTTATTGCCTGCTGTAATCAGAATGTCTTTGTTGCCTTCCCATTCTTTGATTCCTAATCTGAGGTATACAATTTTCTCGCCAATCGTCATTACAGAATTCATGTCGTGTGTATTGATGATGGTCGTGGTATTATACTCTTTTGTAATTTCCAGCAGCAGATCGTCGATTACATTGGAAGTGTAAGGATCCAGTCCGGAATTTGGCTCATCACAGAAAAGATATTTAGGATTGTTGACAATCGCTCTGGCAATCGCTACCCGTTTCTGCATTCCCCCGGAAATCTCAGAGGGAAATTTCTTATTGGCTTTATCAAGATGTACCCTTCCGATTACTTCAAAAACACGTCTTTTCTTTTCCCTGAATGTTAAATTGGTAAACATATCCAGCGGGAACATAATGTTTTCTTCAACCGTTAAAGAATCAAACAATGCGCTTCCCTGGAAAACCGTTCCGATCTCGGAACGAAGATGCTGCTTCTCGTCCCTTGACATGACATTGATGTCTTTGCCATCAAAAAGGATCTCTCCCGAAGTGGGTTGATAAACATTCAACAGACTTTTTAGGAATACGGTTTTTCCGGAACCACTTTGCCCAATAATCAGATTTACTTTTCCTTTATCAAAAGTTGTTGAAATTCCTTTAAGTACTTCAACTTCATCAAAACTTTTCTTAAGATCTTTTACCTCAATCATTAGCTTAATATTAATTGGGTTAATAGTAATTCTGAAAGGATAATGAATACCATTGTCCAAACCACTGCCTGCGTACTGGCTCTACCTACTTCCAGTGAACCCCCTTTTACATTGTATCCGTAATAAGAAGGTACTGTTGCTATAATGAAAGCAAAAACAATTGTTTTCGTAAATGCATAATAAATAAACAGATTCGGCATATACATCTGAATTCCTACAATATAATCATTAGTTGTCCAGTTTCCGGTTAAAATACCCGCCACATAACCTCCGCCGATACCAAATACAATACTTATGGCAATAAGTAAAGGATTAAAGATGACACAGGCGACAATTTTTGGTAAAATTAAAAAGTTAGGAGAGTTTACACCCATAATATCAAGAGCGTCGATTTGCTCCGAAACCCTCATTGTTCCTATACTTGAAGCGATATAAGATCCTACTTTACCTGCAAGAATAAGACTGATAATGGTTGGAGAAAATTCCAAAACCAAAACGGCTTTTGTAGCGTATCCTACAAATGAAGGAGGAATGGGAAACGAAGAAGCATCAAAATTATTGAACATCTGAATGGCTACAACAGCTCCTACGAATATAGAAGTAAAAATCACAAGGCCAAAAGAATTAACGCCCAGGTCATTGATCTCTCTCATAAGGAGCTTCCAGAAAACTTTCATTTTCTGCGGCTTCTGCATAGATTTGCCAAGAAGGATGATGTATTCTCCGACTGCTGTAAAAAACTTTTTTAACATTCTGCTAAATTAGACTTTTTTTTATTTAATTAATTAAAGATTGAGATCAGATACAGGCTCTGTTCAATATTCTTTTTAGTATATCATAATGTAGACCAAAATTTTTATTTTGCATTTTTATCTCCGCCAATAACCAGGAGAATGGTCTTTAAAACAATAACCAGATCGAGCATAAAACTCCAGTTTCTTACATAGAAAGAATCTGCCAAAACTCTTTTATTCATTTCCACTTCTACATTTCCGGCATCACCGCGTAAGCCATTTACCTGGGCAAGGCCTGTAATTCCGGGTGTTACCATGCTTCTGAGGCTGTATCTTCCGATCTTCGGTTTGTAATAATTATCTACTGCAAGCATGTGCGGTCGTGGTCCTACAATTGACATGTCTCCTTTAAGGACATTAATAAACTGTGGCATCTCGTCAAGGCTGGTTTTTCTCAGAAATTTACCGAATGGGGTGATTCTTATATCATTTTCTGATGTTGTTTTTGTAGTAGAGTGGTCATTCACCACCATTGTCCTGAATTTGATACATTTAAAAACTTCTTCATGAAAACCATATCTTTCCTGTATAAAAAAAACGGGGCCTTTTGATGTCATTTTAATCAGAATGGCAATAACAGGAAATAGCCAGGAACAGATTCCAAGCAATATGATCACGGAAAATACAATATCAAAAGTTCTCTTCAATAAGAAATTAGAATAGAACTCAAGTGGATATTTTGTCTGATTAAGAACCGGCTGTGTCTGAATATATCCCATGTCATACAAAAAGAAATCACTCTGCGTTATACTGGGAACCAGTGAGATGTGCACTTTGTTAGCTTCTGCAAGCCTGAAGATTTCTTTTTCTGTAGTTGGGGTATAAGTATTCTCCAGCGGAATAAATAAGGTATGAATGCCGTTTTTTTTCCAGAATTCTATCAGCTCTTCTGTTTTTATTTCATCCTTACTATATTCGAAAATCTTGTAGCCGTAATCTTTTCTTTCTTTTAATATATTTTTTAAAACATCTGTCGAGCTGTTTTCATGAAGAAACATGATATTCCGGTGATTGATACCAAGACTTCGCAAGTATTTTATGCAGAAGAAGATCATTGACCTGACTAAAAAAATAAAAAAGAAAAGATAAAATGAAAGCCAGTAAATGTCCGAATTAAAAAAGACGTTATAACTTACTTTTCCAATTAATAATACTCCAAGGATGAACAACAGGAAATGAATGAGAATCCTTTCCAGAAATAGGGTATACGTAAGATTTCTCGGAATATTGTAGATTCTTGTTCTGCTACTCAGAAGCATCCAGAACAAAAACAGCAATATCAAAGAAAAGGAATTCTGATACCAGGTTTCCTCGTTATATTTCAGATTTTGATTTCTTGTTACAAAAAAGAATATAAAAATAGATGCAATAACCAAAAGGTCAAGCAAAATAATGATTGATTTCAGGTATCTGGAATATCGTATTCTCTGCATCTATCTGAATTAACGGATACGAAAAGCTAATTTACATAAATTTACGGGATATTGAGATATTTATGTGTCTGGACTGATGCTCTCCATTTCGGATGTTCCAAAATAAAATCTGTAATTTTTGGGTACATCTCGTCACGTTTGCTCCATTCGCTCTGAAGATAGAGTGTGCAATTTTCCGAAACTTTTGAAGCTTGTTCCTGGGCAAATTTAAAGTCATTGTTATTGAAAATAATCACCTTAAGCTCGTGTGCTTTTTGGTAGATTTCTTCTTTTGGTAATCCTGTTTTTTTAGGAGAAAGTGTAATCCAGTCGATTTGTCCGCTCATCGGGTAGGCTCCCGAAGTTTCAATATGAACGGAGCATCCCAGCTCTTTTAATTTTGATGTTAAGATATCAAGATTCCACATTAAAGGTTCTCCACCTGTTAAAACTATTGTTTTACAGTGTCTTGCAGCGGTTTCTGCTATTTCTTCCGCATTCATTAATGGGTGTAAATTCGGATCCCAGCTTTCTTTTACGTCACACCAGTGGCATCCGACATCGCAACCTCCTAATCTGATGAAATAGGCTGCTTTTCCGGTGTGCGCTCCCTCTCCCTGAAGAGTGTAAAAATGCTCCATTACAGGGAGCATTTTACCTTCTTTTAATAATATATCTTCTACTAAATCCATTTTAAAATTAGTCGTTATAGACTGAAGTCTTATACGCAATGATGGTATTTTTCATCAACATTGCTCTTGTCATAGGTCCGACACCTCCGGGAACAGGCGTGATCCAGCTGGCTTTTGCTGCACAGCTTTCAAAATCTACATCACCTGCAAGATAATATCCTTTCGGAGAGTCATCGTCTACTCTTGTAATACCTACGTCAATAATTACCGCCCCGTCTTTGATCATATCCCCTTTTAAGAAATGAGGATCTCCTAAAGCTGTGATAACGATATCTGCTTTTTTAGTATATTCTTCAATATCTTTTGTGTATGAATGTGTCAATGTCACTGTAGAATTTCCAGGGAAATCTTTTCTTCCCATCAGGATACTCATCGGTCTTCCTACAATTTTACTTCTTCCGATGATAACACAGTCTTTACCTTTTGTTTCAATATTGTATCTTTCCAGTAATGTTAAAATACCGAACGGTGTAGCTGGCAGGAAAGTATCCATTTCCAACGCCATTCTTCCGAAGTTTTCCGGGTGGAAACCATCAACATCTTTTCTTGGATCAATAGCATTAATAATTTTTTCCTGATCGATCTGATCCGGTAAAGGCAACTGAACGATGAATCCGTCCACCGCTTTGGATTTATTTAATTCATCAATTTTTTCCAATAATTCAGATTCAGAAACCGTACTTGGAAATTTAACTAAGCTTGATTGAAAACCAACTTCTTCGCAGTCTTTTACTTTTGAATTGACATAGGCTTTGCTTGCCCCATTGTTTCCTACAAGAATGGCTACCAAATGTGGAGCTCTTCTTTTTCCAGCAACAATTTTTTCAACTTCAGCCTTAATTTCCTGTTTTATTTCTTTGGATATTTTTAATCCGTCAAGAATTTCTGCCATTTTTACTTTTATTACTTTTTACTATTAGACTTTAGGGATATTTTTCCGGATTCTGATGAGTGCAGAAAACGGAAATTACATAAACGAATTTTTTAATTTCGTCAATATGAAATAAAATGATGTAAGGAAACTTTTTAAGAGGAAGTGCTCTCACATCATCATATCGAATTTGAAAAAAAGGATTTCTTTCTAATTGATCATAGGCTTTTGAAATTTGTTTTTCAAAGTTAGATGCAATGGTGTTTGAAATTTCTTTATAATAATTTACAGCTTCCAAAATATCCTCATCTGCCTCGGGATATTGGAAAATTTCAAATGCCATGATTGTTTTTCAATTTTTTTAAAAAGTCTCTTGCCGGAGTAAACTCTTTGTGATTTTTGGCTTTTCTTTCATCAATCACCCTTTTCATTTCATCCGTAAGCTCAAAATCATCCTCATTTTTTTCAAAGCTGATTTTCATTTTTTTCAAAAGATTTTCCATTAAAGTTTCTTCTTCCTTATCTTTAAGATGTATCGTAATGGTACTCATGTGTTTTTATTTTTAATCAAAATTAATGAAAATCAGCAATAATTTATTTGTTTGCTTTATAATAATTAATCAGTCCGTTGGTTGAAGAATCATGTGAGCTAACCGTCTCATTGCTTTCAAGTTCCGGAAGGATTTTATTGGCTAAAACTTTTCCTAATTCCACGCCGAACTGGTCGAAACTGAAAATATTCCAGATGACACCCTGAACAAATATTTTATGCTCGTACAAAGCAATCAGCTGCCCTAATGAAAAAGGAGTTAATTCATTGAATAATATAGAGTTGGTAGGTGTATTTCCGTGAAAGACCTTATAGTTTAATAAAAACTCAATTTCCTCGTCAGATTTTCCTGAAGCTTTTAATTCTGCTTCAACTTCTTCTTCTGTTTTTCCAAAGGCAAGTGCCTCAGTCTGAGCAAAAAAGTTCGCTAATAATTTATCCTGATGATCCGAAACTTTATTCGGACTTGTAGCATAAGCAATAAAATCTGCAGGAATCAATTCTGTTCCCTGGTGAATCAGCTGATAGAAAGCATGTTGGCCGTTTGTTCCGGGTTCTCCCCAGATAATTGGCCCGGTTTCATATTCTACAAATTCACCGTTTCTGTCAACACATTTTCCATTACTTTCCATATCTCCCTGTTGGAAATATGCAGGGAACCTGTCTAAATATTGAGAGTAAGGAAGAATTGCATATGTGGTCGCCGCATAGAAGTTACGGTACCAAATTCCGATCAATCCCATTAAAACAGGAATATTTTCAGCAAAATCGGCTGTCTGAAAATGCTGGTCTGTATCATATGCTCCTCTAAGCAGCTGTTCGAAGTTTTCATAACCCACTGCCAAAACGATACTTAAGCCAATTGCACTCCACAATGAGTATCTTCCGCCAACCCAGTCCCAGAATTCGAAGATGTTCTCTTCTGCAATTCCGAAGTCTTTAACAGCTTGAACGTTAGTTGATAAAGCCACGAAATGTTTTGCTACATCTTCCTGTTTTCCTGCTTTTAAGAACCAGTCTCTTGCAGAATGAGCATTCGTCATCGTTTCCTGAGTCGTGAATGTTTTAGAAGCAATGATGAATAAAGTGGTTTCAGGATTTAAATTTTTTACAACTTCTGCAATATGATTACCATCTACATTAGAAACAAAATGAACATTGAGTCTGGTTTTAAAATGTTTTAAAGCCGAAACTACCATCACAGGCCCCAAATCTGAACCGCCGATTCCAATATTTACAACATCCGTAATTTCTTTTCCGCTGAAACCTTTGTGAGCGCCTGAAATAATGCTTTCGGAAAAAGATTTCATATGATCAAGCACTCTTTTGATCTGAGGTTTGATATTTTGTCCGTCCACTACAATTTCTTTGTCGGAGAAATCTCTCAAAGCTGTATGCAGAACCGCTCTTCCTTCCGTTTCATTGATTTTATCACCGGAAAACATCTTGGAGATTGCATCTTTCAGCTCACATTCTTCAGCAAGATTCAGCAAAAGGCCTTTTACTTTAGAATCAATCAGATTTTTAGAATAATCAAACAAAAAGTTGGTTCTTTTGATGGAAAATTCATTAAAACGATTCGGATTGTCGTTAAAAAGACTTCTTAAATCAAAATCATTGTTAGCAAATTGATCATCAAGCGCTTTCCAGCTGTTGGTTTGGGTAGGATTTATTTTTGATAGCATATATTTAGAAATTAGATTGTGACTTGGGAATTAGGATGGTTGAATGCCAAATCCCTATACAAAATTACTGATTGCAAATTTACGCAATTTTAATCCAATGATGTTAATGGATGATTAAAAATCAGTCCGCGATTTGGTGTTAATTCTAAAATCATTATTTTTAAAATCAAATATTATAGGCACAATGATCAACAGACGTAATTTTATCAAGAAATCATCATTAGGGCTTGGCTTTTTTGCACTGCCTGCATCTGCAAAATTTATTTATTCAGAAGATTATGTCTCAAAAAGGCCCGCAATTTCTCAGAGGAAATTTATCTCAGAAGCCGTTGAAAGAACCATTAAAGATATCAAAAAATCAATTGCTGACCGGGAGCTGGCCTGGATGTTCGAAAATTGTTTCCCTAATACTTTAGATACAACGGTAAAATTTTATCATAAAAATAATAAACCTTACACATACGTTATCACGGGAGATATCGATGCGATGTGGCTCAGAGATTCTTCGGCGCAGGTTTATCCATATTTAAATCTGGCAAATGAAGATGAAAAGCTTAAAAATCTGCTTAAAGGGGTAATCAATAAACAGGTTGCGTGTGTTCTTCTTGATCCTTATGCCAATGCATTTTTTGATGATGCCAACAAAATAAGCGAGTGGAAAGATGATTCCACACAAATGAAACCCGGAATTCATGAGCGAAAATGGGAAATTGATTCTTTATGTTATGTGATGCGGTTGTCTTATAATTATTGGAAAATAACCGGAGATTATTCTGTTTTTGATGAAGATTGGAAAAAAGCAATGTTTTTGATTTTGCAAACCTTTACAGAGCAGCAGCGAAAAGATTCAAAAGGGCCATATTATTTTCAAAGGTCTAACGGAAACCCTTTGGACACACAGTTTGCAGGCGGATTCGGGAATCCTACGAAAAAAGTCGGACTAATTCATTCGATGTTCAGGCCTTCGGATGATGCTACTTTTTATCCGTTTTTGATTTCTTCCAATATGTTTGCTGTGGTCTCTTTAAGGCAGACAGCTGAGATTTTTTCAACAGTTTTAAAAGATGAAACATCTTCGGATCAATTTAAAGGTTTAGCGAAAGAAGTGGATGAAGCGATTCAGAAATATGCTGTTTTAAATCATCCTGAAGCCGGAAAAATTTATGCTCTGGAGATTGATGGTTTCGGAAATGCTTTATTTATGGATGATGCGAATGTCCCAAACTTATTGTCGATTCCGTATTTAGGATATGCCTCAAAGGATGATGCAGTCTATCAGAATACAAGAAAATTTTCTTTAAGTAAAGCAAATCCGTGGTTCAGTGAAGGAAAATTTGCCAAAGGAATCGGTGGACCTCACATCGGAGAACATAAGATCTGGCCACTCGGGTTGATTATGCAGGCTCTAACAACTGATGACAATGAGGAAATTATTTCATGCCTGAAAATGCTTAAAGCCACTCACGCCGGAACGGGATTTATACATGAGTCTTTTGACGTCGACAATCCTAAAGATTTTACTAGATCATGGTTTGCATGGGCTAATACATTGTTTGGCGAACTGATTCTTCATCTTCATAAAACAAAACCTGAAATTTTAAAGTGGAAATTTTAAGCATAAAACCTCCGGACTTTTCCAGAGGTTTTTAAGTTGAATATATGTTGATAACCGAAGGTTAGGATAGCTTATATTTCAGTGGTCGGCTGTTGCTTTTTGGAAGGTTTTCTTTTTCTCACAACATAAACGATTCCAGCTCCGATTAATATAATTGGCCAAATAGTAATCAATCCTACTACAATTTTTTGTATTAAATAAAATCCTTCCACGAAAGCGGATTTTACACCATATACAAAGTCAAACTTATATTGATCATCAATACTTTTGGTATTGGTAATAGCAATTGTAGCAACTCTTAATTTAGGTTCTTTAATGTAAATATCGACAGTACTGTATTTTAAATTATCAGTTACGTCCATGTTTGCCAATTGCTGATGATTGGCTTCTGCCATATTTTCATTACTCATATTGACTTTATCTTTATTGGTCTTCAGTTTGTCAATATTTTCTTCGGTTTTTTTGATTCTTTTTGCTTCCAGTTCAGCATATTTTATCCCTGAAGTCACATCTTCTGCATTAATGGATCTTGAATTAAGAAATAGTTTCTTGTTATTTATTAAGGTAAGTAATTCACCAAGCTTAGCAGTCGGAACTCTTACCTGCATCGTATTCTCTGATTGATATTTTTTAATCAGCATTGCTTCCTGATCCGATGTGTTATAGGTATCTTCCGAAATAACATTGCTTTTCAGATCACTGTGTGTTACAAATCCTCCAAGTTCCTGAACAGATTTTTCAATGGAAATGGTGGCATCATAAACATCTTTTACTTCCATATTCACATTAGCGGTTTTAATGAACTGTTTGTCTTTTACACTCATCGTTGCTGCAGATGAGATACTGTCTGAAATAATCGTTGTCGCAGAATCTGCTTCTGCACCGGCATTATAATCTGCCGTAGCTTCTCCTTTTTTACATGAATAAATTCCCAGTAAAAGGGCACTTGCTAATGATAGTCTGATGTACGTTGTTTTCATAGATTTATTTTTTAATGTTTTGCTTAATCCAAAGTTCAGGCTGAATCATTTGTAATATTTGAAAATCACACGTAAAAGTTTTGTAAATAATATATAGTGGATTAAATATCTTGAAGTCAGTAATTTGTAAATTGTTCTGTCTGCATGGATACCATATTCGGATTGATTTTTGCTGATGTTTTACAAATTAAATTTCAAATAATATGTCTAATACTTTTTCCAAAATCAGAAACGCGATAGAGTTATTCAGATCCATTGACTTTGATCAGCTGAGTGCTATTTCCCAAAAAGTAAATCTTCCTAAATTAATGGAGAACTTCTCTAAGCTGGATGATAAGCAATTGAAAGGCATGATGAAAATGCTGGATCCCAACAAGAAAAAGAAAGATCTTCCGCCGATCGACGGAGATTTTTACGATATCTACCATACTTTAAGCCCGGAGCAAAGGGAAATTCAGCTTAAAGTAAGAGATTTTATGGAAAAAGAAGTAAAACCTTTGGTGAATCATTATTGGCTGCGGGACGAATTTCCACATGAATTGATTCCTAAATTCCAGAAGCTGAATATTTGTGGCGTCACTTATGAAGGATACGGCTGTCCCGGATTACCTTTTTTAATGGAAGGAGTGCTGGCCATGGAAATGGCTAGGGTAGATGCTTCTATTGCGACTTTCTTTGGGGTACAGTCTGGCTTGTCAATGGGTTCGATTTATATCTGCGGTTCTGAAGAACAAAAACAAAAATGGCTTCCTCAGATGCAGAAATTTGAAAAAATCGGAGCATTTGGATTAACGGAGCCTGAAGTCGGTTCCGGAGCGGCAGGCGGTTTAACGGTAACCTGCAAAAAAACTCCCGAGGGATGGGTTTTAAACGGACAAAAAAAGTGGATCGGAAATGCAACATTTGCTGATATCATTATCATTTGGGCAAGAGATCTTGATGATGGCGAAGTGAAAGGTTTCATTGTTGAAAAAGATAATCCCGGATATGCTGTCGAAAAAATAAAAGGAAAGATGGCGTTGAGAATCGTACAGAACGGATTGATTACACTTAAAGATTGCCTTATTACTGAAGAAAACCGTTTGCAAAATGCTAATTCATTTAAAGATACGGCAAAAGTTCTCCGGATGACCAGGGCAGGAGTGGCCTGGATGGCTACTGGTTGCGCCAGAGGAGCGTATGAAAGTGCTTTAGATTACACCAGAAAAAGAGAACAATTTGGAAAACCAATCGCTTCTTTCCAGATGATTCAGGGACATTTGGTGGAAATGCTTTCTAATCTTACGGCAATGCAGACAATGGTTTTCAGGCTTTCCGAAATGCAGGATGAAGGAATTTTAAAAGATGAACATGCTTCTCTTGCAAAAGTTTTCTGCACGATGAGAACCCGCGATATTGTTTCCAGAGCCCGCGAGGTTATGGGCGGAAACGGAATCTTGCTGGAGTATGACGTCGCAAGATTCGTCGCCGATGCCGAAGCCATCTATTCTTATGAAGGAACAAAAGAGATAAACTCCTTGATTGTAGGAAGATCGATTACAGGCTTCAGTGCATTCGTTTAATGTCAATGGTCAATGGTCAATGGTCAATTTTGCTTCGCAAGTGAATTTTTTTAAATTAACAAGCATAGCGAATTGACCATTGACCATTCACCTATTAATCAGCTTACAAGATGTTTATATTTTTCTCTGTTGTCGATGATCATCCATAGATTAATCAGAAACATTACGCCGGCAATTGCCATTCCCATTTCTGATTTATCCAGTGTAAATACGTGGGCAACAATGCCAACCATTACAGGCAAAATGACAATAGCTCCCAGCGCTCTCGTTTTTGGAAAAATGAACAGCAGTCCGCCAATGATTTCCACAGCTCCCACAAGTGGCATCAGCCAGCCGATTTCGCCAAAAGCACTGAAGATTTTCATTTGCTCTGGTGTGGGTTTTTCCATGGGCATGTAGTTTAGAAACTTATTTAATCCGGCATTAATAAACATTAATCCGAAAAGAAGGGACAGAATAAATTTTACAGCTTTCATAAAAAAGATATTTTATTAAAGTTAAATAAAATTATAATCCGTTGATTAAAAAGCAGATAAATTTTAAATTTATTGTGAAATTTTCATTATTTATCGCTTGTTTCCATTGCTTATGAATTAATCCATTTCCTTCAAAGTAATATTTTTAGAAATTTTGTAAGTTTTTTTCTTTTTATTAATTTTTTCTTCCTCACCGAGCAATTTTCCCCAAGGTTTTAATCCTTCAACTCTTTCAAAAATAATTTTAATAATGGCAATGGCCGGAATACACAAAAACATTCCTGAAATACCCCAAAGATGTTCCCCGACCAATATTCCGATAAAAGAAAACAAAGCATTAATTTTTACTTTAGAGCCTACAACAAAAGGAAGAATGATATTTCCGTCAATAGCATGCACGATAACATATCCTATAGCAACATAGATACATGTGGATGGAGTGTTGGTCGCAAATGCAATAAAACAGGAAATAAGAAGCGAAATAAAAATACCTATGTAAGGAATTACATTTAATAAACCCGTCAGAACACCCAGTAGCATAGCATATTTTACTCCTAAAATAGTAAGAACAGCCGTTGTAAGAATCGAAACAATAATAACCTGAAGGCAAAGTCCTATAATGTATCTTTTTGTCATTATTCTGACTTCTGAAACTACTTCCTGAACGCTGCTTTTGTGTTTTTCTGTAAAAACATTGACGATAAAATTATTTAAAATTCTTCTGTAATTTAATATAAATATAAAAAAGAGAATAAAAAAGGCTAAGAATCCCAGGCCAGTAGAAAAAATGCCGAGAGTAAATCCTAAGATGATTCCTGTAGAAGATAATAGCTTTTTTAAACCTTCATCTAAATAGGCAAACTGCTCATCAATTTTTACATTAAATGTTCTGGAAACCCACCGTTGGAGGTCATGAAAAACATGCGTTGCCTGCTCGGTAAGCTGCGGAATGTCTTTGCTGAAGCTGGAAATCTGTGAGCCAAAGAAGAAGATGAGCCCGGTAATAACGATCAGCAAAATCATAACTGAAAAAATGGTAGAAAATGATCTCGGGAATTTTAATTTCTGTTCCAGAAAATTAGCAAACGGTAAAAATATCATGGCCATAAGAAACGCCAAAAAGAATGGCGCTAAAATACTTTCGCCTAAAGCCAGAAGATATCCAATGCCAATAATGGAAACTACAACCAGCGTAAGCTTAACAAGAAAAGGAAGTCGGAGAAAATTCATAACTGCAAACTGTTGTATAAAAATAATAAAACCCTTCGAATTGAAGAGTTTTAAAATTTAAATTATTTTGAATTCTTTAAGTTAGAAAATTCCATGCCACATTCATAGCTTTCATTTAAGTTTCACTATCAAAAAACACATCCCGATCTGAGATGTGTTTTATTATTAAATGAATGTTTATTATTTTTCAATAGCAAGCTCCAGAACTTCATTCATCCAGCTTACATAATGAACTTTCAGATTTTTAAGATAATCTTTTTTGATTTCTTCTACATCTTTCCTGTTGGCTTCGCAAAGAATTACTTCTTGTATCCCGGCTCTTGTTGCTGCCAAAAGTTTTTCCTTAATTCCTCCTACTGGCAGAACCTTTCCTCTTAAGGTGATTTCACCGGTCATGGCAAGATGAGGTTTTACTTTTTTATTTTTAAATGATGATACCATGGAGGTAAGCATGGCAATACCTGCAGAAGGTCCGTCCTTAGGAGTTGCTCCTTCAGGAACGTGAACGTGGATGTTTTTCTTTTCGATGTCATCCTGTGAAATTCCAAGGACATCATGTTTTGCCTTAATATATTCCAATGCAATGGTAGCCGATTCTTTCATTACCGTTCCCAGGTTTCCGGTCATGGTCAATGAGCCTTTTCCGTTACTGATAATGCTTTCGATAAAAAGGATATCGCCCCCTACGCTTGTCCAGGCAAGACCTGTGACTACTCCGGGCACGTCTGTAAGTTCCGACAGACTTTTAGGCCTTGGAACTCCCAGGATTTCATCGATCTTTTCAACAGAGATTTTCGGATCATATTCTTTCACCAAAGCAGTTTGCAGCGCTACCCAGCGTGCTATTGCGGCAAGTCTTTTTTCTAACGTTCTTACGCCGCTTTCTGAAGTGTGCGCTTCAATGATATGCTTCAGCTCATTATTTCCCAGCTTGAATGATTTGGAATCCAGACCGTTTTCTTCCTGTTGTTTTTTGATTAAATGTCTTTTGGCAATCTCAATTTTTTCTTCCAGCGTATATCCCGCAATCTGAATAATTTCCATTCTGTCCAACAAAGGCGTCTGAATGGTTGAAAGTGAATTTGCCGTGGCAATAAACATTACTTTAGACAAATCATACCCCATTTCCAGGAAGTTGTCATAGAATGATTTATTCTGTTCAGGATCAAGTACTTCCAAAAGTGCTGAGCTTGGATCCCCATGCATGCCTTTTCCTACTTTATCAATTTCATCGAGAACTATTACAGGGTTAGATGTTCCTGATTTCTTAATCGATTGCAGGATTCTTCCCGCCATCGCACCGATATAGGTTTTTCTGTGACCGCGGATTTCGCTTTCATCATGAAGTCCGCCCAAAGAAACACGTACGTATTTTCTTCCTAAAGCGTCAGCCACTGATTTTCCAAGAGACGTTTTTCCGACTCCCGGAGGCCCTACCAAAAGAAGAATAGGAGATTTCATGTTGTTCTTTAGCTTTAAAACAGCCATGTGTTCCAATATTCTTTTTTTGATGTCTTCCAGTCCGAAATGAGCTTTATCTAAAATTTTCTGAGCCTTTTCGATGTCAAAAGTATCTTTTGTAAAAGTTTCCCACGGAAGATCTGTAAAGAAATCAAGATAATTTCTCTGCACATTATAATCCGGCGAATTAGGATTCTGGCGCTGCAGGCGGTTGATTTCTTTTTGGAAATGCTCTTCAACCTCTTTGTTCCATGTTTTCTTTCTCGCTTTCGCGATAAGTTCTTCTACGTCACTTTCCGGTCCGCCACCAAGCTCTTCCTGAATGGTTCTGATCTGCTGATTGAGAAAATATTCTCTCTGCTGTTTGTCGAGATCTTTTGAAGTTTTCTGATGAATCTGATTTCTCAATTCCAATTTTCTGAAATCTTCATGCATCATTTCATAGCATTTATTGGCTCTTTCCATAAGATTTTTCTCTTCAAGCAGTTTTTGCTTTTCAGAGGACGGAAAGTTGGCATTGGTGCAGATGAAATTCAGCAGATCATCATTATTGTTGATGTTTTTAATAGCGAAATTCGCAGCATTGGGAATATTGGGATCAAGCTCAATGATTTTTAATGCAAGATCTTTTACATTCTCAAGCAGCGCTTCGTATTCTTCTTTATTCTTTGGTTTAGCATCTTTTAATTTTGAAATTTCAGCTTTAAAATAAGGTTGAGTCTCAACAATCTTTTTAACCTTAAAGCGGTGAAATCCTTTAGTGATCGCCGTAATATTCCCTTCAGGCAATTTGATGATTTTAATGATCTTTGCCAGTGTTCCTACCTGATAAATATCTTTTTCAGAAGGCTGATCAAGGTCGGAATTCTTCTGGCTTACAATCCCTATAAAGTCACCGTTTTTCTGAGCTTCCTCCAATAGCTGTATGGATGTTTTTCTTCCAGCAGTAATAGGAATGACAACGTTGGGAAACATTACCATATTTCTTACCGGAAGAATGGGAAATATTTTCTGTCCGGAATTTTTCTCAGTCTCAGAAAGATCGGAAAGGTTGATCTCTTCGGCTACGATATCAAATCCGTCGCTTATCATTTCTTCTAAACTTATATCTTCAAATTCTGTCATAGTAAATCGAATGACAAATTGTCATTGCCGTTTTAATTCGTTAAAGTAAAATACACAAAACATATTACAAATCACGTAATATATTAGGTGTGCTTTTATGAGACAAGAGGTATGCCATTTGTTTTTTGCTAAAAAATACGGTCAAAATTTCCTTTTTTGTAAAATTTAAATTTTAAAAACTAAAATAAAGAACTTGGATTTCCGTAATTTCTTAAAAATGTGTATTTTCGCAACCTGATAAAAAACTATAATTTATATAATGGCAATTTTAGGACAAATTAGGAGTAAACCTTGGCTTTTGATGGGAGTAATCGCACTGGCGCTTTTGGCGTTCCTTGTAAACCCCGATAGTATTGATAAGGTTTTTGGTAAAAATCCTGATGTTTTAGGAAAAGTAAATGGTGAGAAAATTACCCGTGAAGAGTTTAATGACCAGCTTTTTGTGTTACAGCAGCAGGCAGAACAACAAGGGCAGCCTAAAACTGGCCTTGAAGAACAGGCCTGGCAATTGCTGATACAGTCTAAGCTAATCAAGCAGCAATTCGAAAAAATGGGCTTCGAAATGACGGAAGATTATTTCTGGAATCAGCTTCAGTATGATCAGATGTTTGCTCAGCAGAAGCAGTTTTTCGATGAGAAAGGTAATTTCAAAACCCAGGAGCTTAAAAAACAGATCGAAGATATGAAAGCGACATCGCCGGAAGGTTACAACCAATGGCTGAAAACCAGAAAGTCTGTTGAGTACAGATTGATGGCAAGACAGGTGTTTGCTAACATTTCACAAGGTATCACGACAGGTAAAAAAGAGGCTGAAGAATTGATGAAACAGAGAGACCAGCTGGCTGATATCGACTTTGTAAAAATTGATTATACAACTTATCTTCAGAAAAATAACATCAAAGTTACGACTGAAGATCTTGCAAACTATATCAAGCAGCATCCTGTAATGTTCAAAGCTGAAGAAAGCAGAAACCTTGGTGTTGTTTATTTTCCTTCTCAACCGAGTGCGGCAGACGATGCAGCAGCTCAGAAAGAAATCACGAAGTTATTCTCAGGAGGAACTGATGCAAGTGGCGGTACGGAAAATTTCCAGAATACAAAGAACGACTCAATGTTTGTTATGGCAAATTCTGATATGCCTTACAATCCTCAGTATGTAAAGCCGAATCAATTGCCACAGACCATTCAGGCGCAGATCCCTTCTGCTGCTATCGGACAGACTTTCGGCCCTTACAAAGAACAGAATTTCTATGTAGTCTCTAAACTTTTAGATAAAAAGACTTCAGATTCTACACTATCAAGACACATTCTTATTGCTTTCAAAGGAAGTCCTGCGGGAGAAGGTGTTACAAGATCTAAAGAACAGGCTAAAAAACTGGCCGATTCTATCGGAGCTATTGTGAAAGCTAATCCTGGTAAATTTACAGAATTCCTTAAGCTTTCAAATGATCCTAATTCTGCAGCTCAGGGCGGAAGCTTAGGCTGGACGACTCCTGAAACACCATTTGTTCCTGAATTCCTGACGTATTTAGCAAACAATCCTAAAGGCGCAACAGGTGTGGTAGAAACTCAGTTTGGGTATCATATCATCAATATTGAAGATAAAAAGCCTGGAGCAATGAGTTATAAGGTGGCTAATCTGGTAAAAGCAGTTAAACCATCTGACGCTACAGAAGCGGAGGTAAACAAGAAAGCCAGCAGATTCATTCAGCAGGTTCAGGGGAAATCTTTCAACGATTTTGTGAATATTGCTAAAAAAGGAAATTATCAGTTCTCTAATCCGAAGCAGGCAAAAAGATTTGACGGTCAGCTTCAGGGCTTAGGTACGGAGAAAGATGCTGAAATCCTTGCGTGGGCTTTTGATAAGAAGAGAGAAAAAGGAGATACTGAATTATTTACAGTAGACGGGACGGGTGATAAAATTGTAGTTTACTTAAATGGTAAGCAGGCAAAAGGTACCGCAGATCCTGAATCTGTAAGAGATCAGATTGAGGTAATCGTGAGAAACAAGCTTGCTGCAAAACAGATTTCTGAGAAAATTGGTAAAGCAGGAAATCTTGACCAGATTGCAAAACAGTTTGGAACAACAAAACAGTCTGCACAGGTTAATTTATTGAATCCTTCAGTAGCAGGAGCCATGGAGCCAAAAGTTGCCGGAGCTGCATTCGGAGTAGCAAAAGGTAAGATTTCCAATCCGGTTGAAGGAGGAACAGGGGTTTATGTTTTAATTAAGAAAAATGAAACCGTAAACAAACAGCCTGGAGATCTTAAGCAGTTTACAGAATCTGTAACTCAGAGAAATGGCGGAATGTTCGGACAGGCTTGGTTAAAGAGCTTGCAGGACAATGCTGATATTGATGACTACAGAATTGAAATCTGGAACAAATTAGGTTCTCAGCAACAATAATTTATTTTTCATAAAGATAAAAAGCGGCAAAGTTTTTGCCGCTTCTTTTGTGTTTAACGCAGAGCAATAAAGAAAAACATTCATTTAAATGTATTATATTTGCTCATTAGAAAAAATTTAGCAAGTGAAGTTCAGTAAAGAATTAAAAGCTGGTATAATTGCACTTATAGCCATCGTTGGCTTTGTCGTGCTTTTCCAATTTATGAAAGGCAGAAGCCTTTTTACTACCGACAATATATTTTACGCAAAATATGAAAATGTAGAAGGATTGGCTCAATCTGCACCCGTTTCCATTAATGGATTAAAAGTAGGGCAGGTCGACAAGATTATTCCAAATACATCCAAGGATGGGAAAATTGATTTTCTTGTCAAAATCACTGTTGATAACAATTTCGAATTCTCAAAAAATTCAACCCTGGAGATTTTTGAACCCGGATTGATGTCCGGAAAAGAAATGAGAATTAATCTTATGTACGGAGGTCCAACGGCTAAGGATGGAGATACTTTAAAAGGAGCTTTTAAATTGGGTACTTTAGGAAGCCTTTCTTCTCAGGTAGGTCCTGTGAAAGATCAGCTACAAACTGTTTTGTATAGAGTAGATTCTCTGATGTCTAATGCAAACCAGGTGGTTAATGCTCAGAACAGGGAAGAAATCAGATTATTACTGGCCAATCTCAATAAAACAGTAGGAGCTTTACAAACAACAGCAGGAAGTGTAAACAGCCTTGTAGGGCATAATGATCCTAAGCTTCAGAAAGTGTTGGATGATGCGAGCCTTACCATGCAAAGTGGTAAAGTTACTTTAGATAAATATGGAAATTTAGCAGAAAGCATCGATACAAAGAGATTGAATGCCACAATTGCGAATCTTGATGCAACGGTCGGTAAGCTTAATGACGTTGTAGCCGGAATTAATAACGGGCAGGGAAGTTTAGGAAAACTGATGAAAGACGAACAGCTCTACAATAATCTGAATTCTGCATCTACAAACCTGAATTCTTTAATTGAAGATGTAAAGGCAAATCCTAAACGATATGTGAATTTCTCCGTATTTGGGAAAAACAGTAAAGATTAATTAATAATCCATGGAATATATCGCTCATATTATTTTTCTGATTTTATTAATTGTGGGTTTTGGCCTCTTCGCAAAAAGCTTGCAAAAGATTTATAGAAACATCAGATTAGGACGTGAAATCAACCGAAGCGACAGAAAAGCGGAACGCTGGGAAACCATGGCCAGGGTAGCGATGGGGCAAAGTAAAATGACAAAACGTCCCGTAGCCGGGATTTTACACCTTTTTGTCTATGTTGGTTTTGTCATTATTAATATTGAACTTATAGAAATTATTGTTGACGGAATTTTTGGAACCCACAGATTCCTGGCAACAATTTTCGGAAATACTTTCTACAGCTATTTTACGGCAACCCTTGAAATATTGGCACTTCTTGTAGTAATAGGCGTTGTTACATTCTTCATTCGAAGAAATTTTTATGGTGTAAAGAGGTTAACAATGAAAGAGCTTTTCGGATGGCCTAAAGAGGACGCCAACTGGATCCTTATCATTGAATTCGCCCTGATGATGGCTTTCTTTACGATGAATGCATCAGACTTTATTCTTCAGACAAGAGGTTATGGCCATTTTGCACAACTAGGATCTTTTCCTATCAGTGAACGAACTTTTGTACCTTTCCTGGAAATTTTCAGTTTCGACAACGGTTTTTTATTCGGAATAGAAAGAGCGGCCTGGTGGTTTCACTTTGTGGGAATTTTATTCTTTATGAATTACCTTTATTATTCAAAACATTTGCATATTATTTTAGCATTTCCAAGTACATGGTATGCTAACCTTGAAAAGAAAGGAAAATTCAATAACCTGGATTCTGTTACCAAAGAAATCAAATTAATGATGGATCCCAATGCTGATCCGTATGCAGCTCCGGCTGAAGGGCAGGCAGAAGCTCCTTCAAAATTCGGGGCAGAAGATATTTTTGATTTAAATCAGGTACAGCTGTTAAATGCTTATTCATGTACGGAATGCGGTCGTTGTACTGCCGTTTGTCCGGCTAATATTACAGGAAAAAAACTTTCGCCTAGATTGATTTTAATGAAAACCCGTGACCGCCTTGAAGAAGTCGGCCGGAACATTGATAAAAATGGAAAGTTTGAAGATGACGGCAAAAAGTTATTGAATGACTATATCACGAAAGAAGAGCTTTGGGCCTGTACAACCTGCAATGCTTGTACTGAAGCTTGTCCTGTATTGTTAGATCCGCTTTCTATCATTTTTGAAATGAGAAGATTCCTGGTGATGGAACAATCTGCAGCACCACAGGAACTGAATCTGATGATGACCAACGTGGAAAATAATGCCGCTCCATGGCAATACAACCAGGCAGACCGTCTGAATTGGACAAAAGATTAATTAATCAATTATGCAATTTGAAAATTTGAAAATTGATTAATGCATTTTCAAATTTCCAAATTCTCACATTTTCAAATTGAAAAAAATGGATTTCAACATAAAAACAATGGCAGAATATGCTGCCGAAGGAAAATCACCCGAAGTTCTGTTTTGGGTAGGTTGTGCGGGAAGTTTTGATGACCGCGCCAAAAAAATTACGAAAGCATTTTGCAAAATATTAAATAAAATCGGTGTTGAATTCGCCGTTTTAGGTCAGGAAGAAAGCTGTACGGGAGATCCTGCAAAACGGGCCGGAAATGAATTCGTCTTTCAGATGATGGCTTTAACGAACATTGAAGTTCTGAATGCTTATGAGGTGAAAAAAATTGTTACTGCTTGTCCGCACTGTTTCAATACGCTTAAAAATGAATATCCGGAACTGGGCGGAAATTATGAAGTTATTCATCATACACAGTTTCTTAGAAATTTAATGGAAGAAGGCAGATTGAAAATTGAAGGAGGAGCTTTCAAAGGAAAAAAAATTACCTTCCATGATCCTTGTTACTTAGGAAGAGCAAATGACGAGTATGAAGCGCCAAGAGTATTGCTGGAAAAGCTGGATGCAGAGCTTGTAGAAATGAAGCGTTGTAAATCAAACGGACTTTGCTGTGGAGCAGGAGGTGCACAGATGTTCAAGGAGCCAGAAAAAGGAAATAAAGATATCAATATCGAGCGAACTGAAGAAGCTTTATCTTTCGAACCTAAGGTAATCGCCACGGGTTGCCCATTCTGTAATACCATGATGACAGATGGTGTAAAGCACTTCAACAAAAATCACGAAGTTGCAGTAAAAGATATTGTGGAGCTGTTGGCTGAAGCTGAAGATTTATAAGTTAGTCTAAATGCTCAGAATTCCATGAAATCAAAATGGAGAATTTCCTTTTCTTTTATTGTTGTCATTATCGCAGCACTTAGTTTCTGGAATTATAATAACAGGATCTACGATTGGGATATGCCGGGATACATAGGTTGTCTGTATACATTGAAATATCCTGATTCTCCGGATAAGATTCGCAGATTTACGTATGAAGAGATACGGAAAAAAGCTCCTGAATATGAATTCAAAGACATTATAGGAACCCTAAAGCCTGCGAACAAAGCCCGACAGGCTTTTGCTAATAATACCAAAGCTTTTATGGAGCAACTACCTTATTATGATATTAAGGTAGGGTACAATTTCGGCATTCTCATTCTTTATGAATTGGGTTTTTCATCACCAGATTCGGTGACATTTTTAAGCATAATTTCCTATTTTATTTCAGGGTTGATTCTCTTTATTATTTTTAAAATTATTTTTCCCGGGAATTATATTTTAGCAATAGTTTTAACGGTCGGAATCATGCTTTTACCTCCCATGACCAATATGTCGAGAGTAGCAACACCCGATATGTTTGTCCTGCAGTTCTTACTTGTTTTTATGATTGGAATGCTTAAAAAGTGGAACAAATGGATTGTATTTTCTGTGCTTTTGGCTATTACAGTTTCAAGACCTGATTATGTGACTCTAACTTTAAGTTATCTGGCAGTAGCGGGAGTTTACGGATATATCCAGCAAAAGAGAGTAGATTTTGCTTTAGTATTTCAGGGAATTATTCTTTTGGCTTTATATGTTGCGATCATTAAAATTTATCATTATCCCGGATGGAAACATCTGTTTTATGACACCTTCATCCAAAGGCGCGAGTTTGTTTCAGGAACTTCACCTGATTTTAGCGTGAACGAATACTTACAAATCATTTATCATAAAATCATTTACTTTAAAAGAATTACCGTAACAGCTTTCGCGCTTCTTGGATTAATATTTTATTTTTCTAAAGATAGCTGGGTAAGAACGCTTGCAATTTTTGTTTTGGCAAATATTTATATTCGATTTGTTTTTTTTCCACATTCATCGGAACTGAGATTTTTCTTTGGATATATTGTTTTACTGATCGTCATTTTCCTATATGCATTAAGCAAAAAGTATAATGATTTCAAACTCAGGAAAATTGCGTAATTTTGAACTTTAAATAGCATTAAAATGAAGATTGAAGAATCAAATATAGTAGAAACCAACGATTACAGAGTCATTATATATCCGGCATCAAGACCTTTTGAAACAAAAGAGGCTAAAGCAATTACCGAAAAGCTTTTTGATTTTCTGGCTACCTGGGCGGCACATGGAAAGCCACTTTCATCATCTTTCAAGATTGAAAAGAATCAGTTTATTATCATTTGTGTAGATGAAGAAAAAGAAATGGCTTCCGGTTGTAGTATCGATGCGCTAGGTAAAGTAATGAGAGAAATAGACGAAGAATATCAGCTGGGTCTTTTCGACAGGATGAAAGCCAGCTTTATTGAAAACGGAGAAGTAAAAACCCTGAAGCTTATTGATTTTAAATCAAAAGTAAGAAGCGGAGAAATTTCTAAAGATATCCAGGTTTTCGACTTTTCAAAAAATACTTATCTGGAGTTTTTAGGGAATTTCCTGTTGCCTTTTGAAAGAAGTTGGGCGGCTGGGATTAAATAAAAATGAACTGGCAATCAATAAATTAAAAAGTGGAGTTTTCCACTTTTTTTGCTTTAGTTATATTTGTTAGAAATTCTGAAATAAGATTCAATTAATATTCATGAAAATATCTAAAATTCTTTTTTTAACGACCGCACACCGGCACGATGATGACAGAATATTTTATCATCAGGCCAAAGCGTTGAAAGAAGAAGGATATCATGTTAAAATATGCAGTCTTTCGTCAGAATTCAAGGGCACGGTTGACGGAATAGAAATAGAATCTTATGCCGTGCTTGAAAAAAGCATTGCAGACAAAACAAAGATTCTTGAGAATATGTGTGATGCTTATGAGCCGGACGTTATTATCTGTTCGGAACCTTTGGCAGTAATTTCTGCAAAAAAAATCAAAAAGAGAAAAAAAGTAAAAATCATCTATGATATTACTGAATGGTATCCATCGATGAGAATGGTAGAGGAGTTTTCTTTCCCTCTCAATATGATCCATGCTGTAAAGTTCTTTTTGGTTCAGTTGTATGCGGGTTTTATCAGCACTCACTACATTTTTGGTGAAAACACGAAGAAATTTCCGCTGGCTTATTTCTTTCCATTTAAAAAATCAATTGTTATACCCTATTATCCGGATGATGTTTATATTCATCAAAATATTAAACGCTTACAGCCGGGTGAAATTACACTTTGCTATACAGGACAGTTTTCAGAGGAAAAAGGGATAGATAACTTTTTTGCTGCTGCAGACAGCTTAAGAAGGAAAAGGCCGGACCTAAAAATTTCAATTCTTTTGATCGGTGGCTCAAGAAAACAAAAAGATGAAAAATACTTTTCTGAGCTGAAGAAAAAATACAATTTTGAAAACATTAAAATCGAAAAGCCGACTTCTTTTGAAACTTTTACAGAAGCTTATGCAGATGCAGATATTTGCTTTGATCTGAGAGCTCTGAATTATGAAAATCATCACTGCCTTCCGATCAAGATATTTTATTATGCAGCTTCAGGAAAACCTGTCATCTACACAGATTTAAAGGCAACCCGGAAACATGTAGACGTTTCAAAATTTGGATTTCTCGTAGATCCCCAAAATTCGGACAGCATTTCTGATCTTCTGATAAAATATATTGAAGATCCGAAACTGTATTCGGAACATGCTCAAAATGCAAGAAAAGTCTACGAAACAAAATACAACTGGAGTATGATCAGAAGTTCCTTCCTGAACTTTGTCAGAAAATCACTGAAATGATATGAAGCAAAATACTATTTTAAAGACTTTTGTTTCAAGATTTTTAATTCTGATATTAAATTTCGGACTGGTAATCTATTCTACCAACATGTGGGGAAGTGCCGGAAAAGGAGAGATTTCTATCATTATTGCAGATCTTACCATTATCAGCTTTTTCGCGAATATTTTTGTTGGAAGCAGCATGAGTTATTTTGCGACCAGGTTCAAAGTTGAGCAGATTTTACCTTTTGCTTATATTTGGGCGGTTATTGTAGGAGTTTTTGTTCCGATTGCTTTCAGTTACAATCACTCTGTAGGCTATTTATACTACCTGATCGGTCTGTCGGTAATGTCTTCACTTCTGGCTGCCAATGTTAATCTTTTTGTCGGACAGCAAAACATAAAGATGTTCAATCTTTACACCGTTTTACAACAAGCTATTCATATTTTATTTATTGTAATCATTGTTTATGTGGTCAAGATGACATCTGTTGGTTCTTATTTTATATCGCAGATAGGGTCTTATGTTGTATTATTTACAGCAAGTACAATACAGATTGCAAGAAATACGGAGACCAGAAGGATTTGTTTTACTAAAGAAATCGGCTCACAATTATTTAGCTACGGCTGGAAAATTCAATTAAGTGCCTCTCTTCAGTTTCTGAATAACAGGCTGTCATTTTATTTTCTGGAGTATTTCAAAGGAATTATGAGTGTTGGTATTTTTTCTGTAGGTGTAGCGTTTTCCGAAGCGGTCTGGACAGTCAGCCGGAGTCTTTCCGTAATACTTTATGCAGATGTTGTAAATAGTTCCAATTCTAACGACGCTATTGAAAAGACCAAAATATCGCTACGAATAAGTTTTTTAATTACGATGCTTTTTATCCTGATAATGCTTCTTGTTCCGGCTGAATTGTATGCCTTTATTTTTGGAAAAGATTTCAGCCAGACGAAGCAGATTGTTCTGTTTCTTTCGCCCGGAATACTGGCAATTGCCGTAAGCAATATTATCGGATATTATTTTGCCGGAATTAATAAGCTTAGGATTTTAAATGTAAAGTCGGTGATTGGTGTTATTTTCACTGTCATTGCTTCGTTTTATGTGATCCCAAGATGGGGAATCCCGGGAGCTTGCATCGTAAGTTCCGTTTCCTATTGCCTGTCATCAGGATTGTTGTTCTGGAGATTTTATCAGATTACGGAATTTCGTATGAAAGATTTTATTCTTACCAAAACGGAGGTTGATCTTTTATGGAGGAAAGTTTTGGGAAAATAACGTGCGGAAAACTTTGTCAAAGTTCTGAACTTTGACAAAGTTATTCAACACCGGAATATTCACCGTTAAATAATCCTCACCGTCAAATATATCAGAAGAAAATTTTTATCTTTGCTGAACATGAAGAAGAATATTTTTTTCGGAAGTCTGGTTATCTTTTTTGCCTTTCTGAGCTGCAGAACGGATGAAGATGAGTTGCAGAGAATCGACCAGATTCTAAATATTTATATGAAAAATAAAGCGGGAAGAGATCTTTTCCATAATAGAAAAGACCTGACCTATTTCACCTATTCCTTTAATGATGTAAACGGAGTGGCAGACCTTGCACCTGTTAACAGTACACTGAGAGCGACGGCAGATTCTACGCTTTTTATCGAATATATTGCCGGAGCAAAAAGAGTAGGGGTCGATTCACTGGATCCCAATAATAAAATATACCGTTCTGATATTACGGTCTCACTGATCAAGAGACTCAACAATACAATTCTGGATACGATTGAAGAAAATCTCAGGATAGAATACAGAATGACACCTTCGGTATTCGAAGTCTCAAAAGTGTATTATAATGATACTTTACGATTCACTAAACAGGAGGGCGCCCCGAATGTAGTTACAATCGTAAAATAATTTTATACATTTGCAAAACTGTTGACATTCCGGTGTTCAACATTCTAATAACTAACATCTAAATAAAATGTTACAAGTCAATTTTTTGCGCGACAACAAAGAGCGCGTTTTAGAAGGTCTTAAAAAAAGACAATTCAGAAATCTTGAGCTGGTAGACGAGGCAATCGCTACTGACGACGAAAGAAAAAGAATTCAGTTTGAACTGGATTCCCAACTTTCCGAAAGTAACAAAATTTCCAAAGAAATCGGACTTTTAATGAAGGAAGGAAAAAAAGAGGAAGCCGAATCTGCAAAATCTAAAACAGCACAGCTTAAAGAGTCGACGTCGGAATTGAAATCCCAGTTAGATGTCAAAGAAAAAGAGCTGATCAACATTCTTTATCAGCTTCCGAATATTCCTCATGAGAAGGTAAAAAGCGGAGCTTCTGCCGATGACAACGAGATCATCTATCAGTCTCACGACGTGGAAGGTCTTGGTGAAGGGGCGATTCCTCACTGGGAGCTGGCAAAGAAATATAACCTTATCGATTTTGAATTAGGGGTAAAGATTGCCGGTGCAGGTTTCCCGGTTTATCTTGGAAAAGGAGCAAGGCTTCAGAGAGCGTTGGTTCAGTATTTCCTTGACAAAAATGTTGAGAAAGGATATGTGGAAGTGAATCCTCCTCACGTGGTGAATGAAGCTTCAGGATATGGAACGGGCCAGTTACCCGATAAAGAAGGGCAGATGTATTTTATCAATGAAGATAATCTTTATTTGATTCCTACAGCCGAAGTGCCTGTTACGAACCTGTATCGTGATGTTTTGCTTGAAGAAAGAGATTTACCGATTAAAAATACGGCTTTCTCACAATGCTACAGAAGAGAAGCGGGAAGTTACGGAGCTCATGTAAGAGGTCTGAACCGTCTTCACCAGTTTGAAAAAGTAGAAATTGTAAGAATTGAAAAGCCTGAAAATTCTTATGCTGTTTTAGAAGAAATGGTAGAACACATCAAAGAAATTTTGAGTGACCTTGAATTGCCTTACCGTGTATTGAGACTTTGCGGCGGAGATACCGGTTTTGCATCTGCCATGACCTACGATTTCGAAGTATGGAGCGCTGCTCAGGAAAAATGGCTGGAAGTAAGCTCTGTTTCCAATTTTGAAACGTTCCAGGCAAACAGATTGAAGTGCCGTTATAAAACAGACGGGAAATCTCAGCTTGTTCATACCTTAAACGGTTCCGCAATGGCATTGCCTAGAATTATGGCTGCTTTGCTTGAAAACAATCAGACGGAAGAAGGAATTAGGCTTCCGAAGAAGATTGCTGAATATGCGAGATTTGAGGTAATTAATTAAATATTTAATTTTATATAAAATGCCACCGGAGTTTTTCGGTGGTTTTTTCTTTACTTAAATTTTTTCCGGGAATGTTTGTCGCAAGGGTGCAACAAGGTTTCCCGCTTCCGGGAAAGTTTGTTACTAGGGTGCAACAGCCTTTCCCGGTTCCCGGAAAAGTCATTGCAAGGGTGCAGGACGGTTTCTTGCTTCCCGGAAAGTTCGCCGCAGGCTGCAGGAAGTTTTCCGGAAACATATTCTTTAAAAATACCATTGTTTAAATAAAAGCTAAAAACCCTTCGAATGATCGTCCGAAGGGTTCTAATATGTTTAAAAATTACTTAAAATTTAATGACAGTTTGTATTGGTATGATTATGCGTATTGTGATCTCCCGGCAGGTGGCAGTCACCCTGGTTATCTTTAGATATGGTCATGGCTTCGGCTCTAGGGGAGATATATGGGATTCCCAATTCTAGGCCTCTTACAATGAATAATCCGCCCAGGATAATCATGACAACAGGCATTACCTTTAAAACCTTTATTCTGAAAGCCTGATTCATGAGGTTTCCGACCAGAACTACTGCAAACATGAACGGAAGGGTGCCTAATCCAAATAAGGACATATAAAGCGCTCCCTGCCATATTCCGCCGCTCGCAAGACTTGCCGTCAATGCCATATACACCATTCCGCAGGGAAGGAATCCATTTAATACTCCCGTCGTGAATCTTGAGCGGTAATCTGCCTTCTGGAGTAATCTTCCCAGGTTTGATTTAACCTTAAATAAAAATCTTGAAAAAAAAGGAATTTTTGAAGCAAAATCCTTTCCTCCGAAAGAAAATACGGCCATAATGATCAGGAGTATTCCCACTGCGATAGTGAGATATTGCTGAATGCCTGCCATCTCAAAGCCTTCTCCTATGATTCCTAAGATTGCTCCCAAAAGGGAATAGGTGAAAATCCTTCCGAACTGGTAAGTAAGGTTCTGGAGATAATAATTCGTAGCCTGTTTTTTGGTTAGTCCCATTGACAGGGCTATAGGGCCACACATTCCGACACAGTGAAAGCCGGACGCGAATCCTAACCCAATGGCCGATATTATAAGTGCTATTTCCATATCACATCATAATCCAGTCGATAGTCTGTTTTGTCCCTGGTCCAGCTTAATCGTAAGGTATAATTTCCTATTTTCAATACCTGAGCCGGAATTAAAAAAGATTTGCTGGCATCAAGCTGTACAGATTTGTGTATATCTAAATTCTGATCGTCGGTTCTGTTTAAAACAAATTTTACCGTTGTATTGGAATTGTTGTAGTCTTTCGGAAAAGTAATTTTTATTCCGTTTTTATCCTGGCTGTAAACCGGTTTTTCCTGTAAATCATCTGCTCTTTTTTTGGCATCAATAACATCCTGGTATTTAAGTTCTTCTTCGTAGTAATTATCCGTTACCATCTCAGAATTCTTCTGTCCGTTCGGGAAGAGAAACAACATAGAAAGTATAAAGATCATAAAGGCTGCTAATGCGATTACAACACCGTGTCCCCAACTGAATTTTTTCATTTCTTCGAAATTAATATGTTTAAAAAAACCTCAATATCCAAATCGGATGTCTGCTGATATTGAGGTTTCTGAATTAAAATTGTAATTTAAATGGCCCCTCAAAATAGGTTTGGTATGAGTCTACCAGTTTTCCATTCATATCATAAACCCCTATGGTAATATTCTGTTTGGAAAGATTCATTTCACTTTCCGGAAAGCTGATATTCACTGTACCTTTTGTAATTTTATCGCGCTCTACAGTGATTTTGCTTGAAGCACTGTAAATAACTTCTCCGTGTTTTGGTTCAATTACCTTGATGGTTACAATTTTCTTTTCATTGGTTTTATTCAAGAACGTGTAATTGTAGGTATTGGTAATTTTTCCGTCTCTTACAAAGAATGTACTTCCTGCTGGCTTAATGAATTTAGCTTCCATTTCTCCTCTGTTATAAAGGAGATATCCGAGAAATGCTGTCAACAGTACAAGAATTAAGGCAAAGCCTTTCATTCTTCCTGTAAATTTAAACTTGGTTTCTTTTTCGATCTCATTCTCTGTAGCATACCGGATAAGGCCTTTTGGAAGACCCACTTTTTCCATCACTTCATCACAGGCATCAATACATGCGGTACAATTTACACATTCCAGCTGTTGGCCATCCCGGATGTCAATTCCCGTAGGACATACTACCACGCACTGGTGACAATCGATACAGTCCCCTTTTCCGGCAGCTTTCCTGTCTTCCCCTTTTCTCCATTTTGCTCTGTTTTCTCCTCTTTTAAAATCGTAGAAAACATTTACCGTATCTTTATCAATGAGTACTCCCTGCAATCTTCCGTAAGGACATACCAACGTACAAACCTGCTCTCTGAACCATGCAAATACAAAATAAAATGCTGCTGTAAAGAGAATCATTACTATAAAATTGGTAGGATGGGCAAATGGCCCTTCAGAAACAATGGCAAATACTTCTTTATATCCAACAATATACATGAACATAAAGTGGGTGATGATGATTGAAATGATAATATAAATCGTCCATTTCAGTCCTCTTTTCCAGATCTTTTCCGTATTCCATTCCTGACGGTCGAGTTTCATCTGCTTATTCCTGTCTCCCTCAATTGCATATTCTATTTTACGGAAAATCATTTCTAGGAAAATTGTCTGAGGGCATATCCAACCGCAGAAAATTCTACCGAAAGCAATCGTAAACACAATAATGAAAATAAGGGAAGCAATCGCTCCAAGGGTAAGTATGAAAAAATCCTGAGGATAGAAAGGCTGTCCGAAAATGAAGAACTCCCTGTCGATCACGTTGAATAAAATAAGTGGATTACCATTAATCTTAATAAACGGAACCGAAAAATAAATCAACAATAAAATACAGCTTACGATATACCTGTAATTGGTATACTTTCCTTTAGGCTTTCTGGGATAGACCCATTTCCTTTTCCCGGACTGATCCATGGTGCCTATAGAATCTCTGTAAGTCTCAGGGTCCAGAACCTGGCCCTGTCCGCCGCGTGCTTCTATTTCTTCTATATCTGACATTGTAATATATTTAAAAAAAGAAAAACATAATTCGTTACTATTTTTTAATGTAATAACAAATTATGTTTTTTCATATGTTTCTAATTTTTTAGTTAAAATTATTCTTTTTCCCAATGCGCTTCAGTTCCCTGAGGAGCTGCTCCACCCTGAGCTGGCGTTACCGGAGGCAATTCCTGGTTGATATGATATACATACGCTGCAATTTTTTCAATTTCAGCACCGGAAACTTCCCCGTTTTTACCAAATGGTCTCATCGATGGGTTGGTAGGAGATCCATTCCAGTCCATATGGAATACATTTTTGAATAATGTTTTTTCCGGCTGGTTGATCCAGTAATTATCCGTAAGGTTCGGACCGATACCACCACTACCATCTTCTTTGTGACAAGACGCACAGTTTGTTTTGAAAAGCTCTTTACCTTCTGCAATATTATCAGCTGAATATTTAGCTGTTTCAATTGTTACAGGCGGCTGGGTTTTCTGATATTCTTCAATACTTGCTAACTGCTCTTTGTATTCTTTTTCATATTCGTTTAGCGGGTGAGCAAAATCGGTGAACGAGAATGCTGCAACATAAACAATACAAAAAACGGTCCCAAAATAGAACAAACCTACCCACCATTTTGGTAATTGGTTGTCTAATTCCATAATTCCGTCAAACCCGTGGTCGATAAGGATATCTTTCTCTTCAGCAGCAGATTGTTTTTTAAATGCTGCATTGTACAACCTTGTGAAATAAGGTACTTTTTTCTCTGCTAAATAAGCTGCTTTCTCATCAGCAGACAGCTTCTTGAATTTATTGTTTTCAATAAGATCCCCGATAGCACTGTGAATATATGCCAAAATACCAGCAATGACTACAGTACCCCAGAAATAAGGTGATCCCAGAAACTCATAACTTTGTACAAACAGATAATAAAAAACTATTAAAAGTCCGATTATTATTAAGATGTTTACAAAAACCGGTGTTCTTTGTTTCATAATAAAGTAGATTAATTTTTTACATTAAATCGTCATCCTGATCATCATTCAGAGGAGCTTCTTCTTCTTCCTTGTAAAACTTTTTAGGCCTGCTAAAAACGTATATTACCAATGCTACGAAGAACAGCATAAAGAAAATCAGAGCCAGGGTCTGGTAAAAACCAGCGTTATCGGTATTGGATAATATATCTTTAAAGTTCTGAGGTATCATGATGGGAACTTTTTAATGTTAGTTATTACTTGCTGTTTTAATTTCAGTTGTTTTGATATCGGTTCCTAATCTCTGCAGATAAGAAATAAGGGCCACGATCTCTTTTTTCTCCAGTTCACCTTTAGGTCTTTTTGCATAAGCATCTTTAAGATCTGGTGCTTCTGACAATATATCTCTTACGATCTTTGTTGCCTGATTGTCTGCCCATGAATTTGCAGAGTCAATTTCTGCCTTTGTATAAGGTACTTCAAATGCACTCTTCATAAGCTTCATTTTATCAACCATTTTAGATCTGTCCAGATTCGTAGCGATCAGCCATGGGTAACGAGGCATGATAGAACCTGCGGAGGTAGATCTTGGGTTATACATGTGCTTATAATGCCATGAACTTGGGTTTTTACCCCCTTCTCTGTGCAAATCCGGTCCGGTTCTTTTTGATCCCCAAAGGAAAGGTCTGTCGTATACGAATTCCCCTGCTTTTGAGTATTGCCCATTTTTACCGTTAAATCTTACAATCTCATCTCTGAATGGTCTTACCATCTGTGAGTGACACGCATTACACCCTTCTCTGATATAGATATCTCTACCTTCTAATTCCAGTGGAGAATAAGGCTTCACTGCTGAAATGGTAGGTACACTTTTCTTAAGGGAGAGGGTAGGAATAATTTCTACCATACTACCGATTGAGATCGTAAGTAAAGATAGAATACCCATCAATACAGGCGTTCTTTCCAGCCAAAGGTGAGTTCCTTCTCCTTCTTTACGTTTTGCATTGATGTTTGCCAAAGCAGGAGCTTCTGCAGGCACATCTTTCTGGAATGATCCTTTTCTTACTGTAGCAATAAGGTTTACCACCATTAAAAGAGCTCCTGAAAGGTATAATAATCCTCCGAAGAATCTCATTTTAAAGTAAGGGATAATAGCAGTTACCGTATCCAGCCAGTTTTTCCAAACCAACGTTCCGTCTGGGTTAAACTGTTTCCACATTAATCCTTGTGTGAAACCTGAAATATACATAGGAACTGCATAGAAAATAATTCCTAATGTTCCCAGCCAGAAATGCCAGTTAGCAAGTTTTGTTGAGTATAATTTCGTTCTCCACATGATTGGGATCAGATAATAGATCACCCCGAATGCCATGAAACCATTCCATCCAAGTGCACCTAAATGTACGTGACCGATTACCCAGTCTGTAAAGTGACCGATTTTATTGATGTTTTTTGTAGCCAAAAGTGGACCTTCAAATGTTGCCATACCATAGCAGGTAACAGCTACAACAAAGAATTTTAATATCGGATTTTCTCTTACTTTATCCCAAGCACCTCTTAATGTAAGAAGTCCGTTCAGCATTCCTCCCCAAGATGGTGCGATAAGCATGATAGAGAAACCAGTTCCTACTGCCTGTGCCCAAGCCGGTAAAGCAGTATATTGAAGGTGGTGAGGACCAGCCCAGATATAAACGAAAATTAATGACCAGAAGTGAATAATAGACAGTTTATAAGAGAAAACCGGTCTGTCAGCAGCTTTTGGTAAGAAATAATACATCAATCCTAATACCGGAGTTGTCAATACGAATGCAACGGCATTATGACCGTACCACCATTGTACGATAGCATCTTTTACCCCTGCATACGCTGAATAAGATTTCCAGCCTGTGAAAGATAAAGGAACCTCAAGGTTGTTAAAAATATGAAGCATTGCTACGGCAATCCATGTTCCGATATAGAACCAGATGGCTACATATAAATGTCTTACTCTTCTCTTAGCAATGGTTAAGAACATATTTGCCCCGAAAATCACCCATGAAATGGTAATTAAAATATCGATTGGCCATTCGTGTTCTGCGTACTCTTTGGAAGTATTAATTCCCATAAAGAATGTAACGTAAGTCACTAAGATCATGATCTGCCATGTCCAGAAATGGATCCATGACAATGTGTCACTGTACATTCTTGTTTTTAACAGTCGCTGCAAAGAATAATATACTCCTACATAAACGACATTCATTACGAATGCAAAAATAACAGTACTTGTGTGCAACATCCTGATTCTTCCAAATCCAAATGCACCGTGTGTGTTTATCAAGCCCTGTATACCACCACCTAAACTATTAATGGTTGTATCATCTGTTCCGAAAAAGAATTCCGGAAGCTCAGGGTAGAAAAGCATTAATGCAGCTGTAAGCCCAAACAAAAACCCTATGATCCCGAAAACTACGGTCGCATAAAGGAATGCCCGGACAATACTGTTGTCATAACTAAACTTTTGTGTTTCCATATCAACTATTCACTTTTTTCTTCAATTTTTTTACTTTCTCCTTTTTCATCATCGTGTTCTCTGTTGCCTGTATCTTCTTTTTTCTTGATTTCATCAGAGTCAAAAAGAATTCTTACAGCAGGGGATTCGTCATCCTCAAACTGTCCTTTTCGGGCATACACTATAAACACGATCAGGAAAACCGCAGCCAAAGAAACGCTGCAAAGGATCATTAAATATAGAATATCCATTAGACAACAAAATTAACCTATTTTCGGGGTTCAAATTTAGTGAAAAATAATGACATTCGTCACGAAATACGGCGTTCAGCTAATTTAAAATCAGTCTAAATAAGGGCGGTTACGAGTGGTTTTTGAAATATTTTCTTCCCAGGATCCAGGTCGAAAGTGTTGTGAATGAAACGACCGTGATGGAACTTGCCGGCATAATTAAAGCTGCAAAAAGTGGATGCATATGTCCTGTGACTGCATAACTTAAACCAACAACATTGTAAAGAAAACTTATTATAAATGTCATTTTGACAATTGTCATGGAGCCTTTGCAGACATTCAGGTATTTATCAAGCAGAACTACTTTTTCTCCATTCATGATGACATCGGAAGAGGGAGTAAAGCTGTTGGTGTCATCTGCAATTGCTATTCCTACATTGCTTTGCTTCAAAGCTCCTGCATCATTTAATCCGTCTCCCAGCATGGCAACTTTAAGGTTTTGATCCTGAAGGTTTTTGATGTAATTAAGCTTATCTTCCGGGTTTTGGTTAAAAGCCATTCCCTTGTATGCGGGAATTAGTTCTTTGAGTTGATTTTCCTCTGAAGAATTGTCGCCACTCAATATGAAAACGTTGTATCCTATAAGTTTTTTAAATAAATTTTTAAGATTTTCTCGATATTCATTTTTAAAAATAAATTTTCCTAAAAACTCATCGTTTTTACTGATATAAACCGCCGTTTCAAGATTTTTGGATTCCTGATTATTGTATCTTGCGGAGCCGATCTTGTAGGTGTTTCCTCTCACGCTTGCTTCATAGCCTTTTCCTGAAATTTCCCTGAAACTTTCCACCGGGAAATATTCATCATTTACTTCAATAAATTCATACAGAGATTTTGAAAGTGGATGATTAGAATTCTTTAATAGAGTTTTAATATTCAGTAAATCAAATTCTTTAATCTCAACGCCTTCGTATTTTATATTTGATTTTTTTCTATGGGTGATCGTTCCTGTCTTATCAAAAACAATCGTATCTAGTTTGGCGATTTTTTCTATCGTTAAAGTATCTTTTACATAAAATTTGTTCCGTCCTAAAATCCTCATAATATGACCAAAGGTAAAAGGAGCAGACAACGCAAGCGCACATGGGCAAGCAATAATTAAGATCGCAGAAATGACCTGAAACATTTTATCTAAATCAATAAAATACCAGTAGATTCCGGATGCTAAAGCAATACCTAAAATAATGAATGTGAAATATTTGCTAACGTTGTTCGTTAAGGTGTCTAATCCGGTCTCGTGTTTTTTAAATGCCTCCTTATTCCAAAGCTGTGTTAAATAACTTTGGTCGACATTTTTAATGACTTCCAGTTCAAGAGAAGATCCTATTTGTTTTCCTCCTGCAAAAATTTTATCTCCCGGCTGCTTGCTGATCGTTGCGCTTTCACCGGTAATAAAACTGTTGTCTATATTTCCTTCGCCGTTAATCAAAATGGCATCAACCGGAATGATTTCCTGATTTCTTACTAAAATACGGTCTCCGATTTTAATTTCCGAAAGGAGAATATTGTCCTGTTTTCCTTCAAAATCAACCTTCGTAACGGCAATAGGATAGAAAGATTTGTAATCCCTGTCGTATGAAAGTGCATTATAAGTTCTTTTCTGAAAAATTTTACCTAAAAGCATGAAAAACAGTAATCCGCATAAAGTGTCAAAATACCCCGGTCCGTAATCGGTAGCAACCTCGTAAAGACTGCGGCCGAAAAGAACGATAATTCCCAACACAATAGGAACATCAATATTTACAATTTTATTTTTTAGTCCGTACCATGCCGATTTATAATAATCAGATGCCGAATATACCACTACAGGAATGGCAAGCACGCACATTAAAGCTCTGAAAAGACCTTTGTAATGATCCATCCAGTAATCTTCGCCACCGATATATTCCGGGAAAGAAAGAAACATTCCGTTTCCAAAGGCAAAAGCAGCGATAGCAAATTTTACCAATAAGGATTTATCTAAATGTTCAACATTTTTATCGGCTGTTTCAAGACTGATTATAGGTTTGTATCCCAGATTTGTAAGGAAATTGGCTAATTCACTTAATTTTAAATCATTATGATTAAACGAAATCTGTAAAGTTTTTCTTGTAAAGTTTACCTGAGAATAATTAATATGATTATTCAAAGTATGAAGGCTCTCCAACAACCAAATGCATGAAGAGCAGTGGATTACAGGGATTTTAAAAGTTACCAGGCTGGTGTTTCCCTCGGAAAAGTCAGTTACTTTCTCAAAAATTTCAGGTGTATCAAGATAATCGAATTGCGATGAGCTTTCATCAGGACGGATTCCGGCCCGCTTATTTAGTTCGTAAAAGTTACTTAAATTATTGGTGTTCAGGATCTCATAGACCGATTTACAACCGTTGCAACAGAAAGTTTTTTCATCAAATAAGATTCTTTCCTTTTCGATCCCCTGACCACAATGAAAACAGTTCTCGCTCACCTTCATAAATTATTGAACTACAAAATTATAACAATTTTTTTTGTTTATCGAGTTAAAAAGTTCTATTTTTGTGATAAATGTCATATAAAATGTCGCAGGAACAACAGATTGCAATCGAAGATAGGTTCGCCAGAGTTTTTAATGATAAATCATTTAAAGAACGACTTTCCAGTGCTGATTTTGAGAAGTACATCAATGCCAAAAAAAAGCTGAGTTTTCAGAAGCATGATACAATTTTTGAAGATGGCGAAAGTCCGAAAGGAGTGTTCGTTCTGGAAAAAGGAGCGGCTAAACTTTCAAAGTCCGGAGCATTTGGGAAAGACCAGATTCTAAGATTCATTAAAGAAGGTGATATCATCGGGTATCGTTCTCTGCTTTGCGGAGAAAATTTCCAGGCAAAAGCGGAAGCCATGACAGATATTGAGGCTACTTTTCTGCCGGCAGATATATTTATGTATCTTCTGGAGGTAGATCCACAGCTTTCTTTTGTTATGCTTCAGAAAATTTCTTACGAACTGGGCGAATCTTCCAATACTATTACTTTCCTTGCACAAAAGACGGTGAGAGAAAGACTTGCGGAAATTCTATTGCTTTTGGAGCAGAAATTAGGTGTCGATCCGGAAGGTTTCATTAAAATCTCTTTAACGAGGGAAGAGATTGCCAACATCATCGGAACGGCTACGGAAAGCGCCATTCGTCTCATTTCCGAATTCAAGGGAGATAATCTCATTGAAGTAGACGGAAGAAATATCAAAATTCTCAACCACGACAAATTAATGAAACTCGGTCACGTTGTTTTATAAAATCATACAAAAATTCAAGTCGGCCCAGCGCCGACTTTTTAACGTTTAAAAAATAGATACATTATGTCTGTTCATTCTGAAATTAAAAAAGTTACAACTGAAACCTTGCGCAAAATGAAATTTGACAAGGAAAAAATAACGATGCTTACGGCATACGATTTTACCACTGCTAAAATGGTGGATGCGGGAGGAATTGATGCGGTTTTGATCGGTGATTCTGCGGCTAACGTAATGGCGGGTTTTGAAACAACGCTGCCGATTACTTTAGACCAGATGATCTACCATTCTCAAAGTGTAGTCAGAGGAACCGACAGAGCTTTGGTTGTAGCCGATTTACCTTTCGGAACTTATCAGAGTAATCCTGAAAAGGCTCTGGAATCAGCAGTTAGGATGATGAAAGAAGGAGGTGCTCATGCCGTGAAAATTGAAGGTGGAAAGGAAATTTCAAAATCGATAAAAAAAATCATCAATGCCGGAATTCCTGTGATGGGACATTTAGGGTTAACGCCTCAGTCTATTTACAAATTCGGAACTTATAAAGTACGAGCAAAAGAAGAAGCAGAAGCCGAAAAATTAATTGCTGATGCACAACTTTTGGAAGAATTAGGTTGTTTTGCAGTTGTTTTAGAGAAAATTCCTGCAGATTTAGCCAAAAAAGTGACGGAAGCAATTTCAATTCCAACCATTGGAATCGGAGCCGGAGCACATTGTGACGGACAGGTTTTGGTATATCACGATATGGTAGGAATGAACAAAGGTTTCAGTCCTAAATTTTTAAGAAGATATCTTGATCTTTATACAGAAATCACAGGAGCCGTGGCGCAATATGTAAAAGATGTAAAAAATCAGGATTTTCCAAACGAAACCGAAAGCTACTAATTTTTATATTCAATAATGAAAAATCAACAATCTATTCAGGGAATTTTATCCATCGTTGCATTGCTTTGTCTTGCTGCGGGGTGGTTTAATTTCTTTTCCGAAGACATAAATCTGTTACTTTCAAGGAAAGTATTTTATGTACTGATCGGGATCAGTTTTTTCCTGCAGGCTCCTTTTTTAAATAATAAAAATTTCGTGTACGCCATGTATGGTGCTGCTGCATTATGTATTGTGGGCGCATTGTTTCCTATAGAGTGGAAAATTTCAGGAATAAAAACAATTGGCCTCTTAGCGGGAATTATCCTTTCATTTACAAACAGACCCACTTACCGTCAGTAGATCATGGAGGAACAGATTGTTTATGAAGACAACCATCTTTTAGTGATTAATAAAAAAGTCGGACAGCTCGTTCAGGGTGATAAAACCGGCGATGAATCATTATTGGATTCCATTAAAAACTTCATAAAAAAACGAGATAATAAACCGGGAAATGTTTTTCTTGGTCTGGTTCACCGTATCGACAGGCCTACTTCGGGTTTGGTGATTTATGCTAAAACTTCCAAAGCACTGTCCCGTTTGACGCAAATGGTTAAAAACCGTGAGATCACAAAAACGTATTGGGCAGTTGTAGCGAAAGAAATGATTCCTGAAACCCAAAGACTCGTTCATTATTTAAAGAAAAACGAAAAGAACAATAAAGCTATTGTTTTCCCGAAAGCGACGGACGGTGCCAAAGAGGCCATTCTTACGTATAACATTATTAAAACATTAGACAATTACCTTTTGCTGGAAATTGATCTTGAAACCGGGAGACATCACCAGATCAGAGCGCAGTTATCTAAAATAGGAGTTCCGATTAAAGGTGATTTGAAATACGGTTCTCCACGCTCCAATCCGGACGGAGGCATTAATCTACATGCCAGAAAACTGGAATTTATTCATCCGGTTACCAAAGAAAATATTGAAATTACGGCTCAGGTTCCACAGAATGATGCAATCTGGAGAGCTTGTGAATAATGATTATTTTAAGTTTACAAATTAAAATTACGTAGAAACCCCTATCATAAAATAGTAGATTCCCTGTAATGATATTTGTTTTTTAGAAATAAATTTACATGAATAATGTAAAGAATAATAATCATGCTTACCCTTGGACAACTTAAAGAAGCTACTTGCGCCAAATCAGCGGATGCTTCAAAATTCTTACCGTATGTGATAACAACCTGTGATATGTTTTCTATAAATACTTCCACAAGAATACTTAATTTTTTGGCTCAGGTGGGTCATGAAAGCGGAGGCTTGTTTTATACTGAAGAACTTGCAAGCGGAAGTGCCTATGAAGGAAGAAAAGATTTGGGAAATACTCAAGAAGGGGATGGCGTAAAATACAAAGGTCGCGGATTGATTCAGATAACAGGAAGAAATAATTATGGAGCAGTTTCAAAAGCATTAGGCACAGATTTTATCTTGAAACCAACACTTTTGGGTGGGAAAAATGTGAATAAATGTAGTGAAACCCAGTTAAAAAATGCTGCAGAAAGTGCAGGCTGGTTCTGGAATAGCAGGAAATTAAATGCTTTGGCTGATCAGATTGATATCACCAAAAGTATTGATGTAGGAGATAATTTGGCTGCTTTCAAAAAAATTACAAAAGCTATCAATGGAGGTTACAACGGCTTGCCAGACAGACTTAATCGTTATAAAGCTGGACTTAGCTATTTTCTATAAATTTTAAAAAAAACATTTAGCTGAAAACCTAAAGATTATCTCAATTGATGAGATGATCTTTTTTTATTATCAAAATTAAAATTTTGTCCATTCCAAAAAAAACTCTACCTTCGTTTCAACTTTAGGGGTGTCTGTTGACAAAAACGGGCTGAGATTTTACCCTTTGAACCTGATTTCTAGATCATACTAGCGTAGGGAAAAGTGAAATGACTTTGCTGTACATTCTATTGTACAATCATGGGCATTCCTAAAGTATATGTAAAAATTTTAGGAATGGAACTCACAATCAACCACACATTAAGGACATTCGATATACTTCCTGAAACATTGGAAGCATTATTGGCTATGGAAATTTCTCAAAAGAGAAAAGGTATTGCCGTAGCGCTCAATAACCGTATTATTCCGCAGGCATTCTGGGCGGAAACATTCCTCAACGATAAAGATTCAATTTTAATCATCACTGCCACTCAGGGCGGTTAATTCCACATAAAAACAAAATTGTATGGCTCATCACATCACCCGTTCGCCGTTTCCGAACTCAAAGAAAATCCATGTTGAAGGGAAAATACATCGCATTCACGTAGCAATGCGCGAAATAACACTCAGTCCAACAAAATTATCCAACGGATCTTTAGAGCATAATCCACCGATTACCGTTTACGATACTTCAGGACCTTACACCGACGAAAATTCTGAAATTAATATTGAAAAAGGGCTCCCAAGAATCCGTGAACAATGGATTTTAGACCGAAATGATGTAGAAATTCTTGACGGAATCACTTCAGAATACGGAAAGGCACGTCTTGCAGATTCAAAGCTTGATGATTTGCGCTTTTCTTACAATCACAAACCAAAAGTTGCCAGAGAAGGAAAAGAAGTAACCCAGCTGTACTATGCAAAGCAGGGCATCATAACTCCCGAAATGGAATATATTGCCATCAGAGAAAACCAAAGAATCGAGCAGCTGGATTCCGTTTCCAAAGAAATGGCTTTTCAGCATGAGGGAAACAGTTTTGGCGCAAGAACTCCAAAAAATAAAATCACTCCCGAATTCGTAAGAGATGAAATTGCTGCAGGAAGAGCCATTATTCCCAACAATATCAATCATCCTGAAAGCGAGCCGATGATTATCGGCCGGAATTTTTTAGTTAAAATTAATGCCAATATTGGAAACAGTGCCGTTTCCTCGAGTATTGAAGAAGAAGTGGAAAAAGCAGTCTGGGCTTGTCGTTGGGGAGCAGACACGATCATGGATTTATCCACCGGGAAAAACATCCATGAAACCAGGGAATGGATCATCAGAAACAGTCCGGTTCCGATTGGGACGGTTCCGATCTACCAAGCATTGGAAAAAGTAAACGGAGTTGCTGAAGATTTAACATGGGAAATTTTTAAAGATACCTTGATTGAACAAGCGGAGCAGGGCGTGTCTTACTTCACGATTCACGCCGGTGTTTTGTTGAGATATATTCATTTAACGGCAAAAAGAGTGACAGGAATTGTCTCCAGAGGAGGCTCCATTATGGCTAAATGGTGTCTTTTTCATCACAAGGAAAACTTTTTATATACTCATTTCGAGGAAATCTGTGAGATCATGAAAAAATATGATGTGGCTTTTTCTCTCGGTGACGGCCTTCGTCCGGGTTCCATTGCTGATGCCAATGATGAAGCACAATTTGCGGAGCTTGAAACATTGGGAGAATTAACGAAAATCGCTTGGAAGCATAATGTTCAGGTCATGATTGAAGGACCGGGACACGTTCCGATGCATATGATTAAAGAAAATATGGATAAGCAATTGGAAGTATGCCAAGAAGCGCCTTTTTACACATTAGGTCCATTAACGACTGATATTGCACCGGGTTACGATCACATCACTTCAGGAATCGGAGCGGCAATGATCGGCTGGTTCGGTTGTGCGATGCTGTGCTACGTTACACCGAAAGAACATTTGGGACTTCCCAATAAAGAAGATGTAAAAGTTGGAGTGATTACTTATAAACTGGCTGCCCATGCTGCAGATTTGGCAAAAGGTCATCCCGGAGCGCAGTACAGAGATAATGCATTGAGCAAGGCAAGATTTGAATTCCGTTGGGAAGATCAATTCAATCTTTCATTAGATCCGGAAACGGCAAGATCTTACCATGATGAAACGCTTCCTGCTGACGGAGCGAAGATTGCGCATTTCTGTTCGATGTGCGGACCAAAATTCTGTTCGATGAAAATCACCCAGGAAATCCGTGAATCTGCAGAAAAAGGCATGCTCGACAAATCTCAGGAATTCATTGAAAAAGGAAAAGAAATTTACATATGATTATTGTAATCACTCCGGAAGAACGTATCCAGAGAGAAACTGAGATCATTAATGAATTGTTTCAAGAAGGACTGGATTTAATTCATCTCAGAAAACCGTTTGTCAGTCAGGAAGAAATGGGAGACTTTATTCAGGAAATAGATTTACAATTTCATCATCAGTTGGTTTTGCACAGTCATTATGATTTGGCGAAAGATTTTAATATCTCAAGATTTCATTTCAGGGAAACTGACAGACAAAATGGATTGTTTAAACCTTTTAAAGATAAATTCATTTCAACTTCGGTTCATGACATCGAAACTTTTAATGAATTACATGAAGAATGGGATTATGCCTTTATCAGTCCTGTTTTTCCGAGTATTTCTAAAAAAGGATATGGAAAAGATTCTACGATTTTGAATGATATGAAAAAAAGAAGCAATTCAACAGTAAAACTGATTGCGTTAGGAGGAATTAATGAAAATAATATTCATGAAGTATTCAACAGTGGAGCTGACGGCGTAGCTTTATTAGGTGTGATTTGGGAAAGTAATGAACCGTTAAAAGTTTTCAGAAAATGCAGACAGAACGTCCTTTCGTGATGAGTATCGCAGGCTATGACCCAAGTGGCGGAGCAGGCTTACTGGCGGATATCAAAACTTTTGAACAGCTGACGGTTCAGGGATTGGGAATCTGTACGGCAATGACGGTTCAGACAGAATCACAATTTTTCAGTATAGAATGGCAGCCTTTGGAAACAATTCTTTCATCAATTGATATTTTGATGAAGAACTATCCGATAAAAGCAATAAAAATAGGCGTAGTAAAAGATGCAGAATTTTTAATTGAAATTATTAAAACCATAAAGTTAAATAATTCTGAAGCCATCATAATTTGGGATCCGGTGTTAAAAAGCACATCCGAGTTCTCTTTTTTTGATCTGAACACTATTTCTAAGCTGAAAAATATATTGTCACAAATTGATTTACTCACACCAAATTACAATGAATACAGGATTTTACAAGAAAATCGTCTTTTGGGTAATGCAGAACATTCATGCTCTGTGTTAATAAAAGGAGGCCATCGCGAAGATAGACAGGGAACGGATATTTTATGGAAAAATGGAATAGAAATTTTAATTGAACCTAACGATAAAAATCAAGTTTTCTACCCAAAACACGGTTCAGGTTGCGTACTTTCTTCAGCGATTGTAGGTTATTTGGCAAAAGGAGAAAACCTGGAAACTGCATGCCGAAAAGGGAAATCATATATAGAGAAATTTTTAACAAGCAACCCGACTTTATTGGGATTTCATTCTTAAAAATTGAGATTTAACATTGGTCTTTGCTGAGTGTTAACGCCTTCGCGAACTTAAAAACAGTTAGTAGTTAAAAAAATCTTTGTGCTCTTTGCGCTCAAAAAAATAAAAATGGAAAAATTACAATATATCTCTCAGGGCTTCACCATAGAAGATCAGGAACTCAATATCCGGAAAGCCCTTGACAACGGAGTAAAATGGATACAGGTTCGTTGGAAAAATGCCCCTGAAAGCCAATTCATCCGGCTTTGCGAAACTTCAAAAGAACTTTGCTCAAAATATCAGGCTGCTTGTATCATTAACGATCACGTTCATGTCGCAAAAGAAATTGATGCACACGGAGTACATATCGGGTTACAGGATATGCCGGTAGAAGCGGCAAGATTTATTTTAGGTGAGGATAAGCTCATTGGTGGAACGGCTAATACATTTCAGGATGTACTTCAGAGAATGGCAGAATCCTGTGATTACATTGGGCTGGGTCCTTTACGGTTTACACAGACCAAAGAAAAACTGAGTCCTGTTTTGGGTTTTAACGGATATCAGGACATCATACAGGAATTAAAGCAGATATCACTGGAAGTTCCCAAAATATTCGCCATTGGAGGCGTTGTCCTTGATGACATCGAATTATTACAACAGATCGGAATTTATGGCGTGGCGGTTTCTGGACAAATTACGGGTCAGCCTTCCATTATCAACAAATTTAAAACAGCATTACAATGAATAATCAACCATTAACAATAGCAGACAGAACCTTCGAATCAAGATTATTCTTAGGAACAGGAAAATTCGGAAACCTTTCAGAAATGACGGATTCTATCATTGCTTCAGGAAGCGAGTTGGTAACGATGGCATTGAAACGTATCGATGCATATTCTTCAGAAGATGATATTTTAAATGCCTTAAAACCAACAAAAGCTCACCTTTTGCCCAATACATCCGGTGCGAGAACTGCAAAAGAAGCGGTACTGGCAGCCCAGCTGGCGAGGGAAGCCTTGGAGACCAACTGGGTCAAACTGGAAATTCATCCCGATCCGAAATATTTACTGCCCGATCCTGTTGAAACCCTTTATGCAACAGAAGAATTAGCCAGATTAGGATTTGTGGTGATGCCTTACATTCATGCCGATCCGGTATTGTGCAAACGTCTGGAAGATGCAGGAACATCTGTAGTAATGCCGCTAGGCGCACCAATCGGAACCAATAAAGGACTGAAGACCTTGGATTTTTTAGAAATCATCATCAGCCAGTCTAATGTTCCTGTGGTGGTAGATGCCGGAATCGGAGCACCTTCCGATGCGGCAAAAGCCATGGAGATGGGTGCAGATGCCGTACTGGTAAACACTGCGATTGCCGTAGCCAGGAATCCTGTGAATATGGCATTGGCCTTTAAAGAAGGCGTAATTGCCGGCCGAAGAGCATTTGAATCAGGCCTCGGGGCTATAGCTCAGCACGCAGAAGCCTCAAGCCCGCTGACTGCTTTTTTGTTCGATTAACGAAAATCCTGCAGTAACACATTGAAGAGTCCCGAAGGGACGACCTAATAAAAGGATAGGATGTAGTCCTATCTAAAGAATAACATTTACACATAAATTGGATAAGCGGTATGAAGAGTTTTAAAAACCTTTTTGAACAACACCAATGGGATGAAATAAAAACAAGACTAGACAACGTCACGTTGTCCGATGTTGAAAGAAGTCTTTATAAAAAGAACAAGACCATAGAAGATTTTCTGAATTTTCTTTCGCCTGTTGCTGCTCAAAAGTTAGAGGTAATGGCAAAAATGACACAGCAGCTTACCCAAAAGAGGTTCGGGAAAACGATCCAGTTGTATGCACCGCTCTATCTCAGCAATGAATGCCAGAACATCTGTACATATTGCGGATTTAGTTTAGATAATTCCATAAAAAGGAAAACACTTACCGATACCGAATTAATGACCGAGGCTTCAGTATTAAAATCAATGGGCGTAAATCATGTCTTGCTGGTGAGCGGAGAAGCGAATAAAACTGTGGGAATTGATTATTTTTTGAATGCGGTAAAACTATTAAAACCGCATTTCGCCAATATTTCCATAGAGGTTCAGCCTTTGTCGGAAGAAGAGTACCAAATGCTTCAGCATGTAGGTGTACATGCGGTCTTGGTCTATCAGGAAACCTATCATCAGGAAGTGTATAAAAAATATCATCCGAAGGGAAAAAAATCCAACTTTGGGTTTCGGCTGGAAACTCCCGACAGAATTGGGAATGCGGGAATCCATAAAATCGGGCTTGGTGTTTTACTGGGACTGGAAGACTGGCGTGTAGACAGTTTCTTTAATGCGCTTCATATCGATTATCTTCAAAAGCAGTATTGGAAAAGCAGGTTTTCCGTCTCATTTCCCAGGCTGCGTCCTGCTGAAGGAATTATAGAACCAAATTTCATTATGGAAGACAAAGATTTGTTACAATTAATCTGTGCTTACCGAATCTGGAATGAAGATCTGGAAATTTCAATTTCAACAAGAGAGAATGACAAGTTCAGGAATAATATCATTTCCTTGGGAGCAACCGCGATGAGTGCTGCTTCAAAAACCAATCCCGGTGGTTATGCGGTAGATAAAGAATCCCTGGAACAGTTTGAGACCAGCGACGAAAGAAGCATGGATGAAATCAAAGACATCATTAAAAAAGCCGGCTATGATCCTGTAATGAAAGATTGGGATGCCATTTATAGTTGAATTAAAAATTAAAAAGAATTTCAACCATTAAGATTTTATTTGAAGACTTAATCATTTAAGTGAGCAAAGAAGAATCAACAAGTTAATTTGATAAAGCTGTGTTTTCAAGCTTCGCGAAGCAAATTTTATTTGCCTTTGCTTTCTAAAATAATAGGTAAAGTTGAATTAAAAACTTTGCGTTCCTTTAGTTTGTAATTAAACGAAACAGGTTAAATTAAATACACATGATAAAAGAATATCCATTGTTATCATTTGCTGAGTGTTAACGCCTTAGAGACCGAAAATAGAAATGATTATTTAAACTAAAAACCTAGCGACCCTTGCGTTAAATCAAAACCAAACTAATCAAATGAAAAAAGAAGCAACATTTACCTCCGTGTTCTCTTTTAAGTCAAACGGCTTTGTGAAAATAAATAGTATACATCCAAAAACTTAGTGCCCTTAGTGTCAAAAGAATATCCATTGTTATCATTTGCTGAGTGTTAACGCCTTAGCGACCGAAAAATATACGTAATCATTAAACTAAAAGCTTGCGATCCTTGCGTTAAAAACCAAAACAAAACTAATCAAATGAAAAAAGAAGCAACATTTACCTCCGTGTTCTCTTCTAAGTCAAACGGCTTTGTGAAAATAAATAGTATACATCCAAAAACTTAGTTCACTTAGTGTTCAAAGAATATCCATTGTTATCATTGCTGAGTGTTAACTCCTTAGCGACCGAAAATAGAAATGATCATTAAACTAAAAGCTTGCGACCCTTGCGTTAATCCAAAACCAAACTAATCAATGAAAAAAGAAGCTTTGTGAAACTAAATAAATAGTATACATCCAAAAACTTAGTTCACTTAGTGTTCAAAGAATATCCATTGTTATCATTTGCTGAGTGTTAACGCCTTAGCGACCGAAAATAGAAATGATCATTAAACTAAAAGCTTGCGACCCTTGCGTTAAAAACCAAAACAAAGCTAATCAAATGAAAAAAGAAGACACCTTTGCACGCTACAGCCGACAGATCTTTATTGAAGAAATAGGTCTTGAAGGTCAGCGGAAAATACTAAATGCTAAAGTACTCGTAGTAGGAGCGGGTGGTCTGGGCAGTCCGGTAATTCAATATCTCGCCGGAGCCGGGGTCGGAACTTTAGGGGTTGCAGATTTAGATGAGGTTGAGCTTCATAATCTCAACCGCCAGGTAATACACCATGAAGGCTCGGTAGGAAAATCAAAAGTAGAAAGTGCAGAAAATTTTGTTAAGAAATTGAACCATCAGGTAAACTTTATCGGGATCGACAAGAAAATCGATCATTCCAATGCAGTGGAAATCATTTCACAATTCGATATCATTGTCGATGGCTCGGATAATTTTGCGACCAGATATTTGATTAATGATATCTGCTCAGATTTGCAGAAGCCGCTTGTGTATGGAAGTATTTTGGGGTTTCAAGGACAGGTTGCCATCTTCAGCTGTAAAGGAAGTAAGGAGCTTAGAGCTGTTTTTCCTGAGCCACCCTCCGAAGATCATATTCCTGATTGCGATAGCTTAGGAGTATTAGGCCCACTGCCTGGAATGGTAGGAAGCATGATGGCTGGCCAGGTTCTGAAGATCATTGCTGATCTGCCTTTGCAGCTTAACCAGATGATATTGATTGATATGCTGAATTGGCAATTTCATACCATTGATTTTTAGATGATTGTATTAGATTTATTATTAATGCAATGTATTTCTCGATCTAATTTATAGGCTTTCATTTGGAAATAACAATAATTTGTTTACATTTGCGACGGAAAAATAGTCTGATACAGGCAATTTTTAACACAAATGAAAACCCTATGATGAAAAAAATTCGTCTTTATACCTTTTTGCATCCCTATGCAAAGCTGCTAAGCTTGCATGTAACGATCCTGCAAAACTCAATACATTTATCGAATTACTTTTTACATCATTCTATTTTCAGAAGATTTTTTCCGTGTTCATTAGGTGCTAGAAATAATTTGAAAGCTTCGAATATCACGTCAGATTTTTTCTTCGGCCGCCCTCCGCCATGATACCAGCTGGTAATTCAGTTCTTAATTAATTTTCTTTTTGCTATCGGAAGCTTGCAACTTTAGCAATAATACAATAATAAATGATAGAGTGCAACCAAATCTTAACAAACATTTATCAATCTTATATAACATAAATAAGCAATGAAAAAAATAATAACATTGGCAATTTCACTAATCGGCATTAATATTTTTAGTCAAGTAGGAATTAATAATACAAACCCCAAAGCCACCCTTGATGTTACGGCTGGAACTACGGATGACAGTAAACCAGAAGGTTTAATAGCACCAAGATTAAATGGGGACGATATTCAAAGAAAAGATAATATTTATGGTATTGATCAGAAAGGAACTATTGTCTATGCTAAATCACCGGTTACTGTTCAAAGTCCTAAAACGGCTAATATTACCACAGAAGGATATTATTATTTTGATGGTAATGTGTGGCAGAAATTTACCATAGGAAATTCTGCTTCGGTTTCAAACAATGTGATAAGAAAATCAGGGGCTACATATGTGTCTCTGGCAGCTTCTGACATTACAGGTCTATTTACTACACTATCCCTTATTTCATCGGCACCTTCAGGCGGATTTTTGCTGACCTCTCTTGCAGCTTCAGATATAGGAAAGACTCTTTATATCCAGAATAATACGGGAAGCAATTTCCTGGTGAATTATACAGATGATCTTTCTTCGGCAACAAATTATACGCTACAAAATACCCGTGGGGCTGTTTTTGTATGGAGTGGCAACGGATGGATAAGAGGTTCATATTAATTTAAAATAACAAATAATGAAAAAAAATTATATAATTACAGCTATTCTTCTTGGAGTTCTATCAGAAGCCCAGATACTTACCAATAGTATACCCGTTGTAGGTATTACCGGATCTAATGTGATCCTTGATGCCAGTACCAATTACAGTGCCGAGGCGGGAGAAGCCAACAACAAACACAAAGGAATCGTAATTCCGAGTGTAGATTTGGTCAACTTTGAGTTTGATCTTACGTTAGCTGATGGAGCTACATTTCCCACTTATTTTGATGGAATGATCGTGTATAATCGCTCAACAGGGGTTACACTGACAACAGGCCGCCGCCCGGCTGTTGCTACGGAAGTCTCACCTGGATTTTATTACTTTTATAATCCTAAAGGTGCTATAAATGGTAGCATAGTCGGGGGGCAATGGCGTCCGATGGGTAATGCTTACACAGGATCTTCTTCTGTTGTACTTAATGGTAATAGTTTTGAAAGGGCAGCGTTAACAGGCGATGTAATGGCAGCCGCAAACAGCAATATTACCACAATATCTGCTGATGCTATCAATTCCGGAAAAATTTTGGACGAAACAGTGGCTAATGCTGATCTTGCATCAGGAACCGGCGGAATTTATAAAGGAAGCGGTTCATTGTCCGGTAATACAATAGTAAATCAGGGAAGCAGCACACTTGCGTTTACTTCTACAGCAACCAATGCTTTTTCAGTAGACGGAACCACATTGTCTGTCGATGCAGCTAATAACAGAATAGGAATAGGAACAGCTGCACCGGCTACAACTCTTGAAGTAAACGGGGCGGCAACGAATAGCACTTCTTATACTACTACAGGAACTAATATAGACTTTTCAGGAAGTAATATTGCGACAACATCTAATACCGGAACTTCTATCACCCTCACAGGTATAAAAGATGGTGGTGCCTACACGCTGGTGCTAACAAGTACTGCCGCTACAGGGACACTTGCTTTCACTGCTCCCGGATTTACTTTTAAATATATGGGAACTTCATCAAGAACTTCAGGAAAAACTCATATATACTCTTTTATAGTAGTTGGTAAGGTGGTGTTTGTTACCATGGCAACAGAAAATTAATGTTGATCTTTAGATATATATTTTATGATTAAAAAAATTAACGTTTGTTTACTATTGTGGTTTTGCTGTTTCATTTTTCAAAATAAAATGAGTGCTCAGCTATTCGGGGGACAGATAAAGACGAAAACAAAAGTAGCGATCCCTTCAAGTATCGTCATAGGAACAAGCATGTATTTTGTGGCATCGGTATATGATCAGGATTATCTTCCTTATACGCTTCCGGGAGCTCCGGCTAGTTACAACAGGCCGGTACCTGCTAATGGAATTAATGAACCGGTAACCGCTGACTATCAGGGTACCATAACACCGTCTGGTATTACAGTTTCCATACCGGTTACCTGTGTGGGTAGCGGGACTTTACCAGCATACAGTACTACGGCCAATGTCCCGGCGGCTTATACAGAAGACGGAATAAGCCGGGATCTTGAGTTTTCATGGGCATCACAGACTTATACTGCATCTACTAAAAGTATAGCAGTAAAAATTTCTTCTCCAACAGGTACTCTTAATGCTAAAAAGCTTGATATTAATGCAGGTATCGGAAATGATTTTATTGGTGTTCTGCTTTGCAGTTTCAGTTATCCTTATAATAGTGCAGGGGCAGTTACCGCTTTTCAGGTAAGAGATATTGCCGGAATACCCGATAGAATGTTTGGTATAGCAGATAATTCAGGCTCTAATACCACGCATCTCCTGCTTTATCTACCTGTAGTAGGAGAGGACGGAAAGATTTGGCTCAATAATAATTTAGGGGCAGATTATAGTAATATTACAAAACCAAGCTTTAACCTTACCCAACAAGCTACGTCTGCTACTGATTATAAGGCATATGGTAGTTCATTTCAGTGGGGAAGAAAACCTGATGGCCATGAAAGAATCAACTGGAATGGGCCAACATCTGGGTCTCCTGTTTATGGTACTGTTTTCCCACTGAGTTATAGTAATACTCCTTCAACAACACGTTTCATTGTAGCATGGGGAGAATGGCGGGCATCAGCCGATAACACCATGTGGTTGAATGAATCTTCACAGTATAATCCATGTCCCAGAGGTTTCAGAGTGCCAACCAACGGGGAAATGAATAATCTTATTGCAGTTGCAGGGATAGGTAATATTTCACAAGCTGCTAGTTCTAAACTTAAACTTCCTGGTGCAGGCTTTAGGGCTCCCCGGGATGGAAATATGTGGATCGTTGGATACGGATATTACTGGACAAGCTCATCGGGAGGTAGCAATGCCACGAGTCGTAGATTGTTTAGCAGCACTGATACGGGAAACTTTTCTGTAGAAAATGGTAATTCTGTAAGGTGTATCAAAGATTAGTAGCAATATATAAATAAATCCTTTATCGCCCGACGAAGCACTCTCATCGGGCGGGATAAGGATCTTATCTCGGGCGTCATAAGAGATTCTCATCGGTCGATGAGACTGAATGCCCTTTAATTGATATTGTTATTCTTGTGATTGATTTCGGCTTTGAAGTAAGTTATTGCTTACGTACCAAGCCGTAGTTTTCTGTAAAATTTTAAATTTGGTATAGAGATCTGCATAAAGAGTCTTTTCAGTCTCTTTTTTTGCTTCTGAAATAAGGGCAATTATACTTTAAAATAAAGAAAAAAGTAGTCTGAGTTAGACTACTTTTTCTGTGACAAATGTAAACAAATTATCTTTACTTCCAAATAATAATCACTTGTTTTATAATATGTTAAATAACCAAAACTATAAATCCCCCAGAAATGAGTCATTCCGGAGGGAAAAAAAATCAATCCCGCTGTTATTTTAAAAGAATTAAAAAAGCTTTTCATTTTACCCTTAGCCTCTTCTACCCGTTCTACTCAAAAAAGCTCAACAAAAAACTCCGGCTGGAAGTATTTCCAGGCCGGAGCACATAAACACAAATATAAAGATGCTGAGGATAAGGCTAAGGTTGAGGTTAGCGATTGAGAAGGAGCGGGATACAATAATGCATTGTTTTAAGAATTCCATATTGCCATAAACGCTAATACTCATATTCTCTCTCACTCAACGGTCCTCTCACTCAAAATATTGTCCTTATAAAAAACCGGCCGGGCCGTATGATACCCGGCCGATCATTAAAATACCCTCATGAAGATTACTTCGGTCCCCAGAAGCTCCATCCCTGACCATTGAAGACGGCGATCTGGTGGGCCGTGGTGTCGTACACCACCAATCCCGGAGCGGGATCTATAATATTCAGATGAGGGCTTGCCACTTTGGGAAGCACCATCGCTTTATCGGTATCAGAAAGTACCAACACTCCCTTAAGGTCTTTATTGTCGGTTTTCCCGATCCGCACCATAGCGGATGAAACTTCCGGCTTGGTCTCCTGAAGCGAAGTATCTACCGCAGCCGGTGTTCCGGCGTTGGGAT
>NZ_JBYRIW010000005.1:0-194960 GCF_057815395.1 Chryseobacterium sp. 27AL | reverse complement strand
AAAGCTCGGTCGCATGCTCCATTGCCGAAGCAGAAACATCTGCGCCACCACGACTGGCAGCGGCTTCACAAATCTGTTTTACAGAAAGGGAACGTTCGCTTGCCGTACGGGCAATGAAATCATTGGGGTTGTCTTTGGTTAAAGTGTTATCGTAGAGATACGCTTTGATTTTGTGTAGGATGTTTGCCATCGTTTTTAAATTATTTGATTATTAAATTTGTTATTATAAACCCCAACAGGTCGAAACCCTGTTAGGGTTAGGATTAATTAATGTAGTTGTTGTCGGATTGCTGACGCGAGCGTCAGTGCGGTAATTGTTAATTATTCAAATCTAAATATGCTAATCTTAGTTAGTCCTCCATATGCAATATTTGGGGCAAAGCCGAAATCTGCTGAGATAGTATCACCTACATTACAATCTTCAATAGCAAAAACAACTGCAGATGCTCCAGAAGATTTAGTTGCATCTATAGCAGCTACAACACCATTATTTTTCCATATTCTAAGAAACCAAGCTGCTCCAGAATTAAAATTAGTTCCGTTCACACTAGCATTAAGAAAGATTTGATGAATTCCAGCTTTTTGTACAGTATATGTTATACTTCCAGGGGAGAAAGCATTTTCTGGATCGTAAGTTTCCGAATCCCACGGTATCTTGTTCGCTAATCCTGCTGTCCCTGTAAAATCGCTTGATCTTTTCGCTGATAAAATTAATTTCGGAGTGACTGGTGTTGTTATATTTGTAGTAACTAATTTTTCCCATACGGTACCTGTAAAGTAATAATATCCTGAAGAAGAAACATTAACAGTTTGTCCTGATGGAGCAGGATCAGCCGTAGTGACATATATTAATGCGCCTGTTTGAGATGCTGTATAGGTTTTTGCGCGCAATTGCTGACCGGTTATTCTAGGTGCCATAACTCCATCCAACTTAGATGTACTAGTAGGATCACCGCTAACATCCAAAGTTATGGCTGGAACATTTGTTCCAATTCCCACTCTATTATTTACTGCATCTACATTTAACGTACTACCGTCCACCGTAAAATGGCTAGTTCCATTAGTTGCAGTAGAAGTAAAAGCTAAATTATTCGTGCCCAGGTCTACTGAAGTATTGCCTCCGGATAATGCTCCGCTTCCTTTGTAGATGCCTCCAACTCCTGTATTTAAATCTGCATTGGCAACAGTTCCGTCAGCGATTTTAGCAGAAGTTACGGCGTTTGCTGCTATAGTGGTGGTATTGCTGTTGGCAGAGGCTGTTACATCTCCTGATAGAGCAGTTCTCTCAAAACTGGTTCCGTTTAGGTTAATAGTGGCAGAACCGGTATAAGTTGTATTGGTATCAATATCTGCAGCGGGCTCCCAGGCACTTGTGGTGGTATTGTATTTCAATACCTGACCGTTGGTAGGCGCTGTGGAAGAAACTGCCTTGTTCTGTATTTTAGCCACCGTCGGCAACGCTGCTGTTCCTGTTAAATCTCCTGACAGTTGTATAATCCCTTTTGTCATTGTCGTAGCATCATTCGCTGAAAAAGAAGTGCCTGTCAGGGTGAGTCCGGTTCCGGCAGTATAGGTAGTATTGGTATCCGTAGGTGTCACCCATGTTCCGTCTCCTCTTAAGAAAGTTGTCGCAGTAGCTCCTGCAGGGAGCTTGGCAACGGTTACCGCATTATTGGCAAGGTGTGTAGTGGTAACTTTGCCTGTGCCTATAGAAGTTATTCCTGCATTGGAAATGGCGACATCTCCTGTCGGACTTACGGCTGTAGCCACATTTGAAGCATTTCCCACCAGGATGTTTCCGTTGTTCAGGGTAGTACTTATTCCATTGGCAGTAGGGGCCCAGGCTGTTCCGTTCCAACCCAGTACCTGTCCTGATGTGGCGGACATCTGGTTAAGCTTTGAAGCTGTTACCGCACCATCTGCTATTTTAGCAGAAGTTACTGCATTGCTTGCAATGGTAGGGGCAGCAACAGGTCCTGCCAAATCTCCTGCCAGTTGTATAATCCCTTTTGTCGTTGCCGTAGCATCATTTGCTGAGAAGGAAGTTCCTGTCAGGGTGAGTCCGGTTCCGGCGGTATAGGTAGTATTTGTGTCAGTTGGTGTCACCCAGGTTCCATCTCCTCTTAAGAAAGTTGTAGCGGTAGCTCCTGCAGGAAGTTTGGCAACGGTTACCGCATTATTGGCAATTTTCGATGTTGTTACGGCGTTAGCTGCTATGGTGGTGGCTCCGGTATTGGAAATGGCGACATCTCCTGTCGGACTTACGGCTGTAGCCACGTTAGAGGCACTTCCTACATAGATGTTTCCGCTGGCAAGTGAAGTGCTAACCGTATTTCCTGTAGAGATTTTCTGCCAATTCGTTCCATCGAAATAATAATAGCCTGCAGTGGTAATATTGGCTGTTGGCCCGGTAGGGTTAGTGTCGGCTGAAGAGGCATAAACAATAAGTCCTTTCTGTGCTGATCCGTAGACTCCTGCTGCTGTGGCGGTATGGATATCACTACCTGCTAATTGCGGAATGATTAATCCTTCCGGTTTGGTTCCGCTTGTTTTGGCGGTAATGTCGAGGGTTGCTTTTGGGGAAGTATTATTAATCCCCACCTGAGCGAATGCGGTCATGCTGAACAGCACGGCGGCGGTTGTAAATAAATGTTTCATTGTTTTGTATTTATATTGTTGTTCTATTTTTAATTGTGAACACGAAGTACACTAAGGTTTCTTATCTATGATATGCTTTTAAGTTTCACAAAGGCGTTCTACTTAAAAGAGTCCGCTAAGCTGATTCTTTAAGACTAATGAACTGGGCTTCGACAGGCTTAGCCTGACATTGTCTATCACATTGTTTTGAACACAAAGTGCACTAAGGTTTCTTATCTATGATATGCTTTTTGAGTTTCACAAAGGCGTTCTACTTAAAAGAGTCCGCTGAGTCTATCGTCACTTCGAGTAGATTTTGAAAAAATCGTATCGAGAAGTTTATGAGTTGGAGAATCAATTTCATTCTCGATACATTTTTTCTTCACTTTGTTACGAAAAAACACTCGAATTGACGAAACACAAATGGTACTGATAGTTGAACACTAATTCCACAATTGTTGTGTGAAAATGTTTGCTTAGATCCCTACGGGATGACAAACGGAGCGGGAAGTGTCCTGTGCATTAGAGTTCCTGTGTTATTTTGTAAATCATTCGTGTGTAGATATTTGTGCTCATTTGTGCTTAAATCATTCGTGTCATTTGTGTTTAATAAAAAAGTAAGTATGGAGGAGGACGGCTGAAGTGATTGGTGGTAATTTTTAAGAGGTTGAAATGGTTAATAACATGATATAGAAGTTTCTTTTCGGAGACAATTACTTGTGGTAAAGCCCAAAAGTCAGAGCCGGTCATTTTATGATGTTGTTTTACCGGAGAAGGATTTATTAAAACAGCTGTTGATAAAGGGTTACCTGAGTTTGCAATATACTGGGAACTCTTCGGAACTGTGAAGCAAGGCTGGCTTGATGGATTGATATGATTACTGATGGATGATTTTAATTTAAAGAAAGCTTTACGTTGACTTGTATTAACCTGTTTTACAATCTTATTTTTTTCCAACGGAGATATTGCAGATGAGATGTCAACCGGTGATTCAACATAGAGATAAGAATCTTCGGAGATAAAAAGTATTGAGTCGGAATAAGAAAAAGGAGTCTGGGAACTGATGAAAACAACAATGAAAAATACCTGCAAACACAGCATCCTTACGCTAAAACGCAGGAAATGAGGGAGCTGGGAAAGGGTCATCATTTGTTGTTTCATTGTGTATAAAAAGGTAGTCAGACTTAGACTACTTATAGTAGCAATGATTTAAGAATCAATGCGGTTTTCTTTTTTTAAGGTGAAAATGGGGGCGCTTTATTTCCTTTCAAAACGGCCGATTTTTGAGGATGATTGGAGCCTTGAATGAATTAACCAATTAAAAAACAACAGATTATTATTTGGAAGTAATGATAATTTGTTTACATTTGTCACAGAAAAAGTAGTCTAAGTCTGACTACTTTTTTATAAGTTTTCTTTGGGGCTTGCCTAAATCTCAACATCAGTTATTATCTCAACATTCACTAAGACTGTATCCTTTTAAGCATAAAAAAAGCGACTGTGTTGATACAGCCGCTCTTTAAAGATATAAATTAATTTTTAATCTCTGTTTTTCACCAATACCCATCCTGAGTATTTTACAGGGGTATTCTTTTTGTCATTTTCATTCCAGGAAATGGAGTACCAGTAGCTTCCTGTAGAAACTTTTCTTCCTGCCATGGTTCCGTCCCATCTGTAACGGTTTGTTTTATCGGCTTTGTGAATCATTGCTCCATAACGGTCAAACACATTGAAAACAAGATTTTGTTTTCCGGCAAGCGCCGAATAATCTACCGCATCATTTATTCCATCGCCGTTCGGAGTGATCACGTTAATAATATTTGGTACTACAATACTGATATCGATAGGGTTACAGTCATAGGCATCTTTTACGAAAATCTGACTGTCACCTCTTGGCATATTCTTAAATTCATTAGACTCCTGCCAGTTGATCCCGTCGGTAGAATATTGGTATGGAGCTGTTCCGCCATTTACATATACAGTAACCGTTGTATTTGAAATATCAACACTGGTTATCACAGGCTGCTCTGAAGCATACACTTTTACGGTCTGGGTAACTACACAGTCTCCTGTTTTTAATTTTACCCAATATAAACCTACTCCAGCCGTTATTGTTCTGGAAGTTGCGCCGGTGCTCCATTCGTACGCAGTAAATCCGGGGCCTGCATCAAGAATTGTAGTGTCTTCCATACAGATGATCTTGTCATCCAGTGTGGTGGAGAAAACCTGAGGGATAACAACGAGATTCACTTTAGCAATCGCATAACATCCGTTTGCGTTGGTGACTTTTATATAAATGACTCCGTTTGGAGAGATGTAAGAATTAAAGGTTAAAATTTCGTTGACTCCGTTTTGGGCATCTGCTAAAGAAGGGTAATATTTTTTGGTCGTGCCACTTTGTGTGGTAACAGGCGCAGTGGTAAGATTAAACAGTCCTGTTGAAGGATTGCTTTCAATAGCACAAGCTCTTAAAGTCGCTTCCTGAACTTCTACCACTGGAAATAAAGCCAGTGTGATCTGAGCAACATCCGTACATCCCTGTGGGGTGGTCACCTGAGCGTAAATGGTAGCTGCGGGTGAAAGATAAGCCGAAGGATTGGTAATAGGATTGATATGATTATTGAGATCATACATCGTATTGTAGAATATGGAAGTACTTCCGGGAACTGATGACAATGCGGCTGAAGTAAGATCAAATACAGCACCTCCCGCATTATTGTTGTTACATCCCGTCAGCGTTACATCATTTGCCGCAAATGGGCTGGGCGTTAGAACGATCTTTCCGTCACCATTGTCGCATAAAGTGGAAGAAGGGTCTTTCACAACAACGGTAATTGTGGTTGTTCCTGTAGCATACTGATAATTGGAAGGGTTGGAGATTGGTGTTCCTCCGGGCCCAAAATAAGAAAAAGTATAGTTTGCAGGATTGGTTACAAATTGGTTCTGAAAAGAAGTTAAATCCACTGTTCCGTTACCTGTTGCAGGATTTACGCAGACAAAAGGATTAATGGTATTCGTTAAGATCGGAACCTTATCGATATAGATTTTTGCATTTTTAATGGAATGCCTTGCGCTTGCCCCTCCGGTAGCCGCAGAAAAACCAAAATATCCGGTCGTCATTCCTATTGCCCCTCCGGAAGGTGCAAAAGACTGATCTACGATCTGTACGCCGTCTATTTTTATTTTAATAAGCCAGCTGGTGGGATTAGCCGGGTCTGTTTCCCCATTTACTTCCACGTGCTTGTAAGTGGCTCCTACAAATGGCTGGGTAGGATTGAGATCCTGGGAATGAAATGTGCTTCCCGCTGTATTATTGTATTCGATATTATTGTTCAGCCCGTTATTCGTTCCGTATAAGACATGAATTTTACTCATCTGTCCTTCCGTTGAATTGTTGAAAATATCAAACCCGACCATCAGTCCGCTGGCATTAGCCGGAATTCCCAGTCCTCCACCCGATACGAAGCCTGTTGGCGGATTGGCAAGATACCAGAAAGTGAAGCCGTCACCTCTTCCATATTGCGCTGTTCCGTTTCCGTCGATTCTGAAATCAAATTCCACTTTCCATTTGTCACAGTATTTTAAGTTGATAGGATCCTGAAGTTTTATGGCACCATATTGATTCCCCACATCCTGGGTGAGCTGTATGAAATCTGTATTTACAGCCGCACTGGAAACGAGATCCCACCCCGTAGTAACAACAGGGTTTCCGGCAAGCTGATAGGTTTGCGCAGAAAGCCTGCAGGAGAAAAAGAAGAGAATCAGGAAAAGATAATAAAAACCTTTGTTTTTCATGAAGTGGTTAGTTGTTTAATTAATAAGTTTAACTTGGTCATTTATGTTTTTAGTTGATATCTATATCATATTCTGATAAGGTTTAAAAAAAGATCACGCCGGTGTACGGGTGATCTTTTTTAAAGTCAATTATTCTCTGTTTTTTACCAATACCCATCCATTGTAGGTTGTCTGTGTATTGTTTTTATCGTTTTCGTTCCAGGTGATGGTATACCAGTAGGTTCCGGTGATTACTTTTTTGCCTCCGGTGGTTCCGTCCCATTTGTAGTTTCTCAGTTTATCCGCTTCATATAGTTTGTTTCCGTATCTGTCGTAGATCGTGAAGACAAGATTTTTCTTATATGCCAATGCGGAATAATCAATCACATCATTTACATTATCCCCATTTGGAGTAATGGCATTAATAAGATTAGGAACGGTGATCTGTACATGAATTGGCGTACAGTCGTAAGCATCTTTTACATAAACGACTGCTTCGCCCCTCGCAAGGCCTTTGAATACATTGGAATCCTGCCAGTTCACTCCGTCAAGAGAATACTGATACGGAGCTTTTCCTCCTTTTACATTTACTGTAATCGTATTATTGGTAATGTCGATATTGGCAATAACAGGCTGAGGAGCAGGATTTACTCTTACCATCTGCATGGTAGTACATCTTCCTGACTTCAGTTGAACCCAATACAAACCAGGGGTTACATACTGAATAGTCTGGGTGTTTTCTCCCGTACTCCACAGGTAAGTATCAAATCCGGCACCTGCATCAAGAGTTGTCTTGTCATCAATACAGATGGTTTTGTCCATCAGTACGGAAGAATAGATTGGAGGTAAAACTTTAAGTATTATTTTAACGATAATATAACATCCTGCAAGATTGGTAATTCTTACATAAACCGTTGATGATGTCGAAATATAATTGTTGGCTGGTACAATTTCGTTGGTTCCGGCAAGTGCGTCAGCCTCAGTTTTGTAATACTTTTTAGTAACGCCAGACGCTGAAGTTACATTGACCTGTGTCAGGTCAAAAGAAGCGGTTGTAGGAGCACTTGCTATAAAGCATGATTCTATCGTCGCATCATTCGACACAATTGGTGGAAAGAATGCCAGGGTGATCGGTGCAGAACCCACACACCCCAACGGGGTAGTCACTTTTACATATACAACTCCCGGAGCAGATACATAATTTGCAAAATTTGTGATTTCATTGACACCATTATTCAGGTTTTCCAGCGTTTTATAATATTTCTTTGTTGATCCGGCGGGTTCATTAACGTTAGCCTGGCTCAGATTGAAGGTTGCCGTTCCTGCGTTATTATTGTTACATGCCGTAAGCGTGGCGGGAGTGGCCGTAAATGGTGATAAATTGAGCTGTATTTTACCATCCGGGTTGTCACAGAGTAATCCTGAATTATCTTTAATCAGTACCGATACCGTGGTATTGGCGCTGAACTGGAAATTATTAGGATTTGAAATCGGTGTTCCTGATACACTGTATGAAAACGTGTAGTTCGCAGGATTGGTTACAAACTGGCTTTGATAATTCGTTAAGTTTACTGTTCCCTGTCCGGTAGAAGGATTTGGGCAAAAAGTATCTGTTATGGTAGCCTGATTAATCGCAACTTTATCAATATAAACCTTTACATTTTTAATAGAATGTCTTGATCGGTTTCCTCCGGTGGAAGCAGAAAATCCGAAATAACCTACCGTCATTGCCGCTGCTGTTCCCGATGGTGCAAAAGACTGGTTACAGATCAGGTTTCCATCTATGGTAATTTTTACAATCCAGTTGACCGGGGCAGCAGGATCTACCTGCGCAGTTACCTCGACATGCTTATACGTTGTTCCCTGGAAAGGAAGCGTGGTATTCATATCCGGTGAATGGAAAGAACTTCCGGCAACATTGAAAAATTCGACATTGTTGTTATCCGTTGTATTGGCAACCTGCCCATAAGCTACGTGAACTCTACTCATTACAGCGGTCGTTGTATTGTTATACGTATCAAATCCTACAATGAATCCCACGGCATTCTGCGATACCCCAAGGCCGGAGCCGAGTACACTGGCCACCGGCGGATTGGCAAGATACCAGAAAGCGATACCGTCTCCGTTTGCGGTCTGGTTAGAATCCATTCTGAAATCGAATTCCACTCTCCATTTATCGCAATATTTAAGGTTGATGGGATCATTCAGACGTATAGATCCGGATTGATTATTGGTATCCGGGGTCAGCTGTACAAAATCTGTATTCACAACGGTGGGTGCAACCATCGTCCAGCCTGTGGTATTTACAGGGGTTCCTGTAAGTTGGTAGGTTTGGGCGAAAAAATGTTGCGGAAAGCACAGCAGTAAATTCAGAAATAAAAGAAGGTAGATTTTTTTACTCATTTATTAGACACTTAAATTAGACGTGTCAAAGATATTAAATCCTAATCAATAAATATATATTTAATATTAATTTTACTGAAATTGATAGTGATTTTGTAATAAATGATAAGTTAAAACATGAAATACTGAAAAGTTATCAGCAATGTTTAGTTTGAATATAAATTAAAATAAAGAATTATTCTCCTGGTTTTCAAAATAGAAATCGATCTCCAAATTAGCTGAAGCTGCGGCAGTTACGGCGAGTTTATCGCAAAGTTCGTTTTCGAAATGGCCTGCATGTCCTTTGATCCAGTGCATCTTTGGTCTGTGCAAATTATACAGTACCACAAATCTTTGCCAAAGGTCAGGGTTTTTCACATTTTTCCAGCCTCTTTTGATCCATCCTGCCAGCCAGTTCTGATTAATGGCATCTGCAACATATTTGCTGTCGGTGTATATATGAATATCATTTTCCGGAGATTTCAGCTTTTCCAGAGCAGTAATTACTGCAAGAAGCTCCATCCGGTTGTTGGTTGTTTTCCTGAAACCTTTCGAAAATGTTTTCTGGTAATTTTTTTCGGGTACCCGCATGAGAATTCCATATCCGCCTTTTCCGGGATTTCCGCTGCATGCTCCGTCGGTGTATATTTCTATTCTCATTAAGGTTGAGGTTAAGATTAAGGCTAAGGCTAAGGTTTAGATTAATATCCTAAATCTTAGTCTTTATTTTTTAAAATGGAAAATCGTCGTCGTCATCAAAATCATTCATCGAAGATCCTGATACCTGGGAATTATTTGGCAGGTCAAATGCTGCGCCCGGCTGAATGGTTGTTTTGATTTTATCAAAGCCACTTGGTTCTCCGGATCCGAAATTTGAAGGATATCCGCCTCCCATTCCTCCGTCAAAAGCTGCTTCGATATCGCCGAATTTGGCAAAATGTTTTAAGAATGATAGTCTTACGTCAGCCGTTGCCCCGTTTCTGTGCTTGGCAATGATAAGCTCGGCCTGGTTTTCGGTTGAGGTTTCCTGGCCTTCTTCGTCATTATCCCAAACGGTAATTTTATAGTATTCCGGACGGAAGATGAATGATACGATATCCGCATCCTGCTCAATCGCTCCGGATTCCCTAAGATCGGAAAGCTGAGGCCTTTTTCCCGGACGGGTTTCCACACTACGCGAAAGCTGGGAAAGGGCAATCACAGGAACATTAAGTTCTTTTGCAATGGCTTTCAGGGAACGTGAGATCATGGAAATCTCCTGTTCACGGTTTCCGGTTCCTTTTCCACCGCCACCGGCGGTCATCAGCTGAAGGTAGTCGACCATGATAAGTCTCACTCCGTGTTGCATTACCAGTCGTCTGCACTTTGCACGGAAGTCGAATATGGAAAGGGAAGGTGTTTCATCAATATATAAAGGGGCGTTTTCCAGTTCTGAAACGTTGGAGAATAGTCTTTGCCATTCTTCATCGTCCAGGGTTCCTTTTCTTAATTTTTCAGAGGAAATTCTTGTTTCAGAGGCGATCATCCTTGTGATCAACTGTACGGAAGCCATCTCAAGAGAGAACAGTGCCATGGGAATTTTGTGTCCTACCGCAATATTTCTTGCCATTGAAAGAAGAAATGCTGTTTTTCCCATCGCCGGACGTGCCGCAATAATGATAAGGTCGGAATTCTGCCATCCACCGGTTTCTTTATCCACATCACGGAATCCTGAAGGAACTCCGGAAAGACCTTCTTTATCTTTGAGTGATTTAATGGTATCGATCGCTTGTTTCACTAATGAGTTAGCGGTATCAAATCCTTTTTTAATTGTTCCGTTGGTAATCTCGAAGAATGACTGTTCGGCTTTATCTAAAAGTTCAAAAACATCGGTAGCTTCTTTATAGGCTGCATCGATAACATTTGCCGAAACATTAATTAAGCTTCTTAAGATATATTTTTCCAGAATAACACGAACGTGATATTCGATATGTGCCGATGAACTTACTCCCATCGTAAGATCAATAATATAGCTGTCTCCTCCTGCCAGATTCAATTTACCATCCTTCTTTAGATCCTGAATAATGGTCATTAAATCCACAGGCTGATTGCCTTCGTAAAGCTTTAAAATGGTAGAAAAAATTACCTGATGTCTCGGATCATAAAAAACTTCCGGTGTCAGTAAGTCAATAGAATGGTCAAGACCTTTTTTGTCGATCAAAAAAGTTCCGATAACCAGTCTTTCGAAATCCAGTGCATTTGGTGGCATTTTACCATCTGCAATAGAGAGTTCTTTTGCAAAGTTTCCGTTCGTCAATGAAGATAGTGTTTCTTTCTGCGCCATAGTTCTGCAAAGATAGTTTTTTTGATAAGCAATTAAAAAATAGTATTCAACAATTTATAAACACAGTGGTATGTCAATATACTAATGATGCAGTTTTGTGTTGATGTGAATAAAAAAAATCACCCCTGATAAGAGGTGATTTAAGTATTTGAAAATTAAATTAATAATTAATCTATATTTTTTACCAATACCCAGCCGCTGTATTTGGTTTCGGTATTGTTTTTATCGTTTTCAGTCCATGTGATCGTATACCAATAAGTTCCGGTCATGATTTTCTTTCCGTTGGAAGTACCGTCCCATGTATAATTTCTGATTTTGTCTGCACGGTACATCATGTTTCCATATCTGTCGTACACTGTGAATACCACATTTTTCTTGTAAGACAACGCAGAATAATCGATATAATCGTTTTTGTTGTCTCCGTTCGGCGTAATGGCATTAATAAGGTTAGGAACCGTTACCTGAACGCTGATCGGATTACAGTCATAAGAGTCCTTTACGTATATTTTGTTCTCTCCTCTCGGAAGTCCTGTAAATACGTTTGAATCCTGCCAGTTGATTCCGTCAAGTGAGTATTGGTAAGGTCCTTTACCTCCATTAACGGTTATTGTAAATGAATCATTATTGATGTCAATATTGGTAATTACCGGCTGCACTGAAGCATTTACTTTTACCTGCTGTAATGTCCAGCATTTTCCGGTTTTTAGTTTCACCCAATAAGCACCTGCTCCAACATTGGAAATAGACTGAGTCGTCGCTCCTGTGCTCCATTCGTAGGCATCAAAGCCTGGTCCTGCGTCTAAAGTTGTCTTATCTTCTATACAGATAATTTTATCTTTAAGAACGCTGGACTGTACCGGAGGTAACACTTTCAGGTTGATTTTTGCAATCGCAAAACAGTTTGTACTATTAGTTACTTTAACATAAGCAACACCGGTTACTGAAATATAGGTATTTGCGGTTAATATTTCATTTGTTCCTGCCAGTGCATCTGCTTCAGTCTTATAGTAGTTCTTGGTAACTCCTGTCTGAGATGTTACGTTGGCTGTGGTCAAATCAAATGAAGCAGCAGTAACATTGTTGTCGATATAACATTCTTCCATGGATGCGTCATTAACAACCACTACAGGATTAAACTGCAGGGTAATCTGATTGTACCCCGTACAGCCCTGTGGATTTCTTACTCTTACGTATACGGATTTCGGCGCTACAGAAGTGTAAGCAGAAGGGTTCGTAATCTCGTTTGTTCCTGCATTCATATCTGCAAGGGTAGGGAAGTATTTTTTAGTAACATTCGTTGATATTGGATAAACATTTGCTGCTGTCAAATCAAAAAGTCCCGTTCCTGCATTGTTGTTATTACAAGCTTTAATAGTAATTGGAACGACAGGAAGTGCAGGTAAAAACTGTAATGTAATTTCCGAAGTTCCTACACATCCTTCTGAAGTAGTAACCTTTACAAATACTGTCTTCGGTGCGGCAGATGAATATGATGAAGGGTTCATAATTTCATTTGTTCCCGCATTCAGATCAGCCATAGTAGGATAATACTTCTTTGTAATATTGGTTCCGGTGAATACGTTTGCGGAATTTAAATCAAAATAACCAATTCCCGTATTGTCATAATTACAAGAAGAAATCGTCGCATTCTGTACAACAATATTACCCGATCTGAATTTAAACCTTCCGACCTGGAAGCAGCCATTCAGCGCATTATTCGGATTGGTAGGATCCGTATATTTCAATCGGTAATAATAGATGCTCGTACCATCTACCATTATAGGAGTTGTGATAGGTGCTGTTCCTGTAATCGCATCATTACTTGTTAAATGGTATGTTACCGTAAAGTTTGGATTGTTATTGATGATTCCTGTAGATAATATACTGAAATCAAACATGGTAGGCAAAGAACACTTTAAAATTTCATTCGGGTTAGCCGGGTTTGCAGCCGGTGTTCCTGGAGTAATGAACGGATTCGGTGTTAAAGCAGGATCATTGAACACTGAAGTTAAAGAAGCCGTTCCACCCCATGTCAATGCAAATCCATAAGGATTGCTGGGAATAAAGTTATCAATAAGCAAATAATAGGTTTGTCCCGCAATGACATCTAATGGAGTTTCCCACTGAGCCCCTGTTATTGTTGAGCTCAGTCCCGTAGGTCCGCTGGTTCCGGAAAAGTTACATTTAATTGCATTGCCAAAGTCCCATGTGGTACAGTCAATATCTGGTCCGTAAACAGCAAAGTCATAATCGTAATGCGTAACACCGGGAACAGTATTTGGAGTAATTGTAAATTCGATAGTTCCTGTCGTTGCCGCTGTAAATTTATACCATACGGAAAAATGTTCATTGTCTAGACAGCTGGCGGAAGTGGCTTCCTGAATGATACCCGAGGTGGCGGGATTGTAAGAAATATCTGAGTTTCCGCAAACCGGAATTGCCGAAATACAATCCGACTGCGAAAAGATCATTTGTGAGAAAAATAAAACAGTCAGTAGTAGTAGTTTCTTCATTAGAAATGATTTATTATTTATTGTTATGTGAAAAAAACCGCCTGAGAAAGCGGTTTTATTTCACTAGTAATTAATTTAATCTCTGTTTTTTACCATTACCCATCCTGAGAATTTGAATGGCGTATTTTTTTTGTCATTTTCGTTCCAAGTAACAGAGTACCAATATGTACCCGTGGGTACTTTTTTACCACCTGTAGTTCCGTCCCATTTGTATCCGCTGAACTTATCTGCCTGCCCAACTTTTACACCATATCTGTCGTAGATACTCAGTACTAAGTTTTGCTTGCCTGCCAAAGCGGAATAGTCGATCACATCATTTACACCGTCTCCATTAGGAGTAATGACATTTATCAAATTAGGAACAACTACAGTTATTACAATAGGATCACAGTCATACCCGTCTTTTACATATACGGTATTATCACCTCTCGGTACATTTTTGAATTCATTTGAATCCTGCCAGTTGATCCCATCAAGAGAATATTTGTAAGGAGCAGCTCCTCCAATTACATTTACCGTAATCGTATTATTTGTAATGTCAACATTTGAAATAACAGGCTGCTCGGAAGGATAAACTTTTACGGTTTGTCTGGTAATACAATTTCCTGTCTTTAGTTCTACCCAATAGGTACCTACTGTAACATTGTTAATGGATTGTGTTGTAGCACCGGTGCTCCATTTATATCCATTAAATCCTGGGCCTGCATCCAATGTGGTGGTGTCTTCCATACATATTATTTTATCTTCCAGCACATTTGAATATACAGGAGGAAGGACAACCAGATTTACTTTAGCAACAGTATAACATTGGTTTGAATTGATCACTTTTACATATACGACGCCGGTAGGGGCAATATACGTCTGGAAGTTTGAAATTATATTGGTACCATTTACTGCATCAGTAACTGAAGGATAGTATTCTTTCGTTATACCCGTCATACTTGTCACTGGTGCTGTCGTAAGATTAAACATTGCTGTAGAAGGATTTCCTTCAATGAAACATGATCTTAGTGTAGCATCATTAACCGTTACAATCGGATGGAAATTCAGTGTAATCTGAACAATTTTCGTACATCCGTATGAATTGGTTGCTTTTACAAATGCATATCCTGCAGCAGATGTGTAAGCATATGGCTCCATAATTTGATTAGTCCCATTATTAGCATCATTTAATGAAGGATAATATTGTAACGTAAGACCTGTTGTATTACCAATAGCAGCCGAAGTCAGATCGTATAGTGCTGTCCCGGAATTGTTGTTGCTACAGGATGTTAACGTTGCGGGATTAAGCGGGAAAGATCGGTCAGTAAATTTGATCGTTCCGTATTCTCTACATTGGTTCAGGAAGCTTGTAGGGCTTACAGGGTCTACATAAGCAATGGCATAAGTATAGGTTGTCGCTGTATTAACAGCAGTCGGCGTTGTGATTGCATTGATATCATCAAAAGCATCTGTTCCGCTCTTATAATATTTCACGATAAAGTTGGGGTTACCATTTAATATCTGAGAACTCAATGTGGAGAAGTCAAAAGTGACAGGATTACCGCAGATGTCAATCTTACCATCATGATTAGGACCGGGCTCTAAAAAAGGAAAAGGCTGATGTATCTGCGCTGAACCGTTGTCAAATGGAGTAAGCAGCGTTGCAGTACCCCCAAAAGTCAATGAAAACGGAGCAACTGTCGGTGAGAAGTTATTTAAAAGTAAATGGTATACTTGTCCCGGAAGTACATCAATATATTTTACAAAACCGTCACCACCTACATCTTCAGAGGTTTCTGTTGATGTCATATTTAAACCTGTAAGTACACCTGAAACAGTATTCGCATAAGAACATCTTAATGGTGGAACATTTAGGTTTGCACAATTGTGGTTAGGGCCATATAGAGCAAAATCATAATCAGTTGTTGTAGATGCAGGTGTAATAACAAAAGTTAGCGTTCCGGCAGTTTGTACACTAAAAGTCAGCCAGATAGAATTGCTTTCTCCATACAGGCAGGATCCTGTTGAATGTTCAGACTCATCATATATACCGGTCCCTCCTGGTGTAAGCGAGATATTGGCATTACTACATATCGGAAGAGCGTAAATACAATCCTGCGGACCGGCAGGCGCCTGTCCGAAGACTGTGCCCGCAACAAAAAGTAAAAAAAGAAGTAAATAATTTTTCATTTGATTAGTTTAAAATTAAAAATCCTTATTACTTATTTCCGGGAATTAGCTGTACACCCCAGTTTACTGAAGTTTTACCCGCTGATTTCTGAAATGTATTCAATGCCTTTTCGTAAAACAGTTTTGCATTTACCTGATCATTTGACCTTTCTGCAAGTTTGGCTTTTAAAATTGCTAGTCTAGGATTGTCTGGCTCAGTTGCTTCCGCTTTTGTAATCGCCTGATGAATAATTTCCAAATCTTTCTTTTCGTCGTGAGTATTTTTTACCTGAAGCTTTTGGAGACTAATAAGTCCCAGCAATAAATTTACTTCATTACTATCTTGCTGAGTATGTGCTCCGTCAGCATATTTTTTTGCTAAACTGTTTAGCCCAGAAACATCCAGGGAAGGTTTTTTTTTGAGTTGCAGCTCCGCTTTCATATAGACAGCCACTGCCGCATAATAATATGCTTCCCATTTTTCTGTCGGTTTTGTAGAGGTAAACTTGGAAAATTTCTGAAAAGCGTTTTCATAATCACTTTCTGTCTTAGCAGAGTTTACCTGCGAAACAGTTTGTTTGAAGTCTTTTTCACTGAAGGTTTGCGCTTGTAAGCAAAAGCCTACTACACAAAAACAAATAAGTAGAGTTTTTTTCATGTAAGGGATTTTTATATTACAAATATAAAAAATTATTGATTTTAAACTAAAGTTTTTGAAATTAATTTAATAAATTAGTATTTATGCTCTTAATATTTCATTTTTCTCAATTTTGGATTTGTCGTTCCTACTAGCAGTGCTACAAGCACAGTCATAGTTCCTCCGAACACTACAGAGCGCACTACACCGAGTAATTTTGCCGATAATCCGCTCTCAAATTGTCCCATTTCGTTACTCGACATAATGAATATAGAGTTCACACTCAATACTCTGCCTCTGATATTATCGGGGGTTTTCAACTGAACGATTGTTCCTCTGATAACTACCGAAATCCCATCCAGCATTCCACTCATCATTAAAAACATGAAAGAGAGCCAATACAAACGGGATAATCCGAAGCCAATAATACAAAGACCAAATCCTGTAACTACTGCCAATAAAATTTTACCCTGATTTTTCCTAAGCGGAATAATCGACAGAATGGTAATAATACACATTGATCCTATATCTGAAGCTGCATTCAGAAGCCCGAAACCTTCTGCTCCCACTTTGAGGATATCGGTGGCGTACACCGGAATCATCGCAACAGCACCTCCGAAAAGAACCGCAAACATATCAAGACAAAGAGCTCCCAGGATTTCTTTTGTCTTAAAGATGTAAGAAATTCCTTCCCGCATACTATCTATAACGTTAATATTCTCTTTTTTGTATTCGGAATGCTGTTTATTTAATTGAAAAAAGAATAAAGATGCTAAAAAGATTAATAAAATAATTACAACCAATGTCCATTTTACCCCGAAATATCCTATCAGAAATCCGCCCGTCGCATGACCGCAAACTGAAGAAATGAGAAATGTAGCCTGGTTTAAAGTGACTGCATTAGGGAGGTTTTCTTTTTTTACAATTTTAGGAATCATGGAAGGTACGATCGGGCCGATAAATGCTCTGGCGATTCCTGTGAAAAAAATCACACCATAGATAAAATAAGTGATCTGATGTCCCGTAAAATGCATTTCAACATTAAAGAAGGCAGGAATCAGTAATAATCCTATTAAAAATATATAAGTATAATTGCAAATCAACAGTAATCTTTTCTTTTCATTCATGTCGATCACGTGACCTGCATACAGTGCACAACTCACCGCCGGAATCACTTCCGAAAGTCCTATTAAACCAATTGAAAAGGGATCTTTTGTAAGCTGATACACCCACCATCCTAATAAAGTAGCAAGCATTCTGAAAGCAAGAACTATAAAAAATCTTCCCGTAAGAAGGTTTCTGAACTCGACATTTTGTAGTGTCTGTAACGGGGTAAACGAAATCATCTCACAAAAATAGCCTCAAATATTAATTCAAGGCTATACATATGCTGTTTTTTTAAATGAAATATTGTATGACAATCAAAAGATAAAATCTATTTAGTCAGCTCTCGATGCGCTGATAACCAAAGCAGCAACTCCCGCAGCTCCGATTACTGTGGCTCCAATTACTGTTTTAGCTTTTCTGCTGTCTCTCACGGCAGCTACATTAGATTTAGGAATAGTGACAACTGTACTGTCTTTTTTGCCGGCAGTTCCGATGATATTATCTCCTTCTACATTACGGAATAATATTTTTTGATTTTTGGAACCATCTCTCATCATTACAGTATATGTTCTTCCTGCTTCAAGATTAGAATAATCATTTTTCGCAGTATCCATACTGTATTTTGTGGTTGCACAGGATGAAATTACAAATAACGACGTCAATAAAGATGATTTTAAAAGTACAGATGCTTTCATTATTATTTTTTAGTTTTCCAAATTTATAATTTTTTTCGAATATACGTTTCCGGAATTGAAAAAAAGTGCTTAAAGTTTGTAATTTTCCAATAATTCTGCAATTTTTCTGTCATTGGCGAGTCTTGGGGTTTTATTTTGTCCACCAAGTTTTCCCTGTGATTTTGCATATTCATGAAAGGCATTTTTCTTCAAATTAGTGATATGGAGTTTTTGCAGAATATTTCCTGAAATCAGGTCGTCATAATACGTATTACGGTTTCTCAGCTGTAGGTCGAGTTCGTTTTTAAACAAATCTAAATCTTCAGGTTCTTTCTTAAATTCTATAAACCACTCGTGGTAAGGAAGTCCTTCTTTAGGATTTACATTTGGGGCGAGATGAAACTCCGTGATCTGGGCCGGATATTTTTCCAGGGTTGCTTTTATGGCTTCTTCCACTTCATATGCAATCACGTGTTCTCCAAAAGCAGAAGTGTAATGTTTGGTTCTTCCACTTACTAAAATTCTGTGCGGATTTTTATCAATAAATCTTACAACATCACCGATGGAATATGCCCAAAGTCCTGAATTGGTTGTTAAAATCAAAGCATAATCTTTATTAAGCTCAATATCTTTTAAGGTTAATCTTCTTGCATCAGGCTTGCCATATTCTTCCAGCGGAACAAATTCATAGAATATTCCATGATCGGTTAAAAGTAATAATCCTTCTTTGGTATAATCATCCTGAAAAGCAAAAAAACCTTCAGAAGCAGGGAATGTCTGTACAATATCTACTTTTCCTCCGAGAAGTTCTTCCATTTTATCGCGGTAAGGCTCATAATTTACACCACCGGTCACGATCAGCTGAAGATTCGGGAATATCTGTTTGATTTTTTTATGATGTTTTTCAACAAGCTTTTCAAAATACATAATCAGCCATGGCGGAATTCCGGAAATAAGAGTCATGTTTTCTTTTTCCGTTTCTTCTACGATTTTATCGACTTTAGCTTCCCAGTCTTCCATTACGTTGGTTTCCCAACTTGGCAGCCTGTTTTTCTGCAGGTATTTTGGAATATGATGAGCGACAATTCCTGAGAGACGGCCTGTTTTTATTCCGAAAACTTCTTCAAGTTCGGGACTTCCCTGTAAGAAAATCATTTTACCATTTACAAAATCAGCATTGTTATTTTTAGCAATGTAATGAAAAAGAGCACTTTGAGCACCCTTTACCTGAAAAGGCATTCCTTCTTTTGATATAGGAATATATTTAGAGCCGGAGGTTGTTCCTGAAGTTTTTGCAAAATATTCGGGGACGTCTGTCCAGAGAATATTGGCCTGTCCTTTTTTTACTCTTTCAATATAAGGTTTGAGATCTTCATAATCTGAAATCTGTACTTTCTCCTGAAAATCAGCTATAGATTTAATATTTTCAAAATCATGCTCTCTCCCAAAAAGTGTTTTTTTTGCGGTCTCCGTAAGAGAAAGTAGCAATTTCTCCTGATTTTCCTCAGCATTTTTTTTGAATTCTTCAGCATCGCGTACATGTTTTTTTGCCCAGAGCAATGCGATATTTTTCTTTAGGAAGTTTAACATTCTTCAAATTTATAAATAACTGAAGAAATTTTAATATCTAAATAAGTAATAATCCAATAAAAAAAACCGATGAATGAGTAGTCATCGGTTCTTCGAAATTTGATTATGAAAATAACAACTATTGTTGAGTCTACTTGTTCTGTTTGTACCTTTTATCCGGTGTGCCGTCTTTTTTGAGTTTTTTGTTTTCCTTATATCTTTTTGTCAGGCGTTCCGTCTTTCTTCATTTTCGCAGACGAAGGCGCTGTTTCGGCTTTGGTGGCCGTTGTAGTTTTTACCGTTTTTGTTCCTTTTACCGTTTGCTGGGATGCAGATTTAACCGGCATGGTCGTTTGAGCTGTTGCAAAGCCAAGTCCCAAAATGATTGACAATGCAGATAATAAATTTTTCATAGTAAATTGTTTTTTTGCTGTTTGTTGAATCAAAGTTAGTCAAAATTCTAACCTGAAAACTCAATTTCAGAAACTTAACTAAAGTTTATCACAGCTTAAAAAAACATTAAACATCATAATAACAAAAAACCTGCTTTCCTTGTTGAAGAAAAGCAGGCCCTAACATAATGTATGAAAAGTTGGTTATCGCGTACAGTTAGCAGTCCACGATTTTCCATCCTTTAGATATAATATTTTTAGTTCATTATTGTCAATTCTGATGTATGACGTAGCGGTAGATCCTACCATTACCAAAGTGTTATCACCCTGCTGATTGAATTCGACTCCGTTAAGATCAGGAATTCCGTTAGAAAATGCGAAGTTATATTTTGTTCCGCTTGCGATTTTTGTTACAAATACACTTCCATTATCTGAATTGATGTTGGTGTCTCCGTCAGTATATCCTACAGTTCCTTTGTAAGTTCCGGCGAAAAAGTCGTTGTTTGCCGGATCGTCATCATCGCTGCATGAGGTAATTGCCGTGACTGCAAAAAACATGAGCATGAATAGTCCTAAAATTCTAATTGCTTTTTTCATAATAATATTTCTTTAATTTTTGGTAGTGTAGATTTTTCAAACAATGTGCCATTTGAAAAAGTGAATTATATTTTAACTTTTTATTTTGGATTTTAATAAAAATTAAGAATTACGGGCTTTTTTTTAAATATCATTATATATGGTAATGTCGTTTAAAAGATTAATAAGTCTTATCTTTGTATAGATCAAACGGTTTCGGAAACTCCCGAAATCGCTTTTGTCGTTTATACAGAATTTATATATGCAGTTAAAAACCATCAGCGAAAAATTTCTGCCGGAGTTACTTCAGAAAGAATTCGGAAAAGAAATTTTCAATCAACTGGAAAAAAATCAACATATATCCGTAAAGGGAAGTGCCGGATCAGCTATTTCGATCTTTGTGGCAGAGCTTTTCCTTAGCCGAAACAAACATGTGCTTTATATCATTGACGATAAAGAAGATGCATTATATGCCAATACAGAAATGGAAGATCTTCTCGGAAAGGACAAAGTGCTGTATTTTCCCGCAACTCATATGGAACCCTACCAGGTAGAAAAAACGCAGAATGCAAACCTTGTCCTGAGAACCGAAGCTATTAATAAAATTACCTCCGGAAAATCTCCCAAAGTAATTGTTGCCTATGCAGGCGCTTTATCAGAGAAAGTTCTGAAAAAAGAAGACTTCAAAGCCATTTCGCATCATATCAAAGTTGGAGATCAGCTAGATTTTGATTTTGTGGATGAATTGCTGAACCACTATAATTTTCAGCAGACGGATTTCGTTTCGGAACCTGGTGAATTCTCTGTAAGAGGAGGAATTGTAGATGTTTTTTCTTTTTCCAATGAAAAGCCCTACCGTATCACTTTCTTTGGAAACGAAATAGAAAGCATTAAAACTTTTGATATTGAAACCCAGCTTTCCGTAGATAAGGTGAAAGAATTTCAGCTGGTTTCCAATATGAATTTTACGGTGACCGGAAGCCGTGTCTCATTACTTCAGCTTTTGCCTAAAGAAAGTATCGTAGTTTCTAAAAACGGAATTATCGGTATGCAGAAGCTGAAAACCTTTTACGAAAAAGCGTTGGAAAAATATGAAACGTTAAGCAAAGATATCGCTCACAGAACACCCCAGGAGCTTTTCATTTCTGATCAGGAATTTTTATTTGATTATAAAAAGTTTAATACTGTGGATTTCGGAAGTGTTTCTATTGATGGACTTATCGAATTGGAAGAAATAAAAATAGACCAGATTCCTCAACCGTCCTTTCATAAGAATTTCGAATTATTGATTGAAGATCTTGAAGAAAAACAAAACGACGGCTTCGATACCTGGATTTCTTTTTCCGGGGAAAAGCAGAAAGAAAGACTGGAATCTATTTTTGAAGAGCTGGAACATGAGCTTCCTTTTAAAAGTTTTAAATCAGAGATTCATGAGGGATTTGTAGATCATGATCATAAAATCCTTGTATACACCGATCACCAGATCTTCGACCGTTATCAGCGGTATAAATCCAAAAATACATTTGCCAAATCAGAACAGCTTACCCTGAAAGATTTGATGTCTCTCAAAATAGGTGATTACATTGCTCATATCGATCACGGCATCGGAAAATTTATGGGATTGGTAAAAGTTAATAATGATGGGAAAATTCAGGAATGTTTTAAGCTTACCTATAAAAATGGCGACCTGTTGTATGTAAGTATTCATTCGCTTCACAAAATCTCGAAATACAATGGTCCTGAAGGTCGCGAAGTGGTTTTAAGCAAACTCGGATCCCCAACCTGGAAATCTTTAAAGCAAAAAACAAAGGCAAAAGTAAAGCAGATTGCTTTTGACCTCATTAAACTTTACGCCCAGAGAAAAACAGCCAAAGGATTTGCCTATAGCCCGGATTCTTACCTACAGAATGAGCTGGAAGCAAGCTTTCTCTATGAAGATACTCCGGATCAGGAAAAGGCAACCATAGATGTAAAAAAAGATATGGAAGCAGATACCGTAATGGACAGGCTGGTTTGCGGGGATGTAGGTTTCGGTAAAACTGAAGTTGCTATTCGTGCCGCATTCAAAGCAGCGACAGACGGTAAGCAGGTGGCTGTGCTTGTTCCTACAACGATTCTGGCTTTCCAGCATTACAGAAGCTTTAAAGAAAGACTGAAAGATTTTCCGGTAAATGTAGCGTACATCAACCGTTTCAGAACGGCAAAACAAAAATCTGAGACCATGGAAGCGCTTAAAAACGGGAAAGTAGATATTGTGATCGGAACACATCAGCTGGCAGGTTCAAGCGTCAAGTTTAAGGATTTAGGATTGCTGATCATAGATGAAGAGCACAAATTCGGTGTTTCCGTAAAAGATAAATTAAAAACGCTTAAAAGTAATGTCGATACCTTGACTCTTACGGCAACTCCGATTCCGCGAACACTGCAGTTTTCTTTAATGGCGGCGAGGGATTTATCCGTTATTAAAACACCACCTCCGAACAGACAGCCTGTCGATACACAGTTGGTTGGATTTAATGAAGAAATTATTCGTGATGCAGTTTCGTATGAGCTTCAGCGTGACGGACAGGTATATTTTATAAACAACAGAATTGAGAATCTCAAGGAAATTGCAGGTCTGATTCAGCGATTGGTTCCAGACGCGAAAGTTATTACAGGCCACGGACAAATGGAAGGAAAAGAGCTTGAAAAAAATGTCCTGGATTTTATGGAGGGAAAATATGATGTACTTGTTTCCACGACCATTGTAGAAAGTGGGGTGGATGTTCCGAATGCCAATACTATTTTTATTAATGATGCGCAACGTTTCGGGATGGCAGATCTCCATCAGATGAGAGGAAGAGTTGGGCGTAGCAACAGAAAAGCATTTTGTTACCTCATTACACCACCTTACGACATGATGACTTCTGATGCCAGAAAACGACTGGAGGCCATCGAACAGTTTTCTGATTTAGGGAGTGGTTTCCAGATTGCCATGAAGGATCTGGAGATTCGTGGAGCGGGAGATTTGCTGGGTGCCGAACAGAGCGGATTTATTAATGAAATGGGATTTGAAACCTATCAGAAATTAATGCAGGAAGCCCTTGAAGAGCTCAAAGACGATCAGGAATTTGAGAATCTTTTTGAAAATGAAGAAGAGAGAAACAAGCTCTTTAAAACAACAAAAGACATCAATATTGATACAGATCTTGAGCTGATGCTGCCGGATTTCTACATCTCTAACACGGAAGAAAGATTATTGTTATACCAAAAACTCGCCGAAATAGACAATGAAAAAGATTTGGAGAAATTTGAATCTGAATTGATAGACCGTTTCGGGAAACTTCCTGAAGAAGCGGTAAATTTATTAAAAAGTGTAAGTCTGAAATGGCTTGCTGCAGAGATCGGCTTTGAGAAAATAGTGATGAAAAACGGTGTATTCTTAGGATATTTTCCGGGGAATCCTCAGGATAAATTCTATCAGACCAATAAGTTCAGGCATATTATAAATTATCTTACTCAAAATCCTGCCCAGGCTCAGCTGAAAGAAAAAACAGGCAAGGATGGAAATCAGCTGATGATGAGAAAAGATAGAGTGAATAATGTTGATGAGGTAAATTCTCTTTTAAAATCAATGCTTAAATAACTTAAGGGAAAAATAATTCTAATTTTTTGATTTCTTTATCTGATATAATCTTTTATTTCAGGCAAAAATTGTGTTTTTTATATTGTGATTTTTTTTACATTTGCAATCACTTATTATGGAAAAAAATATTTATAGTTTATTTACAATAGGCTTTTTTTTAATAAAAATAAGCGCACAGGTTGGTATAAAAACAACTTCTCCGAATGCCACTTTAGATATAAACGGAGCGACAACACTAAGAAAAGAACTTAGAGTGGGCGGTACTTCTACACAAGTTGGAAATCCCGGACTAAACGGGCAGGTGTTGGTTTCGCAGGGAGAAGGCTTGCCACCTGTATGGAAATCTTTGAATGTACCCTTGGTGGAAGCAGGACAATACAAACTCATCAATACATATTTGTCATCTGATCGTAATGGAATAACAAGTCTCTCGGCGGGGATTGCAGCGGATAATGTCTACAAGAGCAATGTCGGAGATGATATCACTGATCTTACTAAAGGAAAATGGGTGAAAATAAATGCTTTTGAAACTAACTTTGATGTTAAAAATGGGAATAACAGAATTACTTACCAGTTTCAGACAGGTGTGGAGATGAAAGCGCCATCTGCCACGACTTCTCAGAGCGTTACTTTTACCTGTGGAGTTTTCAGAAACGGAAAACTTGTAGCTGTTCGTCCGGACAAAATATTGTCAAATAACAATAATCTAAAGAACGGGATGCAGGATTATATTTTTACGCTTAATTACACCGAGCAGAATGTGCCGGTAGGGAATCATAAAGTAGAGGTTGCCTGCCGTAAAATCAACTCAACAGATATCAATACAGCATTTACAATAGGACGTAATATAGCAAACACCAATACAAACTCCAACGCATTTACTTTAGAATCTGAATTTAAAATGGATATCATTGAATTCATTACCTATTAACTGATAAATCTAGTGCCGAATGAAAAAATTAATTTTAATTATAGCAATCATGTCAGGTTTTCTGATCCCTGCACAAATAGGAATAAAGACAGAATCACCCAAAGCTATTCTTGATGTAAATGGTGATATGAACCTCAGAGGAAAATTATCCGTATTAAACGTTACCAATAATACAATCCTGGAGGCAACCAATGACCAGATACTTGTTTCCCAGGGTGAGGGATATCCTCCTATCTGGAAAAGCCTGCGAATTCCTGACTATGAAAAAAATAAATTTTTTCTTATATATAACAACTCATTTTCAGATAGAAACGGGGTGAAGTTTGCTTTTTCTGAAGAATCTAGTAACGGATCTACGATATCTACTTCACTTATACAAAATACAAATATCAGTACTTTGAATTTATTTAAAAAAATCTCGTCATTGTCACAAACATTTGAAGTCTATAGCGAGCAGAGTAAGACATATTTTCAATTTGAGACGGTAGTTCATGCAGATTTTCTTGGTAATCAAAGTACTACTGACCAATCAATAGATTATGGCTGCGGAATTTTTGTCGACGATAAACTGGCAAATATGAGACTTGGAAATATAAAAGCCAGTTCAGCAAATTATCCTTTTCTTACACATAACCAGATCGGAATGATAGGGAATCTTTCTAAGGGTAATCATTCTATAAGCGTAGCATGCGCAAGGCTAAAATCTTACAATACGGAGGCCACATTAGGAATCGGTATTAATGTCGCTTCAAATATAGACAGCTTTATTACGCAATCATCTCTCAGAATAGATGTTTATGAGGTTCCACAGGTATTTAATACAATTATAAATTAAATTATGCAAAAAATATTCATTATACTCTTATTTGTATTTTCTGCTTACGCTAATGCTCAGGTCGGAATTAAAATTGCAAATCCTGTAGGTGCCTTGGATATTAACGGCGATCTTAATGTCAGAAGTTCGCTGAGAACAGGAGGTACAAATACGATAATGGGAAATGCCGGTGTAGCCGGAACAATTTTTCATAACAATGCTGATCTTCCTGTAAATGACTGGAAAGAAATAAAAATTGCCGATGGACAAGGAAGTATGTCTATGTTTTTTATTAATACAAGATCAGATCAAAATGGAGCGGTGTTCGAGGGCGCAAGTGGATCTACAAATCCATATGCTGAAAACTTAACACTCGATACAAATGTGTGGACTGTATTAGAAGGCACCCAAGACACATTTTCAGTGAGCAATAATATGAATAAAATAGTGTTTACCTTTCAGACTGTTGCACAGAAAACGGGAAATGGTAGCGCTTCGATCAGCTTTGCATGCGGAATTTTTGTTGATGATAAATTAGATAATGATAAATTTAAATTAAAAGCTGTAAGAACGGATGTTGTACTGGGTACAGACGGATCTTATAAAATCTTTAATCTTAATGCAACACTCATTAATATTCCGCCAAACAATAATTATTCGGTAAAGGCAGCTTGTACTAAAAGGAATTTAAACTCGGGAAAATTAGGAATAGGAATTCCTGTTAATGATGATTTTCTTAATAAAACGATGGCTCAATCTATCCTTACTACCTCCGTACTACAGTCTTATCAATGATTACCGGTTACATTAAAAATTTAATTTCCTGATCAAAGAAAATCAATATATTTGAGACGTTTAAAATTAATAACTTATGATCAGAAAATTTCTTTTTTCATCTCTTGCTGTTTTGGCGCTAAGTTTTACCATTTCCTGCGACAATACAACGGAGGATCCGCCAAATCAGAATAATGGCAATTCCGGAGGAGGAACCACCATTACAGGACCAAGAATCTTAAGCAAGATCACAAGCGGAAATGTAGCGATGGAAGAATATATTACCAATGCCGGAATTCTTTCTCAGGCATACATCAGAGATGTGGGAAGTACCAATACCATTACGGCTACTGTAACGTATTCCGCCGATAAAATTACAAAAATCAAGTATCAGGATAATGTTAATCCGCACGTTATAGATAATGTCTACAACCTTTCTTACACTGCTGGCAAATTATCAGGATTCACCATGGATCAAACGATAATGACGATCACCAATCACAGTGATTTCACAGTTTATTACGATGCAAACGGCCGGTTATACAGAATTGTTGAAAAGAAAAAAATGGGCAACAGCACGGATTATACACACTATGTTGAAAGCAAATTTACATTCTCAGCGGGTAATGTAGCAAGACTGGATTATACCACAATGCTGATGGACGGAGCCAATCCTGATCCTTCAACTTCAATCCTTATGTCCTATGCATACGACAATTATGACTCTAAAATAAATCCATACAATACGCTGCCGAAAGAGTATTTTATGGTTACAGGTACCCTCTTCCCGATTAATTCTAATTCGATCTCCTTTAATAATGTAGGGAAAATCACTCTGCAGAATCCGTCTGGTCCGCCGATAAGTGTACCGAAAGGATACCTGTATGATTCTCAAAATTATCCGGTTTCGGATCAGGGGCAGGTGGTTAAATATATATACAAAGCGTTATAAGTATAATTTATGTTTAATAGTTTTGCCTGAAAATGAATTAAAATATGATTTTTATTCAAAAAAAAATTATATTTGTGGAAAAATAAATAATCCCACTTTGGAATGAGACGACTTTTTTATTTTCTTTTGCTTTTAGTGAGTGTTTCTGCAGTTCATTCGTGCAAAGACCTATTAGATGAAGACGGAAATCCACTGCTTGACATCAATGAAAACAGCGGACTAAACGGCCCACGTGCACTTTACAGAGAAATTACAGACTCTGATACACTGGCAACCTATTACTATAATGGCCTGCAAATGGCAAAAGTGACTAGTAGAAAAGCTTCTGTTACAGATGTGCAGTACAGTGGTAATAAAATCAGCAGAGTTACCTTCAAAGGTTTTCTGGATTCCAATAACGATGAGATACTGGATGTGGACAGTACTTCATACGAGCAGCAATTCACATACGGTGCTACAGGCAGGTTAGAATCAATCTCTGAAAACCGCTCGGTATATAATAGAACTCCGGGTACTCCACCTACAACTCCACCGGGACCATGGATGCTCCTTCGAAAGTCTAAAACACTTTACAAATTAACGTATAGCTCCACAACAGCGAAGCTTGCCAAGATTGTAATGGAAACCGGAGATGAAGCGCCCGGAGTACAGTTTGCGTATACCAATTTTTCTGAAACCACTTATGAATACGCAGGCGACAATGTATCGAAAGTTGTAAGAGGCTATGGGCCGATGTCGGGAGGTACACACGGAACTGTAAATACAAAGTATCAGTATGAGTTTTCAAACTATGATGCTCAGATCAATCCGTATACATTACTGCCAATAGAATACAAGATTTCCAGACTTCTGTCAACTGAACAAAATGATTTGGATAGCTGGATATTATCGCCGAATAGTCCTACAAGAAAGTCATTCACTGATCTCATGGAACCGGTGCCGTCACCAATCGTAAGCTCTACAAATTACAATTACGATGCTCAGGGTTACATGAAAAAAGGATTTAAGTCAAATTATATTTACAAGCCTTTGTAAAGAATAATCTTTAAAATAATATCAAACTCAATCTAAGCACAGATTGAGTTTTTTATTTTAATACCTTAATTTTGCAAAAAATTTCTCATGAAATATTTAATAGTTGGCCTGGGAAACAAAGGCTCCGAATACGAAAATACACGTCATAATATAGGATTTAAAGTAGCAGATAAAATTGCCGAAACGTTAGAAGCTCCATTCCAAACTACCAATTTTGGCTGGATGGCCGACGGGAAATACAAAGGAAGAAGAGTTTTGATACTTAAGCCGGATACTTATATGAACCTTTCAGGAAATGCTGTAAGATACTGGATGCAGAAAGAAAATATCCCGCTGGAAAATGTTCTGATCGTTACAGATGACCTTGCCCTCCCTTTCGGAACGCTGAGGATGAAGGCTAAAGGATCTGATGCCGGCCACAACGGGCTGAAAAATATCAATGAGGTTCTTCAGACGCAGAATTATGCACGTCTTCGGTTCGGAATTTCAGCAGATTTTTCTGAAGGCAGACAGGTAGATTATGTGCTCGGAACATGGAATGAGGAGGAAAATGCCGCACTGCCCGAAAGAATAGAAAAATTCGCAAAAGCTTCTCTTTCATTTGTATTTGCAGGAATTAATAATACGATGTCTGCATTTAATGGTAAATAATCATATAAGGCAAACAGCAGATTGGTGGCAGATTATCGCCTGTAAACACTGATATTTGTTATGATTCTTTTTTCGAGAAAGTTTTTTTCATTGACCGTAAAATGATAGTTATGTTCCTGCTCAAAAAATTCCAAAGGAGTCGTAGTAGAATCATCAGCCTTCCATTTTATCATCATGATAACTTCATTCCCAGCGTTGATATCTTTATCAGAAAATGAAAATATAGTGCTGGGAAGAGGATTCTCTCTATCTTCTTTGAATTCAGACTTTGCTTTTTTAGGAGCCATCTGAACCATATCTTTTAACAGAAGAGAAAAGGCTTTTCCTATATATTTCTCTTTATTGGTTTCAAACTTTTTGGCGTAGGCCAGGGTGTCGCTGATCGTTTTCTTACCGGAAGTTTCCTGAGCATTGATGACTCCGGAAAATAATAAAAAAAGGACAGAAAGGATATGAATCTTTATCTTCATAACGAACGGGTGATATTTAATATTCAAAAGTAAGTATTTTAAATCACCCAGTGTCTAACTTCTATTTAAATGATGTAAACAGCCTATATACATTCAAAAAATATAAAATCTAATGAAAAAAGTAGTCTCGACCGGACTACTTTTTCTGTGACAAATGTAAACAAATTATCATTACTTCCAAATAATAATCTGTTGTTTTTTAAACTGTTAATCAATTAAAAACTATCATTTCCTTTAAAAACGGGCCGTTTCAGAGCTAAAAACCCGCTCCCGTTTTTATCCTAAAAAAACAGAACCGTATTGATTCCTAAATCATTGGTATTAAAAGTAGTCCGGTCGAGACTACCTTTTTTTACACAATGAAAAAACAAATGATGCCTCTTACACAGTTCCCTCTATTCCTGCGTTTTAGCGTAAGAATGGTGTTTTGCACGATGTTTTTCATGGTCATTTTTATCAGCTCTCAGACTTCTTTTTCTTACTCCGATTCAACACTTTTTATTTCTGAAGATTCTTATCTGTATGTTGAATCACCGGTTAACATCTCGGCTGTAACATCTTTATCAGGAAAAAGTCAGACACCATCGAAACAGTTTAGCACAAACAAACGTAAAGTTTTCTTCAAGCTAAAATCATCGCCTATCAGTAAAAACAATCTCAACAAATCAAATCAAGCCAGCTTTACAATTCCAAAGAACTCGCATTATATTGTAAACACGAACAATCCTCTGGTAACAGCTGTTTTAGGAAATTCTTCTCCGGTAAAGCAACATCACAAAATGGCAGGCTCTGACTTTTGGACTTTACCACAAGTAACTGCCTCAGAAAAGAAACTTCTATATCATGTTATTAACCATTTCAACCTCTTAAAAATTACCACCAATCACTTCAGCCGTCCTCCTCCCGTCCTTGCTTTTTTATTAAACACAAATGACACGAATTATTTAAACACAAATGGCACAAATATCTTTGCACGAATAGCACAAATGCTTTAATCCAACAGGACACTTCCCACTCCGTTTGTCATCCCGTAGGGATCTCAGCAAAGATTTTCACACAACAATTGTGAAATTAGTGTTCATCCATTAGTGCCATTTGTGTTAAGAACGACTTATCTAACATAACTATTAAACACAATGAGCACAAATACCTATGCACAAAAACACAAATGCTTTAATGCAACAGGACACTTCCCACTCCGTTTGTCATCCCGTAGGGATCTCAGCAAAGATTTTTCACACAACATTGTGAAATTAGTGTTCAATCCATCAGTGCCATTCGTGTTAAAACAAAAAATATAAACAACAACCTAAATACAAAACAATGAAACATTTATTTACAACCGTCGCCGTGCTATTCAGCATGACCGCATTCGCTCAGGTGGGGATTAATAACATTTCCCCAAAAGCAACCCTCGATATTACCGCCAAAACAACAGATGGCAGCAAGCCGGAAGGGTTAATAGCTCCGAGACTAACCGGTGATCAAATCCAATCAGGAACGTATGGATCAGGCCAGACAGGAGCTATTATTTATGCTACTGCAGGAGCCACCGCTCCCAATGCAGTGACAGCTAATATTACCGCACCAGGATATTACTATTTCGATGGCAGTGCTTGGCAGAAAATGACCGGTGCATCTGCAGGAGACACCACCAATGATGCCTGGATCAATGACACCACCAACGGTCTGGTAAAGTTGGGAACCAAAGCAGATGGTACAGCAAGACCAGCAGGAACCGATTTTGTCGCCAAAGACAATGGACAGATGGGAATAGGAACAAGCAGCCCGGATGCTAGTGCAGCTCTGGACGTTACTTCCACCAATAAAGGTTTTCTTCCTCCAAGAGTAGCCTTGAACAGCAAAACAGATGTTAGTACCATTAGTTCTCCGACTGCGGGATTATTAGTGTACAATACAGGAGCAGGAGCTCTTAAAAGTGCCGGAATGTATTATTGGGATGGATCTCAATGGACAAGTCTAAAAGGAGATGGTGGAACTTCTTCGGCCACTGATCTCAACGTTGGAGAAACGAGAACAGCAGTGATTACAGTGCCAACATCTTCATTTGCTGGAAACTCAACAATAAGTGTTTACCGTACTTGGATGAATGGAAGGGCAATTAACAATACTCAGAATGTTAATTATAAACTTTTGTCAGATGCAGCCGGAAGTACCAATGGATTTGTCAATTTTGGACCAAATGGTGCTTTAAGAATGGATTTCTCTTCTGGAGGCTATGCCGGATGTTGCCCAGCTCCTAAATTCGTAAATACTTCTTCTTCACCTGTATTTTATAGTCTAAATGCTTTATCAACTTATGATGCAAATTTAGCTTATGGAACGGGCATGTGGCTTGCTCCTGGAGCGGTATGTATGCAAATTGATGGAAATGATGGATTTGGAACCGGGACAAATAGCGGAAGTGAATATGTCAATGCTAACATCCTTATTCACGATACCACAGATGGTAGTGTCCGATTCTATATCGGAACATGGTCATTGATGTCAGCCAATGATGGTTTGGGACACAATAATATGTATGGTTTATTTACCATTACCCGATACAAGTAACAATACAGTTTAATAATCAATAACAATGTCCAACATCCTACACAAAATCAAAGCGTATCTTTACGATAACACTTTAACCAAAGACAATCCCAATGATTTCATTGCCCGTACGGCAAGCGAGCGATCTCTTTCTGTAAAGCAGATCTGTGAAGCCGCTGCCAGCCGTGGCGGCGCAGATATTTCTGCCTCTTCAATGGAGCATGCAACCGAGCTCTTCCTTAAGGAAATGGCGTATCAGTTGTGCGATGGCTTTTCGGTAAACACCGGCTACTTTACTGCAAGCACCACCATTCGTGGGGTATTCGACAGCCCGTCGGAGACCTTTAGCAAAGACAAGCACAGCATTATCTTCCAGTTCAACCAGGGAGAAAAGCTGCGGGCGGAGATTCCTAATATTGAAGTCGAAATCCTGGGTGTAGCAGAAGCTTCTGCGGTCATCTTACAGGTAACGGATGTGAAGAGCGGCTCAGTTAATGATCTGCTTACTCCAGGCAGAAACCTGAAGATCGTGGGCAGTAAGATCAAAGTCGCCGGCGAAGATTCTTCAGTAGGGATCTATTTCGTAGACACCGCAACACAGGGCAGAACCAAAGTAGAGCAAAGTGATATCGTCACCAACAATCCTTCCGAGGTTATGGTGGTGATTCCTGCATTGGCAGCAGGAACGTATCATCTGGAAGTGGTAACGCAATACAGCAGCGGGGCTTTATTAAAAGATCCAAGAACGGCTACTCTTGATAAAATACTGACGGTGGCATAAGCTTACAGCACTTGTTTTTCAAGAGACGATCATGTCGCCCGATGAGAGATGCTCTCATCGGGTGTGATAAGAGGGTTATCTCGGGCGAGATAAGGTGTTCTCATCGGTCGATGAGAACACCTCTCGAAAACCTAAAACCTTTAACAGGGTACTTTTTTTTAGTATAATGGTACTCCGGTTTAGGGAATTTCCCGGCCGGAGTTTTTTTGTGGGAGAGGTGGCTTCGGCTCCGCTCAGCCACCGTTGGGTAGGAGGGTTTGAGAGTTATAGAGTGTGAGTATTTTATCATTCCAGCTTGTCATCCCGTAGGGATCTAAGCACGAATCTTGCATGCTAACTTTAAAAGCTATGCCGAGATTCCTACGGAAATCACAGATTCGACGTAGTCAATGACAAAAGTGTGTGGGTGAGTGTTGGAGAGTTTTAGAGTAGGAGCGTTCCCTTCGGTTAGGATATATAGACTTCTACGGAGCGACAAAAGTAGTCGATTGGCGGCGCCTGAGCGGAGTCGAAGGCCAGCGTTACACTGAAGGGCTGGTGGCTTCGAGAACCTCAGCCGCCATTGAACGGATGTCATCATTTCCATCGTCATGGTAACTACAAAGTTCAACTTTAGAAAACAGTAAGGAAAATTCCACTCCTCCGGAGGAGTGGCAAAAATTCAAAGAATTTTTGACGGGGTGGTTTAAAGATTCCGAGATTGGTGGCTGAACGCAGCCGAAACCACCTTTTGTTTTCAAATTATCTATATATAACTGACTAATTCAATTATTCATTACTTATATATTGAAAAGATGATCTTTTAATTCAAAGAGATTTTTGCATTTGGGGTCATCAAAATTAACTTTTTGCATATAAAAGAATGTTTTAATACAAAAAGGATGTTTTTAGGCTCAGTTAATTCACACTCAATTCTTAAATTTGTCATATGAATTATTTGGAAGCTTTAAGCAGAAGATATTCTGTGAAAAAATTTAATGCCGAAATTATACCCCGGGAAACATTGCAGAACATTCTGGAATCCGGAAAATTGTCGGCAAGCTCTCTGGGTCTTCAGCCTTACAAAATCATTGTTGTGGAAAGTAAGGAAATGAAAGAAAAACTGATTCCGGCATTTTATAATCCGTCGCAGATTTCCACCTGCTCACACCTGATCGTTATTATTTCAAAGAAAATCTTAGACGAAAGCTATGTAAACGGATACTTCCGCCATATTTCAGAAGTGAGAGAAACCCCTCTTGAAAAACTTGATCTTTTCAAAAACAGCATCAATCAGCATATTAACCAAAAAACTCAGGATGAAATGTTCAACTGGGCAGAAAAGCAGTCTTATATAGTCTTGGCCAACCTCATGTATGCGGCAGCTATTGAAAGTGTAGACACCTGCCCGATGGAAGGCTTCCGCCAGGATCTTATCGAGGAAATTTTAGATATAGATCCCGAAGCTGAAAAGGTAACTGTGACCCTCGCTTTAGGCTACCGCTCGGAAGAAGATCATTTCCAGCATATGAAAAAAGTAAGAAAACCAAACGAAAAATTGTTTAAATTTATTTAATTATTTAGACGATTGTCTTAAACTAAGGATATGATAAAAGCGGATGTATTAGTAATCGGTTCCGGGATTTCGGGACTTTCTTATGCCATTAAAGTTTCTGAGCAGCTACCTGATGCCAAAATAATTATCGTAACAAAATCTGACGAAGATGAAAGCAATACCAAATACGCCCAAGGCGGTCTTGCAGTGGTTACGGATTCTAAAAATGATAATTTCGACAAACATATTGAAGATACAATGCGTGCCGGTGACGGCGAAAACAAACGCGATGTCGTAAAAATGGTTGTTACTGAAGCTCCTGCAAGATTTAACGAAATCGTGGAATGGGGTGCCAACTTCGACATGAAAAACGGAGAATTTGCTTTAGGAAGAGAAGGTGGGCACACAGAAAACCGGATTGTACATCACAAGGATATCACAGGTTTTGAGATCGAAAGAGCACTGTTGGAAACAGCCAATAAAAGTGAAAATATTGAAATCCTTGATCATCATTATGTCATCGACATTATCACCCAGCACCACGTTCCGGGAAAAGAGCTGAATGAAGGAGACATCCACTGTTACGGAGCTTATATTTTGGATGAAAAGTCTAAAAAAATAAAAAAGATCACTTCAAAAATAACCCTGGTAGCTACAGGTGGTGCCGGACATGTTTACAAAAACACCACCAATCCTACGATTGCAACCGGTGACGGAATCGCTTTTGTGGCAAGAGCAAAAGGAAAGGTCTCGAATATGCAGTACTACCAGTTCCACCCTACCGCTTTATACAGTAAGATTGACGGAATGCTGTTCCTGATCTCCGAAGCAGTACGTGGAGACGGTGCAAAGTTAAGAACCAAAAGAGGTGAAAAATTCATGCAAAAATATGATGAGCGTGAAGAACTGGCCTCCAGAGATATCGTCGCAAGAGCCATTGACGCCGAAATGAAAATTACCGGTGATGAATATGTAGGCCTGGACTGCCGCAAAATGAATCATGAAAAATTCCTTGAACATTTCCCGAATATTTATAAAAAATGTAAAGATGAAGGAATTGATCCTTTCACACAGCTGATTCCCGTGGTACCGGCCTGCCATTATCTGATGGGCGGTATTGAAGTTGATAAAGACGGGCAGTCTTCCATCAGAAACCTGTTTGCCGTAGGAGAATGTACCAATTCAGGACTTCATGGCGCCAACAGACTCGCTTCAAATTCATTGCTTGAAGGCTTGGTTTTCGGTCATAATGCCGCAATGAAAACCGTTGAACTTTTAAATGAAAACAATTTTAATTTCGACGATTTAAAAGCCGTTCCGGAATGGAATGAAGAAGGAATGAAAATAATGGATGAAATGGTAATTGTTTCCTATCTCAGAAAGCAGCTTCAGGAAATGATGAGCGACCTTGTAGGAATCGTAAGAAGCAACCGCCGTCTGAATATGGCTCTTCAGAAACACCAGGAAATCGCCGCCGCCGTGGATGAAATTTACCACTACTCTATTCTTTCACCACAACTTTCAGAACTGAGAAATTTAACAACCGTTGCTCACCTCATCATTATCCAATCGATGGAAATGAAGGAGAATAAGGGAGCATTTTATAATAAAGATTTAGCCTAAGCCTCACAAAATATGAAAAGACCCGCATACGTCACAGATAAAGCTTTAAAACAATTCATCAAAAATGCGTTGGAAGAAGATATCCAGGATGGAGATCACTCTACCCTTTCCACCATTCCAAAAGACCTTGAACAAAAAGCAAAACTTCTTGTAAAGCAAGACTGCATCATTGCAGGCGTTGAATTGGCAAAAATTATCTTTAAAACATTTGACAAAAACCTTAAGGTTGAAACATTTGTTAAAGATGGAGATGCTGTGAAAATCGGTGATATTGCGTTCATCGTAACAGGAAACGCAAGGTCTATATTATCAACCGAAAGACTTGTTCTGAACTGTATGCAGAGAATGAGCGGGATCGCAACCCTTACTCACGACTGGGATTCGCGACTGATAGGAACCAAGACCAAACTTTTAGATACCAGAAAAACAACTCCTAATTTCAGGATTTGTGAAAAGTGGGCGGTAGCTATTGGCGGAGGAACCAATCACCGGTATGGACTTTATGATATGATCATGCTAAAAGATAATCATATTGACTACAATGGAAGCATTACCAATGCTGTAAAAATGGCGAAGGATTATATTAAAAAGCATAAAAAGAAACTGAAGATCGAGGTGGAAACCAGAAATCTTGAAGAAGTACAGGAAGCCATCAACGCAAAAGTCGACAGAATCATGCTCGATAATATGGATGTTGCAACAATGAAGGAAGCTGTAAAGATGGTTAATGGCTCATGCGAAACAGAAGCTTCCGGCGGAATTACCCGTGATCAGCTTAAAGAAATCGCTTCCACAGGCGTTACTTATATCTCGGCCGGGGCCTTGACCCACTCCGCAGAAAATATGGATCTCAGCCTTAAGGCTATTAAATAACGTTGAATTTTTAATAAAAACAAGGGCTTTTTGTTAAAAATTCAATAATGTGATTTTTTTCATATGAAATGTCGATTATTATTCAACGCATTGTAAATCAGAAATATAATACTTATTAAGATCGAGTAAAAATTAACATACAGTTAATATTAGTTAAATTTTATTTTACCAATTTTGCAGAAAATTTAAATCTAACTATTACTAACGATTATGAAATTAATCAACAAATCGATGCTAACTGCGATAATTACGCTATCTACAGCTAGTGTCTATTACGCTCAACAAGTTCAGGACACTGTAAATGATACAAGGTCCAAAGATATTGAACAGGTTGTACTTACAGGTGTTGCTGATATCGCGAAAGAGAGAAAAACTCCTGTAGCAGTTTCAACAATCAAGGAAGCTCAGATCGTACAAAGATTAGGAAATCAGGAATTTCCGGAGATCTTATCGACAACTCCATCTGTTTATGCTACAAAAGGAGGAGGCGGTTTTGGAGATGGCCGCTTGAACGTTAGAGGTTTTGACACTAACAATACGGCTGTAATGATTAATGGAGTACCCGTTAACGATATGGAAGGAGGTACTGTTTATTGGTCTAACTGGGCAGGGCTTTCTGATGTAACTTCTGCCATGCAAATACAAAGAGGTTTAGGAGCTTCAAAATTAGCAATTGCTTCTGTTGGAGGTACAATTAATATTATTACAAGAGCTGCGGATAAAAAGAGAGAGGGTAATGTAACTCTAGGCCTTGGTAATGATGGTTATCTTAAAACTTTATTTTCTTATAATACAGGAAAGTCCGCAAAAGGCTGGTCAACTTCATTTTTAATGTCAAGAACAGCTGGAGCAATGTACATAGATGGATCTGATTTTGAAGCGTACAACTATTATTTTGCTTTAGGTTATCAACCAAATAAAAAACACGATTTCCAATTTACCTTTACAGGGGCTCCACAATGGCATAATCAAACTTTCAATAACACCATCAAAACAGATTTAGATATGGGCGATGGTAGATTAGACGGAGTTTTATCTGATAAACCAAATAGAAGATACAATTCAAACTGGGGATATTTAAATGGTAGGCAATATTCACAATCCGTAAACTATTATAGTAAGCCAGTTGCATCCATCAACTGGGATTGGAATATTTCTGAGAAGTCAAAATTATCTACTGTAGGATATGCTTCTTGGGGTAGAGGTGGTGGAACCGGAATTTTAGGTTCTATTAATGGTAGAGCGGCAAATGGTACAACCCAATCTAAAGGAATAAATGATATTGCTTTTAAAGACCAAAACGGACAAATTCGTTGGGATGACATTTTTGCTTACAACCAAGGAACTAATGGTAATAATCTTACCTGGATCACAAATGGTGTAAATTATGTCGCAACAAATGCTACACCTTTCATAGGAACAAGTTCAAACGGTATTACCAGAAGAGCTAGTGTAAATTCTCATGATTGGTATGGAATCTTATCTAATTTCCAACATAAAGTTAATGAGAATTGGAATTTTTCAGTAGGTATTGACGCTAGATATTATTATGGATATCACCCGGGTCTTGTTACTGATTTCTTAGGAAACAGAGAATACCGCGAAGCAGGAAACTACAATCAATACCCATATTACACGGTGACACAATCATATGCTGCAGAACCTTCAGCAAACCCTTTTGCAGCTGCTGTAAAAGACAAATCACAGATTGTATACAGAAATTATGACGGTAAAGTTCTTTGGGGTGGTGTTTTCGGACAGTTAGAATATACGAATGATAAAATTTCCGCTTTCGTGCAGGGTTCAGCATCTGAGCAGAGCAACCAAAGAATTGATAAATGGGTTTGGGATGGAGTATCTGCTGTTCCTACTGGTATATCTACTACACAGCAAGGACAAGTGGTAAACCAAAAGACAGAGCAAAAATTCAGATTCGGATATAACGCAAAAGCTGGTGTGAATTATAATATCAACGAACAACACAATGTTTTCGTAAATGTTGGTATCTACTCTAAACAGCCAAATCAAAATGCTATTTTCCCTTATAATTTGCCAACAAAAACATTTGGTTCTTTGTATCAACAGATTGAAAACAAAGATCTAAGAAACGAGAAAGTTTCTTCTGCTGAAGTTGGTTATGGATTCAAAAGCGGAAAACTAAGAGCAAATGTAAATGCATACTATACAGATTGGAAAGACAGATTCGTTCGTGTTACAGGTATTACCTTCCCTAATGCTGACGGAACTACCGCCACAAATGGTACTGCAAGTTTGACAGGTGTACGAGAAGTTCACATGGGTGTTGAATTAGAAACGTTCTACAAACCTTTAAACTGGTTAGAGTTCAACGGAATGTTCTCTTTAGGAAACTGGAAATACAAAAACAACCCAACAGGAAGGATAGCTGACGTAAATGGTGATCCAGTTACAACAAACGGAAAAGATGAAGTTGTTCTCGCTTTGGATGGATTAAAAGTTGGGGATGCTGCACAAACAACTGCTGCAATAGGAGCGACAGTTAAGCCTGTTAAAAATCTTGATATTTTTGGAACATGGAGATATTATGATAATTTGTACGGAACATTTAGTATTAATAATAGCTATATCATTAACGATGGAATTATACCTGCTGCGAGAGCAGAAAAAGGATCTTTAAAAGCACCTTCTTATAATCTGACTGATGTTGGAGCTTCTTATACATTTAATTTGAAAAATGGTAGCAGACTAATAGTTACAGCGAATATTTATAACTTATTCGACACTACTTACATTTCAGATTTGAGATCATCAGTTAAGAAAACATTCTCAGATTTCAAGACGACACCAACTACGACTGACGCACAGGCACAAGCTGCATTAGACGCTTACAATGCAAACCCTACAAACTTCTATAAAGGCTTAGATGTTGGCAACAATGTTTATTTCGGATTCGGAAGAACTTGGGCTGCATCACTTTCTTACAGATTCTAAGATCTAACTAATAAAACATTAGATTTTATAAATATCAATCCCGGCTTTTCGCCGGGATTTTTGTTATCTTTGTCACTAGAAACAAGAAAAAATAGACTATGGACTTTTACAACATTTTGCTTAATGCTCACAAAGGATTCGGATATCTGGAAATACTTTTAGTGACCTTATTTGTTATCGCACTTTTAGCAACCATGTTTGGCTACAGCGGAAAAGTGAATAATTTTCTTAAAAAAACAACACTTTTCACAATGATCTTTTTCCATGTTCAGTTCCTGGCTGGGCTTGCATTATTGTTTGTATCGCCAGGGGTAAAGGCCGCTTTATCCGCAGGAACCTTAATGAGTGATTCTTATGCAAGATTCCAGTATGTAGAACATCCGTTTTCTATGCTGATCGCGGCTATTCTAATGACCGTTGTAAACAAAAAAGTAAAAACCAACCCTACCCTATCTCTGGGAGTGGTGATCATGGGACTGATTGCCGTAGGTTTATTTGCATTCGCGTTCCCGTGGGCCAGAGTCTTCGGGGCATAAATATATTAACATAAACAATTTTTAATTAAATCAATGAAAGTAGCTTTAGTAGGTTCAACAGGAATGGTTGGCCAAGTTATGCTTAAAGTTCTCGAGGAGAGAAACTTCCCTGTCACAGAATTAATCCCGGTAGCATCCGAAAAATCTGTTGGTAAGAAGGTGAAGTATAAACAGGAGGAATTTACGATTGTAAGCATGAAAGACGCTATAGCTGCCAAACCTGATATCGCCATCTTCTCTGCCGGAGGTGCCACTTCACTGGAATTCGCTCCTCTTTTTGCAGAAGCGGGAACTACCGTGATCGACAATTCTTCTGCATGGAGAATGGATCCTGATAAGAAGCTGGTCGTTCCGGAAATCAATGCCGATGTATTGACTAAAGAAGATAAGATCATTGCCAACCCGAACTGTTCTACCATTCAGCTTGTGATGGTTTTAGGGCCTTTAAATAAGAAATATGATCTGAAAAGAGTAATTGTTTCTACCTATCAGTCGGTTACAGGTACCGGAAAAGCTGCTGTAGATCAGCTGAATTCTGAGATCAGCGGTGATGAAACCATTGCCAAAGTATATCCTTATCAGATCTTTAAAAACGCACTTCCTCACTGTGATGTTTTTGCAGATGATGATTATACCAAAGAAGAAATTAAACTGATGAAAGAACCTAAGAAAATTTTAGGTGACGAGACATTTAATCTTACGGCAACCGCAGTAAGAGTACCGGTTCAGGGAGGTCATTCGGAAAGTGTAAACATTGAGTTTGAAAAAGAGTTCGATCTGGATGAAGTAAGAAAAATCTTATCTGAAACTCCCGGAGTCGTTGTAGTAGACAACGTTAAAAACAATGAATATCCAATGCCGCTGTACTCGGAAGGTAAAGATGAGGTCTTCGTTGGGAGGATAAGACGGGATCTTTCACAACCCAAGACCCTGAATCTATGGATTGTGGCAGACAATCTTCGGAAAGGAGCCGCAACCAACGCAGTACAGATCGCAGAATATCTTGCAGCCAACAACTTAGTGTAAACTAACAAAACATAAAAGAGTCTCAGAATTGAGATTCTTTTTTTTATCAAACCTATGAACGTTCAGAAAAATAATAATAAAGATAAATTAGCATTCCAGAAGCTTATTGCCGCATTCGGGGTTATTCTTTTTATCGGAAAGATCATTGCGTGGAAGCTGACCAGCTCAGATGCCGTATTTTCTGATGCCATGGAAAGTATTGTCAATGTGATCAGTGCTTTTATGGGATTATATTCTCTCTATTTAGCGGCGAAACCTAAAGATGAGGACCATCCTTACGGACACGGAAAAGTAGAGTTCGTCACTTCCGGAATTGAAGGTGCGCTGATTGGTATTGCCGGCATCATGATCATTTATGAAGGTATCAACAGCCTTATTACGGGCAAAATACTACAGAAACTTGACTGGGGAATTGCCATCATTGCAGCCACAGCCGTTATTAATTATCTTTTAGGATATATCTCCATTAAAAAAGGAAAACACGAAAACTCACATGTACTGATTTCATCCGGCAAGCATCTTCAGTCGGATACCATTACGACATTAGGTGTTGTTATCAGTTTAGTGGTGGTTTATTTCACCAAAATTTACTGGCTGGATTCTGTTGTGGCGCTTTTCTTCGGATTTTATATCATCATTATCGGATACAAGATCATCCGAAAATCCCTGAGCGGTATCATGGATGAGCAGGACCCTGATCTTTTAAATCACATTATTAAAGTACTGGAAAACAACCGCCGTACGGAATGGATTGATGTACACAATATGAAAATCCAGCAATTCGGAGCGAATTTACATATCGATGCCCATATTACTCTGCCCTGGTATTACAGCCTCCGCGATGCCCATAATGAAATGGAAAAAATGATTATTCTTCTTGCTAAAAATACCAAAAGAAGTATTGAATTCAACTTTCATATGGATGACTGCAAACCCATCTCCTGCCCTATCTGCCAGATCGCAGACTGCCCCGTACGTGAAAGGGATTTTGTAAAAAGAGTAACCTGGACACCGGAAAATGTAACCTGTGTGGATAAACATACCGCTGAAGAATAAAGCATTTAATTACACTCTGTTAACGGCTTTATTGTTTAATTCCTAAGGCAATTTTATAAATGTTGATTTCTTTCTGAAGGTCGGCAATCAGCTTTGTTTTTTCATCCAGCTCTGCTATCACTTTAGAATCGGGATTAAGAATTAATTCGGGAGGATAATAATTAGTAAGTTCTGTAAGAAAATCATATTCCATAGCAATTCCGAGATTCCAGAGGATTCCGAACTGGAGGGAAGGTTGCTTGAAATAATTGGCGAGAGAAGAAGGGCTGATCGTCATTCGTCTTGCCACCTCAGCCTGGCTGAGCTTTTTATCCCGCATCACCTTTTTTACCAATTGCCCTATATGAGGATGTGGATGATTGCTTTTCCGAAGATATGTTCTATTGATCATAATATTTATTTTTCTTAATGGTTAGGGTCATAAATAGGTCGATTGACGTTGCGGACACCTCGCTATACGTCTTAGATATATCCATTGACGTTTAATATAGATAGAGACACGTCTTAAATATATCTGTCTACGTCTTATAGTAATACGTATACGTTTAAGATGTATAATTACCTATGTTAAACGTATACGGATGGGTCTTAAACGTCTAAATATCTTTCTCAGACGTATACCGACGGTAATAAAACATCGGTATAATAAGTAAAAGAATCAGTGGCTGTATCACAAACCGTCTCATATAAAACGAAAAGAGATATCCTATCTCAAATTGTGCATATATACAATATAAATAAACCGGAAATACAACCGCAAAGACGATACCTATCAGCATTACACCTTGAAAAGTCCATACCTTATTTTTAAACCAAAAAAAGATGATCATCGCTGAAAAGAAAAGGTTTAATCCGAATCTGAAAATATAGCTTAGAATCATTTTTCCCCATTCAAAGTGCGGAAAAGCAATATTCTTATTCGCTTCATGGAAATATTCGAGAAAAGGATCGTAAAAAATCCTGTCCTCAAATGCCCGCACTGCAATAAGTCCTGCAATTCCCACTAAAACAAAGAACCAATTAAGTATTTTCATATTGTAACGCAAAAAATTTAATCCATATCAACCAAAGAAGCACAACGGTACCATAAATAACAGCCGGAAATATGTAATCATGGGCCATCTTGCCGTACTGACTGTAATCGGTCATTACCAGATTAAGTCCTACAATTCTCAAAACATTCATAAGATACAATATCAGAAGACCGGTCATTACAAAAAAGAAGGTTTTTTTACCCTTATAAAAAGCAAAAACAAAAGATACAAAAAGAGTCATGACGGATATCGCGTTGCAGCCTTCCACCATTCTTGTCGCGTATATACCTTTCACTTTAAAATATACCTGTTCTCCTTTGATATCGTCGAAAAGCTGGGTAGGATATCCCAAATAGTTCTGAATATCCCTCACCTGCTCAGCAATGAAATGAGAAAACGGATCTAACCCTAGCTGTGCGAAACTGTTCAAATAAAATTGGTACACTAAAAGCAACACCACATAAACTGTGATGAAGCGTAATAAAATATTCAATACCGGTTTGAAATCCTTTAACATAATGCAAAGATAAAAATTAGACTGTAATTTACTATATTTGTTTCGAATATGAATTTTGAAAACGCGAAACAGTTTTTTGAAAATACTACAGGAAAGAAATCTTCTGAGTTTATCACGTTAGCTCAAAGCGGTTCTGCGAGAGTGAATTTTCTGGCAGTCACCGAAGACAACAAATACATCGTTACCTGTAACGAAAATATAAGGGAAAATGAAGTTTTTTTATACTACTCTCAAATTTTCTCAGAACTCCATCTAAATACTCCCTCCATTTCTGAAATTTCAAAGGACAGAAAAATGTATATCCAGGAATTTCTGGGAGAACAAACACTTTCCGACATTATCGAAAAAGAAGGACTTTCGGAGAATGTAAAAAATTTGGTCAGACAGACTCTAGAAAAACTTTACCAGCTACAGTCTCTCACTCAGAATAAAATTGATTATGCAAAAGCATTTGAATACGAACGGTATGATGAGCTTCCGGTAATTCACGATCTGTATTATTTTAAAAATTTCATCGCTGATGTTCTTGAGTTGGAATATCATAAATCTTCTTTACTGAAAGAATTTAAAAAAATAGCTGCACTGATTGAGAGTTTAGACCTTAAAGGTTTAATGATCCGTGATTTTCAGGCAAGAAATATTATGGTGAACGAATACAATAAAGTTTCATTCATTGATTACCAGTCTGCTATGGAAGGTCCTTTCATGTATGATGTGATCTCTTTTTTGTTTCAGGCTAAAGCTAATTTCCCTGAAGATTTTAAAAATGAAATGCTCGATTACTATATCAATCAGTTTGATGATAATGAGAAAAAGCTTCAACTAAAAGACTCGGTGAAACCGTTGCAGCTGATGAGATTCCTTCAGGTACTGGGTGCTTACGGTTTCAGAGGTTTGATACAGAGAAAACAACATTTTATAATAAGTCTCGAAAAAGGAATTAAAAACATTACTGCATTTGCTGAAACATGGGACGATATGAGAGATTACCCGGAACTGAAGAGAGTAATTAAACAGTTGAATCTGGATCGTACAAAATTGAAAATTGAAGGAATTTTGAACCATTAAGATTTTGTTTAAGAAGTTAAGTTTAATTAAGCTTTATGACGAAAAAAGAAGTTACACAACTATCTTATGAGATAACAGGTTTTGCTATAAAAGTTCATAAAACTCTTGGGCCGGGCTTACTTGAAAGCATCTATGAAGAATGTCTGAAAATTGAACTTATAAAAAATGGATATAATGTAAAGCAACAACTTTATACTACAATCAATTATGAAGGCATTGATATAGAAACTAAATTAGTTGTTGATTTGCTTGTAAACGATATTGTTATTGTAGAATTAAAAGCCATTGAAGAAGTTCTTCCTATTCATGAAGCTCAATTATTGACATACATGAAGGTATTGAAAAAACCGCAAGGATTATTGATTAACTTCTTTACTGATAATATTACAAAATCTTTAAAACCTTTTATTAATGAGTATTTTAAAGAACTGCCAAACTGAATTTGATTTATCAAATCTTAATTAAACTTAACTTCTTAATAGACCTTAATGGTTTAAATAAAAAAATAAATTTAAAAAAAATGCTACACATCGACATACACAGTTTTTCATACAAAAAAGGAGGAATTCCTAAAGACACAACAGGCAACGGCGGCGGCTTTACATTCGACTGCCGTGGGATTCTTAATCCCGGAAGAATTGAAGAATATAAGATCCAGACCGGAAATGACATCGGTGTTCAGGAATATCTGGAAACAAAAACCGATATGCCTAAATTTTTAGAACTTATCAAAAACCTTATTTCTATTAACATCGACAATTATCTGGAAAGGGGCTTTGAGAATCTTCAGATCAACTTCGGTTGTACAGGAGGGCAACACCGATCTGTATATTCCGCCATAAAAATAGCACATTTCATCGAAGAGAAATACGGTAATAAAGTGGAGATCAGCCTTCATCACGATGAACAGCACCAACTTAATATAAGTAATAAGCAATAGGTAATAAGTAATATTTTAACTTCGTTACATTATTATTACTTATAATTTACATAATCATGATTACTTATTACCAATTACTCATTACCCATAAAATATGAAGGCTTTAATTTTTGCGGCGGGAAAAGGAACCCGGCTGAAACCATTTACTGATCATCATCCGAAAGCTCTGGCGAAGGTAAATGATATTCCGATACTGGAAAGAAATATTAAATATTTAAAAAATTTCGGAATCAATGACTTTGTCATCAACATTCATCATTTTGGAAATCAAATAGTTGATTTTTTAAAGCACAATGACAATTTTGGATGTAAAATAGAAATATCAGACGAATCGGATGAACTGCTGGAAACGGGTGGCGGCTTAATTTTTGCTAGAAAATTTCTCGATCATGGTGAAGATTTTCTGATCATGAACGCCGATATTCTTACAGATATGAACATCACTGATTTTGTAGAATACCATAAAAAGATAAAAGATTTTGCTACATTAGCTGTTTCGGACAGGGAAAGTTCGAGAAAACTGCTTTTCAACGATGAGATGATTTTAAGGGGTTGGCTTAATGTGCAGACCGGTGAGCAGAGACTCGCTGAATTTAATAAAGGCTTCAAAGCGCTGGCTTTTAGCGGAATTCACTGCATCAATCCTCTTATCTTTGAAAAAATTAAAAGAACAGGCAAGTTTTCAGTTATGGAAGAATACCTTGATCTGATGCAGACTGAGCAGATTCATGGATTTGTGCATGAAAGCATTCTTATTGATGTAGGAAAACCGCAATCCATAACAGAAGCCGAGAAATATTTTAAATAATTTATAATGGGAATTGAAGGAACCAGAGACGAAAGTTTGGTAAATCCTGAACTTGATATTAATGAAACAAAGCTCCAGAATAGTCTGCGCCAGAAGACTTGGGACGAAACCATCACCAAAGACAGCTGGATGGTTTTCAAAGTAATGGCGGAATTTGTGGATGGTTATGAAAAATTGGCTAAGATAGGTCCGTGTGTTTCTATTTTCGGATCTGCAAGGCTGAAACCTCAGAGCAAATATTATAAAATGGCGGTGGAAATTGCGGAGAAAATTACCAAAATCGGCTTTGGAATCATTACCGGAGGTGGCCCCGGAATTATGGAAGCAGGAAATAAGGGAGCCTTCAATACCAAGGGAAAATCTATAGGTCTTAATATTGATCTTCCTTTTGAACAGCATTTCAATCCTTACATTAATAAATCATATTCCATGAATTTTGACTATTTCTTTGTAAGGAAGGTCATGTTTGTGAAATATTCTCAGGGGTTTGTTGTGATGCCGGGTGGCTTTGGAACGCTGGATGAATTTACAGAGGCATTAACTTTAATTCAGACCAATAAAATAGGAAGATTTCCTATTGTGTTAGTAGGAACTGAATTCTGGAGTGGCTTGCTGGATTGGTTTAAAGCAACCTTGATTAAAGAAAAAATGATTCATGAAGAAGATCTCGATCTTTACCGTGTGGTAGATACCGCTGATGAAGCAGTGGCGCATATCAAGGCATTTTATGATAAGTATTCTGTAAATGTGAACTTTTAATTGGCATATTATTTGTCACCTTTAATAAACAATCATGATTGTAACTATATTATCTAAGATGAAAAATTATTTTTATATATCAGGAATATTAGCACTTTGTGTGTTAATGAGTTTCATGTATGTAGACTTTTTCTCTTCAATGACAAAAGTGGACTATATCGAGGGAAGCAAAACATTGAAGTTCACCACAAAAATGAATACCAATCATATTTCCGACGCTATTAAAATAAACCCTAATACGGCAGCATTTGAGGCAGAAGTAAAAAAATATGTAAATAATAATTTTGATGTGTATGTCAATGGCTCTCCGAAAACGGTAACTTTTACGGGAAGTCAGGTAAGCGGAGAAACAGTATGGGTATATTTTGAGACGGGCGGCGTTTCAGATATCAGTACCTTAAGAATTAAAAATACCATCCTTCTAAGTGCTTTTCCGAAACAGATTAACCTTGTTAATATCGCATATAAAGGAAAACAAAGGACGATGAATTTCCAACGGGGAAAAGAGGTGAATGAGGTTTCTTTTTAAAATTAAACAAATAATATCAACCACTGCTGATGCGGTGGTTTTTTATTTTTAATGTAAACTAAAAGCTGCCTTTTTTCAGACAGCTTTAAATATTAAATATTGCAACAACGATTATTGAACCGTGATATCATCTAACTGAACGGTTGTAGTAATTCCTGAACTGTTCCCCTGATATTTAAATACAATAAACCCATTTCCTGTAAGGTTAGCAGGAAGGCTGAATGTACCCGCCGAAACGAAAGTTCCATAACCACTTGCAGGCGCGGTAGGAAATGTAAAATTTGATGTGATCTCATTCAATGCAGCAGTAGAGATATCTGAACCTGGAGTATAATTTGTTGTCGTATAAACTTTAAGGGCTGCTCCGTTGTAATATCCTACATTTACTCTGAATGAAAGAGAATTAGCAACTGTAAAATCTACAGGAACCATAAAAAAAGTATCATAGGCAGTATTTGCTGTTCCGCCGTTAGCCGAAAGCTGAATGTATTTATTGCTGCTAAAAGATCTTACTTCCCAATATCTGGATCCTGTATATGCATAATTTAAATATTTAGGAAATATATTGAAATACGGAGAAGAAGTATTGGCCGGATAACTTTCAAAATTTTCTGTAAATGATCCTGAATAGGTAAGAGAAGTTCCTCCTAAAACACCTTCTGCAAAACGTGATCTGGTAAAATTAATATCACTGATCCCTCTGATTATATTTTGGTAAGGAGTTGCTCCGGTTCCATATTTGCTCACAACGAAAGTAATATCTCCGCTTTTATCAGGAATAACGTAAGAAGTTGGTTTGAAGAAACCATCTGTTCTTAAAATACCCGTGTTTCCGGCAGCATCAACCAAAGTTCTGTTTGTATCGACAAAAGCTCCGGATGCATCTTTATTCATTAAAGGTAAACCTATTTCATTTTTTACAAACTGAACATTTTTAACAGTTGCCAATGTATTTACGTACTTCGGATCTTTGATCTGAGCCAGTGTCAGTTCCTGGGGAACTATGTTTGCAATATCAAGGCCTGCCCCATTACAAACACCTGAAATATATCTGCTGATAATAGATTCAGGAATTCTTCCGATTGCATAATCAGGATCTTTAACTCCCAAAGTGATTACATCACTTGATTTCCCGATTACCATCCCGTTTGCCCGGATTCTGATGTGTGATCCGACAGGAAAATCAGCATAGTTCAGGGATTTATTGATCCCCACAACCAATCCTACGGTTGGGTTCTCTGGCTTATCCTGAAAAACGAGTGTTTTATAAAAGTTTCCATTCCCGTCAGAAGAAACAACATATCCGTCAAAAATTACTTCAGGATGTGTGGCATCCTGAGCAGGAACCGTGTATACACCGGAAGCCGGCGATAGTGCCACAAACTCAGCCATCGTCATGGTAGGAGCATTAAATTTATTATTACATACAATTTCCGGTGCATCCCATTTATCGTCATGAATGCAGGAAAGCTGGACAGCTCCTAATACGGCTATTCCCAAACTGATTTTTAAGAAATTTTTTATATTCATTTTTTTATGTTTCTGTGATTAATTTTTAGAATCTAAACTGAAGATTTAGGAAATAAGATCGTCCTTGTGTATACCAGTATTTTGGAGCGAAATTAGGATATCTGCTATTGTAGTCATTTTCGAAATCTACATTACCATTTGCACTTCTTATTTGTTCAAAACCACCGGTAATATATTTTCTGTTATCCAGGATATTATTCACTGAACCGGAGATCATAATATAATATTTGCCTGCAATCCAGGATTTTCCAATGTTTGCATTTACGAAGAATGATGAAGGAAGCTTTACCTGCTGCATGTATCGCTCTATTTTCGGATCATCAAGATTAATAAAAGGTGTGCTACTGTTATTGTTTTGAATGAATTCATCAGTTCTGAGAATCGCAGAGGGATCGAGATTATTATCATCAAGATAATTCCAGTTAGCTCCAAACCACCAATATTTAGGGGAGCTATATCTGAATCCTGCAGAGAAAGCTTTCTGGGCAGTTCCTCCAACTTTGAAATCTTTTATGTAGGCAGTTCCTAAGTTTGCATATGGAGCCGCCATTACATCTGAAGAAATATATACATCCGGATTGTTTGTATATTTAAATTCTCCCCAGCTTGCAACACCCTGTAATGAAAGAGTGGGTAATACTTTTATGTCAACCCCCAATTCTGCTCCCATGCTTCCCTTATTTACATTAGACATGGTCTGCGTAACAAATGCGCTGGCTGTTTTATCCTCTGTTCCTGTATCTGCTTCGGAAACATTAATCACTAAGCCGTCTGCAAAGAACCGCTGAACACTGGTGTCATTTTGTGTATTTACAAGATATCCTGTAGCTCTTAATTTCAGGAAAGGCGTTGAGATCACATAACTTAAATCATTTGCGATGACAACAGAACTTTTAATATTTGGGACAGTATAATTGTTTACTCTTGGGTTGATAAAGATATCTTCTAAGAAAGGCGCCTGAGAAAAATAAGCTCCATTGTAGACAAAAAAGTTTCTCCCATTAAGCCTGTAAATAGCCTGTCCTTTTATACCATAATTCCAATAATCATAATCCTGACTTTTTCCGAAAGAATTGTTCTGGTAAAGATAATTTTTAAAAAGACCTTCTCTGTTTGATGCAGAATAACCTAAAAGACCACTAACGAATATATCAAATTGTCCGGATGATAATTTTACTCCGGGATTTACCTTTACATCCTGTCTTTTAAGGATATAATCGTAGTTGATCTTATCGCCTACATGTTTCGCCAATTGCGTATCATTCATATCATAAAATCCGGAAGATCCTGCTTTATTGGAATCCGCATATGGATCGATATTCAATGCAAAATCGGCCCCCAAAAGATCATTAACCTCTCTATAATATTCTGATTTGAAATTCTGATAAGAAACGTTTAATAAAAATTTTGTCTTATCGTTCAAATTATAAGTGTAATGCATTGCTGCATTTAAAATTTTATCATCACTTACATCATTGACTAAAAAATATTTAGCTCTTCTTCCCGTAAGACCGTATCTTGTTGACATTTCTGCCTGATCAACAACATCATTTGCCTGATTTGCTGCGTATAATGCGTTCCAGTTGATCTGAGTAAAGTCCTGATTATTATTGAGCCAATTATCATTCGCCGCCTGATATGCTTCGAATAATTTTTCGTAGTTAACAGCAGGTGTGTTATTATGATACTGACTATAGATAATACTGTTCAGATAATAACTAGGCAATTTTTTGTAGTAAGTCGGTGAAGGATTTTGTGCATTCTGCCAGTCTAATCTCGAACTTTTATCTTTTCCGAACTGGTAAGAGATTGTAGTCCACAAATTTGATTTACTGTTGATTTTCAGGAAATCCTGCAACTGAAAAATAGGCTGAAAACCTTTTTTTACCCGTTCACTTCTCTTTTCTCCATCCTGCCATCCCCAATAAGAATTGTAGTGTACGCCTCTGTAATCGTAAACTTCCTGAGTACTTGGACTTGATGTTGATCTTCTGTAAGGTGATGCAAAAGCATTAAAAGTAATGGTATGACTGTCATTGATTTTCTTTTCAATACCTAAATAAGTTCCATACGCATCATAAAAAGTTCCTTCCTGAATCCCTTCTTCCGCCCATCTTTTAGCACCCATAACCGTAAATGCCCAGCCTTTTCTGCTCATCCCCGAAGTATATCTCAGAGCTATTCTTTGGCGATAGTTCCTGTTGGTAACAGAATACGTAACCTGAAAGCCTTTTCTATACTCGCTGGCTTTCGTATTTTTATAAATGACCCCATTAGCACCACCAAAAGCATATTCAGAGGGAGAATGGTTGGCAGAAATTTCCGGATATCTAACAATTTCATTAAGCCCTCCCCAATTGGAAAAATCAACATTGCCATTATCTGATTTTACCATCGAAGCTCCGTTCAATATATTTTCAGAAGTCCTTCCGTCGATTCCTCTTGGCCGGAACCAGTAAAATCCCAAATCAAACGCAGAAATTCTGTTGAAAACATCCTGCGAAGACTGGAGTAAGCCCACAGTAGAAATCTGATTGTTGTTTTCATCATCATCTCCGCCCGTGTCGATAATTGCTAAACCCTGATCTGCAGCTGTAAGTGTAGAATAGAGGGTAATCACTCCAAGATCCTTCCGTTTCTCACTGTCTATCACATCAAACTCCATTATTTTTGTTTCGTAATTTGGTTTTGTGATTACAATTTGGTAGTGCCCTGGCATCAGATCAACAAACTGGAAGTATCCAATTTTGTCTGCTGTTACATCATTTTCATTCTCTTTAAGGTCTACCTCTGCCATTTCGACAGGTTTCCCATTATCATCCTTAACATACGCAAATACAGTACTCTGCGCAAAATAATATGAAGCTGGAAGTAGAGTAAATAAAGAGACTAATGATAATTTTTTCATCATGAGTAATTTATTTAAATATTTTTTCTTCTTAGTTTTCGGGCTTAAAAGTTTAGGGCCACAAATTTAAATAAATTTTACACTTTATCATAAAAATAGTCATATTTTTTATTAATATTGCAATAAATTAAATTATATACATAATTTAAAATCAAATTAAACACAATTAATTTAAGGATTAATTAAAATATCAATATTATAAATAATTAAATTTTAAGATTAAATGTTTATTAATGATAATTTAAAATAATGAAGAAATTTTTGAGTTTATTGGCCGTCATTTTTTCGGTCATGACATTCTCTCAACAGCACGGAACACTGAGAAAAGTTGCAACAGTAGGATTTTTGAATGTTGAAAATCTTTGGGACACAATTCGTTCAGCAGATTATATTGATGGAACAAAAGACATTAAAAATCCTGCATTTCACAGAAGTATTCCTTTAGATTCTATTAAATTTTTAGAAGCAGAAAAATATGATGGCATATGGAGTGACGGAGCATTAATCGGCAAAAAAGCAATAAGATACCAAAACGGATCTGATGATTTTACTCCGAAAAGTGCAAAAAACTACAATACGAAAGTTTATAAAACAAAGCTCGCCAACGAAGCAAAAGTCATTTCAGAAATGGGCGCTCAGTACACAAAAACGGCTCCGGCAGTAGTAGGACTCATTGAAGTTGAAAACAGGCAGGTAATCGAAGATCTCATTAAAGAACCTGCATTAAAGAAATATGACTACGGTATTATTCATTATAATTCTTACGATTACCGGGGAATTGATGTTGCGCTTATTTACCAGAAGAGAAGATTTACGCCCACCAACTCATTAAAAAAAGAACTTAAAATTTTCGGCGACAATGGAAAAAGGGAGTATACCAGAGATATTTTGGTAGTTACCGGTTTCCTTGATAATGAAAAAGTAGCATTTTTCATGAATCACTGGCCGTCCAGGAGAGGTGGTGAAGCGGTTTCACTTCCTAAAAGAAATGCTGCTGCAGCCTTATTGAAACAGCAAATGGACAGTGTACGAGCAGCAGATCCTGACACAAAGTTATTCGCAATGGGTGATTTTAACGACGATCCGGTAAGTTCAAGCTTAAAAAATTACCTTAAAGCCCAGCCAAATCCGAAGGAATTAAGCGAAACAACGCCTTATCTTAATTTAATGTATCCTTTGTACAAAAAGGGCGTAGCATCTTTGGCCTATCAGGATGCACCCAATTTATTTGATCAGATTATTGTTTCTAAAAACCTGATATCCGATCAGGTAACAAAAGAATATTCAGTATACAAAGCAGAAATTTTCGCTCCAGCTTATCTCATAAGCAAAGAAGGAAATTACAGAGGTTATCCCTTCAGATCCTGGAACGGCGATCAGTTTACAGGAGGATATAGTGACCACTTTCCGGCATTTGTAGTTCTTCAGAAAGAGCCATAAATTTAAGGCACTCATTTTGAGTATTTTTTGTATAACTTTATGTCTATGAAAAATTTAGTTGTAATATGTATCCTTTCTCTTCTATCATTTAACTGTTCGGCCCAGACTGATCATAAAAATGACAAAGAGAAATCAGAGATGAAGCCTTCGAAAAACGAAGATGGTGAATGGGATCTTACCGTAATTGATACACAATTCGATTATTTCCTGAATGCTGTTGCAAAGCCAATCAACCAGTATTCTGAATCTTATTTAAAGAGCAGAAATACTTTATTGGTTTCCGAATGGAATTCCTACTATACATCAGGAAGATACAGAAACATTATCGAATCTTCCATCGATTATGATCCCAAAGAAAAATACGGGTTAAAATTTGAATATAAACTGTATCAGGTTTTCGCCTATATAAACTGGAAATACGGTTTGAGAATGAATGGATTATCAGGAAGCGACACAACGCGATATTAAAAAAGGCTCAGAACAATTCTGAACCTTTTTCATTTTTATGAATAGTTTTAAATTATTTGTTGAATAATTCCTCAACTTTATCCCAGTTCACCACATCGAAAAATGCAGCTACATAGTCGGGTCTTCTGTTCTGGTAGTTCAGGTAATAAGCATGTTCCCAAACGTCAAGTCCTAGAACCGGGGTTCCTTTTACGTCTGCAACAGGCATTAAAGGATTATCCTGATTCGGTGTTGACGTTACGACAACAGAACCGTCACCATTTTTTACTAACCAAGCCCATCCTGAACCGAATCTTGTTTTTGCAGCATCAGAAAAATCAGTTTTGAATTTTTCGAAACCGCCGTACGCTTCAATAGCAGCTTTTACTTTTCCTACAGGCTCTTTGCTTCCTCCTGGGGTAAGGATTTCCCAGAATAAGGTATGATTAAAATGCCCTCCTCCGTTGTTTCTTACAGCTGGCTTATCAGTTCCTGTCTGGCATATTTCTTCAATACTTTTTCCTTCAAGATCAGTTCCTTTAATAGCATTGTTTAAGTTGTCGATATATGCCTGATGATGTTTTGTATGGTGGATTTCCATTGTTTTTGCATCAATAGTAGGCTCTAATGCATCGTACGCATATCCTAGTTTTGGTAATTCAAATGACATAATTTTATTTTTAATGTTATTAACCCAAATTTAACCATAAATAAGCCGATATTCAAAAAACAGGTATTACTTTAATAAATCTTTAACATTGATATATTGATTTAGAATGAATTAAATTTTAGCCCAGTAAACTTGAAGTATGAAGCTGAAAGTCCTAGCATACATAAAAACAAAAGCACGAACCGAGCGATCCGTGCTTTCTATTTAACAAAATAAATTAATTATTATTTATTCATCGACATCAGGAATTCTTCATTATTCAAAGTTCCTTTGATGTTTTTATCAACAAATTCCATTGCTTCAATAGGATTCATCTCAGAAAGATATTTTCTTAAAATCCACATTCTCTGTGAAGTAACCTCATCAAGAAGTAAATCATCTCTACGCGTGCTTGACGCAACAAGATCAATGGCTGGATAAATTCTTCTGTTGGCAATTTTCCTGTCAAGCTGAAGTTCCATATTTCCTGTTCCTTTGAATTCTTCAAAGATTACTTCATCCATTTTAGATCCTGTATCAATAAGCGCTGTTGCAATGATCGTTAAAGAACCGCCTCCTTCAATTTTTCTGGCTGCCCCAAAAAATCTTTTAGGCTTGTGAAGAGCATTAGCATCCACCCCTCCGGAAAGTACTTTTCCTGATGCCGGTGTTACCGTATTATAAGCTCTTGCTAATCTTGTGATAGAATCTAACAAAATTACAACATCATGCCCGCACTCTACCATTCTCTGAGCTTTTGCCAGCACTAGGTTGGCCACCTTTACGTGTTTCTCTGCCGCTTCATCAAAGGTCGATGCGATAACTTCCGCATTTACACTCCTTTCCATGTCGGTAACTTCTTCAGGACGCTCGTCGATCAGTAGTACCATCATATAAACTTCAGGATGATTGGCAGCAATAGAGTTCGCAATATCCTTCAGCAACATGGTTTTACCTGTTTTCGGCTGGGCAACGATCATCGCTCTCTGTCCTTTCCCGATCGGTGCGAATAAATCGACTACTCTTGTGGAGATTGTGGAACCTTTTCCTGCCAGATTAAATTTTTCTTGTGGGAAAAGCGGAGTTAAATATTCAAAGGCTACACGGTCTTTGATAAACGCCAGATCACGTCCGTTGACTTCAGTTGGTCTTAATAAAGAAAAATATTTTTCACCTTCTTTAGGTAATCTTACGATTCCTTTTACGGTATCCCCAGTCTTCAGACCGAAATTTCTGATCTGAGCCGTAGAAACATACACATCATCCGGCGAAGAAATATAACTGAAATCTGATGAGCGTAAAAAACCGTAATTATCCGGTAAAATCTCGAGAACACCTTCAATGCTAACCATTCCGTCGAAACTGAATTCTTTTTTCTGTTCCTGATAATCATCATTTTTCTCAGAATGCTGCTGTTGCTGCTTATTCTGATTCTGGTTTTGATTCTGGTGATTGTTTTTATTTTGGTTTCCGTTATTATGCGGATTGTTGTGTTGTCCTTTCTGAGGTCTGGCCTGATGATTTTGAGGGATATTTGGCCTTTCTTCTGCCGGAGCAGGTTCTTGAGATTCTGTGTTTTTTTGGGTTTCGGGTTTTTCCGGTTCAGTTTCTACCGTAGCAGTATTGGTTGCGGTGACCCTTTTCCTTTTTTTCTTTGCCGCAGATGTCGGATTTTCTTCTGCTGCGGCAGCCGGCTCGGCTTTTATTTCCTCCTGTTGAGGCTCTTCAGAAGGTTTTTCTTCTGTTTCTATCTTTTCTTCAGCCTTTGGTTGTTCTGCTTTTGCCTCCGCTTTGGGCTTAGCTGTCGTTTTCTTGGGAGCAGCTTTTCTGGCAGGTGCTTTTGCGGGTTTTTCCGCGGCTTTTTCTTCAGCAGTTATACTGCTTTCTGTGGTGTTGAAATATTCTTTCGCCACTTTTGGATTTGAAGCCTGAAAGTCAAGAATTGCAAAGATTTTGTCATTTTCAGTGCTGTTTCTTGCAACTTTAACGCCCAAATCCTTTAAGATTTTAGTCAGCTCCGTTACGGATTTTGACCTTAACGTTTCAATGTTAAACATATTTAATGTAAAAAATGTAATTAATTGTGAGTAAGAAAAGTAAGTCCGGTGACTTTTGTTTTCAAGTACATTTGTATAATGCAAATCTACACTTATTTTTGAATTGTGCAAAATTTATGTTATTTTTGCAGGGAATTTAATTGTAATGATACAAAGAATACAGACGATATGGACATTTCTGGCAGTTTTAGCTGCTGTATTTCTGTTCATTACAGGACAGGATGTTATCATTTCAGAAGGTATCCCTGTACTGGATATTGCTTGTGTGATCTTAGTTTTGACAGGATTATTGAGTGTATTCAGTTATAAAAACAGAAAAAGACAAATTTTGCTGAATAACATCAGCATCATTATAAACGTTTTGTTGGTTGGTGTATTGACGTACTGGTTACTAAAATTATCCGGAGGAATTCAATTTCCTGAGAAGGGTATTGAGCCAATATTTCCGTTGATTGCGATTATATGTTTGTTTATATCAAATATATACATCAAAAAAGATGAGAGGCTCGTAAAATCTGTAGACAGACTTCGATAACCTTACAACGATTTTTTGAGTGAGAACAGCTTCTTTTGGAGCTGTTTTTTATTTTAGTAAATTTTGATTAAAATCAATTTATACAATAGAATGCAACATTTCTGTTTAAACTACGACAGATTATCAATAAATAGTATTCCTATGAAAAAACTTACCTACCTTGCCTTTTCGCTGTTCTCAATTCTTACTTTCGCACAGGAAGTTTCAAAAGAAAGAATTCAGACCGTGCTTTCAACACTGGCATCAGATGAAATGAAAGGACGCGAAATCGGAACCGCAGAAAATGAAAATGCTGCCAATTACATCGCAAAGCTTTTTAAAGAAAACAATTTAGAATATTGTACAGGAAATTCTTATCTCGTTCCTTTTGAATACAAAGGAAAAACAGCATACAACGTTTGTGGTATCAAAAAAGGAAAAACCGATAAATTTTTAGGATTCTCAGGACATTTTGATCACATCGGAACCAGCAACAATCCGAAAGACAACATCTATAACGGCGCAGACGATGACGCAAGCGGAATTACAACACTTGTAGGAATTGCAGATTATTTTAAAAATAAAAAACCTGAATTTTCGATGGTATTCATGGCGTTCAACGGTGAAGAAAAAGGAATGCTCGGATCAAGAGCTATTTCTACTGATAAAAGTCTGGATAAAATTTACAATAATATGACAGCACTTTTCAACTTCGAGATGGTAGCTACAGAATCTGCTTTTGGGAAAAATGCTCTTTTTATGACGGGTGATCAGTTTTCAGATCTTGATGAGCTGTTCAACAAGAATGCAGCAAACGGATTAAAAATCAATCCCGATCCCTATGCGGCTCAACAACTGTTTTACCGCTCTGATAATGTAAGCTTTGTAAAAAAGAAAATCATTGCCCACTCTTTTTCAACTGTTGATATGACAAAAGCAACGCATTATCACAATGAAAGCGATGATGTAAAAATTGTAGATTTTGACAACCTCACGCAAATCGTTAATAATTTCGGAAAAACACTTGAGAAGCTATCTCCTTCCAATTTTAATCCGCAATACAACGATACTGTTAAGTTTTAATCAGATACGACCACCGGGAAACTGGTGGTTTTTTATTTTCCGGAAGCTAAACTTTGTAACAAAAGCTCAGAAAATGAAACATATTAGATAAAGTATAAGGCTATTAAAAAACGTCTTATCATTTAAATTATGTAATTTTGCTATCCAATTTTTTTCATTGAATGAATCAATATATTAAAATACTCAAGTTCGCAAGACCTCATCAAAAATACATCTACGGAAGTTTATTCTTCAACCTGATGTATTCTGTATTTCAGATTGCTTCCTTAGGGACCATTCTGCCGGTTTTGGGAATGCTTTTCGGAACGATTGAAGCTAAAAAATACAGCACGCCACCGGTATATTCAGGAGAAATCCTGGATTTTTTCTCTTATGCAAAAGAATACGCCAATTATTATGTCCAAAGCCTGGTAACAGAATATGGTGCCCTTACCGTTTTGGCGTGGCTATGTGTAATAACAGCTTTTATGTTTCTGTTAAGGAACCTTTTCAGATATCTCGGATCTTTTTTGCTGATCAATTACCGTGTGGGTGTTACCAAAGACCTTCGTGGAGCGATGTACAGAAAAATACTTTCTCTGCCTGTAGCATTTTTTACAGAAAGCAGAAAAGGAGATCTCATGTCGCGTATGTCTAATGATGTAGGCGAAGTTGAAGGAAACATCCTGGGAAGCCTGGTGGAACTTATCAATGCGCCTTTCATGCTGATCAGTACGTTGATAACATTGTTTTTCTTAAGTACGGAAATGACGCTTTTCTCGCTTCTGGTGTTACCAGTAATGGGAACGATGATTGCCCTGATCGGGAAAAGCCTTAAAAAAGATTCTCATAAAGCTCAGAACGAAATGGGAAATATTTTCTCCGTTGTAGACGAAACTCTGAAATCCACGAAAGTGATCAAGATATTCAGTGCTGAAAAAATAATGGACAACCGCTTTATGCAGTCGATGCAACGATGGATCAACAGCTCCATAAGCCTGGGAAGAAAAAAAGAACTGGCTTCCCCGATGAGCGAATTCTTAGGCTCCGTGACCTTCTTAATCATTGCCTGGTACGGAGGAAAACAAATTATTGTAGACCAGAGTATCTCTCCTGCTGATTTCCTTGTGTTTTTAGGAATTTTCTTCCAGATTTTACCTCCTGTAAAGAGTTTATCTCAATCCATTTCAAATGTTCAGAAAGGAGAAGCATCTTTGGAAAGAGTACTGGAAATCCTGGACGCCGATGTGAAAATTGACGAAGTTCCGAATCCGGTAAGTATTTCAACCCTTGACAACTCAATAGAATTTAATAATATCGGCTTTTATTACGATAAAGACCATACGATTCTTAAGAACTTCTCACTGAGCATTCCAAAAGGAAAGACAGTGGCCCTTGTGGGACAAAGTGGAAGTGGAAAAACAACCATAGCCAACCTTTTAGCAAGATTTTATGATGTTTCCGAAGGTGAAATCCTGATCGACGGACAAAATATTAAAAATTTAAACCTAAAAGAATACCGCAAACTATTGGGAATGGTTACCCAGGAATCCGTTTTATTCAACGATACGGTGTATAATAACATTTTGATGGGTAAACCTGATGCAACGCGTGAAGAAGTAATTGCAGCCGCAAAAATAGCGAACGCCGATTCATTTATTTCACAGCTTCCGGAAGGGTATGATTCCAATATCGGAGATGATGGTGGAAAACTGTCAGGAGGACAGAAGCAAAGAGTTTCTATTGCAAGAGCGGTCTTGAAAAACCCTCCGATCATGATTTTGGATGAAGCAACATCTGCATTGGATACCGAATCTGAAAGATTTGTGCAGGATGCCCTTGAAAAAATGATGGAAAACAGAACTTCCCTGGTTATCGCTCACCGTCTTTCTACCATTCAAAAGGCCGACTGGATCGTTGTGATGGAAAAAGGAAATATCATGGAACAGGGAACGCATCACGAACTTATTGCCAAAAGAGGTGTTTACCATAAGCTTGTTGAGCTTCAGAATTTTGATTAAATTTTAATTTATTAAATAAACCATCAAGAGTATTTCTATAAAGAAGTACTCTTTTTTATGATGTTTTAAACTTTAGTTAATCATATTTCAACGCCTTGTCCAATTCAATAACATTATTGTTGTCCCTGATATTTTTCTGCATGCTTTCTGTCATTTTCTTCATGCTTATTTCTATCTTTTCACCCTTTTCATTTGCATTTACATATCCAATATTGCGTGATTTCACTTCTGCATAAGGATCTTTATAAAAATCAGATTCAAGTTTTCTCAATATTTCCCATGTGATTTCTTTTTTGGGTTTAAGAGGAGAAACATGAACTGATTTATTTTCAACTTTTACTAATGAAAAATTGAAATCAGAACGATCATCAGAAATTTTAATGATTAAACCGGGTAATCCATGAAAAATGTAAGGCCCATCCTGCAATGGAATTTCCTGTGTAAACCAAGCTGTCCAAATTCTTCCTCCATACAATAGCTCAGCTTTTTGACAATTAAAATTACCTATTTTTAATTTATCACTGCTGACTTTCCAATTAAGATCAGCTATCGGAACTGAATAAATATCACTAAAAATAGGTGTCGATATAATTTTGTATACTTTATTTTCTGTTAATGTTTTTTGAGTATGATACTGATGATTATAATTCATTTTAAATCCTAAGCCAAAACCAGTTTTTTGAATCAGCGAATCGGAACTTCTTTCATGCTGTGACCGAAAAATAGATTCTTTACCATATATGTCTAGATAGAAAAGCTCGTCCTTATAATATTGCCTGCTGGTACCTGGTTTATATTTCAACTCATACATGAAGGACGTGCTTTGTGAAAATATGGTAGAGAATGCAAAGAGCAAGTAAAAAATTAAACCTATGTTTTTCATCCTTTAATATAAACGTGAGATATTATCAATATTGGCCCGCATAAAATTAATTATATTTTTTTACAAACATTTAAGCAAACACTTGTCGCAACTCCGTCATTATTATACAAGTGTGTGAAAGCTCAAAACTTTGACTAAACTTTAATTTATTAAATAACTTTTCTTTACAAAAAGCTGTCTTTTTTGACTGCATTAAAAACGTCTCGATGTTTCATTAAAAACGTTTCGACATTTTACCAAAAACGTTTCGACGTTTTACCAAAAAGGTTTCGACGTTTTAGACAAAAGGTCCCGACGTTTTCCTGAAGACGTCGGGACATTTTATCAACAATCTTAAAATAAGAGGAATATAATCAATTATACACCTCTTTATCAGTTCTTTATTTCTTTATTATTTTATGTTTAAACTGAATTCCACCTTCAAGGATAATATCCAGCATGTATACTCCAGCCGGATAGGCTGAAAGATCAACTTTAAAGTCTCTCACTTCATTCAATTTTCTTCCTTCTGCAGAGTACACTGTAATACTTCTTGTCTTTTTATCTGAACGGATATTTACAAAGTCTGCCGTTGGATTCGGAAAAACAGATACATCCACCGTTGAAACATCTTTCACAGACAGTTGCTGGCTGGTGCTCTGCATGTACATTGAAAGAACGATTCTTCCGTCCTGTCCGTAAAACACGGCACTCGGTACCTCATATTTAATTGTATGATTTCCTGCCGATAAAGAAGCAGCTGTAAAGCTTCTGATAGGTACAGCATCACCCGGACACCAGTTGTTCCAGGAAGCCCACCATGATGTAGAATGAACAGATGTTCCGTAGATACCATTTCCCTGGGTGTTATAAACCCTAAAAGGCTCACAAGAAATTCCTCCCGGTGTGAAAGTCAGCACCTGATTATTATCCAGTGATACAAAATTCTGTCTTCTCACATATTCTTCTCCGTTGGTATTCGCTCCATGAGGAGTGGAAACAATGAAAAATTTAGCGTCAGTTGCGCTTTGTGTAAGATTAAAATTAACCAGCCTTACCGTTTGCCCCGCCTGATCTGTATTGTTGTAATTATTTAATTCATTAGAATCTAAAAGCGGAAGAAGGTTATTATAAGTTGTGTTGACCGAAGAGTCATTATAAGTAACAAAGTCAAGTGTTCCGGCGAATACATCATTTCTTCCTGCACATCCGCTAACCTGTGTATTTGCTGCATACGGCACCCCGAAAACATCCAGCTCTATCCAGATATCATACGCTGCGCGAATAGCAGTATTGCTGAAAACAGAATAAAGATTATCTACCTGGTAGCTATAAGGAACTTCTGTAGGAGATATATTTTTATTCATGAAGGGGGTGATATATCTTCCGATTTCTATTCTTTTTACACCGGTGTCATTTAATGTATAGGATGCCTGCCCCTTCGGAACCAATGCCAGGTGAACACCTCCAATCCTGTCGTAATTATCGCAGAGCGCCCCGATCGTTACATTCATCTGGATCTTATTCTGAAACGAATTCAGTTCGGTATCGTTCAGCTTTCTGGTATATCTGTAATTTGCTAATCTGATCGTGTTGGCAGGAACCGGCTCGGAAACATTGGCTGCATACCCGTCATAGAAAACTATTTGAGAAAATACATTCAGTGTTGTTTGGGCTGCGGTTTTGCAAAACCCTGTGAAGATCATTAAATAAAGTAAAGATTTTTTCATGAAGATTAAAGTTAATTCATCAAAAATACAACTTTAACCACCACTACATACCACAAAGTATCTAATAAGTATCAAAATAATGACAATAATATCAATATTGATACAGATTTCTCAATAACTTTTGAGTGTAAATAAAAAAAAGCCGTTCTTTTAAGAAACGGCCTCGCTATATTTTAATAACATTTTAGTCTTTCATTTTCGCGATCACATCAAGTCCTCCTTTTGTAATATCGCCGATCTTACAGATAATTTCTGTATCAAGAGGAAGAAAAACGTCCATTCTTGAACCGAATTTAATAAATCCGAATTCATGTCCAGCTTTCGCTTCATCTCCTTCATTACAATAGAAGACAATTCTTCTGGCGACATATCCCGCAATCTGACGGAAAACAACTTTATGATTTGTTAAACTTTCCACAGCAACGGTAGTCCTTTCGTTCTCGGTAGAAGATTTCTCATGCCATGCGACAAGATATTTTCCGGGATGATATTTTTTGTAAATAACTTTTCCGGATACCGGATATCTGCAGATATGAACATTCAACGGTGACATGAAGATAGAAACCTGAATCGCTTTACCTTTGATAAATTCATCTTCTTCCACTTCTTTGATCATCACCACTTTTCCGTCAACCGGAGCAATTACATTCTCCCTGTGCTCAAGAATATCACGATTTGGCACCCGGAAGAACCAAAATACAAGACTGTAAACGACCAGCAAAGGCAGAATGATCACCAGTGACCACATTTCAAGAAAATAAATGGCCAATGCACTTAGAATGATGAATAATAAGGATGCAACGGTGATTGTTCCTTTCGATTCTCTGTGTAATTTCATGAGATTAAATAAATTTTTCTAAAATAAAGTACAAATATACGACAGGAACGCAGATTAAAAAACTGTCAAGCCGATCTAATACTCCGCCATGCCCCGGAATGATGTTTCCGCTGTCTTTGACACCGAAATTTCTTTTCAGCTGACTTTCCACCAAATCTCCTACAGGAGCAAAAGCGGCAACCAGAAATCCTACGACCATCCAGTTTCCACGAAGATCCGGCTGATATCGTTCAATAAAATATGATAGAACCAAGGTAAGCACGACACCTCCTATATAGCCTTCCCATGTCTTTTTAGGCGAAATTTTAGGTGCCATTTTATGTTTTCCGAAAAACTTTCCGGTAAGGTAAGCAAACGTATCACTGCTCCAGATCAGAATGAAAAGAAAAAGTACCTCTAGGGAAAATCTGTCATCAAATCTTGAAAACTTCGGTAATCCTAAGGCAAAACTGAATGGAAGTGCTACATAAATAACGGTAAAAATCAGTTTTCCACTATCATAATACAACTCGTTCGGATATTTGAACAGGGTGACTACAGCAATAACTATTAAAAGTAAGGCAAGAATCTCACTGATCCTAAAATCGAAAAAGAAATCAAAGTGGAAGTATCTTTTAGAGAAAATATAAAAAATAAAAATAATCAGCGGGAGAACGATCCATCTTTCGTATCCGTTTCCAAACTTCATGATCTTAAAACATTCCCAAGAACCTACTCCGAGAAGAAGGGTGATTAACCCATAATATAAGTACTCCTGCTTTACAAGATCGGGCACTATACTGTTGATCAATTTCGCTCCCAACGGCGTTGTACATAGAATGATAACTGCTACGTAAACAATTCCCGATAGAGTTCTTTGAATGAGATTTTTGTCCAAGATTTTAAAGTTTATAAGTTGACGCTTAGTCTTCAAGCAACAGTAGAAACAGTTTGGTGTTGCTATTGGAAGATGGGTCCAGTTTCGACTGAGCTCCACTGATGGAAGTAAGATTTTTTATATTTCCGTTTCTTTTGATTTTCCCCATGGCATCATTCAGGTTATTTACAATCTGTGAAACATTTGCCATAACGATGATCTTATTCGGTAATCTTGACGAATGATAGTGAAGGATATTATTATGGGAAAGCATAATTCTTCCGTCGTAAGCAATAAGATATTCACAAGTGATAAAACTTGCATCATTATCACTCTGCAGTTCTGATGTATAAGGTGTTTTTACGACATTTAAAAAATTCTGAAGATCTTTGTCCCAGCAGAAAACATTGCTGATACCTTCTATTTTGATGATCTGATTTAAGGTCTGTAAAGCCTCAGCCTCATCTGCACAGTAATTGAAAAATCCTCCTGAATGAGTAAACAATTGGGCAAATTTGTAGTCAAGATCCGCATTTTTAAGCGAATCCCCTAGCTTTTCCAGACTTGGTTTTTCTTCTTCTTCAGGCTGGTTGGTAAGTTTGCTAACAATCCTCTTGAATAAACTCAATTTAATTTATTTTTTTTAGTCACTTTATACAAAAATATAAAATTAATCATTTGGAATTCCAAAAACATGCCGATAAATATGAAAAAACCTGACAATTCAAAGACTGTCAGGTTTTCTTTATCTCATTTTAAAGATATTTAGAGTTGCGTAGGACTTTCAGGTGCCTGAATTTCACTTTCTTCCTCTTTATCTTTAACGATAATCTCTTCATTTGGCTCCTTTGCCGTCGGAATTGTATTGGTAACAGGTTTTTCTGTTAATTCAGGATCCCATGCTCTTTTTCCGAAAACTTCTTCCAGGTCTTCCCTGAAAATAACCTCTTTCTCCAAAAGCTTATTGGCAAGGGCATCCAGCTTATCTTTATTGTCCGTTAAAATCTGAACAGCCCTATCATATTGAGTTTCAATAATTCCTTTGATCTCAATATCAATTTTCTTGGCTGTTTCTTCAGAATATGGTTTTCCGAAGCTGTATTCTGACTGGCCTGAACTGTCGTAGTAAGAAATATTACCGATATTCGGGCTTAATCCATATATCGTAACCATCGCCTGAGCTCTTTTCGTTACACTTTCAAGATCAGATAGCGCTCCAGTTGAAATATTATTGAAGATTACCTGCTCTGCGGCTCTACCTCCCAATGTGGCGCACATTTCGTCAAGCATTTGTTCAGTAGTTGTCAGCTGTCTTTCTTCCGGAAGATACCAGGCTGCTCCTAAAGAACGTCCTCTCGGAACGATTGTCACTTTCAACAGGGGTGATGCATGTTCTACCAACCAGGAGATTGTTGCATGTCCTGCTTCATGATAAGCCACTCTTTTCTTTTCAGAAGGTTTGATGGCTTTATTTTTCTTTTCAAGACCACCTATGATACGATCTACCGCATCAAGGAAATCCTGTTTTGTTACAGATGCATGATTGTTACGTGCTGCGATTAAAGCGGCTTCATTACAAACATTGGCGATATCTGCCCCACTGAAGCCAGGAGTTTGTTTTGCTAAAAACTCACGGTCTACATTTTCATCGAGCTTGATTTTCTGTAAATGCACATCAAAAATCTGTCTTCTTTCATGTAATTCCGGAAGATCTACATAGATTGAACGGTCAAAACGCCCGGCTCTCATTAATGCTTTATCCAAAATATCAGCTCTGTTGGTTGCTGCCATAACGATAACATTGGTGTCGGTGCCAAAGCCATCCATTTCTGTAAGAAGCTGGTTGAGTGTATTTTCTCTTTCGTCATTTCCTCCTGAGAAATTATTTTTCCCTCTTGCACGTCCGATAGCATCAATTTCGTCGATAAAGATAATGGCAGGGGATTTAGCTTTAGCCTGGGCAAAAAGGTCTCTTACCCTCGAAGCACCAACTCCTACAAACATTTCTACGAAATCTGAACCGGATAATGAGAAGAAAGGAACCTTAGCTTCACCTGCTACCGCTTTAGCCAATAAGGTTTTACCTGTTCCCGGAGGCCCTACCAAAAGAACCCCTTTAGGAATTTTACCTCCCAGTTTTGTATATTTTTCTGAGTTTTTAAGGAAATCAACAACTTCCTGAACCTCTTCTTTTGCACCCTCCAATCCTGCAACATCTTTGAATGTTACCTGAATTCTTTCTTTTTCATCAAAAAGCTTGGCTTTGGATTTTCCAATGGAGAAAATTTGTCCTCCGGGACCTCCGCCGCTTCCCATTTTTCTGAAAAGAAGGAAATAAAACAATCCTAAAATCGTGATCCAGATCAGAGCCTGAATAAGAATACTCATTAAAGGGCTTTCACCTTCAGCATAATCTTTAGAGGTCGTAATCTGCGGATTTTGTTGTTTTAAAGCATCAAATTTTTCCAGGAATAATCTCAGGTCACCGTACTTAAGCGTATAGTCTGCTTTCGGAGCCATCGATAAAGATGAAAATGGGTTTGCTTTATCGTCTTTTTTTACGGTAGCTGTCTTCGCAGCCTGTGTTAGAAACACGTCAGCCTTCTGGGCTTGTTTATCTATCAAAACTCGCTGGATTTTTCCTGCCTGCATTTCTTTAAAGAAACCATCCTCATCAATAGATTTTGCACTGTTATCTCCTAAAAAATTAGGAACAAAGAATAACAAAAGAGCTATGATCGCAATCGGAAAAAACCAGTTAAATCCTTTATTGTTCATTTATACTTTTTAAAATTAAAATTCATTTTCAATTCTGGTGATGACGGCGTCACCCCAGAGTTCTTCTATATCGTAGTACTCCCGTACCTGTTTCTGGAAAATGTGTACAACTACTGAAACGTAATCTACCAACACCCACATTGCGTTCTCTGTTCCTTCTACGTGCCAAGGTCTTTCTTTTAATTCGTTTCTTACCTTCTTCTCGACACTTCCTGCTAATGCAGCAACCTGTGTATTGGAGTTTCCGCTGCATATCACAAAGGTTTCAGCGACAGAGTTTTCGATGTTTGAAAGATCGAAGATCATGATATCTTCACCTTTTACATTCTGAATTGCCTCAACGATTTTATCTAATAATTCTTGTTTTTCTGCTGTTTTATTCATTAAAAAATACTATAATCTGCAAATTTATTGTTTTTCTTTCACTTTAGCCTTACTTTTAGCCCCCGAAAGTCTTAAAGTTTTCTTAAATGAGTCAACTATTCTACCTGAAAGAATGTTCTTCTACTAATGACGAAATTTCAAAGTTTTTACTTTATGAAAATTCTGATTTTGTTGCTTTACATACATTTAATCAAACCAGAGGCAGGGGTCAGTATGGAAATACATGGTTATCAGCTGCTGAAAAAAATTTAGCTTATACACTAGCTGTAAAGACGGAAAATTTTTCACTGTCCGATTTCATGTTCAATTATTATACCGCAATTACAATCAGTGATTTCCTTGCCAATTTGACTGAAAATACCGTGAAAATAAAGTGGCCGAATGATATTATCCTTAAAAATAAAAAAATCGCCGGAATTCTGATAGAAAAGAAAAAAATTAACCAAAATAATTATTTTATCATTGGAACAGGCATTAATATTCTGCAGGAGAAATTTGATGAAATATCAAATGCGGGATCTCTTTTAACCCAGACTGGAAGGTGCTTTGAGCTTACCAGATTTACAATAGCTTTTCATGATTTTTTGGTTGAAAAATTGAAGAAAATTCCTTCAGAAAATAAAATTCTGAATTGTTTTAACGATAATTTATTCCGAAAAGATCAGATTTCTGTTTTTGAATTGAATGGAACACGCCAAAATGGCATTATAAAAAATGCTGACAAAAACGGAGAGATCTGGATCGACCTCGAAAATGACGGCTTAAAGTCTTTTTACCACAAAGAAATAAAACTCCTTTACTGATTGGCTCTTTTTAGATATAAGAATAAAGCCAGCGGTGAGAAAACAATATTTGGAAACCACATGGCCAATGCCGGCGACATGCTTTTGTTTTCAGACACCACTTTTAACGCTTCAAAGGAGAATACGAATACGAATGCCAATGAGATTCCCAAAGCAAGATTAATCCCCAATCCTCCTCTTTTTTTCTGTGACGAAAGAGAAAGTGCCAGAAAGGTAAGAATTACAATGGAAACAGGCATAGAGGTCCTCTGATAAAGCTCATTTAAGTGAGCGTTAAGATTACTGTTACCCTTTTCAGTTTCTCTTCTGATGAATTTTATAAGTTCTGGTGTTGTTTTGTTCTGCCCTAACAATTCATTCGGGAAAAGCTCTTCCGGATCATGGCCGTAACTTTTCTTCAGATCAAAACCGTTTGCCAATTTTTCCGTATCATCTTTATTGATGGTCTTTTCAGTGTAGGAATTAAGCACAAAAAGCTTTTTATCCTTATCCCAGAAAACATCAGAGGCTTTAAGCTCGTAGGTCATTTTCCTGTTTTTATCAAACTTCTGATAAATAAATCCGGAACCTCTTTTTTCGCGCTTGTTCCATGAGTTAATAAAAATATATTCTGTTTTGCTCAGCTGTGCAGAAACAGGAGCTGTTCCCAATACCTTTTCCTTATTGGCGGCATTATAAGTGTAAGCTTCCAGCTGATTTTTCTGAATATTGGCCCATGGCAGGATAAAATGGTTAATTCCTAAGGATATTATAGCAATGAAAAGGGAAGTGAGCAAATAAGGCCTGGCAAAGCGGTGAAAACTCGCCCCACTACTGATAATCGCCACGATTTCCGTATTATTTGCCATTCTGGAAGTGAAATAAATCACTGAAATGAAAACCAGAATGGAAAGGAATGTCATTACGAGATTAACGATCCAGAAAGGATAGAAATGTACCAGAAAGTAGGTGACATTCAGTTTCGGATCTATTGCGGTTGCATTTTCAATTCTTGGAATCTTCTGCTGAACGTCGATCACCAAAACCACTATAGACAATAGTATCAGCATGAAACTGAACGTTCCAAGGTATTTTCTAATAATATATCTGTCTATAATTTTCAGCATTATCCTAATTTTTAATGCGTTTTATATTTAATTGAAAATGATTACCCATTTTCTGTTAATTGTTTTAAATTCAATAGGATTTCATCCTATCCTTTTTTAGGTCGTCCCTTCGGGACTTCCAAACTCTGTATTTAATCTTACAATCTCTGACGAAGAACCGGAACTACAGAATTCTTCCACTGATAGAAATCTCCTGCTAAAATACGTTCTCTTGCCACTTTCACCAAATCTAAATAAAATGCTAAGTTATGAATCGAAGCAATTTGTTTCGCCAAATATTCTTTAGAAACAAATAAATGTCTTACATAAGCTTTTGAATATTCTCTGTCTACGAAACTTGTTCCAAACTCATCAAGTGGAGAAAAGTCTTTTTTCCACTTTTCATTTTTCATGTTCATTACTCCTTTCCAGGTGAAGAGCATGGCATTTCTGGCGTTTCGTGTAGGCATTACACAATCCATCATATCAATTCCCAGCCCGATAGATTCCAGGATATTCCACGGAGTTCCTACGCCCATTAGATACCTTGGTTTTTCTTTTGGTAAAATATCCGTTACCTCATCGGTAATTCTGTACATTTCCTCTTCAGGTTCTCCTACAGAAAGGCCTCCGATGGCATTTCCTTCTGCGCCGGCTTCTGCGATAACTTCTGCTGAAATTTTCCTTAAATCCGAAAAAGTAGATCCCTGTACAATTGGGAAAAGCCTTTGTTTATAACCGTATAATTCAGGATTATTTTCTGTCCATTCGATACATCTTTTCAGCCAGCGGTGCGTAAGTTCCATCGATGTTTTTGCCTGATTGTATTCGCAGGGATACGCCACACACTCATCAAAAGCCATAAAAATATCAGCTCCGATCTGTCGTTGGATTTCCATGGATTTTTCCGGAGAAAACATGTGGTAACTTCCGTCGATATGGGATTTGAATCGGGCACCTTCTTCCGACATTTTCCTGCTGCTGGCCAATGAAAATACCTGAAAGCCTCCTGAATCCGTCAAAATAGGAAGATCCCAGTTCATAAATTTATGCAAACCTCCTGCTTCCTGCATTACTTCCATTCCCGGACGAAGGTATAGGTGATAGGTATTACCCAAAATAATCTGGGCTTTTATATCTTCTTTTAATTCTCTTTGGTGAACTGTTTTTACACTTGCAACAGTTCCTACAGGCATAAAAATAGGAGTCTGAATTTTACCGTGATCTGTGGTAAGCTCTCCTGCTCTTGCCTTTCCCTCCGAGGTTTTTTCTATATTAAAAAATTTTTGCATCTTAAATTATCTCGATAAAACGGGAGCATTCTGAAGATTCTCTGTTTTATCTTTTTTATCCTTTACATATTTCTCCGCTTTCGGATCTTTTTTTAATAATATTTCCTGTGCATCTTCAGTGATAGCGCTCATTTTCTCTTTTACAATGTAATATTTAAAGCTATCAATATAATCTGCTGATTTTACGTTATGCGTTTTAAGAACATATCTTGTTCCGGCCTCCAGATTTGAATTCGGATACATGATAGTCGCCTGATCATTGATCGCCAGGTCAGCCATGATTTCAGCCATTTTATCTTCCGAAATCAGATTTTTAGGTTTATCAATATAATCTCCGCAAGAAAAAAGGCTCATGAAAACGAAAATGAAGATCAGTTTTTTCATAATTTATTGATGATGGATTTCCATTTTAAATTTAAAACTCCAAAAACCGCTTCATGAATGATCCCGCCATTCATTTTGCTTTCTCCCAGGATTCTGTTGGTAAAAATAATTGGAACTTCCACAATTCTGAATCCTTTCTTAAAGGCTCTGAATTTCATTTCAATCTGAAATCCGTATCCTTTTAATTTCACATTATCCAAGCCAATTTCTTCAAGCACTTTTCTCGAAAAGCAGACAAAACCTGCTGTTGTATCATGAATCGGGAGTCCTAACACAAATCTTACATATTTCGAAGCGAAATAAGAAAGCAGCACTCTACCCATCGGCCAATTGACTACATTTACTCCTTTTGAATACCGTGAACCGATGGCCATATCAGCATTCAGGCAGGCTTCAAAAAGTTTTGGCAGATCGTTTGGGTTGTGTGAAAAATCGGCATCCATTTCAAAAATATAATCGTATTTATTTTCGATTGCCCATTTGAATCCATGGATATAGGCTTTTCCCAGACCGTCTTTGACTCTCCTTACAGACAAATGCAGGAAATGCGGATATTTTTTCTGAAGATCCTTTACCAATTCTGCTGTTCCGTCCGGAGATGAGTCGTCCACAACCAGAATATGAAAGTCATCTTCCAATGCAAAAACTGCGGAAATAATATTTTCAATATTTTCCTTTTCGTTATATGTGGGAATGATGACGAGTTTTTTCATTTCAGTTTGCAAAGATAGTTTATTTAACCTTTTTATTTTATACAAAATAATCTATAATTTTGCAAAAAATACTCGTTTGCCGTTATCACAACATTTTACAAATCAAGTAAGAGTACCTGAGAATAATGACTGGGTGGTCTTTATATTGCTTGGCTGCATCTTTTTATATCTTTTCATGATGAATATCGTTGAAAGGGAAGCGAATCTGAGAGATTTTCTGATCCAGAAATATTATGATGCCAGCAATAATCTTCCAAGTTGGGTCATTACCTCCTGTGTAACTGCACTTACCTTATCTGTTCTGATTTCGCAGTATATTCCTACAGTACCAAAGTTTGTGGCAGACCTGCAGGTTTTTGGATATCAGCTGAACAAATTCGGTTTTTGCCTGATTGCCGTGATCCTTTTTTACCTTATAAGAACCAGTTTGGGATTTTTATTTTTCCAAAGTATCGGCGACGGAAAAAAGTGGACAACTTTTTATTTTACTGCTACAAAATTTTACTTTATCCTGTCTTTTCTGTTAATAATTTTATGTGTCATCCACTATTATTTCCCGGTCGACAGAAATAAAATGTTTTTGTATTATCTGTTCTTTTTCTCTTTTGTGTTCATTTTCAAGCTTTTTTTCTATTTATTTCACAAGAACAACATCTTACCTGAAAAATGGTATTATAAATTTTTGTATATTTGCACCCTCCAAATTGCACCTCTTTTGTTGCTTTGGAAAGTATTATTTTTTTAATAACTGTCAGTGATGAGAATAAAGTCTATATTGGTTTCTCAACCAGCGCCAAGTGAGTCATCTCCGTACCTGGATATTGCAAAGAAGGAAAAGATAAAAATAGATTTCCGCCCTTTTATCCATGTTGAAGGAGTTGACAATAAAGAACTGAGAACACAGAAGATCGATCTTACGCAATATACCGGAATTATTTTCACGAGTAAGAATGCGATTGATCATTACTTCAGATTAGCCGAAGAGCTGCGTTTTGCGGTTCCTGACACGATGAGATACATCTGCCAGTCGGAAGCGATCGCCAATTATCTTCAGAAACATATTGTTTACAGAAAAAGAAAGATCAGCTTCGGGGAAAAGAACTTCTCTGACCTTCTTCCTTTATTCAAAAAATTCCCGACAGAAAAATATCTGTTGCCTTCATCAGACGTTTTAAGCCCGGATATTGTGAAAACAATGGAGGCTTCTAATGTAGACTGGAAAAGAGCGATTATGTACAGAACGGTATGCAGCGATCTTACAGATATTAATGTGAAAGATTATGACATGCTGATATTCTTCAGTCCGCAGGGAATAAAATCTTTACAGCAGAATTTCCCAGACTTTAAACAGGAAGAGACAAAAATTGGTGTTTTCGGAACGACTACGCTGGCAGCCGCGGAAGAAGCCGGATTAAAGGTAGATCTTATGGCACCTACAAAGGAAACTCCATCTATGACAATGGCACTTGAAAAGTATATTAAAGCACTTCATAAGTAAGCTTTAACGATAAAATATAAAGCGACCGTCTTTTCATAAAGGAAAGATGGTTTTTTTTTAACTAAATTTGAACAAGAATTAATATTGAATGGAAGCTCCAAAGGCAAAAAAAATAGAAAAAATACTTGAAACACACGGTGATAAAAGAATTGACAATTATTTCTGGCTCAACGAAAGGGAAAATCCGGAGGTTATAAAATATCTTGAAGAAGAAAACGCTTACGCAGATTTCATCATGAAAGATACGGAACAGCTGCAGGAAGAACTTTTTGAAGAAATGAAAGCCCGTTATAAAAAGGACGACGCATCATTGCCGTATTTCTTCAACGGATACTGGTACATCGTACGATATGAAGAAGGAAAAGAATATCCTATTTTCTGCAGAAAGCATCAAACCTTAGAGAATGAAGAAGAAATCATTCTTGATGTTAATATTCTGGCGGAAGGACAGGATTATTTTGAAGTCGGAAGCGTTGCGGTAGCTCCGAACAATGAACTTGCTTCTTTTTCTACTGATAACGTGAGCCGAAGAATTTACAGCATCAATTTTAAAAATGTAAAAACCGGAGAAATTCTTCCTGATAAAATAGAAAATACTACCGGAAAAGCAGTCTGGGCAAATGATAATGAACATGTTTTTTATATCAGAAAAGATGAAAGTTTAAGAGCTTTTCAGGTATTCAGACATAAGCTTGGAACTGATCCTTCGGAAGATGTTTTAATTTTCCATGAAAAGGATGATACTTTTGATGTGAATGTTTTCAAAACAAAATCTTTAGAATATATTTTCATTGCAAGCTCCAGCACGATTTCGGATGAGCACCGGTTTATTCCTTCTGACAATGTTTTTGCAGACTGGACGATCATTCAGCCAAGAATAGACGACCTGGAATATTCTGTAGAACACTATGAAGACGAATTTTATATCATCACTAATGCTGACGATGCATTTAATTTTAAAATCGTAAAAACAAAGATCAGCAATTGTGGCATGGAAAACTGGGTTGATGTTATTCCTCACCGCCCGGAAGTTCTCCTCGAAGGTTTCGAGATTTTTAAAAACTATCTTGTTCTGGAAGAAAGAGAACAAGGGCTATTGCAGATTAAGATCATTGATGAAAAAACGCAGGAATCACATTATCTGCCTTTTTCAGATCCAACATATACGGCCTATATCGGCGTGAATCTTGAATTTGACACAGAAGTATTACGCTATGGCTATACTTCCTTGACGCAACCAAGTTCAACATATGAATATAATATGAAGGAAAAAACCACCAAACTTCTTAAGCAACAGGAAGTTTTGGGTGGAAAATTCTTTGCAGAAAATTATATTTCCGAAAGAATCTGGGCCAATTCGAGAGATGGAGAAACCAAAGTTCCCATTTCTTTAGTTTATCATAAAGACACAAAAAAATCTGCAGACACCCCATTGCTTTTGTACGGATACGGAAGTTATGGACATACCGTGGATGCAAGCTTTTCAAATGTAAGATTATCGATTCTTGACAGGGGCTTTATTTATGCTATTGCCCACATCAGGGGTGGTGAATATTTAGGAAGAGAATGGTACGAAGACGGGAAAATGCTGTTTAAGAAAAATACATTCTTCGATTTTATTGATGCCGGAAAGTTTTTGATTAAAGAAAACTATACTTCATCAAAACATTTGTACGCGATGGGCGGAAGCGCAGGTGGATTGCTGGTAGGCGCCGTGATGAATTATGAGCCGAATTTATTTAATGGTATTGTAGCACAGGTTCCTTTTGTAGACGTCGTGACAACGATGCTGGATGAGACTATTCCTTTAACTACAGGAGAATACGACGAATGGGGAAATCCGAATGATAAAGAATATTACCATTACATGAAAGAATATTCACCGTATGACAATGTAGAAGAAAAGAATTATCCCAATGTACTGATTACAACAGGATTACACGACTCCCAGGTTCAGTATTGGGAACCTGCAAAATGGACGGCAAAGTTGAGAGAATTGAAAACCGATGATAATATCCTTATTTTCAAAACAGATATGAGCGCGGGCCATGGCGGAGCAAGCGGAAGATTTGAATCGCTTAAAGAAGATGCGCTGGAATATGCGTTTCTTCTGATGATCGATAAAAGATAAATGATTATTCATAAGACACTGATCTTATTGAAGAAAACGATAAAAAAGAATTATAATTTATGAATGAAGCAGAATACTGGCAGAAAATAAAACAATTTTTCATTGAAAATTTTGACACTGAAAGAGATGCACCGATTGAAACATATCTGTTTTTAATTGGTCTTCAGGAGCTGGGAAGCGGTCAGCAAAAATATACGAAAGACGACAAGGTTAATTTGATTCATATCGCCGTTTGCAGATTACTGGAACCTTTTGGATACTATAAATTTTCGCATTACGATGACGACGGATATCCGCATTTTGAAAAACTGGAAGATCTTCCTGAGCTTAAGCCGAATGAACAGCAACTTTTAATGAAAAAAGCTATTATTCAATATTTCCAGGAAGAGGAATTAATTTGAATATAAAATTAAGTTTGAGTATAAAATAAAAATGGAAGGTAAGTTTACTTTCCATTTTTTATGTGATTCGTCTAAAACCAATTGATCTACCTTTATTGAAGACGGGTTAGAACCTGCCTTATTAATAAACTATTATGCTCATATTTAGAAAAAATTAATTCAGAATTTCTTCCAATTGATTTAATCCCGTTTTAAAACCTTCCTCAAAACCCATTTCTAACAACTGATTCATGGCGGGTTCAGATGCAAAATGGATATTTACAGTAACTTTTGTACCTTCTTCAACTCCCGTAAAGCCAAAAAGCCACTGAGCTTCAGGAAAATCAGGATTGCTATTTCCTTTGTCATCACAGAAAGTATCTGTGCCGTCGAAACTTCGATGTTCCATGATTTCACCATACTTCACCTTGGCATAATGTCTTTCTCCTTCTGGGCTTACCATTGAATACAGCCATACTCCTCCGCTCTTAAATTCCTGGGATACCGTTTCGCATTTCCATGGTTTTGGTGCCCACCACTGATCCAGCAATTCGGATTTTGTAAAATAGTCCCATAGTTTGGAAACATCGGCGTTGTAAATTTTCATCACATATACGCTGGCTGCATCCAAATCTTTATTAAAAATGATATCAGATTTCATATTAATTGTTGTTTACCCAAATTTACTTTTTTTATTTTACATCATGATAATCTTATGCCAAGCATTTTATAATTTATAAATAAATGTTAAAAAGCGGATTTTTAAGAAAAATTATACAATTTTTTGGCGCGTTTTTTGTTTATGAAGTCATAAAATATTTAATTTTAACATTCTATTTTTTAAAAAAGAAAATATGAATAATAAATTCATCCCAATAATATCGGTGTTTATGACGATCTCACTGATTGTATTCGTCACACTACAATTTTATTGGCTGAAACGATATTATGGTGCATTGGATCAGGATTTCTCTTCGAAAGTATATTCGGCGCTGGAAAATACTTCAAAGATTATTGGTGAGGCTGAAGTAGACAAATACCTCAACGTTGAGAATAAAGATTTCAGAAATACCATTCTTGCCAACGGCAGTCAACCTTCTTTAACCACCATCCAGCAGGTAGAAGATTCCGGGACGCAGCGGCAAATTGTTTATTCGAAAAGTATTATCGAGAAAAATCAGCTTCCGATTTCTCCAAAAGGAGATTCGCTGAACCTTACTACTTTATATTCCGATGAAGCTGCCTACAAAATAAAACGAGACACCACCAACCGGGAGCTGCTTACGTCGGAAATCAATAAAGACATTGAAAATGGCGATTATGCGATGAAGGAGTTCGTTAAAGTCAATGGAAACAATCTTCCCATTACCCGCAGGGTCGATGAAAAAGTCCTGGATTCTGTGATCACCAAAGAACTGAGAATAAGAGGAATATCAGCAACTTTCGGCTATGGAATTACTGATAAAAACAACAAGCTTACGAGTGTTGTTAATCAATTGTACAAAGAAAAAAAGGACAACAATACCTACAGCTATCCTCTTTTTACGGATTCAAAAGAAAGGACGTTATATACGCTGGCGTTGGTTTTTCCTAAAAAAGAATATTCCCTGGCGATGAATAACTGGCCGATGCTCTTGGGAACATTTCTTTCCCTGCTCACCATTCTCGGAATTTATATCATTTCCATCAATTATATGATGAGGCAGAAAAAGCTTGCTGAAGTGAAAACCGACTTTATCAACAATATGTCTCATGAGTTTAAAACTCCACTGGCAACGATTTCCGTTGCTACAGATTCTTTGGCAAATGATAAGATCGCGACAAATCCTGATAAGGTAAAATATTATTCAGAGCTGATAAAACAGGAAAACCTGAGAATGAAAAAGCAGGTAGAAAATGTGCTGAACATGTCGAAGCTGGAGCGAAATGAAGTAAAATTATTTTTAAAGGAGGCAAATGTCAGAGAGCTCATTAAAAAAACAACAGAATCCTTTAATCTGATTGTGCAGCAAAGAAACGGATCTCTCACCCAGGAATTCAATGCTACTGAATATAATTTTAAGATCGATGAATTTCATATTTCCAACATGCTGGTAAATCTTTTGGATAACGCCAACAAGTATTCACCGGAAGCACCTGAAATCACGATTAAAACAAGAAACGAAGGACATTGGTATGTTATTGAAGTCTCTGATAAGGGAATGGGAATGGAAACCCAGAATAAAACGAAAATTTTCGAAAAATTCTTCAGGGAAGAAACCGGGAATATTCATAATGTAAAAGGGCAGGGATTAGGACTTTCTTATGTGAAAAAAATTGTAGAGCTTCATAAAGGTCAGATTATAGTGGACTCCCATAAAGGAAAAGGAAGTACATTTACGATCAAACTGCCAATGAACTGAATGAAAATCAAACCAAATAACAAAATATAGGAAGAAAAGAGTGATATATTCATTCTTATTATTAAAATTTTAATTCTAAATTATTAAAATTATGAGCAACAGAATATTATTAGTAGAAGACGATCAGAGTTTCGGGGCGGTATTAAAAGATTATTTAACGATAAATAATTTTGAGGTTACTCTTGCCACTGATGGAGAGCAGGGATTAAAAGAATTTACAGAAAACGAATTCGATATCTGTATTTTTGATGTGATGATGCCAAAGAAAGACGGATTTTCATTAGCTGAAGACGTAAAAAAAATTGATAAAAACACACCCATTATTTTCCTGACAGCCAGAAATATGAGGGAAGACATTCTGAAAGGTTATCAGCTGGGCGCGGATGATTATATTACAAAACCTTTTGATACGGAGCTTCTTTTATACAAAATAAAAGCCATTCTCCAGAGAAGTTCTACCCTGGAAAATGAAGAGCAGGAACAGTTTAAAATCAGCAATATTTTCTTTGACTCTATGTTGAGACAACTGAGAGTCGGTGACAATGAATATAAACTTTCCCCTAAAGAAAACGAGCTGCTGAAGCTTCTTTGCATCCACAGAAACGACTTTATGCCGAGAGATCTTGCCTTGAGAAAAATCTGGAAAAAAGAAAACTACTTCACCGCAAGAAGTATGGACGTATATATCGCAAAGCTTCGTAAATTACTTAAAGATGATGAAGGCCTGGAGATTATCAATGTTCACGGCGAAGGATTCAGACTTTTAGTTAAAAATTAAATATAAATTATCCTTATCAACTATAAAATTAGCAAAGCAATTCAAAATGTTTTGCTAATTTTGTTTTATATGAAGAATACAATTTTTGGCTTAATCGCTATTTCCATACTGACGATTTCATGTAAAAAAGATGAAAGAGCAACCTATTTAAAAGAAGAAGCGAGCGTTCAGTCACCGTCACTTGCGGTAAATCAAACCCCGAAACCGTCGCTTTTGGATCAGGCAGGAATTCAGACAGCACAGAATACGCCGACTGCAACAGTTACTCCTCCGGGAATGAACCCGCCTCACGGCCAACCGGGACATCGATGTGATATCCCTGTAGGTCAGCCTTTGAGCAGCAAGCCTGCTCCTGTGTCACAAAATTCAGCTCCAGCACAGAACAATACCCAGACGATACAGATCGATCCCAACGCTTTACAGCCCGGGAAATTCACTGTAGACAATAATGGAAAATCAAAGAATATCAAAACACCTAAGGGGATGAACCCTCCACACGGAGAGCCAGGCCACCGATGTGATATTCCGGTAGGACAGCCACTGAACAGCAAACCTGCTCCTACAGCACAGCCAACACAAGTTATTGCCCAAAACACGCCGGCCCCGAATCCAACACCAGCGCCGACAGGTCCTAAACCCGCCTTAAATCCGGCCCATGGTGAACCTTGGCATAATTGCGGTGTAAAAGTTGGCGAACCTTTACCATAATTTTTGTATTTTTGCAAAGTGAAACTTATTCAGATCATAACAATTATTTTTTGCCTAGGAATTTTTCTCATTCCTAAAGATAATTTTTATGCTCAAAATATGCAGGAAACATGTTGTAAGGAAAGCTCCGGAAGTGATTGCTGCAAAAAACAGCACAAAGAACATTCGAAAGAAAATCACAACAAAAAGCAAAAAACTTCTTCGTGTAATGACAACTGCTGTTCGTATTGCGCCACCTGCTACAGTTTTATAGAAATTCCTTTTTCCAGAAGCCTAAAACTGGACATTTCTTTTTACAAAGCCAATAAAAATTTATATTTCCAATATTCCGACCCATATCTTCCGGGACGGCTGAAGGAGATCTGGCAACCGCCGAAAATAGGTTAATTAATTAAAAATAAATGTAACAATGTTCCAGTTATCAATCTGCCAATGATTGTTAAATTATCACATTGTTAAATCGTTACCTTAATTGAATTAATCTAAATTTTAAACAAAATGAAATTATATATTTCCAGGATTATTCTTGGTATATTCTTATTATTTACATCATTTGTATTTGCACAGAATCTTTCTCAAAATCATTTTAAAGTAAAAGGAAACTGTGATTTGTGTAAAGATCGAATCGAAACTACTGCGAAAAAATCCGGCGCCAAAAAAGCAAGCTATTCTGTTGATTCGCAGACCTTAACATTAGAGACTGATGACACTGTTTCTACAGACGATATTTTAAAAGAAATCGCAAAAGCAGGGCACGACAATGAGAAATTTAAAGCTTCAAAAGCTGATTACAATGCCCTTCCAGCCTGCTGTCATTATGAAAGAGATCAATTTGCCGCAAATGAAGATCATCATATCCATTCAAAAAAAGAGAATGAATTTTATGTGAAAGGAAACTGTGAATCCTGTAAAGCAAGAATTGAAAAAGCCGCAAAAGACGCCGGAGCCGATCTTGCAGAATGGGATGCAGAAAAACAGACTGTTATTTTAAATTTTGATCCGAAAAAAACCTCAGCTGATAAAATTCTGAAGAAAATCGCCGATGTAGGTCACGACAATGAAAAGTACAAATCCAGCGACAGTACTTATAAAAATCTTCCTTCCTGCTGTCTTTACGATAGAGAAATCCCGTTTGGCGAAGCAAATCCGAAAGTTCATTTAGAAGAAAATGGCAAGCAGGATCATCAGGCGCATGAAACTTCCCACACTGAAAACAACAATGAAAAAGCCATCGAAGGCGTTATAGTAACAGGCGGAAAGACATCTACTTCACTGAGTAAAAAAGAAGCGAGACTAATTTTTAACATCGATAAGAAAGAATTGCTGAAAGCTGCCTGCTGTAATTTATCCGAAAGCTTTGAAACCAATGCCACGGTGGATGTTTCTTTCAGCAATGCGGTGACGGGAACGAAACAGTTGAAAATGTTAGGTTTAGATCAGAAATACACCAGCCTGACAAAAGAACTTCTGCCTGAAGTAAGGGGGCTGGCATCTGCTTACGGATTAAGTTTTATTCCCGGAAGATGGATCGAAAGTATTCAGCTTACCAAAGGCGGAAGCACGGTGACGAACGGTTACGAAAGCATTACAGGACAAATTAATACTGAATTATTAAAAAATTCAGAAAAGCCCGAAACTTCCCTGAACCTTTTTGCAGATTTCAACGGAAGAACGGAAGCCAACATCACCAGTGTTTCTAAAATCGATGATAAATGGTCGCAGACGTTTCTTCTTCATGGCAACGGAACTTTTGGGAATACAGATATGAATAACGACAGCTTTCTGGACAGGCCAAAAGGTACACAGCTCAATGCAGCTTATCTGCTCAATTATAATGACCTTGAAAAATCAGGTTTCGGATCTCATTTCGGAATCAATTTTATCAAGGATGAAAGAACAGCGGGTCAGATTGGATTTGATAAAAAAATTCCGCAGAATCAGCAGTCGTTGTATGGTGTCGGGATTGATATTTCACGATTTCAGGTTTGGAATAAGACAGGATATGTTTTTAAAGGAAAACCTTATCAAAGTCTGGGCTGGATGAATCAGTATACTTTTCATCAGCAGGATAGTTTTTTTGGTCTTAGAAATTATTCCGGAAAGCAGCAGACGTATTATTCAAATTTAATTTTTGAAAGTATTTTAGGTAATACCAATCATAAGTACAAAGCAGGAGCAAGTTTCATGTATGATGGTTACGATGAAACGTATTTAACGGGAAATTTTAAAAGAAATGAAATCGTTCCTGGAGCCTTTGCAGAATATACTTTGACAGGCTTAAAATATACTTTGGTAGCAGGTGCAAGGATTGATTTTCACAATCTGGCAGGAACTCAGTTCACGCCAAGATTAAATTTCAAATACGATATCACTCCGCAGACTATTCTAAGACTTTCAGCCGGAAGAGGTTTCAGAACAGCGAATGTTTTTGCGGAAAGTCAGCAGTATTTTGCTTCCAACAGGAATATCCAGATTCTTGAAAACGGAGGGAATATTTACGGATTAAGACCGGAAATCGCATGGAATTATGGGGCAAGCCTGCAACAGGAATTTAAACTCTTTGGGAGAAAATCAACCATTGTAGCCGACTTTTTCAGAACAGATTTTCAGGATCAGGTGATGGTAGATCTGGACCGTTCGCCTCAGCAACTGACTTTTTATAATCTGGAAGGAAAATCATTTGCCAATTCTTTTCAGACGCAGTGGGATTTTATACCTTTTAAAAATTTTGACATAAGACTTGCTTACAAATATTATGATGTGCAGGCTGATTATCTGAGCGGAAGAAGAGAAGTTCCCTTCATGGCCAAACACAGAGGTTTCGTAAATGTAGCTTATTCTACAAACAAAAATAATAACGGTGGTTTCTGGAGTTTTGATACGACTTTGAATCTGGTAGGAAAACAAAGACTTCCGGACACTTCATCAAATCCTAAGGAATTTCAATTGTCTTCATATTCGCCATCTTATGCTGTTTTAAATGCACAGATTTCGAGAAATTTCAACAAAAAAATCAGAGCCTATCTGGGTGGTGAGAATTTAACTTCTTATTATCAGAAAAACGCAATTGTTGACGTAAAAAACCCTTTCGGGAATTATTTTGATGGAGGAATGATCTATGCTCCGATTATGAAGGCTAATTTTTATGTTGGACTGGATGTGACTTTTTAAGTTTTAGGTTTGAGAACTGTAGAGTTTGAGTGATTTCAAATTATTTCATTCTCAAATTTCATAATACTACAAGCATGGTTTTAACAATAATGATTAAAGCCATGCTTTTTTGTATCTTTATCATAAAGTAAAATTCATGTCACAAACACTTATTTTTGAAGATCACTACAAGAAGCTCGGTATAGAAAATGTTTCCGAAAATCCTCTTGAAGCCTTCAGCGGAAATAAGTTTCGTTATGATATTAAAGTTTTATATATTCCACCCGGTTCTGAGATTTCTGTAGACTTTAATCATTTTAAAACGGCAAAACCAAGTCTTTTTTTCCTGACGAACCAGCATATAAAAATTTCTAAAACTAAAGAAGATGCAACTTTACTGTACTATAACCGTGATTTTTACTGCATTCAGATTCATGATAAAGAAGTAGCCTGTGACGGTCTTCTTTTTCATAATGTTTTTGAGATTCCTTTTGTAGAGCTTGATGACGAAGAAAATTTAATCATTAAAAATTTGTTTAAAAATATTCAGGAAGAGCTGCAAGGAAAAAGATTCTTCTGCAGAAGAAATGATCAGGACATACGTAAAGCAGATCATTATCCGCGCTACAAGAAAATGGAAAAAACAAAATCTTGATAATGACAACCTGAAAATTCCAAGTAACGAAATTGATATCTTCCGGGACTTCAGCAGATATCTGGAAATTCATTTCAGAGAAAAACACAATGTTTCAGAATATGCAGATCTTCTCCATATAGCTCCTAAAACTTTAACACATAAATTTAAAAATTTACATCTTGAATCTCCCAATCAATTGATCATCAACAGAATTCTACTTGAAGCGAAAAGGCTTCTGATTTACACGGATAAACCGGTCAAAGAAATTGCTTATGATCTGGGATATGATGATCCGGCCTATTTCAATCGTCTTTTTACCAACAAAACCGGAAGTACACCAACGAACTTTAAAAAAAAATTACATATCGGGAAAAAAGTACAACATTTAGTTCGTTTTATGTATTTATTTGGAATACTATCTGATATATCTTTGTAACATCAAAACAAACAATATTAACAACAAAAAAATTAAAGTATTATGAGACGTAACGCAACAGCCGTTTGGAACGGTACCATCAAAGAAGGGAAAGGACATTTAACAACACAAAGCACAACATTAAACCAAACGCAATATTCATTCAACAGCCGATTTGAGGACGGCGTTGGAACAAACCCTGAAGAATTACTGGCAGCAGCGCACGCAGGATGTTTTACCATGAAATTAAGTGCTGAACTCTCTCAGGCAGGATTTACTCCTGAAGAGTTGACGACAAAATCAGTTATCACTTTAGACCCTAACGTCGGAAAAATTACAAAATCCGAATTAACGTTAACAGCAAAAGTTCCGGGAATTTCAGAAGAAGAATTTCAGAAATATGCAAAAATTGCAGAAGAAGGATGCCCGGTAAGTGCTGCATTCAATTTTGAAATTACTTTAAATGCTACTTTGGAGAGCTAAATTATAAAGTATAAATCATCAATGGGGACGGGCTTTAGCCCGTTTTTTCATTTAAAACAATCAAATGGCTTTAGCCAAACTTAATTTAAACCGCCTTTCAGCTTAAATAAAGTTAAATACTTTGAGCTAATAGATTAAATCCATAAATATAAAATATACCGATTGGTATTTTATGTATATTTGCATCATAAAACTGAAAAATGTCTAAAGCAGAAAAGACAAAGCAATTCATTATTGAGAAAACAGCATCTTTGTTTAATACCAAGGGGTATATTTCTACGACATTATCAGACATCACGGAAGTTACCGGATTAACGAAAGGCAGTATCTATGGAAATTTTGAAAACAAGGATGAAGTTGCGCTTGAAGTCTATAAATACAATGCAAAATTATTAAAGCAAAGTATGTCACGTTCTTTCAGTGAAGAATTTCCTTCTTCAATTGACAAGCTACGGGCGTTCGTTACATTTTACAGGAAAAACTGGCAGCCGGTATTTCTTAATGGAGGCTGTCCTTTGATGAACGCGGCAACCGAAGCTGATGATACAATGCCTAACCTTAAGAATCAGGTGGTAAAATCTTTTGAAGAATGGATAATCAAAATTTCAGACGTTATTACACAAGGACAAAAAACCGGAGAGATGAATGAAAATATTGATGCCGGAGAATACGCCTCACTATTCGTCATGCTGATTGAGGGAGGTATTTTACTATCAAAAACCACCGGAGAAGGAAAATTTCTCAATCAGGCATTAGACAGAATTCTTAGTATTATCGATAAAGAACTGAACAAACACCCATCATAAACTTCAGCCTATGGAAACAAAAAAAGTGGCTATCGTAGGATACAACAGGATCCCTTTTGCCAGAATGAATACAGCATACGCAGATAAAGGAAATCAGGATTTGTTGCTTCCTGCTTTGAATGGTTTGATCGACCGTTACAACCTTAAAGGAAAACTCCTTGGAGAAGTTGCGGGAGGTGCAACAATCAAGCATATTTCTGAAAGCAACCTCATCAGAGAAACTGTTATGAATACGAATCTCGATCCTGCAACTCCGGCTTGTGACCTGCAGCAGGCTTGTGACACGGGAATTGAAGCGGCAATTTACATCGGAAATAAAATAGCCTTAGGGCAGATTGAAAGTGGAATTGCCTGCGGTGTTGAAGCAATGAGCAATATTCCTTTTGAGTCTTCTCCAAGATTAAGAACAGCTTTATTAAAAGCCAATAAAGAAAAATCTGTCTTTGGAAAAATCAAACAACTGTTAACTCCGAAATTAAAAGACTGGATGCCGATTCCATACAAAGGGCAGGAACCTAAAACAGGTCTGGTGATGGGTGGTCATACAGAAATTACTGCAAAATATTACGGAATTTCTCGTGAAGAACAGGACGAACTTGCTTTTAAAAGTCATCAGAATATGGCAAAAGCGTACGACGAAGGATTTTTTGACGACTTGATCTCTCCGGCTTACGGCTTGGATAAAGATAATAATCTTCGTCGTGACACGAGTTTAGAAAAATTAGCTACTTTAAAACCTGCTTTTGACAAACAAAACGGAACACTGACAGCAGGGAATTCAACACCATTTACCGATGGAGCTTCTGCCGTTTTATTAGCGAGCGAAGAATGGGCAAAAGCGAATAATTTACCGATTTCAGCCTATATCACTTTCTCTGAAATTGCAGGAATTGAATACGTGGAAAATAAACAAAACTTACTTCTTGCTCCTGTTTTTGCCGCAGAAAGAATGTTGAAAAAAGCAGGAATGAGCCTTGAGGACTTCGATTTTTATGAAATTCATGAAGCGTTTGCCGCACAGGTTTTAGCTACATTAAAAATCTGGGAAAATGATGATCTGGCTAAAAAATTCGGATTAGAAAAAGCATTGGGAAAAATAGACAGAGATAAATTAAATGTAAAAGGCGGAAGTCTTGCCGTAGCACATCCTTTTGCTGCCACTGGTGGAAGAATTATTGCAACATTAGCCAAGCTTTTAGACGAAAAAGGAAGCGGAAAAGGATTTATTTCCATCTGCGCTGCACGTGGACAGGGAATTACCATGATTTTAGAAAAATAAATACACAACACTAAACATCAGTAATTGTTAATTCAAATTACAATCGTCTCAACTATACCTTAAAAAATGATTTGAGGCAATACAAATAAACTTTAAAAGATAAATCAGTACCTATGAAGAGAGTGGTCATTACAGGTCTCGGTGCAGTAACACCTTTGGGAAACACTGTCGGAGAATTCTGGAAAAACAGCATCAACGGAATAAGCGGAGCCAACAAAATCACCCATTTTGATACAGAAAAATTCAAAGTACATTTTGCCTGTGAAGTAAAAAACTTTGATCCTAAAGCTCATTTATCCCACAACGAAATTAAAAGAAGTGATCTTTTTTCACAATATGCCATGTATTCCACAGCTGAGGCTCTGAAAGATTCAGGGCTCGAACTTGAAAATATGGATCCTTTCGACACCGGAGTTATCTGGGGAACCGGACAGGGAGGAATGTGGACTTTCGAAAGTGAAGTAATGGAATTCACGAAAGGTGACGGCACGCCAAGGTTTAATCCATTTTTTGTTCCTAAGTTTATCGCCAATATGGCTTCGGGAATGATCTCTATGAAATTTGGGCTTCAGGGAATCAACTATACTACGATTTCTGCATGCGCCACCGGAAATACTGCCTTAATGGATGCATTCAATTATATCAGGCTCGGGAAAGCAAAAGTTATTGTAAGTGGAGGCTCCGAGGCAGCCATTACGCCGGCATCGGTAGGAGGCTTCTCAAGTATGAAAGCTATGTCTACCAGAAATGATGACTTTGCCACAGCAAGCAGACCGTATGATGCAGACAGAGATGGTTTTGTGATGGGAGAAGGAGCTGGAGCGTTGATTTTGGAAGAGTACGAACACGCCAAAGCAAGAGGAGCAAAAATCTATGCAGAGCTCGTCGGGGCTGCAATGACGGCAGATGCCTACCATATGACAGCGCCTCATCCTGATGGAGTTGGTGCTATTAGAGCCATGCAGCTGGCATTAAATGAAGCGCAAATTAATACAGACGACATAGACTATATCAACCCTCATGCAACCTCAACACCTATGGGAGACCTGGTGGAACTGAATGGTATTAATAAATTATTTAAAGGAAGCAAAAATCTGGATATCAGCGCAACAAAATCCATGACAGGACATTTGCTGGGTGCGGCCGGAGCTGCGGAAGCAATTCTTTCTATTAAAGCTATTGAAACGGGAATTATTCCGCCAACGATTAATCTTCATACAATAGATGAGAATATTCCGAAAGATCTTAATATTGTCTTTGGAGAAGCTAAAGAGAAGGATATCAATTACGCTTTGAGTAATGCTTTTGGCTTTGGAGGACACAATGCAACATTGATTTTCAAGAAGTTTTCTTAAATACCAATCAGCTTTTTAAATCTTATTCCTTGTGTTTTAAACGCAGGATTTTTATTTGAAGTTTTTTGTAAGTTAGCCCGCAATTAAAATAGGATAATCGCAAGAATCAGCAGCAATCTTGAGGAAGCGAAAAATAAGATGTTAGAATATCTACAGTAATAAATGAAAAAGCAGTCATTTTTTTGACTGCTTTTTTATAAATAATTAAAATTTTTCTAATCAGGATCAATCAGGAATAAATCCACTTTCATCATTATCATCAACCGGAATATAAAGCCTTTCCCATTTTTTACCTTCTTCCAATTCCCAGCTGTGCCCTTTTCCTTCTACATCTTCGGCTAAAAGAATAATCCCGGGTTCGATAATAAATGTTGAACCATCGCTTACCTTAAACCTGATTTTGCCTTTTAACGTTACTACAAATTGCTTTCTGGGTGCCGGATGCTCTGCTTTTTCCCATTCTTCAGTTTTATTGCTGATCCAGAAAGAAGTCGTTTTTATCGGCTTTAGAACAGGAATTCTCCCCGTTTCAAAAGCACTGCTTCCGTCAGGATTATTGATGAGTCTTATTGCTGCAATAAATTCTGAAGTTTCATTCATTTAAGCTGATGTTTTTAGCCATTCTGATTTAGAAAGATAATTCTGATCGGGATAATAAATAAAAAGAAGATTTCTTCCTTTGATCGTATTAATGATCGGCTGCGTAAGATCTCTAGGCACAGCCGGGCATCCCCAGCTTCTTCCGATTCTTTTGTGCATTGCTGCAAATTCATCACTTACGTAGTCTGCACCGTGCATAACGATTGCTCTTTTGTAGGCGGCATCATTAAAACCTTTATCCATTCCCAGTAATCTCAGGGAAAATCCATTGTCCCCGTTGTACGTTGCATCCGTAATATAAAAACCTAAGCTGCTCTGAAGTGAGCTTTCGGTATTTGAAAAATTCGTTGCAAACTCTTCTCCGGTATTTTTTCCGTGGGCGACCAGTGAATTGAACAGTACTTTTCTCTCATTCATATCAATTACCCAAAGTCTTTTCGTATTTGAGGACATAGAAAAATCGCATACCGTAAGTAAATGCGAATCCTGATTAAGCAAACCAGCTTTCTTCAAATTCTCAAAACCAGTTAAGGCTTTGAAGAAAACTTCTTCGTTAAGTTCATGTCCTTGTTCAAATGCGATAGATCTGTATAACTCTTCTGATGAGGATACTGTTTTCTCCGTGGTGCTTTCCGATTTTGTGCCGGCTACTTTTTCAATCTTTTTTGTCCTGATTTCATTCTTTGCAATATCCTTTTCAGGCGAAAGATAGAATGAAGTAGTTACCATGTAAACAATACTTAATAAGCTATAAAATCCTTTCATTCAATATATATGTTAAATCCAATTGAGTCAGCAAATGTATAAAAACATAGATATCTGAAAGAATAACTCCACAAGTTTAACTCAAATTTAAGAAACTTTAACTTACTGATTTCGTGCTTGAAAACAACTTATTATTGCTCATCAGGAACAAACTCCAGGCTTACGGAATTCATACAATACCGTAAGCCGGTAGGTTTCGGACCGTCATCAAAAACATGCCCAAGATGAGAATCGCATCTTTTACAAAGTACTTCTACCCTGTCCATACCATAAGCCAAATCTCTTTTATAATAAACACCTTCCTTATCGGCCTCAAAAAAGCTCGGCCATCCGCAGCTGCTTGAAAATTTTGAGGTCGAGCGGAATAAATGGTTTCCGCATACGGCACAGAAGTATTCTCCCATTTCATCGAATTCATTGTATTTTCCGGTAAAAGCTCTTTCGGTAGCAGCTTCTCTCGCGACTGCATACAGATCCGGAGAAAGTATATTCTTCCACTCGTCATTAGAAACATTCAACGGTGTGCGGTCTGTTCGTGAGTAGTATGGATTGTTTTTTGCTTCGTTTTCCATAGAATTATTTTAAATATTTTGTGACTTTATGTTTACAATAACTCATAAGTTCACAATCAAATGTACTAAATTTGAGCATATGAATGATGAGGCAAAGAGAAAACAGCTTAGAAAATATAAAGCATTTGCCACCGGGCTTTTCCTCCTGATGGCAGTAATCTTCATCGGTACCACGCTATTACAAAAAAATGTCGACTCTCATTGGGTTGGCTATGTACGCGCCTTTTCAGAAGCGGCCATGGTGGGAGCTTTAGCAGACTGGTTTGCGGTTACGGCTCTTTTCCGGCATCCGTTGGGCTTACCCATTCCTCACACCAATCTCATTGAAAACAGCAAACAAAGGCTGGGTGATAATCTGGGCAGCTTTGTGGTGAGCAACTTCCTTTCCCCTCAAAATATCAGACCTTATATGCAGAAGCTGAAAATTTCAGGATTCGTAGGAGAATGGCTCGGAAAGGAGAAAAACCAGGAAATTCTGATTAAAAACCTTTCAGATATTGTTCTGGATATTTTAAATAAGCTTGACGATTCTTCAGTGAGTCAGTTTATCACGAAGAAAGTTCAGGAAATGACTGATGATATTAAACTTAATAAAATTGTAGGAAACGGGATCAGTTATATTATTGAGAAAAATAATCATCAGAGAATAGTAACCAATCTTTCATCACAAATCAAAAACTATATTCTGGAGAATGATGAAATGATTAAAGAAAGGGTAAAGAAAGGCAGCTATACATTTATTCCTGCTTTTGTCGACAATAAAATCGCCGATAAGATTGCCACCGGTCTGTCAGATTTTTTCAGAGAAATTGAAGAAGATCCGCAACATGAAATCAGAGCGTTGATTACAAAAAAAATCCATGAATTTTCTGTTGATTTAAAAGAAGATCCGAAATGGGATGAAGAATTTAAAAATATCAAAAATGATCTTTTAAAAGGTGAAAAACTCGAAGAATATTCGAATGACATCTGGATTTCCATTAAAAATACGTTGAAAAATGAACTTCAGGAAGAGCAGTCTACATTAAAAATGTATCTTTCCAAAAACCTGAATGAATTTTCAGAAAATTTGAAAACCGATGAAAACCTCCAACAAAAGATCGACAACTGGGTACGGGTAACGGCTTATAAATATATTCTGAAAAACACTCACCAATTCGGAAACCTCATCAGCTCAACGGTAGGAAACTGGCAAGGAAAAGAGCTCAGTGAAAAGCTTGAACTTGAAGTCGGGAAAGATCTTCAATTTATACGGGTAAACGGAACTTTAGTCGGGGGATTGGTAGGATTAATTATTTATACAATTGCCCATTTTTTTCTTTAAAATTGGAAAAAAGAGAGCTCTACTGAACTCTCCTTTTATTGTTTCTTAAATATTTTTATCTCGAAATTCTGCTTGCTCTGGTCAGTATTTCTTTATTAATATCATTAATCAGTTCAGGTCCTTCATAGATAAAACCGGTGTACAACTGAACCAGACTTGCTCCGGCATCCAATTTTTCAAGAGCATCTTTAGCGGAATGAATTCCACCAACTCCGATGATCGGGAAAGCACGGTTACTTTTATCAGAAAGGTATTTGATCATTTTTGTACTTCGCTCTCTAATAGGTTTTCCGCTAAGACCGCCATTTCCGATCTGCGCCAATACTTCAGGAGAAGTCTTCAGCCCTTCCCTGTTGACAGAAGTATTTGAAACAATCAGTCCGTCAATTTTTGTTTCTGCAATCAGCTCTACAATTTCATCAAGCTGATTGTTGTTTAGATCCGGAGCTATTTTCAGCAAAACCGGCTTCTGTACAGCCTTCGATTGATTGATTTTTTTAACTTCTGTGATTAATTCTCTAAGATATTCCACATCTTCCAATTTGGCGTGGCTTCCTACATTCGGGCAACTTACATTCAGTACGAAATAATCAACGTAAGGATGAAGGCCTTCAAAACATTCCAGATAATCCTGAGTGTAATTTTCCGGGGCTGTCTGGGTATTTTTGCCGATGTTTCCGCCGATGATGATTTTCCCTTTATTGCCTTTTAATTTCTCAATTGCTGCTTCAAGACCGTCATTATTAAAACCCATTCTGTTGATGATTCCGCCATCTTCGATGAGACGGAAAAGCCTTTTCTTAGGATTTCCGGCCTGGGCTTTTGGGGTAACCGTTCCAATTTCTACAAATCCGAAACCTAAGTCTCCCAATTCATTAAATAAAACCGCATTTTTATCAAACCCGGCCGCCAGGCCTACAGGATTTTTAAACTTCAATCCGAAAACTTCTCTTTCCAGACGCTTATCTTCAATCGGTTTTGGGAAAAATAATTTGGTAAGAAATCCAAAATTCTTCAACATAGAAAATGTAAAGTGATGAACTTCCTCGGGATCAAATTTAAAAAGTATGGGGCGAATGAGCGATTTGTACATTGAAAAAAAGTTTTACAAAAATACTCATTTTAAAATTAATGTTTGATTAACCTGTGATATTTTATGGAAAAAGGTATTATATATGTTATCTATAAAGCTAAAAAATTGCAAAATCAGCGAGATATTTTTAACTCAAAGTATTATTATTTAAATGTTAATTATTTAAGTAAGCAAAGTATTAATCAACAAGTTGATTTGAAGAAGTCAAGTTCTTAAACTTTGCGAAGCAAATTTATTTCATTAAGAATAAGAACTCAAATCCAGTTTCAAAATATCTCCTACCCTTTTGAACTCATCATCTATAGTGGCATTTACAGTAATTCTTTCGTTAGAAACCGGATGATTGAAAATCAATTGATGGGCATGAAGCGTCATTTTGTTGATATTAAAAGTTTGCAGCCACAGCTTATTTTGTTTATTGCAACCATGTTTACGACATCCTAAAATTGGATGCAAAATATGTTTAAAATGCTTTCTCAACTGATGAAATCGCCCTGTTTCAGGAATTGCTTCTACTAAACAATATCTCGAAGTCTGATGTTTTAAAAAAGGCAAGTCGATTTCCGAAGTCTGTAAGCGACGATAGTAAGTAATGGCACTTTGCTTAACTTCATTTTCGTTAATTAAATCATAATCGATGGTTTCTTCTTCTTTTGCCCAGCCACGAAGAATGGCGATGTATTTCTTTTCGACTTCTCTTGTTGCAAACTGCTCACTCATTGCTTTCAACGTTTCTCTGTCTAAAGTAAACAGCAGAACACCCGAAGTTTTCCGGTCTAATCGATGTACCGGAAAAACTTTTTGCCCGATCTGCTTTTTTAATTCCTGGATCGCATACGTGTCGGCCTCTCCTGAGTAAAAAGATTTATGAACCAGCAATCCGCTGGGTTTGTTGATGGCAATAAGATGTTCGTCGCGATAAAGAATTTCTAGCATGTGGCAAAAGTAGAGGTTTTTGGCTTATTCCTCAAACTTTAAATTTACGTTGAAAAATGGCAACAACTGATTTTCTATTCGTCCGTTTTCTTTGCTGACCTCACTTCCATGCGTTCCGATATATTCTTCAGCTTCATGTTTTATTTTCAGCATTTCTAATGTTTTGCTAAAATTCAGGCAGCTTGGCGGAATGTGCTTCAATTCATCATTTCTTCCCCAGTCAAATTTTATAGCCTTTAATTTTTTAAGATTTTCGTAATGTGAAAAAGGCAATTCTGAAGTTGAGTTTTTCTTTAGTTCTTCAACAACAGAAGGGTTTACTTTTAATCTATCACCATCAAACGAAAACGGCAGATCAGCAAAAAACGGAGGCTTATTTTCATTTCCGTTGTATGCTCTCGCAATGGCAAAAATAATGTTTGCTCTTGCATTTTCAGGTTTTGATAAATCTTTAACTTCATTTATCTGCTTTATACTTTTGTACAAATCGATCTCAGAAAGCGCAAAATATTGTGCATCTAAAATTCCGGGAGAAAGCGCATAAACCGAAGAAAAAACCTCAGGATGAAGAATAGCATTTCGTAAAGCACCATTGCCTCCCATAGAATGACCTGCAATGCCACGGCTGTCTTTATTTGTGATGGTTCTGTAGTTTTTATCAATAAAGTTCACCAGCTCAACCGACGTAAAATCTGACCAATTTCCCGAAGATTTTGAATTGGCATAAAAACTACCTTTAAAAACTGTGCTTTCATCCGGCATCACCATAATGAAGGGCCTTATTTTTTTTGAATTAATGCCCCTGTCAATAATATGATTAATCTTGTCACTGTTGACCAACAGGCTGTCACTCCAGAAAAAGCCATGTAAAAAATAAATAACAGGATACCGTTGGGAAGATTTTTCATAATCCGGCGGAAGATAAACGGAAACTCTGCGTTTCGAATTTTCTCCGGCCTTATTCTGTAAGGTTTTGGCCGTAATATATGTCGTAACAACCTTCCCTTCCGGAATGTTCTGCGCCCGGAAACTTTGGGCCAGTAAGACAAAAATTAAAATTATAAATCCTCCTTTTTTCATTATAAAAACTTTAGCTGAGACAAATTACGGTAAATTGTCTCAAAAAAAGACAATAATATATTGAAATGATTCGAGCAGTTTAATAGTGAATAAAATTTAACATTTTAAATTCTTTTTTGAAAGAGAGAATTTTTATTTTCGCGCAAAATTTAACTATGAAAAAACTGCTAATTACAATTCTTCTAAGTATTTTTCCTTTGATCTCGTTTGCTCAGAACTCAGATTCAATTAAATTAGGAAAATCCAACCGTGAGTTTTTTATTAAAGGTGACCAGAAATTTAAATTTTCTGAATATAGAAAAGTTTTCACCAACCCCGAAGCCCTCAGCTATATGAAGAAGGCCAATACCAACAGTACGGTATCACAGATTTTCGGTGCCGTGGGTGGCGGATTAATAGGATTTGGACTTGTAAAAGAGATAACCCGGAATAAAACAGTCTACTATAATGGTGTAGCCATCAAAGAGAAACAAAAAGGTGGCTGGGCACTGATCGGAGCCGGCCTGGGCGCCATCGGTATAGGAATTCCATTTGCACTGAGTGCACAGAAAAACCTGAAAAAAGCTGTAGACACTCAAAATCAGAATCCGGAAAGCACTGAAACAAAAGCCACTTCATACAGGCTCGATATCAGAGGAAACAGCATTGGTCTTACATATAGTTTTTAAAAAATAGACAAAAGCTGATTTATTGAATGTGATCTGATAGTCTGCTTTTTTTAATCAATAGGATTTTATACAACTTTTTATCCATAGCCCTGATTGAGCGGCATGTCTGAGCTCTTTTTTATGATATCGGCGCGGCGGCTCCGCCGCCGCGCCGATATCATAGAAAAAGCGAGTAGCGAAAGCAGGTTCCCGGCTCCTAATTTTCTGCATTCTAAAAACTTCCTGCTTCCTTCTTCTAACTTCCCGCTTTTTCACTATTTTTGCAAATTCAGACGTTAAAAAATTATGGCAAAGCAAGAAGATGTTTTCAAGAAAGTGATTTCTCACGCTAAAGAATATGGTTTTATTTTCCCTTCGAGTGAGATCTACGATGGTTTATCCGCTGTTTATGATTATGGACAGAACGGTGCCGAACTCAAAAATAATATCAAGCAATACTGGTGGAAAGCGATGGTACAGCTTAACGAAAATATTGTGGGTATTGATTCGGCGATTCTTATGCATCCTACGACATGGAAAGCATCGGGCCACGTAGACGCTTTCAACGATCCATTGATTGACAATAAAGATTCTAAAAAACGTTTCAGAGCAGACGTTTTAGTGGAAGATTACTGCGCTAAAATTGAAGATAAAGAAAATAAGGAAATCGAAAAGGCAGCCAAGAGATTTGGGGAATCCTTTGATAAAGATCAATTTGTTGCGACAAATCCAAAAGTTTTGGAATACAGAGCCAAAAGAGAAGCTATTCTTTCGAGACTGGCAAAATCTCTGGAAAATGAAGACCTTGCGGATGTAAAAGCATTAATTGAAGAACTAGAAATTGCTGACCCCGACACCGGTTCCAAAAACTGGACGGAAGTACGACAATTCAACTTAATGTTCGGAACCAAACTCGGCGCTTCTGCTGATTCTGCGATGGATTTGTATTTAAGACCAGAAACCGCACAGGGGATTTTTGTTAACTTTTTAAACGTACAGAAAACATCCCGTCACAGACTTCCTTTTGGTATTGCACAGATTGGAAAAGCATTCAGAAATGAGATCGTAGCGAGACAATTCATCTTCAGAATGCGTGAATTTGAGCAGATGGAAATGCAGTTTTTTGTTGCTCCGGGAACAGAACTTGAGTTCTACGAACAATGGAAACAAAAGCGTCTGAACTGGCACTTAGCTTTAGGTTTAGGTGATGAAAACTACAGATTTCATGATCATGAAAAGCTGGCGCACTATGCGAATGCAGCGGCTGATATTGAATTTAATTTCCCATTCGGCTTTAAAGAATTGGAGGGAATTCACTCAAGAACAGATTTCGATTTAAAAGCACACGAAAAATTCTCAGGAAGAAAACTTCAGTTCTTTGATCCTGAAAGAAACGAAAACTATGTGCCTTATGTGGTGGAAACTTCGGTAGGTTTAGACCGATTATTCCTTGCCTTATTCTCTCACTGTTTAAAGGACGAAACCCTGGAAGACGGTTCAGAAAGAACGGTTTTATCGTTACCTCCAGCTTTAGCGCCAATTAAAGCAGCTATTCTTCCGTTAATGAAGAAAGACGGTTTAGCAGAATATGCAGAGAAAATCTTCAATGATCTTAAATATGATTTTAATTTATTCTACGAAGAAAAAGATGCGATCGGAAAACGCTATAGAAGACAGGATGCGATCGGGACACCTTATTGCATTACCATCGATCATGATTCATTAACAGATCATACGGTGACCATAAGAGACAGAGATACGATGCAACAGGAAAGAGTTCCTGTTTCAGAGTTGAGAAGAATTATTGATGAAAAAACAAACTTCAGAAATTTACTTTCTAAAATATAAAACGAAAGCCTTGAGAAATCAGGGCTTTATTTTTTGTTAAAAAATGTCATTCTGATTCTTGTTGTCAAATTTATTTTAAATTTGTTTCAAGATCAATCTTTATGACAGTCCTTATTTACTTTGTGATATTCGCTGTAATCGTCGCTGTGCTTTTTTATATTCTCGGTTACAGCTATATTTTCAACGGAATTTCAAAAACCTATCTGAAGGGAAAAATGAGTGCGCATATTGATGATGGAAAATTTTTCTCCTATAATGTAATTGCTGCCGGAAATCCCATTCCGTGGGAGGAAGATACTGAATACAACAAAGCAGAATTACCGAAAAATTTAGTTGACGATTTAAAACATTCCAACACCGCTTCTTTTCTTGTTATCCGTAATGGAAAGATCCTTCACGAACAATATTGGAATGGCTATAACGAATTCTCAAAAACCAATTCTTTTTCCATGGCAAAAGCTGTTACGGTAATGCTGTTAGGAAAAGCTATTGAAGAAGGAAAAATCAAAAGTATCGATGATAAGTTTTCGGGTTATTTTGACGAGTTTAAAAATAAAGAATTTGCAGAAAATTTAACCTTGAAAAATCTCGCACAGATGGAGTCCGGACTCAACTGGGAAGAAAATTATAAAAATCCATTTCTGCCAAACGCAAAAGCATACTATGGGAGAAGTCTTATAAAAGCTACCTTTTCAAGAAAATTCAAGCAACATCCCGGAGAAAGATTTGAATATCAAAGTGGTTCTACGCAACTCTTAGGTTTTGCTGTGAGAAAAGCAGTCAACCAATCGCTTTCAGATTATTTATCAGAAAATTTCTGGATCCCACTCGGGATGGAGCAGGACGCAGAATGGAGCACCGACGAAAGCGGAATGGAAAAAACGTATTGCTGCATCCATTCCACTACGCGTGATTTCGCAAAGCTGGGACAATTATTCTTAAACAATGGAAAGGTAAACGGCGAACAGATTTTAAATCTTGATTTTATTAACCAGATGCGAACGCCGACAGAAAAATCTGAAGAGATTTACGGAATGGGATTCTGGATTAATAATGATAATCCGATTAAACATTACTATTTTTTAGGCTTGCAGGGACAATACATCATCATGCTTCCGGAACATAATATGGTCATCGTAAGAACCGGAAGTTATAACAATCTCCCTAAAAATGACAGAGGAAGGCCGGATCAGGTGAAATTTCTGGTAAATGAAACGGTGAAACTTTTCAGCAGTCGCTCTAATGAAATCTGAAATTGGCTTCCGTGAACGTATTATTTTTAAGAAAAGCTTCGTATTCCGGTGAAAGCTGTTTTCTTCCGTAGGTATTTTCTCCGCTCATACTCCCGAGGCGAACTTTATCTTTCCCGAATTTTTTATTCATTGCGTCCATCGCCTTCATTACCGGAAGATGCTGATTTTGTGCATCTTCTTCAAATAAATTGATCAATCTCTGATCTTCAGGGACAAAATCATTAACGATCACTCCGGCTTTTTTATAATGAAATCCTTCTTTAAAAATTTCTTCAAACAGCTCATTGACGACTCTTCCTATCAGAATTGAAGAATTGGTGGGATTCGGAAGAACCTGCGTAACTGCCTTTTTATATTCCGGCAGATCTTTACGGAATCGGTTGGTCTGCACGAAAACCGTTATCATCTTGCAACATGTATTCTGCTTCCTCAGACGTTCAGAACAATACATACCGAAGGTTTCCACTCTCTCGCGAACATGTTCTTTGTCGGTAAGCATTTCCATGAAGCTTCTGGTCACCGCAATAGACTTTTTGGGCGACGGAGCATCGAGTTCCAGCTGGCGGATACCTTTCAGCTCATTAATCATTCTTACCCCATGAATTCCCATTACTTTACGAACCCACATTTCCGGTTTCTGCAACAGATCCCAGGCTTTATGAACACCGTTATCGTGCATTTTTACGGCAAGCCGGCGGCCGATTCCCCAGACATCTCCAATATCCAGCCATTTTAAAGCTTTTTCGATTTTTTCAGGGGTATCCATTATAAACACGCCGTCAAAATTATCAGGATATTTTTTTACAATTCTATTAGCTACTTTACATAATGTTTTCGTAGGTGCAATTCCGATGCTGACAGGAATATGAGCCTCCTGCCTGATTCTGTTTTTAATTTCAATACAATAATCATGAATATTGATGTACTTAAACCCTGTAAAATCCAGGAACAGCTCATCAATACTGTAGACTTCATGGTCCAGCACGTATGATTTTGCAATTTCAATAACCTGCTGACTCTTAAAATTATACAATTCAAATTTTGCGGAGAAACTTTTAACATCATGCTCCTTGAACAGCTCTTTGTATTTAAAAGCCGGTGCAGCCATAGGAATGCCCAGGTCCTTGGCTTCTTTGCTCCGTGACACAACACATCCGTCGTTGTTGGAAAGTACCACAACGGGTTTGTCTTCAAGCGAAGGATCCAAAGTTCTTTCACAGGAAACAAAGAAATTATTGCAATCTACTAAAGCATACATAATTAAAAACGGGACAGTTCAATGCACAAAATTATAACTTTTATAATACAATATTATGCTAAATTGAAATTTTAACATTAAATTTAATTAATTGATATACAGTTATTTATTTTATTTAAATACGTCAAGTTTTGTCGCCTATGCGCTATAATTTTGTTTTCCAAAACTTTAAAATTATTGATATGGATAAAGTAACATTACAGAGAATTGAAAAACTTCATCCCCTGGTAAGGGAAGAGGTAAAACAGATTATTAAAGACTGCGACGAAGCCTTAACCGGAAGAGCAAAAGTAAGAATTACGCAAGGCCTGAGAAGCTTTGAAGAACAGGAAAAACTGTACGCTATCGGAAGAATTACTTCCGGAAAAAAAGTGACCAATGCTAAAGCCGGACAAAGCATCCACAATTACGGACTGGCCGTTGACATCTGCCTGATCATCGATGGCAAAGCAGCCAGCTGGGACACCGTAAAAGACTGGGACAATGATCAGGTTGCCGACTGGTATGAATGTGTGAAAATTTTTGCCAAATACGGATGGAACTGGGGTGGCAACTGGAAAACCTTTAAAGACCTTCCTCACTTTGAGAAAAAATCTGTTCCTGCTCAAAAAGGGACAATTACAACAAGCTGGAGAACACTCATCAAAATGAAAAGAGATAAAGATGATTATGTGGTATTTTAAATCTCCATTGTTTGAAAAATTATTTTATTACGACAAGTTCTGTCGCTTTCCCGCCCTACTTTTGCTTTAGAGAAACACCAAAACAATCTCTATAAAAAATTAAAACCAATAGATATTTCTTCCGGAATCTATTGGTTTTAGTTGTCTAATATTGTCAGGGATTTCTCCAAAAAAAAAGTAAAATCAAATGAAAAAGACAACCATTCTTTCTTTGGACGGGGGCGGAATCAGGGGTATCATCACCTGCATTATTCTGCGCTACATAGAAGAGCAGCTGCAGATTCATGATAAGCCGGGTGCTAAACTTGGTGATTATTTTGATTTTGTTGCAGGAAGCAGTACAGGAGGTCTGATTGCGTCTATCATTCTATGTCCCGACGAACACCGGAAAGCAAAATATTCCATCCAGAAAGGGCTGGAACTATATGCTGAAAAAGGTGGCGACATATTTCAGGTTTCTTTTTGGGAAAGACTGATTAATCCTTTCGGGTTGATTAATGAAAAAATATCCCAGGAAGCCCTTGAAAAAAATCTGAATGACTTTTTTGGAAATTTAGAATTAAAAGAACTGATAAAACCTTGTTTAATAACAAGCTATGATATCGAAAACCGAAGAGCCAAATTATTCAACTCATGGAAAGCGAGTCTCATTACAGACAATTTTTATGTAAAAGATGTATGCAGGGCAACTTCAGCTGCACCGACCTACTTTTCACCAGTTCAGATCAAATCAATGTACGGACAGATATTCAGCCTGATTGACGGCGGAATGTTTGCCAATAATCCGTCACTTTGTGCCTATGCGGAAGCGAGAAAAATTCCTTTTGCGGAAGTGTTGAAAAATCATCAGAAAGCCAATCATCCTGTGGTGAATGATATGATTATGATTTCCATCGGAACAGGCATTGAAGCAAGATCCTACTCTTTTAAAAAGCTTGAAAAGGCCGGAAAAATAAGCTGGGTAAATCCAATTATCGATATTTTAATGTCGGCAAATGCAGAAACGGTAGATTATCAGCTTTGTCAGATGTTTCAGACTTTGGGACAGAGAAATCAGAAAAATTATTATCGTCTCAATCCATCATTGAAAAATGCTTCTCCGGCAATGGATAATGTAAGAAGATCAAATATTGAAAATCTTATACAGGCCGGGCTTTGCTACATTGATGACAATCGAGAGCTACTTAACCAAATCGTACAGAAGCTGATAAAAAACACAATATAAGCTTTACCGCTTATAATAAGTATAAATAAGCTAAAAAACTTATATTTTAATTTTAATAAAATTATTTTTTATACGTCAAGTTTTGTCGCAGCTGCGAATTATTTTTGAATTAAGATTAAAAACAATAACCAAAAGAACTAAATACCATGAAAAATATTCTACAGCGCTGTAGTTTTAATTTAGAAAATTCAATAGCCGGATTTCCCGTGCTATAATACCTCAGACATATTCAATTTTTAGATTCGGCTTCCAGAGCTGAACAGGATATGTATTACCCAATAATATCAGTTTGCTAGCACTACTATATAATCAATTTATTAACCATTTAAAAACCATTTAAACATTATGGCAAATTTAGTACAAGAACTAAACAGTTTAGATTTTAGCGTTTACATTGGCGGTCCGTTACAGGCTGCTGTAAAAGCACAGCATGACGCATCCATTTCACAGGTTAATTTCATCAAGGAAGTAGGTTTCATTCCCGGAGCCAACGGACAACCTGACCAGTTGAAGTATGTAGATTTTAATTACAAAAAATCAATTCCAAATCCGGATTATGATTCAACGGCAACAAGTGGGGCGGCAAGTAATCCGTTCATTGATTCAGAAGTTAATCTGAGAGTTCCTTTCCTTGCTACTCTTACTATGCCGGCTTTAAGAATTGATGAGCTTACCATTGATTTTAATGCTAAATTAAATTCCGTGGAAACTCAGGCTGTTTCCAGCGAATTCAGCGGTTCTGCCAGCTTAAGCGCAAAATTCTGGAAAGTAAAGTTTAATGCATCTGCATCGTACAAGAAAACTACATCAAGCACTTCAACAACCGAAAGAACATACACGCTAGGTGTTCATGTAAGAGCGGTAAATGACGAATTGCCTGCAGGACTTGCAAGAGTTCTGGACATGCTGGAAGACAGTATTTCGGCTGTCAACAATTAATCTTTTTGGATGGCTGCATAAGCAGTCATCCTTTTCTACCATTCTATAACTAAAAAAAACTTATCATGCCAAAATTAAATGAATACCTGGGAGGAATTGTTTCAGAAATTGCTTCTTCCCGAAAAATGGCCGATCTGCTGACCGTACAAATTGCAAAAGAATATGCTCAGGATGATCTGCTGAAAAACTTCTCAATTCCAAGAATGAAAATAGGAACTGTAGACCTTACCATTCCATTTGCCCAGGGAGGTGTTTTGCCCATTCTTAAGCTGAGAGATTTCGCTTATGATGAGATTACAAAAGTGATGAAAACCGGCTACAATACTGCTGATACTTCAAGTGATCAAAAACTCAAGACTTTCCTGATCGACATGGAAGTATATTATGATGATACTATTGATCAGATAAAGCATGAAAATACACCGACTCTTACTGCAGAACAGGAAAAAAAATTCGATATCATCCCTGAATATATTACGGAGTTTTGTTTAGGTCTGCCGAATTTCAAATGGGATCAGGTAAAATCTGAGGTACTACAGAAAAGCCTTAGAGATCGTACGATTTTTGAGGCCAGAAAAATTATTGAAAAAGTGGAAGAAAATGAAATCATCGTAGAAGCAAGCAAGCTCATGAGCATCGATCCCAAATACCTGATCTATGCAAAAATGAGTGTAAGCGAATCCGGAATGGAATGGTCTCGATACGAAGACATTAACGGAAATATTGTTGAAACTTTAATTCCTGAATAATGAGAAAATCACAATTTATTTTGGTCAGTCAGCTCAAAGAAAAGCTGCTGGAGTTTCCGGGGATCGTTACTTCTCTGGAAAAGAAAGACCCTTACTTCATTGACAAAATCATGCTTTGGTTAAAAGCTTCGGAGAATATCTTTTCGACATACAATATCAGTGAAGTAGCTGAACTAGCTGGTTTCAGAAGTAAAATTATTGCGGCAAAAATGGTAGAAGGGAGAGGGACAAACATTAAAAGAAATCAGTTGAAAGCGGCAGCCGGAATATTGTATGATGTTCAGAATACCGTCCTCAGCGTATTGATACCTTATGAGAAAAAGATGAATGAATGCCGCGAAATCGTAAAGCAACTGCTGATACTCACCGCTCAAACCCAAACGCAGACTTACAATCCGAATCTTCCTTTTGAAGATTTCATCAAGAAAATATGGTTATTCATTTTATCTGATAATGATCTGAAAATCGGCGCGGTAAAGCTCAAATCATTGCTTTCTGAAATGGATATCTTCATGCTCATGGGCGATGAGCTAGAATTAAGCGACTTTGCCTAAATAACTCAGTTTTTGAGTTATTTTTTTGTCAAGTTCTGTCGCTATCCGATTATATCTTCGAATCAGAAACTAATAACCATGAAAACATCAAATAAAAGTACTCAACATTTAATCTGATTATTAAATTATAAACTAAAACCTAATAAAACATAACATGGAAAAACCAAATCACAGTTCAGAGACTGTTTTTGATGAGGATCTTTACACCATCGATTGGACCGATATTGAAAACACAGAAATAGACTACGAAAATTGCCTGAATGATATTGAAAATTTCTTCCGAGAAGATTTTAAAAATGATATTCTTGAGGAGGGTGTGTGAAGTATGACGCATTATCTTGCCAAAAGTTTAAAAGAATTAAGAAATCAAAGCTTTAAAACTTATCCACAAAAATAAAACACGACACCTTTTGTCGCATTAAGCACATATATTTGTGGCAGAAACTTTTAATAATGAAAAAAGACTTTTACCTGACAAGATATGCCTTAATCATCAAAAGACTGGAAAGCTCCCCAGCGACTTATTCACAGCTGGAGGATTACCTGCTTAATTCTTTTGAATTTCAGGATGCAGAAATCAAAAGCTATTCGATCCGTACTTTGCAGAGAGATATTCGTGAGATTTCTGATCTTTTTAATCTGTCCATCCACAACAAAAAAAAGGGTGATAATCGGTATTATATTGAGAGTCGCCCAATTATGGAAGTCGACGAATATAACCAGAAATTACTCGAATCTTTTCAGGTAAGCAATGCCCTCAATCTTCACCCGGACTTTTCAGATTTTATTTTTTTTGAAAGCCGTAAGCCGACCGGAGTTGAACATTTTTATGATCTCTTCTTTGCCATTCGAAATAAAAGAATCATTTCGTTTGAACATTATAATTACAAAAATAAGCTGATGACTTCCCGAAAAGTTCATCCTTTAGCATTGAAGGAATCAAAAGACAGATGGTACCTCATTGCGATTGACACCAAAGATAAAATGCTGAAATCTTTTGGGCTGGACAGGATCAATTATCTCGATGTAAGCGATAAACAGTTCAGGGAAAAATATAAATATAATTTCAGGGAACACTTTAAAAATGCTTTCGGCGTTATGAATCTCACCGCTCAGAATCCCCAAAGAATCGTGCTGAAATGTAGCAGACATCAGGGAGAATATATTAAAAGCTTTCCTCTTCACCAGTCACAAAAAGAAATAAAAGAAACACCTGAAGAAATATTTTTCGAGTTTTTTCTTCATCCCACCTATGATTTTATGCAGGAAGTTTTATCTTATGGAAAGGAAGTACAGGTTTTGGAACCTAAAGTTTTAGTTGATGAAATCCGTAAGCACCTTCAGGAATCATTAAACAGCTATTTAAAAGGCTAACCATCTAAAGGATTTTTTGAGTACATTTACATTAAATATATCAACGTGAAAGTCCTGTTTTCATATCTTTTTTGTTTAATTTTCTCCTTTTGCTTCTCACAGCAAACGGAAGATTTCAGATTTGTTAAACAATATTATAACCAGCACCGATCTATGCTGGGCAACGAGTTCAAGAAAAAATTTGATGCCGAAGCAGATAACTTTAACAAAGCTTCGATAAAAAATGATTATTTGCTGTTTATGCAAAAAATGGACAGTATAGAAAATGTAGCACTGACCGCTGTTTTACTAAAAACAAAAAATCTGGAAGATCTGTCCAGACTCAATATAATAAAGAAAAATACTGACGATAAAACTGCTGTTACCTCATCTCCAGCCATCGATAAAGCGGCAGATTATCCCGGAGGAATTAATGAACTCAGAAAAGAAGTTGCCGTCCTTTTTTATCTCGGGGGTGTATATTCTGAAGTTAAAACCATTAAAGCCGATGTAGCTTTTATCGTCGAAAGGGATGGTACAATCACAAATGTTGAGGCAAAGGGAAATAATTTCACTTTTAACCGGCAGGCCGAAATCGCACTATATTCTGTCTCACAGAAATTTTCTCCGGCTATCGTCAATGGCAGCCCGGTACGATATCGTTTCCGCTTACCTTTAACCATGAATATTGAATAATTTTAATATTAGGTTCCGAATTCCTCTTAATTTAAATTTTGACTAAAATGTTTACCGACGAATATTATATGAAAATGGCGCTTAGCGAAGCCGAACTTGCTCTTGAGAAGGATGAAGTGCCGATTGGCTGTGTCGTCGTATCCAATAATCGTATTATTGCAAGGGCCCATAATCTTACCGAAACATTAAATGATGTTACCGCCCATGCAGAAATGCAGGCAATCACTTCTGCAGCCAATTTTCTTGGTGGAAAGTATTTAAAAGACTGCACCCTTTATGTAACGCTGGAACCCTGTGTGATGTGTTCCGGAGCACTGTCCTGGGCACAGATTTCAAAGGTCGTAATCGGAGCAAGAGATGAACAGCGTGGCTTCATCAACAAACATCTTTCGCTGCATCCTAAAACAGAGATCGTAACAGGAATTATGGAAAATGAGTGTTCTTCCATCGTTAAAGAATTTTTTAAGTCAAAGAGATAATTAAAAGGCTAAGGTTGAGGTTGAGATTGAGGTTCAGACAATTTGCATCTGAATCGAGCAAACAAATACTCAGTCTTAACCTTAACCTCGCTCTACAAATCTTTTCCTAAAAAGTAAAGCCCCTTTAGCGTATGAAGCCTGTCCATTACATGAATCTTGTCCGTTAATGGTTTGTATACATGTGAAACACCGCCGGTAGCCACTACAAAACAATTGTCTTCCACCTCGTCATTAATTCTGTCGATAAAACCTTCTACCATTCCGAGAAAGCCATAAACCATTCCGCTTTGCATGCAGGTTACGGTATCCAGTCCAAGAACTGTTTTCGGTTTTACCAGTTCAATTTCCGGAAGCTGGGCCGTCTGGCTGATCAGGGAATTCAGGGCCGTCACAATTCCCGGAGCGATAATTACGCCTAATGTTTCACCGTTTTCTGCGACACAGCTCGCCGTAAGAGCTGTTCCGAAGTCTAAAACAATCTTTTTCCTATCCGGATACATATTATGGGCTGCCACAAGATTGGCATAAATATCCGTTCCCATTTGCTTGGATTTTGCCTGAACTCCGGATGATGTGTTTCTGTCGACAATTACAGGATTTAGATCATGAATCTTTCGGATCGCAGCACTCATAACTTTTGTAAGCTGAGGCACCACCGACCCGATAATCACTTTCCCAATTTCTTTTGGCTCTATTTTATAGGTCTGATAAAGCATCATCATCTGAACATATAGCTCATCTGTCGTTCTGTAAGGCTTTGTATTTATCACCCAGGAAATATCACAGTTGTCATCATTAAAAAGACCGAATCTGATATTGCTGTTTCCTACATTGATTACGATTGAATTCATTTATTTACGGTAAAATGGAATCTTATTATTTAAGGCCTTAAATTTAATGATTTTAATGTAAGCGGAAAATGAATCCATCAAAAATCCCCAAAGAGCAATTCTTTAGGGATTATTATTTAATGATTAAATTATTTCACTTCAACAACATTATCTTCCAGATTTATATCCGCCAGTCTCTGGCTCAGGTCAATTACTAACGCTGCTAACTGAGATTTGCTGTAAGGCACGGTGATGGTATACTCTTTCTGAGTCCATGGCCAATAAGGCATTGTTTTGAACTCACCGTAGATATCTTTTTCTTTCCAGGTATGGGTCATATTCATCGGGATCTGATAATTAACAAGCTTATTATCTTTTGTGATCACACTAAAATCTATAGGCATAGGGACCTGACCGTTATTTACCAATGTAATGGTCGTTGATTGTTCACCGTAATTTACATCCTTTATTCCATAATCAATTGTCTTTGTCGTGTTGATCCAGTAATGATGAAACCATTTCAGATCCATCCCGGAAACTTTCTGGGCAATATGGAGAAAATCTCTGTCGGAAGGATGTTTCAATGCCCATTGATCATAATACTGTTTCAGTGTTTCAGTAAGGTTTTGCTCGCCCATAATGTATCCTAATTCCACCAGATACAATTCTCCTTTTACATAGGAAGCATAAGTATAAGATGTCCCGTTGTCGTGGTGATCACCCAACCAGACCGCCGGCTCCTCAATTCCTTTTTTAATGAATTTTCTATAACCATCAACTGACTTTACAAACGGATTAGGAAATTCTTTTACCGGCGGAAACAGTTGGTTCATGACATATGCTTCCGCATAGCTCGTAAATCCTTCATCCATCCATGGGCGCATAGGTTCGTTGGTAGCAAGCATCTGCTGATACCACGAATGCGCACCTTCGTGGGCCATTAAACCCATTAATCCTTCTATATTTTTAGCTTCTCCAAGAATCATGGTACACATTCCATATTCCATTCCGCCATCACCGCCCTGAATAAATGCGTAGGTAGGATAAACATATTTCCCGAAGTGAGCATTCATCAGCTGATAATATTTTGTGAGATATGGTTGTGCCTCTTCCCACACTTTTGTTTTGTCGTTGTTTTGATATACCAGGAAAACTTTTGGCCCTTGGGGAACGTCGAAGCTTTTTACAATATAATCTTTATCGGCTGCCCAGGCAAAATCGAGAATATTTTTTGCCGTCCATTTCCATGTAGCTTTATTTTTATTGGATTTAATTTTGGCATTTACATCATAACCTTTCACCTCTGAAGGATTTTCCAGAATTCCACCCGCTCCGATCACATAGTCTTTGTTAATTTTAATGGTCACATCAAAATCAGAAAATGGTGCGTGAAACTCTCTTCCGATATAATCGAAAGTCGCCCATCCGTCATAGTCATATTCTGCGATTTTTGGATACCATTGGGTCATGGTCATATCCACCCCTTCCTTATTATTTCTTCCGCTTCTTCTGATCTGTTGAGGAATGACAGCGTCCCATTCAAGGGTAAATGTCGTAGATGAATTTGGTTTAATTGGCTCGGCCAGATACACTTTCATTACGGTTTCCTGCACTTCAAACTTCAGGTTTTTACCATTTTGCTTGATCCAGTGAATATTCTGTGCGCCTTCCTGATCTTTTGGAATGGAAGCCAGCCTTGAAATCCCATCTTTCTGCAATCTTGAATCACCGTTTTTTCCTTGTCCGGCAACTCTTTGATCCATCATAGAATTGGGTTTAAAAGCATTCCAGTACAAATGAAAATATACTACATTCAGCTCGTCCGGTGAATTATTTTTGTAGTCTAAAGTCTGTTTGCCTTCGTAAGTGAATTTTTCAGCATTTACATCAATATCCATTTTATACTTCGCACTTTGCTGATAATAAGGCCCCTGCTGAGCCTGAAACTGAGAAATGATAAACGCAAACAGGATTACAACCGATTTTTTCATTTAAAATTTTTATTTTTCTAAAGGTATGTATTTTAAGTAAAAAACCTCAACAAGTGGTATGATGAGGTTTATGTACTGTAGATTTAGATTAAATTTATGCTAAAGGTTAAATTTCCTACAAGGAATTTGTTAACTATTCAATAGAAAATAGCTGTGCTATTGTATTAACTCAAAAGCTTTTTAATCAAAGTAATCTGTCCCAAATGGTAATAACAATGTTCAATCATTCCGTCAATATTTCTTAGATAAGTTCCATATTTTTCGTCTACAAAAGATTCGTTCATTTTTGCATCGGGCATCTGCTCTAGTAAGCTTGCAAATTTTTCGGCATCACTGAAAAGTTTATTTACAAGTGTTTCCCATTGTTCCTGAGACTCAACCGGAGGGAGATCAAAGCTGTATTTATCCCTTATTTCCAAATCACCGCCTTCAAAAACATTAATCAGTCCGGCAATGTAATAATCAATATGAAAAGTAAGCATGGCAATGGTATTCAAAGAACCTACCTTTTTTGTGGCCTGTTCCCAGCTTACATCTGACAGCTGATCTTTAAAATTTGTGTTGGCAATCCATAAACCATCCAGCAACACTTCTCTGAATCTGTTGGCTAATTGTAAAGTTGTACTCATTTGTTTATTTTTTTTTAAAGATAATTATTTTTGCTCTATCAATTAATCTATGAAGCTCTTTAAAAATAAAATCCTCCAAGATTTTCGGATCTTGAAGGATTAAAGCTGAATATAATTCTAATTATTTTTTAACAGAAATTTCTTTCTTTCCGCTTTGTAGTATCTTTTCCAGGATCCTAAGGGTAATCAGATAAGTAGGTTTTACTCCTGTAAGCCCCAAGCCTCCTGAAGAAAGCGTACTTCCCGTTTCCAATGGATTATCAGATGCATAATAAGCATACATGACAAACAGATCCGGCGTGATATGATGCCTGATCTTTGAAGCCACCTGAATTGCTTTCTGGTAGTGGGCTCCTTCCATTTCAAGTCCGATCGCTTTCCAGGAAGTATTCATAAAATAAGAAAGAATATCTCTGTTTTGAAGCGAAGTTCCCAAAACGGTAATCATCGGTCCTTCAAAAGCCTGCAATTCGTCGTCTTTAAAATCTTCCAGTTTTAAGGCATTTTCAAAAGGGTAATTATCTGCTGTCCCTTCAAAGATATGAGAGGTTGGGATCATGATATCGCCTTTTCCACCGGCTAAGATTCCTGCTTTACCCATAATGGAAACAGATTTCACTTTCATCATATATACTTCTCCTTTATGCTCGAAAGGTCTTAGTAATTCATCCATTACCTCAAAAGCCTGTTCGCCGAATGCATAATCAAAAACCATGATCACATCATCACCTCCAAATTTAATATCCTGGAAAGGTGTATTTTTAAGATCCGTTTTGCTGAGGTCAATGATCTGAACATCAATATTGCTTCCGCTTTTATCATTAATATAGATCATCCCCTGTTCCAAAGCATATTTAGAAACTTTGTCGCGAAGTTCTTTTTTATCAGAAATTTCTCCGTACAGCTTGTAATCTACCTTATGATCTTTTTTCTTCAGGGCTTCATTGGCATAAAGCATATTTTTAACAGAATGCATATTGGCCGAAATAATATGAAGCGGGCGCATATGAAGATCATTTTCGTACAATACTTCTTTCACCTTATGAGCCCATTTTTCGCCGAAATAGTGATGCCCTACCCTTTCTCTGAGTATCGAACTGAAATGAATCTCGCGTTCTCTGGTTTGCTTTGCATCTTCCAGGCTTACTTTCGCCAGATTATAAATAATTTTAAACAAACGGTCCGGATTACTGTCGTCCCCGAATGTATTATATGCATTTAAAGTTTCATCAAAAGTTCTTCCTATTAAAGAAGAAAGATGGATAAGCGCTACTTCTTTTTCCTTTCTGCTGAATTTCTTTTCACCTTTCACCACCTCTTCAATAATTTTGAAAGCTCGCGTAGGCTTCCAGTTTTCATCCTGAATGAAGGCTAAATTTCTCACTTTATCCGCTTCTATAAATAAGAATGTTAAATGCGTAAGAATGTCATAAATTTCAGAACGTCCCAGAAGAACTTCAATATTCATCTGGTGTTCATCAATTCTGTAACAGTTTCTTCTTCTCTTTTTGGGAACAATCGGTTCGAAACTTCCTTTATCAAACCCTTCATCCGATGTAAGATGAATAAAGGCACATTCTTCAATTCCTTCGGGAAGCCTGTCGAGCACATACATCAGCCCGTTGAGCTCAAGCTTGCTTGGAATGTTCATGCTTCCATAAATCTCCGGATTGATGGTTTTCAACAAACTTCTGATCGTCTCCCCCGAAACACCGGCAGGTTTAAAAAAACCTCTGTAAAAGAGGTGTCTCATAGAAATATACAATCTTTCAATTGCTTCCGTTGTTTCTCTTGCTCTAGAATTTGTCATAAAATAAATTTCACACAAATATACAAAATCTCCGCCTAATGTATTTTAAGTGTCTTTTAATAAATGATTTAACATAATATTTTAATATCTTTATCCATAGATATTATTTAAATCTTTTTTTGATTTAATTTTTACTCCGAAAAACATTTTACCCCTTCAAAAATCTAAATACCTGTTTATTTTTTTGTTAAATTTTAATTCACCCCTGAAATTTTAAGGGTGAAAATATTTTCGATTCATTTTTTTTCGTAAATTTGCACCGTAAAATCAAACCTAATATGTCAACTTTAAGATTCAAAGCGTTAGAAACTTTACCATTTAAGGACTTTAGAAGAGATAATTCTGTAGAAGTTCCTGTAAAACTATCCGAATTATTTTGCCAAAATGTTTTCTCAGAAGAAACAATGAGAGAATATTTAACAAAAGAAGCATTTAATTCTATTCTGGATGCAGTAAAAAAAGGAACTAAAATCCAGAGACACATTGCCGATCAGGTAGCTGTAGCTATGAAAGACTGGGCAATGAGCAAAGGAGTAACTCACTATACACACTGGTTCCAGCCTTTAACAGGAAGTACTGCTGAAAAGCACGACTCATTCTTCACGCCAATTGAAGGCGGAAGAGCGATCGAAAGATTCAGCGGAAATTTATTGATCCAGCAGGAGCCGGATGCATCTTCTTTCCCGAATGGTGGTATCAGAAACACTTTCGAAGCGAGAGGTTATACAGCTTGGGATCCTACATCTCCGGCATTTATCATGGGAACAACTTTATGTATTCCTTCAATTTTCATCTCTTACACAGGAGAGACTTTAGATTATAAAGCACCTCTTTTAAGAGCTCTTAATGCTGTAGATGAAGCTGCAACTAATGTAATGCAGTATTTTGACAAGAACGTAACCAAAGTAACACCTACTTTAGGTTGGGAGCAGGAATATTTCCTTATCGATTCTGCTCTCTATCAGTCCCGTCCGGATTTGGTACTAACAGGAAAAACCTTATTAGGTCATTCTCCTGCTAAAGGCCAACAGTTGGACGATCATTATTTCGGTTCGATTCCTACAAGGGTGATGAACTTCATGAAGGAGCTTGAAATCGAATGTATGAAACTGGGAATTCCCGTAACGACAAGACACAACGAGGTAGCACCGAACCAATTCGAGCTTGCGCCAATGTTTGAGGAAGTAAACGTTGCAGTAGACCACAATTCTTTATTGATGGACGTAATGGCAAGAATTGCCCACAGACATCATTTCCATATTCTTTTACACGAAAAACCATTTGCAGGCGTAAACGGCAGTGGAAAGCACAACAACTGGTCTTTGGCAACAGATACAGGAGAGAACCTTTTAAGCCCGGGAAAAAATCCTAAGAAAAACTTACAGTTCTTAACTTTCTTCGTAAACACAATCAAAGCGGTTCATGAATATGCTGACCTTTTAAGAGCAAGTATCGCCTCTGCCAGCAATGACCACAGATTAGGTGCCAATGAAGCTCCGCCAGCTATCATTTCCGTATTCATCGGAAGTCAGCTGTTCAGAGTATTGGAAGAGCTTGAAAAAGTAACGGAAGGAAAACTTTCTCCGGATGAAAAAACAGATCTTAAACTAAATGTAGTTGGAAAAATCCCTGAAATTTTGTTGGACAACACCGACAGAAACAGAACTTCTCCATTTGCATTTACAGGAAATAAATTCGAAATCAGAGCGGTTGGATCTTCTGCAAACTGTGCAGAATCTATGACCGTAATGAATACCATCGCAGCAAAACAGCTTCGTGATTTCAAAAAAGAAGTTGATGCATTGATTGAAAAAGGTCTTAAGAAAGACGAAGCCATCTTCAACGTATTGAGAGAATACATCAAGCAATGTAAAAATATCATGTTTGAAGGCGACGGATATTCTGACGACTGGGCAATAGAAGCTGAAAAGAGAGGTTTAAATAATTTAAAAACCACTCCTGAAGCCCTTAAGCAGGAAATGGATGAGAAGTTTTTATCGCTTTACGAAGAAATGGGAATTTTCACCCACAGAGAAGTTGAAGCAAGAAACGAAATCAAATTAGAAAAATATTCAACCGTTATTGATATTGAAGCAAGAGTATTAAGTGATATTGCAAGAAACCACATTATCCCTTCTGCTTTAAATTATCAGAACAGGCTGATTGAAAACGTAAAAGGTCTTAAAGATATCTTTGGAGAAAATGAGTTCAAATCTTTGGCAAAAGAACAAATGAGCTTAATTTCCGATATCTCCGAAAATGTATCGAAGATTAAGTTAGGTGTTGAAGATCTTATTGCAGCAAGAGAAGAAGCAAAAGCCGTTTCTGAAAGCCAAAAACAGGCAGAAGATTACTGCAACAAAGTAAAACCGTTATTCGATGTTATCAGAGAAGCGTCTGACGCTCTTGAGATGATGGTAGATGACGAACTTTGGCCAATGACAAAATATAGAGAAATGTTATTTACAAAGTAACATCTGTAAAGTTCCATATTAGTTAAACTCTCCGGCGCAGTTCGTTCCGGAGAGTTTTTTTATGATTAAAGCAACCATTAACAACCGTACCAGTTTGATGGAAATGTTTAATTTCAAGATAATATGAATTTAAAACACCACCCTTAAAATTAGAGTTATTCTACAAGATACCACACTAAGTAAGTGATATTTAAAATGGTTTTGTTAAAGAATCTTAATAAAAAAAACCGCATACTAACCTGAAACAGGCTGTTGCGGTTTATTTTTCTTTAACATACTTAAATAATATGTTAAATTGTGTTAAAAAGAGAACTCAACAATAACCATATCAGAGTCCTTTTATAAGGAATACATATTTTTGTAATGCTTTTGAAAAATACTATTCCTTTTAACACGGTAATCAAATATATATGAAGAAAAGAGTTTTGTTTTATCTAGTTGCTTTAGTTTCTACAGTATCGTTACAATCGTGTGTTACAAACTACGTAGTTTCAAAACCAGCAACTTACGCTAAAGAATACAAAACAGATGCCAAACTAGCATCTATTGATACTCACAAAATGGAACAGGATAAGCAGCAACTTATCAATTCCTTTTTAGCAGAAAAAGCAGCAAGTCTTGCGAATGCTAAAAATTCTATTAAAAATTCTGAGATTGCAAAGGCAATCATGCACAATAAAACCATCGACAACATTTTAACGGAAGCTCAGACTTATCTTGGAACTCCTTACCGATACGGAGGAATGACAAGAAACGGGATCGACTGTTCAGCTTTTGTTCTTTCGGTTTTTGGAGCTGCGGCAGGTCTTAGTTTACCAAGAGTAGCCGCTTCTCAGTCTCAGGAAGGTGAAACGGTAGAGAAAGAAAACCTTCAGAAAGGAGATCTTATTTTCTTTTCTCACGGAAGAAGAATTTCTCACGTAGGTATCGTAGAAAGTGTAGATGAAAACGGTGAAGTAAAATTCATTCATGCTGCGACTTCAAAAGGAGTAATGATCTCTTCACTTAATGACTCTTATTGGGGACCTAAGTACAGATTCGGAAAAAGAATCATTAATGAAAACGGAGAAGCAATCAACAATCTTGCTACCACAACAACTCCCGCATCAAACGGAACAAGTTTTTAATTTTAAATAATTGATTTAAATAATGAAACCATCATATCCTGATGGTTTTTTTATTTTTAGCTTCAAGAGTTGCTTCCTACCAGCAATATGCAGACTGTAACTTCTCTTCCTGATTAAGATATCAACACACTACCACTCAAACTTTCTCTAATTATAAGCTATTATACTTATTAACGCAAGGATCGCAAGAGGTAATTTGCTGTATTCATATTTTTCCGTTCGCAAAGGTGCTAACGCTCAGCAAATGATAGCAACACAAATCCCTGAAGATAACACTACCACACTCCCTTGTCATTCTGAACACAGTGAAACGGAGTGAAGAATCTCTAATAATAAGCTGTTATACTTATTAACGCAAGGATTGAGAGAGATAATTTGCTGTATTCATATTTTTCCATTCGCAAAGGCGCTAACGCTCAGCAAATGATAGCAACACAAATCCCTGAAGATAACACTACCACACTCCCTTGTCATTCTGAAACACAGTGAAACGGAGTGAAGAATCTCTAATAATAAGCTGTTATACTTATTAACGCAAGGATCGCAAGAGGTAATTTGCTGTATTCATATTTTTCCGTTCGCAAAGGTGCTAACGCTCAGCAAATGATAGCGGCACAAGATCCCTGAAGATAACACTACCACACTCCCTTGTCATTCTGAACACTGAGAAACGGAGTGAAGAATCTCTAATAATAAGCTTTATACTTATTAACGTAAGGATCGCAAGAGGTAATTTGCTGTATGTTTATTTTTCCGTTCGCAAAGGTACTTCGACAGGCTCAGCATAAACTATAACGCTCAGCAAATGATAGCCGTGTTAAAGTCATACGTGTCGTTTGATGAACACTAAGTACGCGAAGATTCTTTTTGGTAGGATGCGCATAAGTTTCACAAAGCCGTTTCACTTATAAGAGCTCGCTGAGCTTTTGGAGTTTGAGTGTCGGAGTGTTTTAGAATTCGAGCATAGGAGTGTCTTGGTGGCTGAGCGGAGTCGAAGCCACCATCCTTATAGTGTACGCACTCTTCGAGAATCTCAGGCCCCGCCATTTGACTACTTTTTGTCGTTCCACAGGAATATCCACACACCATAGACGCTAGAACACTCACACCCTCACACTCTTCAGCCCTTACACTACCACATACTTTTGTCATTCCGGTAGGAATCTAGGCATAGCGGGTAACGTCAGCTTTAATTTTAACGCTATGTCCGCAAGAGATTTATATAGTATGCATATTCTTTTGAGCGCAAAGGCGTTAGCACTCAGCAAATGATAGCGAATCTTAATAAACTCTCATAACCACCCCTCAAACTCTCAAACCCTCCCACGCAACGGTGGCTGAGCGGAGCCGAAGCCACCTTTCCTTAAAGCCACAAAAAAACTCCGGCCGGGAAAGATTTCCCAAGCCGGAGTAACACACTGATGAAAATACCCATCTTTACGATGGAATGATGGTTTGTAAGCCTTATTACAGTACTACATTACCTACGTACTGAGGACACGCCATCCCTCGAGCGAGGGAAACACTGTCCTCCGAGCGAAGGAACCAAGTTCCTTCGGACGAGGGACAAGGTAGTCTGCGTACGACACCATTGATTTCCTATTCAACGGTTAATAATTTATCTAAAAGCGCTACTCTTGGTTCCTTAAGAAAAGTACTGTTCTTAGTAAACTGCGTTACCACTTCCAGATGATACGTTCCTGCAGCCAATGCAGGAATTACCACAATAAGCTCCGAAGGATTATTAGTGACGATATCACTTTGCTCTACTTTAGTCCTGCCCTGTGTCGCAACATCTACAAAATAGATCCCTACCGAAGCATCATCGCCAGCCAGCTTAATCTTACTGCCGACAATCTTCAGGTTTCTTCCCGGTGTAAGAAGGTCATTCACTGAACCGCTTTTCACATCGGTTACCTGCAAGATTATTGCGGAAGCTTCTGCTACGCCCAGAATATTGACTTCAATATTCGGAATCTCTGCCCGTAGCTTTTCTCCCTGGTTGAACTGGAAAATAATGCTGTGCTTGTCTTTGTTAAAAGTCTCCGAAGGACTGTCAAATACACCACGGATGGTGGTATTGGCCGTAAAATACCCGGTGTTCACTGAAAACCCATCACACAGCTGATACGCCATTTCTTTGAGGAAAAGCTCGGTAGCATGCTCCATAGAGGAAGCAGAGATATCGGCACCTCCTCGGGACACTGCTGCCTGGCAGATCTGTCGTACATTGAGGCTTCGCTCGCTTGCCGTACGTGCCGTAAAATCATTAGGATTGTCTTTGGTTAAAACGTTATCGTAGAGATACGCTTTGATTCGGTGAAGAATTGTTGCCATTGTTGTATATTTTTAAATAATTGTTTTTTTACCTTCGAAGTTTAATAAGAATTAACTATAAGATTTACAAACTCATTATAAGATATAGATAATGTAAACTCATGAAAACGGTTTCTTTGCGGAGAAGAAAAAGATCCATCCAAAATAATTGTTACGCCTACTAATGTAGTTGGGGTATCAACATTCTGCCATGTATTGTAATTTGCGCTTGTAAATGTAAGAGAGGAACCGAGCGCTGAACTTCCTCCTCCTGAAGAAGCGTAACCAATCCTAACATACCTATAAGTAATACTCGTTCCTGGATTTTTCGTCAATCTCATCGCTAAAGTGTATGTTGTTCCAGATTGAGAAATTCTGAACTCGATAAAGTCATCAATAACTATGGTTTTAGTAATATCAGCAGAACCTAAATATCTAAGTTTATTAGATGTCTCACCAAAACTATCATTATACACCTGTACAATAGCCCAAGAAGGCAATGCCGGAGTTCCATTGTTGACATATATTCCAGGAGATACGTTAAAAGGTGCAGTTCCTGCTGTTGCTGTATTATATACCATTAGTCCTGTCGCTGGGAAAGTTATTGTAGCCGAATCTGTAGAACTGGTTAAGGCTACTCTTGGAGGAAGAAAACCTTTATTAGTAGAAGCAACTTCTAATGCGGCACTGGTATCTGGGCTACTTGTTCCTATTCCGATCTGTCCATTATCCTTGGCTACGAAATCTGTTCCTGCGGCTCTGGCTGTGCCATCTGCTTTTGTTCCCAATTTTACCAAACCATTAGTCGTATCATTGATCCACGCATCGTTGGTGGTATCACTGTTCGTAGGTCCCCAAACGCTCCCATTCCAGCCCAGAACTTGTCCTGAGGTGGCGGACATCTGATTGAGTTTTACCGCCGTCACCGCACCATCTGCAATTCCTGCGGTTGCTACTGTCCCGAAACCTAAAGAAGTTCCGCTTCTTCTTAATACATAGCCGTCTGTTCCTGCGGCAATATCAGTAGGCGATGCAGCAGCATTGGTTGCGTTTCCTTTTACCGTTAGAGCGGCTGCGCTGGCCAAGTCTGCATTACTTACCGCTCCTGCGGCTATTTGGGTTGATGTTATGGCATCAGTTGCGATTTTGGCTGTGGTCACCGCGCCATCCGTAATCCCCGCTGTATCAACTGTTCCAAATCCTAAAGCCGTTCCGCTTCTTCTCAATACGTAGCCATCCGTTCCTGCGGCAATATCGGTAGGCGATGCAGCGGCATTCGTTGCGTTTCCTTTTACCGTTAGACCGGCTGCGCTGGCCAAGTCTGCATTACTTACGGCTCCGGTGGCTATTTTGGCTGTGGTCACCGCACCATCTGTAATTCCTGCTGTATCCACTGTTCCAAATCCTAAAGCCGTTCCGCTTCTTCTCAATACATAGCCGTCTGTTCCTGCAGCAATATCGGTAGGCGATGCAGCAGCATTCGTTGCGTTTCCTTTTACCGTTAGAGCGGCTGCGCTGGCCAAGTCTGCATTACTTACGGCTCCGGTGGCTATTTGGGTTGATGTTATGGCATCAGTTGCTATTTTGTTTGTGGTCACGGCTCCATCTGCAATCCCTGCGGTTGCTATCGTTCCAAACCCTAAAGAAGTTCCGCTTCTTCTCAATACATAGCCGTCTGTTCCTGCGGCAATATCGGTAGGTGATGCAGCTGCATTCGTTGCGTTTCCTTTTACCGTTAGAGCGGCTGCACTGGCCAAATGACCGTTGGTTACTTTTCCTGCACCTATGGAAGTGGCTCCGGTATTAGAAATGGCTACATCTCCTGTTGGCATTACGGCTGTGGCTACATTCGATGAATTTCCGATATAGATGTTTCCATTGGTAAGAGAGGTATTTAATGTATTGCCGGTTGCGATCTTCTGCCATGCACTGCCGTCAAAATAGTAATATCCCGGAGCGGTAATGCTGGCCGTTGCCCCTGCGGGAGCAGAATCGGCGGTGGATGCATACACGATAAGTCCCTTTTGTGCCGTTCCGTATACAGGAGTTGGTGTTGCCGTGGTGGCTGCACGGATCTTATCTCCTGTTAACTGAGGGATAATTAATCCTTCGGGTTTGCTGCCGTCTGTTGTTTTGGCGGTAATGTCGAGGGTTGCTTTTGGGGAGGTATTATTAATCCCCACTTGTGCAAATGCGGTCATACTGAACAGCAGTGCGGTGATTGTAAATAAATGTTTCATTGTGTTGTATTTAAATTGTTGTTATATTTTTAAAGACTAATTGGTCTGGGCTTCGACAGGCTCAGCCTGACATTGTGAAGTGAACACGAAGTGCACAGAGATTTTTTATTTATGATTTGCTTTTAAGTTTCGCAAAGCCGTTTCACTTATAAGAGCTTGCAAAGTCGCTTTTAAACATGAATGATCTGGGCTTTGACAGGCTCAGCCTGACATTGTGAAGTGAACACGAAGTGCACAGAGATTTTTTATTTATGATTTGCTTTAAGTTTCACAAAGCCGTTTCACTTATAAGAGCTTGCAAAGTCGTTTTTAAACATGATCCGGGCTCCGACAGGCTCAGCCTGACATTGTAAACACGAAGTGCACTAAGATTTTCTTATTTATGATCTGTTTTTAGTTTCACAAAGGCGTTGCACTTATCAGAGTTCGCAGAATTGATCGTCACTTCGATTTTGAAGAAATCGTATCGAGAAGTATTAGTTTGAGAATAGATTTCATTCTCGATACATTTTTTCTTCACGTTGTTACGAAAAAACACTCGAATTGACGAGTCAAACGTCAAAAATTAGCTCACTAAGCCAGTTTTAAACACTAATCGCACTAATGGATGGAATACTAATTTCGCAAATGTTTTGTCTAATCCTTTGCTTAGATCGCTACGGGATGACAAACGACGTGGAAAGTGTCCTTTTGCAAATGTTGTGTAATATTCTTTGCTGGGATCCTTTCAGGATGACAAACGGAGTGGGAAGTATTCTGCCATTAAAGCATTTGTGTAGATATTTGTGCTTATCTGTGTTTAAATAATCCTGTCATTTGTAATAAAATATTCGTGTTATCCGTGTCCAAGTTTAGGTGGAGGACGACCGAAATAATTGATGTTAATATGTTTTAGCTGAAAAGAATAAAAAGTGATATGAATATGTTTTTCTTTATCCCTTCTTGCGCTCAATAAAATAAAAGAAGATAGTATTGTTTTCTGCTGAAGCTTCACCGGAGGAGAAGGTTCGATACCTGCCATTGAAGAAGGATTGAAAAGGAGTCCAAGGCTATGTTTGCTTGTCGGACTACTTTTATAGCAAGTATTCTCCGCTGGAATACTTATTGACTTTTGATCGAAACTTCTTGAAAAAGATCTTTTGATAATAGCTTTGGACGGCTTTTTAAAAGATTCTTTTTTAAAGGTTTGACCGGAAATATATATTGGAGATTCTGAATACAAATATGCGCCTTCAGATATGAAAATAATAGAATCTGGTGGAGAAAAAGGCGTCTGAGAATTGATGAAAATGGCAATGAAAAACAGCTGACAACACAGCATCCTTACGCTAAAGCGTAGGAACAGAGGGAGCTTGAAAAGGGTCATCATTTGTGGTATCATTGTGTCCAAAAAGGTAGTCTGGGTTGGACTACTTTCAGAACCAATGATCTAGGAATCAGGATTGTTTTATTTTTTCTGGGTAAAAATGAGGGCAGTTTCTTTTCCTCCGAATCGGCCGATTTTTAAAGGGAATTAGTGTTTTTGAGTTGATTAACATATTAAAAAACAACTGATTATTATTTGGAAGTAATAATAATTTGTTTACATTTGTCACAGAAAAAGTAGTCCAACCCAGACTACTTTTCGTCATTCCGCACGATGTTTAAATCACCATTTTTTACACCCTAAAACGCTTACATTTTTCAACTCTGCAACCTTTTTTGGGCTGTTATCCTGTGCTGACAGACGGATTCAGATTACCTAAAGAGGCTCTCACAACTAGCTGTTTCTGTCAATTTCAATATCGAATTTATATAAGAGTCCATAAATTTCAGAAAGTAAAAATCTGGCCTTTTTAAGCTTGTTTTGGGAAGGATCTATCGCATAATTCACCGAAGTTCTGAAATCTGCTTTTTCAAGGTTGGTATTGTCGAAAACCGCACCGGATAAATCGCATGCATTAAATACAGCATTTGATAAATTACACTCGGAGAAATCAACTTCATGCAGAATGCAGTTCTTAAAAACCGTTTTCTTAACCGCTGTTTTATAAAATACAGAATTATTCAGTAAACATCCTTCAAAGCGGAACGCCATTCCGAATTCGTTACATTCACTGAACTGAAGCCCAAACATTTTACATTCTTTAAAAAGAACTTCACGAAATGCTGTGGATGAAAGTTTGGCCATGCTTAGATTACAACTGTTAAATTCACAGTCATTAAAGCTGAAACCTGATAAATCAGCATACTCAAAATTGCAGTTCTGAAATATGCAATTCTCATATTCGCCTTTTTGAATCTTAGAAATAACTGCATTTTCAAAAGTTTGATCCAGAATGTATGCTTCTTTCATAATATTAATGGTTAAAGGAAGAGATAAGCTCACGCTGATTTTGGAGATTGCGCAGATTTTTAACGCAAATAAACAATCTGTACTAACTAAGAAAAAGTTCAATTTATTGCTTATACCAGACTGTTCTTATCCGAATAATTTAATTTAAAGAAAATAAAGGTCATGATCGAAAAGGCTAGCAAAGAACTTCCACCATAACTAAAGTAAGGCAACGGAATCCCAACGGTCGGAAAGAGCCCCATCACCATTCCTAAATTGATCGTAAAGTGCATAAGAAGAATCGAAGCAAAACAATAACCGAAAACGCGGTTAAACCCCGATTTTTGCTGTTCCGCAAGGTAGTATATCCTTCCGATGTAAATCATGTAGCATAAAATCAGTATAATACTGCCAGCAAATCCCCATTCTTCTCCTACGGTACAGAAAATGTAATCCGTTTCCTGCTCCGGCACAAATTTCCCCTGGGTAACAGACCCTTCCCTATATCCTTTGCCCCAAAGTCCACCGGAACCGATGGCTGTTTTTGAGTATAGCAAGTTATATCCTGATGTATCTCTGAAAGCTTTTTCTCCTTTATATAAAACTTCAATTCTTTCTCTTTGATGCTTAGGCAGTTTTTCTAAAATATAAGGAGATCCGAAGGCCAGTCCGCAAAGCAATACGACAGAGCCTACAATTCCTGAAATCGAAATAACGTTCCAGGACATTTTATAGTAATTCATGGCGATCCAGGCTCCTACGATTACTACAATTGTAACAGCAACCCAGATCGGATTAACCGCCAGCGAAATCAGGAACACACCGGCAAAAAGAAATCCTATTCCGAATAATAATCCACTAAGCCCTTCTCTGTATAATGCAATAAAAAACGCAATGAATACCAACATAGAACCAACATCCGGAATTGCAAGAACAACCACTGCAGGAATACCAACAATCGCCAGCGTTGTGAGCAAGGACTTTCTGTTTTTCAGATTAAATTCAGGCCCTGAAACGTAATTGGCAAGCATCAGAGCTGTACCTATTTTGGCAAACTCCACAGGCTGCATGGTAAAACTTCCGAATTTATACCAGTTTTTCTGTCCGAGAATCTCTTTACCAAATGGAAAAAGGCCAATCAGCAACAGTACACCGCCGATGTATATTATTCCGGACATATTCTCAAAAAACTTACTCCTGCCAACAAAAATAACGAGACCTACAAATACTGAAATACAAAAGAAAATCAATTGTTTCTCTCCTAATTTCTGATCTACACTATAAATATTTGCAATGGCAAAAGCACAAAGCAGGAAATATAAGCCCAGACCTAATTTATCTATTCCTTCTGCCCATTTCATTGCTTAACCGGTTTTGTTTTATTGAGATTCTTTTTTTCCTCTTCTGCCTTTTTCTGCATCTTAGCCTTTTGCTCTTTTACCAGTTTTAAGCTGTCCAGAATTCTTTTTTGCTTTATCGAATCCTCGCTTGGTTTATATAAACCTTTACGCTTAAGATCGGCAATCCATTGTCTTTTGTATTCAGGCATGAAACTGGAGGTCACCATCTTCTTATAAAGATGTTCACGTTTAATGTCTCCTGTGATATATTTTTCAGCAATAATTGTCGCTGCCGGACCCGCCCATGTTGCACCAAATCCCGCGTGTTCCATCACTGCGGCGACAACAATCTTAGGCTTATCTGCAGGAGCAATCAATACAAAAATCGAATTATCTTTTCCCTGAGGTACTTGTGCCGTACCTGTTTTGGCAAGCTGTGTAAAATCACTTGACTTTAACCCGCGTGCTGTACCATTCAATACAACCGCTTCCATACCTTTGAGCACCGGATCAAAATGTTTTTTATCAACTAATGTCTGATGTTTCTTTTTAAATCTCGGATCAGGGTTAGGTTTTCCGTCAATCGCTTTCACAATATGAGGGGTATAGTACCAGCCTTTATTAGCAATCGCCGACACATAATTAGCAAGCTGCAGTGGCGTCACCAGAACATCTCCCTGTCCCATCCCGTTGTAGATGGCACCGGTAGACATTTCGTCCCAGTTTTTAAAATCTGTTCTTTTGGAACCACTGGCTTTCATGATCGCCTTAAACCTATTTTCATAAAAATCACCCGAAGGAATTCTTCCCCTGGCGCCTACCGCAAAATCATTATTTAAAAATTCACCTACTCCAAAACTGCTCATGATTTTTTTCCACTCATCAACTCCTCTGGAAGGATTTCCCGGATATTTTTTAATGATGGCAATAAAAGCATACGTGAAAAAACAGTTACTTGAGACCTGAATTGAAGGGATCAGAGGATCTGCCCCTCCATGACCTTTAATTCTTTTTCCTTTATAATAAAATCCGCCACCGCACGGAAAGATCGTATTTTCATCCATCACCCCCATCTGCATGGCTGCAAGTGCCGTTAATAATTTAAATGTTGAACCCGGCGGATAAGCTGCCTGCAGTGATCTGTCAAACGTTGGTTTATTTTCGTAAATGGTATCTTTTGAAAGCGCATACAGATTCCTGGATTTATTCGGGCCTGTAAAAAGGTTAGGATCGATATCCGGACCTGTTGCTGCAACAAGAACCTCACCGTTATTAGGATCAATGGCTACAATCGCACCGTGTTTGTTGACCAGCATTTCCTCTGCAATTCGCTGAAGATCATAATCAATGGTAAGGGTAATATCTTTTCCGGTAACCACATCTTTGTCTAACGAACCGTTTTTATAAGGGCCTACATTCCGCAATTTAATATCTTTCTGAATGTATTTCATTCCTTTTATTCCGCGGAGCTCTTTTTCATAAGCTTTCTCAATTCCTGTTTTACCGATGAAATCTCCGGGCAGATAATAAGTAGAATCCTTTTTAATTTCCCTCTCATTAACTTCACTGGTATATCCCAAAAGATTTCCCGAGGTTGAAACTTCATATTGACGCTGAGGTCTCGAAACAATGCTGAATGCGGGATATTTAAATATAATTTCCTGAACCCTGGCAATATCTTCCCTGCTTAGGTTCTTCATAAAAGTCATCGGAGTCAGCTTAGAATAGTATTTCTCTTTTTTGATATTGTCAATCGTCCTGATAAAATCATTTTTTGAAATTTTCATCAGATTACAGAAAGCCAGTGTGTCGAAATCCGGCCGCATCAGTGCCTGAGTGAAAGATATTTCATAAGCAGGCTGGTTTCCTACCATAATTTTACCATTCCTGTCGAAAATAACACCACGCTGTGGAATGACGTATTCTATTTTAATGGAAGTATTGGCTGCATTGAGCGCATATCTGTCGGTAAAAAGCTGTAAATAAGCAAGTCTCGCTACAAAAATTGCGGCGATTACGATAAGTACGGAAAAAATTTTTAAATAACGTGTGTTCAAACTTTTTGTTTGATTTTAAATATTAATGCGTAAATAACTATAAATATAAACGAAATTATACTCGTTACCAACACATTAAATAATATTTCAAAAAATCTGCTCAGCTTAAAAAATTCTATATATTGTACCAAAAGCTGATGTAAAAAGATACTTGTAAATAAAAACAGCAAAAACTGCGCCCACTGAAGGGACTGAAAAGAAAAAAAGTCCGTAGAAGTATCTGTAGAAGTCCTGAAAATTAAGGTTCTGAAATAGGCTATAAGCGTTGTTGCAAATGCATTGATTCCCCAAGAATAGAGGAACGCGTCAACCGACAGGCCAATCAGAAAACTTAAAGCTAAAAACTGAAATTTATTCCTGAAGAAAGGATAAAACATAACAAACACAGGATACAATACCGGCGTATATTTCCCGAAAATAGTAATCCTGTTCAATACAAAAATTTGTAATGCAACCAGAAAAATCATGATTAATATGTCCGTAAATAAAGTCCTGCTAATCATCTTCCTTTTTTATTACAGATTGCATCGTATCCTGAATTTTTTGTACTTCTGCCTTTTTAAGGTTCTTAACGACATATACTTTGCTTAAAGCACCCATTTTCTCGCTCAGCTCGACTGAAATATCCCAAAAGCCTGTCTTATTATCAACAGAATATCCCGCAATGGTACCAATCATTACGCCTTTAGGAAAAATGGCAGACTTCCCATCGGTGACCACTGTGTCTCCGATTTTCAAAGCCACATATTTCGGAATATCGGCCAGGTGCATCACCCGTGAATTATCGCCATTCCAGGTAAGCGTTCCGAAATATCCTGAATTTTTAAGCGCAGCGTTGATACGGATTTTATTCACACTCAATACTGACTGTACCAAAGCATAGCTGTCTGTAGAATTGATCACAATTCCCGCAATTCCTTTGGGAGCCATTACCCCCATCTGCGGAAACACCCCATCTTTTCTTCCTCTGTTGATGGTAAAGTAATTATTTCTACGATTGATACTGTTGAAAACAATTTCGCCATCTACGAAGGTATAGATCTGTCCGCCTCCCAATGTATCATGCACTTTTCTGAACTGAGGATTTTTTGCGCCCTGCTTTCCGTAAAGCTCTACCATTAAAGCCTTATTCTGAGCTACCAGATCTTCATTGATCTGCTTCAGCTTAAGATAAGAAACCCCTTCATCAATATATCCCGACACCCACGAATTGAGCGCTGCAGACTGTCCTGCGATCCAGGATTTCTGCATAGCATTTTTAGAGAATATCAGAATCAGAGCAATAATTTGCAGAAATATAAAGAAGACAAAAAGTGCATTCTTCGAAAATAATCTCAGCAAAAATCCCATTCAGATATGTGTCGTAAAAAAGTTAGAATTATTTTATTAAGAAATTGAATTTATCCATATTCTTAAGGGCGATACCCGTTCCACGAACGACAGCTCTTAACGGATCTTCTGCAACGAATACAGGAAGACCTGTTTTTTTATGCAATCTGTCCGCCAAACCTCTCAATAAAGCGCCACCACCGGCAAGATAAATACCGGTTTTATAGATATCAGCGGCCAATTCCGGAGGAGTAAGGGAAAGCGTTTCCATTACAGCATCTTCAATTCTGATGATCGATTTGTCTAAAGCCCTTGCAATCTCTTTATATCCTACCATGATTTCTTTCGGCTTTCCTGTGATAAGGTCTCTACCCTGCACCGGAATATCTTCAATATCAACATCAAGATCCTCAACAGCAGAACCAACTTCAATTTTGATCCTCTCTGCGGTTCTTTCACCAATATAAAGATTGTGATGTGTTCTTAAGTAATAAGCAATATCATTGGTAAATACATCACCTGCAATTTTCACAGATTTGTCACATACGATACCTCCTAAAGCAACAACGGCAATTTCCGTAGTACCACCACCTATGTCGATGATCATATTCCCTTCAGGTTTTTGCACGTCAATTCCTACCCCGATAGCCGCAGCCATTGGTTCATAAATCAGACGAACTTCTTTTGCATTTACTTTCTGTGCCGAGTCTCTTACCGCTCTTTTTTCAACTTCTGTAATTCCGGAAGGAATACAGATCACGATTCTCAAAGCCGGCTGAATGAATTTACCTTTAATTCCGGGAATTTTTTTGATAAACTCTTTAATCATATGTTCAGAAGCATGGAAATCCGCAATTACCCCATCTTTCAATGGACGAATCGTTTTGATATCCTCGTGAGTTTTACCCTGCATATGTTTCGCCTGTTCACCAACAGCAATCGGTCTTCCTGTTGAACGTTCAATAGCAACAATCGAAGGCTGATCTATAACAATTTTATTATTATGGATGATAAGGGTGTTGGCGGTACCCAAGTCTATCGCAATCTCTTGCGTAAACATATCGAATAAACTCATACTTTTACTTCTGATTTTTTAAAGAGTTACAAAGATATAAATTTAAGACGTCTAAAGAAATTTCACAAGCAGATAATTTGGTTAAAATTTTATTAAAATTTATAATCACTTATTAACTTTTACTTTAAGTATTTACAGACTTTGATTTAAACCAGATTTAAGATAACATCGGATTAAAAGAGAATGACGGAAATATGACAATAAGTATTGCAGCCAATTTTTCAAAATTTAGACTTTATTGCAATCCTTCTTATCTTTAACGATCATTATTTCACTATTTAGAATAATCCCAAAATAGTTTTTTACGATAATTATCATATATATTTTCAGAAAGTCATTTATCAAAATTTACGTAAATTTGCCCCGCTTATGTTACAGTATTCAAACATACATCAGACGTCCAATTTTGCGGTACTTTCCATTAGTTATGAAAAGGCTGATGTAGAAACGAGGGGAAAATTTGCATTTTTTGATGAAAACATTAAAAACTTTGTCACCCGGATTCACAATGAAGATTTAGGGGATGCCTTTGTTGTCTCCACCTGTAACAGAACCGAGATCTACACCACCTCTCCGAATTACCTTTTGGTTGCCGAAGAATACTGCAAAACGATCGGCGTAAATCTTATGGATTTCCTTCAGTTTGCCAATATCCTTACAAAAGAGGAAGCGTTAATTCACCTTTTCAGAGTAGCTGCAGGACTGGAAAGCCAGATTATCGGAGATTTTGAGATCATTGGTCAGATTAAAAAAGCATACAGCAGATTCAGAAAAGAAAGACAGAACTCCAATCCTTACCTGGAAAGAGCTATTAATGCAGCTATTCAGATTTCCAAGAGAATTAAAAACGAAACAGGAATTTCTAACGGAGCAGCTTCAGTTTCTTATGCCGCGGTTCATTATATTTTAAATAATCAGAAAAGACTTACCGAAAAGAATATTCTTCTTTTAGGTGTAGGTGAAATAGGACAAAACACGGTTGAAAATCTTGTAAAACACGTATATCAGCCTAAAATTAAAATCGCCAACAGAACTCAGGAAACGGCAGAAAAGATCTCAGAGAAATATCGTATCCCTCATATTGACTATACAGAATTTGATCAGGAACTGAAACAAACAGACATTCTGATTGTCGCTACCGGTGCGAGACATCCTATCGTTAACAAATCTCATTTTCCGAACGGGAAAGAAACTTTGGTAATCGATCTTTCTATTCCAAACAATGTTGATAAAGATGTTACAGAGAATAAAAATGTAACGTTAATTGATGTAGACGAACTTTCTAAGCAGATCCAGGAAACCATTCAGCAGAGAGAGAAAGAAATCCCAAAAGCTGAACAGATCATCAAAGAATTGATGAAAGACTTCCTTGAGTGGGAAAAAAAGAGAAAGCTGGCTCCCAATATTCATCATTTCAAAGCGGTTTTAAAGAATATGGAACGCAATGAAATGCATAATTTTTACAAAAAAAATAAATATATAAACATCACGGATATGGAACTTTCTGACAAAATGATTCAGAAAATCACCAACCGTTTTGCAAAATATATCATCGATAATCCGTTAAAAGCCGAAGAAATTAGTAAATTAATGCACGAAATATTAGTTGAACAACCAAACAACGAATTTAATGAAAAGCATTAGAATCGGAACCAGAAATTCCGCACTGGCACTTTGGCAGGCTCGAGAAGTTGCCCGGCACCTTCAGAACAGCAATTATTTAACGGAAATTGTTCCCATCGTATCATCCGGAGACAAAAATCTCCATCAGCCGCTCTATTCCTTAGGAATCACAGGCGTTTTTACCAGAGATCTGGATATCGCATTATTAAATGACGAGATCGACATCGCTGTACATTCCCTGAAAGACGTGCCAACCAATCTTCCGGAAAACCTTGAGATTGTCGCCTATCTGGAAAGGGATTATCCTCAGGATGTTTTAATCCGAAAAGAATCTGCAAGAGATAAAGAATTCCACGAACTGAAACTTGCCACAAGCAGTTTAAGAAGAAGAGCTTTCTGGCTGAAAAACTTTCCTAATGCCGAGTTTTCAGACATTCGCGGAAATATTCAGACGAGATTGAAGAAATTGGAAGAAGGTGACTTTGACGCCACTATTTTATCTTTAGCCGGAATCAAAAGAATGAAAATGGACATCGATTACGAGATGATTCCTTTCATGATTCCCGCACCATCTCAGGGCGTGATTGCCGTGGCAGGCCATTCTGATAAAAAGGAAATCAATGAAATTCTGGGCATGATCAGTCATAAGCCTACTCAAATCTGTGTAGAAATGGAAAGAAACTTCCTGAATACACTGGAAGGAGGCTGTACCGCACCGATCGGAGCTTTTGCAGAAATTTTTGAAGACCAGATCCGTTTTAAAGCAGCACTTTGCTCGTTAGACGGCAAAAGCTGTATAGCCACTGATGAAAATTTCATCTATAACGAAGAAGAAAACTTCGGAAAGAAGTTTGCTAACGTTGTTTTAGAAAACGGAGGAAAGGAATTAATGGCTGAAATTAAAAATCAGATTTAAACTTCTATAAGCCAGCTTCAAGCTTAAGCTTTAAATATGAAAATCTTATTTACCAAAAATATAGACCGTAATATGATATCCAGAGAATTAGGAGATGATATTGCGGTCGACTGTATTGAGGTAATTAAAACAACTCCAGCGCATGTGAAACCTTTTGATTTAAAGAACAAATCTCTGATTTTCACCAGCGCAAACGGAGTAGATTCATTCTTTAAAAATGGCTTTATGCCTAATGAAGATTTTACCGCAAAAAATTACAACAAGATCTACTGTGTCGGCGAAAAAACAAAAAAAGAACTAAGAAAGCATGGTTTCGGAACTTTCAAAGTGTTGAAAAATGCTGATACTCTTTCTAAATTTATTGCTGCAAAATGCCAGCACGAAAACTTCCTTCATTTCTGTGGAAATCTGGCAATAAGCGTCCTTGACAAAGACCTTCCGCTGCAAAATATTAAATACAAAAAAATTATCATTTATAAAACGGAAGAACTCAGCCCCATGATAAATGAAAAATATCATGCTGCCGTTTTTTTTAGTCCGAGCGGAGTTCGTAGTTTTGCAAAACAGAATTCACTTGAAGGAATGAAACTGATTTCCATTGGAGAAACGACTTCCCGTGAACTCAGAAAACATACTTTAGAAAAAGTTTTAACCTCGGAAGGAAACAATCTTTTATCCATTCTTAAACTGATTCGAAAAGAAATTTTAAACAAAGACTGATATATAATTACATTGGCAACAATGCTGTTTAATAGATTATGATTAAAAACGACCTATATTTAAAAGCGCTTCGCGGAGAAACCGTAGAAAGACCTCCGGTATGGATGATGAGACAGGCCGGAAGATATTTGCCGGAATTCATTGCCTTACGTGACAAATACGATTTCTTCACAAGATGTCAGACTCCCGAGCTGGCTTCTGATATCACTGTGCAGCCTATCAGAAGATTTCCTCTGGATGCGGCCATCCTGTTTTCAGATATTCTTGTTGTTCCGCAGGCGATGGGAATTGATTTCAAAATGAAAGAATCCGTGGGCCCATGGCTGGACAACCCGATCAGAACGATGGAACAGGTTCAGCAAGTTGTGGTTCCGGATGTGAATGATACATTAGGGTACGTTTTTGATGCTATTGAACTTACGTTACAAAAATTAGACAATGAAATTCCACTGATCGGTTTTGCTGGTTCTCCATGGACGATCCTTTGCTACTGCGTGGAAGGAAAAGGTAGTAAAGCTTTTGATATTGCCAAATCTTTCTGTTTCCAACAGCCGGAAGCGGCACATCTTCTTCTGCAGAAGATTACGGATACGACAATTGCTTATTTAAAAAGAAAAGTTGAAAAAGGCGTTTCTGCTGTTCAGGTTTTTGATTCTTGGGGAGGAATGCTTTCTCCTGCAGATTATCAGGAATTCTCATGGAAATATATTAACCAGATTGTTGAAGCATTAAGTCCGCTAACCCATGTTGTGGTTTTCGGGAAAGGATGCTGGTTTGCGCTGGAAGATATGGCACAGTCTCCGGTTTCAGCATTAGGTGTAGACTGGACGATTACTCCGGAATTTGCGCGAACACTGACAAATCATACCATGACTCTTCAGGGAAATTTTGATCCTGCAAGACTACATTCAACGCCTGAAACAATCAAGAAAATGGTGACTGAAATGATCAACCGTTTCGGGAAAGACCGATATATTGCCAATCTGGGTCACGGAATTTTACCGAATATCCCGGTAGAAAATGCAGAAGCATTCATCAGAGCGGTGGTAGATTGGAAACCGATCATTTAAACTTTATAAAATTTCACAAGTTAAAAAATATTATCCCTTTCAATTCCGGAAGGGATTTTAATTTTAAAATATTAATACATTTGATATAAAACTGTTTGAACTTTTTATATAACCAAAAGTCACAAAAGATGAACTCAATTTTATCTCAAGTTGATGACTGTAAATGAAAAAAGGGCACAATAGCCTTCAAAAATCTTCGATTTTTATTCTTTTGAGAGCTTTGATTGTTCTAATCATTGCGTTAAGGTTATCTTTTGTGACTTATGCGGTTAATTGTGCAATTCGTTTAAACAAGTTTATAGAAAAAATATATTTAATGTATAAATTAATAAGCATAAAGTATATAAAATCAAACTTAATGCATAGAAAACCAACCTTAATGTATAGAAAATTAACCTTAATGCATAAAAGACTAATCTTAAAGTATATTAAAGCATACTTAAAGTATAGTAAAATGAGCTTAAGATATACAAAAGCATATCTTAAGTTTATTTTTAATGCAAAAATCATTGATTTTTCCTCTATAAAAACGGTTCTTGTATACAGAATATCTGAAAACAGGGTAAATCAATTCAAAACGACAGCTGAACTGCTTTCAAAATATTAATGGAATATCAAGTAGTATGGTCAGAATTTTCCAAAGAATTATAAAAAATCAAAAGAGAAAAATAAAACACCCTTCAATGCTTGAAAGGGTGTTTTTTACTTTATAATGAAGTTTTAATTTGAATTATCACTTACAGTAACTGTTTCCGCAGGCTTTGAAATCTGATCTGCGAAATACTGTTCCAATTCTCTCAATGTCTCAGGATTGGTTTGGATATCTTTTACGAGTTGTCCTTTATTTACTACAACAATCCGGTTGCATACTTCTGTTGTATGAGAAAGGTCGTGGCTGGAAATCAGGAATGTCACACCGTCCTGTTTTGAAAGTTCTTTAATAAGATTTTTCAGCTTAATCTGTGTTGAAGGATCCAGATTGGCAAAAGGCTCATCCAGGATAATAATCTCCGGATTACCTAAAATAGCTCCTACGATTCCTACTTTTTTCTGATTTCCTTTTGAAAGGTCGCGTACATATTTACCGGAGTTTAAAATCTCTCCATTAAAAAGATCGTAGAACTGTTTTAGAAATTCGTCTACAGAAGCTTTATTCTGTCCTCTCAATTCACCGATGAAGTAGAAATACTCCTCGGGAGTCAGGTAACCAATAAGGAAAGAGTCATCTACAAAAGCGGAAACTTTATTTTTCCATGCTTCAGATTCGTTGACTTTAATTCCGTCGATGCTTACAAATCCTGTTGTTGCCTGAATGAGATCAAGCATCAGACTGAATAATGTTGTTTTTCCTGCTCCGTTATTCCCTACAAGTCCGAAGGTTTCGCCATTAGGAATTTCAAGATGCTCTATATTTAAAACGGTTGCTTTACCGTATGTTTTTGATAAATTCTGTATTGTAATCATATTAGTCTTTGTTTTTGAATGCTTCCAGTGTACTGTATTTTTCTACCTTATAATGTTTAACAATAATATCGAAGATTTTTTCTCTCAATAAAAACCCGAGCAGTCCTAAAATAGCCACACTCGAAACGCCTGCTTCAATTCCGAAAGAAAATTTTACGATCGCAAATACGACCATCGGCAAAAACATTTTAGGAATGAGGAGGAGAAGAGATTTCAGATTGAAACTATTTTTTTGTCCAAACCTTTTTTCTTTAGAGTTAAGATCGATCTGCATTTTGTTGAAAGCCCCGGACCAAAGGGTAAATTGTGAATTGACCCCGATATTATAAATTCCTGCCGCGAAAAACGTAAGGTACATTTCCCAACCGAAATAGGCATAGCAGATTGCCAGGATCATTGAAACTCCGGTCACAATATTCATCAGCCACCATTTTGCTTTTAAATATTCTTTATAAGGGACATTCAGCGTCATCATCAGCGGATAATAAGAACTGTCGAATGCCGGAACCCTTTGTCCAAACAAAAACTGGAATCCTCCTGTCACAAAAAGTCCCATAAACATCATCATGGCGGGTGTTTTATAAATAGGCGAAGTAAACATCAGCATTCCATAGAAAAGAAATAAAAGACTTCCCCAAAGAATTCCTTTCGTGACTTTATTTCTCTTCAGCATTTTGATATCGTTATTGATAAACGTTCCGATCGCACCGTATTTGTTAAGGAAAGCAATATTTTCAGTCTTTCCAACCGTTTTCTTTGCTTCAAGCCCTTCGTCAAGATAAAATACTTTTCGGATGTGATTAAAGCAGATTTTCCATAAAGCAATAAACAGTATTGCGGGAACAACAGCAAAGTAAGGCCTGTTATAAAAATTATAAAACACCTTTTCGGAATATTCCAATGTAGGAATAATGTTGTAATAAGTAAGTACGGCAACCACTACAATTACTGAGCCTACGCCGATAGCAACCGTTTCCTTGTCATTAAAAAGAATATTGATGAAATTATTCAGATAAAACAATAAAGAAACTCCGATAAACCAACCTATAATACCGGCTGCATCATATCCGTTAAATATCGCAATAATGGAAAAAGTAATGAAAAACAGGGAATTCAGCCAGCTGAACGCAGATAAAAACGTCTTTACAAACATATAGTTCACCAGCGTTTTCTTACGAATATTCAGCGTAAGAAAAGGCTTGATATTCTGAGTCGGCATTTCCTGCCAGATGTACTTTATAATGAGATCAATGGCCCAGCCCGCAATTAAAAACCGGGAAACGATCTTAATTGGGTCCTGATGTATTTCTTCCTGAATATAGAAAAAGGCACCAAATGCTCCCCCCACCAGACATGCCATAAAATAGAGAATCCCAATAAGCCTGAGAATCTTCATCGCCAGATTGATTCCTAAAGAACTGCCACGAAAAAAACTCTTGATTTCTAACCTTAGAAATTTTAAAAACATAGTTATCTTTTTTACATTAGTTCATGTAAAGATACAATTGTTACAATTTTTAACCTTAATCAATATGTATTTTTACAATAATCAGAAACTATTCTATTTTTAATCAACCGCCTTCTCCAGAAATTTTAGTTTGAATATAAAATTCTCACAGAATAGTAAACAAGTTGGATATAACTGATTTAAAGCAAAAAAGACCTCCGAAACATCGGAAGTCTTCATTATATTTCTTATTCCTAAAATTATCCGATCAGTTCTTTAGCCTGTGCTAAAGCTGCTTCCGTGATTTTACTTCCTGAAAGTAATTGGGCAATTTCATTCAGCTTTTCCTCCTCGTTAAGGGGAACAATAGTAGATTGAGTCCTTCCGGCAACATCTTGTTTTACGACCTTATAGTTGTTATTTCCTTTCGCGGCTACCTGAGCAAGATGTGAAATAACGATCAGCTGCATATCGGCAGACATTTCACGCATCAGATTCCCGATCTCTTCAGCCACTTTCCCGGAAACTCCTGTATCAATTTCGTCCAAAATAAGGGTCGGCAACTCATCACTTTCAGCGATAATTTTCTTTACCACCAGCATCACCCTGGATCTTTCACCTCCTGAAATAGCAGTCTGGATCGGCTTTAAAGGAAATCCTGAATTGGCCTGAAATAACAACTGAATATTTTCTTTTCCAAATTGGTTAAATTCCGCAGTATTTTGCAGCTCAATATCAACTCTGGCTTTTTCAAGCCCAAGCTTTTTGAGCATTTCTTCCGCTTTTTTAATGAATAGGGGAATACTTTTTTTCCTGTTTTTCGAAAGTTTTTCTGCGAGGTTCTGCAGTATCTTTTCTTTTTTTGTAATATTTTCCGAAATCTCGGCAATCTGGGATTCCAGTTCTGAAGCACCTTGCTGCTCGCCAGCAAGTTTATCTCTGATTTCTTTTAATTCTGTGAGATCACCGGCACCATGCTTAAGAAACAAAGCATTGATCCTATTATTCAATTCGGTGAGCAAAAGAAGATTTTCCGGGTTTACTTCTATGCTTTCGGCTTCGTCTTCAAGCTCGGAAATAATATCTTTTAATTCTACAAAAGAGGTTTCCAGCCTTTCATCAAGTTCGGCAAAACTGCCGGATACTTCTGCTATTTTTGAGAGTTTATTTTTAGCTTCATTGAAGAAAGACAAAATTCCCACTTCTTCCTGATGAAATCTTGACAATACCTGAGCCAGATTATCGGAAATCATTTCTGCATTCTCCTGTATAGAAAGCTGGTTCTGAAGCTCGTCATAATCGACATCATCCAGATGAAGCTCTTCAAGCTCATTGAGGAGAAATGCTTTATAGTCACTTTCCTTATTTGATTCTGAAAGCTGTGTCTGAAGTTTTTTAAGCTGTATTTTCTGACTCTGAAAATCTGAAAATTCATCATGATAGTCTTCCGCCAGCTGTTTGTTTTCCGAAAACCCGTCGATAATTTTAAACTGATATTCAGAAGTGAAAAGATTGGAAGTCTCAAATTGGGAATGAATGTCAATTAACCGGGAAGACAATTCTTTTAAAATATCCAACGTAACCGGAACATCATTAATAAACGCCCTTGATTTTCCGGAAGGTAAAATTTCTCTCCGGATGATTGTCTGATGTTCATAATCAAGATCGTTTTCAATAAAGAATTTTTTAAACTGATTGTTTAAAGAAAACTCGGTTTCAACGATGCTTTTTTCTTCCGTTTTTGAGATCGACTTTACGTCGGCTCTTTCGCCAAGAATCAACCGCAAAGCACCGAGAATAATAGATTTTCCGGCACCGGTTTCCCCGGTGATCACCTGCAGACCATTGTGCAATGATACTTCAAGGGTATCAATAAGGGCAAAATTTTTAATATAAATTCTCGAAAGCATTGATAATAGCGATTATTTAGCTATTGCAAATATAGAACTTTAGATTTCAGGATTCAAGTGAAGATTACTGTTTCCACTTGTTCCATCGTGACTCTGTACTTTTAGGAGAAATAATGGTCATGACGTTTTTCAGATCTCCCAACACAATGCCTCCGTTATTTCCGGAATTGAATATATTGAAAATTTCATCGGCTTTTGTATCCATAAAAAGATTAAAGAAATAAGCCTGCTGAAAGGAGTTTTCGTACTGTTTCAACTGCATTAAAGCATCAAATATCACTTTCTTCGCGGCAGTCTGGTCTTGGTTAAAAAGATTATCCAGCCCTGCTCTGTGATAAGAATAAATGGTTGCACGCAGCTGGCTCCAGTTCGGACTCAAAATTTCCTTGATTAAAATAGAGCGGCTTCTTGGCTCATTGATCTGCTTCCATCCGTCATATGTATTCTGAGATTCTCCGTTTTGTGCGATCTGCTGTGCTTTCTGAAACCATTGCGTTCCCGCCATCGACTGAAAGCTATCGGCATCAATACCAAGAATTACATACACATAAAAACTGATGACATCAATCAAATTCTTTCCTGAAAACTGTCTTTCGTTAAAAATCAGGTTCTCATTTTCCACATAATCAAAAGAAAATCTCTGATCCTGAAGGTTGATAAGCGGAGACTCATACGTAGTATTAAAAACCGGACGCACCGCCTGTACAACGATGCTTCCCCTGAATCGGTTTCCGTCTCTTTCGCTGATAACAATCGCAAAATTTGATTTTATTTTTTCAAAATTCTGAAGTCTTTTTCCCGTCCAGCTTGTGTTATTGATAAAGTCTCTTAAACTTTTCTCCAATGCCTTGTATGCAGACTGATTACTTCCGCCCAACTGCTGTGAATTTACCTGAACGGTAGCCAGCAGCTCCTGGGAAAAACTAAGATTAAACAAAAACAGCAGTAAAAATATGCTTATTATTTTTTTCATTTTCTAGTAAAGATTGAGAACGGAAATTTATTAAAATTATTTTAAAAGTTGAGTCTCAACGAAATCCAAAATATCTTTTGCGACCTCATCTTTTGATTTAAGCTCAAATTCTTTCTTTTCCGTTGGGGTAAATATTTTTATTTTATTGGTTTCGTTTTTGAATCCTGCCCCTTCGTCGCAAAGAGAATTCAGAACGATCATATCCAGATTTTTCTTTTCAAGTTTTGCTTTTGCATTTTCTTCTTCATTCTGGGTTTCCAATGCGAAACCAACCAAAAACTGATGTGTTTTCTTCTCGCCCATCGTTTTAAGAATATCAGGATTTTTCACCAATTCAATTGTTAAATGATCATCATTCTTTTTAATTTTTTCTTTAGCCACTTCTTTCGGAGCATAATCTGCGACAGCAGCACTGGCAATTCCGATATCAGCTTTATCATAGAACTCAAAAACCTTTTCCAGCATTTCTTTTGCCGAAGTTACTTTATAAAGTTCAATATTTTTACTATTTGTTTTTTCAGAACTCGGCCCTGAAATTAAAATAACTTTCGCTCCTCTTTTTGAAGCTTCTTCCGCCAGAGAAAATCCCATTTTCCCGGAAGAATGATTTCCGATAAACCGTACAGGGTCAATGGCTTCATATGTTGGTCCGGCTGTAATTAAAACCGTTTTTCCTTCAAGTGTTTTTTTAGTATCTGAATCAAAAAAATCTTCAACAGCTTTAGCTATTGTTTCAGGCTCAGACATTCTTCCTTGCCCGATCAGTCCGCTTGCCAGTTCTCCGTTTTCTGCAGGAATAATGACATGTCCAAAACTTTCCGCCATCTCAATATTTCTTTTGGTGGATGGATGCGCATACATATCCAGATCCATCGCAGGAGCGATAAAAACAGGGCATTTCGCAGACATATAGGTTGCAATCACCAGGTTATCACACATTCCGTGAACCATTTTGGATAATGTATTTGCCGTGCACGGCGCAAAAAGCATTATGTCTGCCCATAAAGCCAGTTCTACGTGACTGTTCCAGGTTCCGTTGTCTCCATAAAAATCTGTGTATACCGGTTTTTTAGACAATGTAGAAATACTAAGTTTAGTCACAAACTGTTCTGCATCAGGAGTCATAATTACCTGTACTTCAGCTCCCTTTTTAATAAAATCTCTGATGAGAAAGTGGATTTTGTAGGCTGCAATTCCTCCGGAAACCGCAATGAGAATTTTTTTGCCGGAAAGACTCATTCAATTTTAATTTTAAGAATACTAAATTACTTATTTTTTCTCACAAACCTGTTCAAACAACAAAGGTCATAAAGAAAAGATTTCCTTTATGACCTTTATATATAAAAAACACATTGATTTTTATTTTCTCTCTTCAGTTTTTCTGAAGTAAACATCTCCGTTCAGCCATTCTTCAATTGCGATAGAAGTTGGCTTCGGAAGTTTTTCATAATGCTTTGAGATTTCGATCTGCTCTCTGTTTTCGAAAACTTCTTCTAATGTGGAATTGTGAACTGCAAACTCATCAAGCTTATTGTGAAGTTCCGTACGGATTTCAGCATTGATCTGCTCTGCTCTTTTTCCCATGATAACAATCGCTTCGTAGATTGAGCCTACTTTGTCTTCAATCTTATCCTTATCGTAAGTAATGGTATTTACTTCTGCTTTTGTATCTTTTACACTCATTTTGAGAATATTATTTTTATTTAAGTTCGCAAATTTACGAATTATCTTTGAATTTTGAAAGTGGCCGCCGGCGGAGGTGTATTAATCGCTGCACTATCTCTACGGATCTGGGTTGCTTTTTTCTCTGCATCTACCTGATCTTTCATTTGCTGCTCTGTTTTTGCCTTTTCCGCATTCTGGGCTTCCAGCTTCTTCTGTCTTTCTGTAAGAGCGGCAATTTTTGCTTCGGTCTGCTTTTTAACAACTACAAAATCTTTCTTTTCCTTTTCCAGCTTTTGTCTGATATCTACTGCTGTTTTGGCAAGATCGGTATTCGGCATTTCTTTTTCAACCTGCCTTGTAAAGGCTAATGCGCTTTCAATACGTTCATCTTTAAGATCATAAACCGATTTATTAGCAAGCTCATAGCGTGATTTTAAGATATAATCATAAATCTGAGGACGAAGTTTCGTACTTGGAAAATCTTCCAAAACGTTTTCAAAAGCTACGTTTGCAGCCTTGTATTCACCCATTTTGTAATACTGTTTTGCGTTTTCATAAGCTTTGAATTCCAGCTTATAAGATAGCTCATCAATCAGGGTGTTGATATTTTTGGCTCTTTCAGAATTCGGGTAATTATTTAAAAACTCCTGAAGCTGTGCGATCGCCGACTGTGTTGTAGACTGATCCAGGTTATAATCCATAGATCCTTCATAGTAACATAAGGCCGCCATATAAGCTGCTTCTTCTGCTCTCGGATCTTTAGGAAAATTCACCGAAAAATTTTTGAATTGATTCCCTGCCAGCCTGAAGTTTTTATCATAATAGTTCGCATACGCTGTATTAAAGGCAACATTGGGAAAATCATCCGTTCCGGCTACCAAATTGGTAAGTCTGTCATAAAGCGCCAACGCATTTTTCCATTTCTTTTTGGCAAAATTTTCATTAGCGGTTTTTAAGATGAGGTTTTTATCCGCACTTTTCATTGCTTTTTCCTGCTTGCTCACGCATGATGCGACTACAGCTACAGCAAAAAGACCTAAAATATATTTTTTCATATAAAAAATTCAACAGTTTTCGGATTATACAGCCGATATACTAATTTGCAAAAATATAACTTTTTTGTCAATAGATTTTTTTTTATGATTATTTAACGTAATTTTAGTCTGCTGCGTATCCCAAAATTGCAAAAACACTCATTAATAGATTCATTCTTACTTTCTTTTCGGCTTCTTTAGAATAGGTTTCCTCGCTTTTGTTAGGAACATACAACTCGTAAAAATTTCTGTTTCGAATAACAAATAAAGTAGAACCAATAATAGTTGTTAAAATATCTTCCGGTTTGGGAGTAAAAGTAAAAACTCCAGAAGTGACACCTTTTTTGATAACTTCGTCCAGCTTTTTAACGAATAACTGGTAGAAATCCATTAATTCGTCTTTAAGATTTTCGGTATGACGAAGTTCCTGCGTAACAAAACCGTGAAAATAATTATATTTAAATAACTGAGCTACAATATATTTAATAATTTCTTTCATCTGCATTTCCGGCTTTCCTTCCTTAATGGTATCTGCAAATTCTGAAAAATTTTCCCTTGTCTTCAATACCCGGTACTGGTAAAGATAAGACATCATTTTTTCTTTGGAACCAAAGTAATAGGAGATCATCGCAACGTTGATATTAGCTTTAGAACAAATATCTCTCACCGATGTACCCTCATAACCTTTCTTGGCAATCAGCTCTTCTGCAATGTCTAAAATGTGTATCTGTTTTTCAGTAAATTTTTTCTTCATGTAGTGCACTTTTAGTAAAGTTAAGAAATTTTTAACAGATTTATAAACGTTCGTTTAAGAATTTTACATTAAATCTAAATTAATAGTATTTTTGAATATGGATTTTTTTGATTTTCATCATCATAAGAAAAATGTTTCCTTTGGAATCTATAATCTCGACTGGCAGGGCATTCCGGCAGAAGCTCCTTATTCCATAGGAATTCACCCAAAAGACATTGACTCCTCTGCGATCGAAAAACAATTTCAATGGCTGGAATCTAACATTACTGAGAAATGCGTGGCAATCGGAGAATGCGGTCTGGATTCATTTGTAGATGTTCAACAGGAAATTCAGGAGGAAGTATTTTTAAGACAGATAAAATTCGCCAATGAAGTTAAAAAGCCCATCATTATTCATTGCGTAAGAAAATTTTATGAAGTAATTTCTTTCAAAAAACATGCAGAACAGCCGATGATCATTCATGGATTTAATAAAAAAGAAAGCATTGCAAGAGATCTGCTTAAAAATAATTTTTACCTGAGTTTTGGAAAAGCGGTTTTGTATAATTTATCTTTGCAAAATACTTTGAAAATTACTCCTTTAGATAAGATCTTTTTAGAGACCGACAATGATGATTTCGATATCAGAGAACTGTATTTAAAAGTTTCGGAACTGAAAGGAATTTCTTTAGAAAGTTTAAACATACAGATTTTAGAAAATTTAGAGACAATAAAAAATGGATAAATACTGGTTGGAAAGAACGGAGCTTCTGATCAAGGAAGAAGGCCTCGGGAAGCTTGGTAAAGCAAATGTTCTTGTAGTAGGTTTAGGAGGTGTAGGATCTTTTGCTGCAGAATTCCTTGCAAGAGCCGGAGTCGGGAATATGACAATCGTAGACGGCGATACGGTGGATATTACCAACATCAACAGACAATTACCCGCTTTACATTCAACCGTAGGAAAGCATAAGGTGGAAGTGGTAGCGGAAAGACTTTTGGATATTAATCCTGAATTAAATTTAACCAAAATCAATGAGTTTCTGAATCCTGAAAGAATGGACCAGATCCTTGATGAAGGGAAATTTGACTATATTCTTGACTGTATTGACAGTGTAACTCCAAAACTGACCTTATTAATTGCCGCCCGAAGAAGAAAAATAAAAGTGGTAAGCTCTATGGGAGCGGGAGGGAAAACAGATCCCAGCATGGTGATGGTAAGAGATGTCAGCAAAACCCACAATTGCTTCCTGGCGAAACAGGTCCGAAAAAGACTTAAAAAAGAAAAGATTAATAAAGGAATCCGATGCGTTTTTTCTAATGAAATACAGAAGGAGGAAAGCCTTAAAATGACTGACGGAAGTAATTTTAAAAAATCATTTTACGGAACAATCAGCTTTATTCCTGCTATTTTCGGGTTGTATGCGGCGGCGGAAGTTATTAATTATTTAGTGAAAAAAGATTAAAATTCTCTTATATTTACGTCGTAAATGACAAACTTCAAATATCCCAAAGCCGAAAAACTCAAGAAAAATACTGAAATTTCTTTACTTTTTGAAAAAGGTAAATGGAGAACAAATGGGAATCTGAGAATCATTATCCTTAAAGACAAACCCGCAACCCCTGTTGAAAGCACAAAATTTGCAGTTTCGGTTTCAAAGAAATATTTCAAAAAAGCCATCCATAGAAACCGCATAAAAAGGCTTTTGCGGGAATGCTACCGTTTGAATAAAAACTTCTTTAGGGAAGCTTTCGGAGATAAAACAATGGCGATGCTTTTTTGGGCATCTTCTGAAATGCCGGAAAAGTTTCAGGATGTTGAAGAGCAGTTTATCAAACTATGCCAAGGCCAGAAAAAGTCATAATCAGTATTCTTAAGGAGTACACATTATAAAAAATAAAAACAGGCGGAAAAATTTCCGCCCGTTTTTATTTTATTTTCTTAGTATAATTTCCCAGAACAATTCCTAAAGGTCCTATTACCGGAAATACCAGCAATATCAGATAAGGCAACAATCCTGATTTGTTTTTGAATAAGATCGCTATTGCGGAAAAATATAATACTACTATTGCCATCAACAGGAATATAATCTGGAAAGGGGTAATTGACAGTACATTCATGGTGATTATCCTTTGGTCCTGAAATCCTTTATTTCCTGAATTCTTCCTTCATAATATTCTTTCTTCTCAGGCGTTTTTTTAATTAAAATTTCGAATGCTTTGATCGCTTTGGTGTAAAGTTTTTGCTCAAAGTATAAATTGGCCAGTGTTTCCGTCATCAAATGTGAAATATCATCACCTTTTTCCTTTACCACAAAATTGCTTTCCTCTTTCAGCTGACTGATTTTCGGGTTGGTTTCAATAAAAGTTTCGATCACCTTATTTTTGATTTCGGCTTTCTCTTTTTGAACTCCTTCTGATCGGTCGATCTTCAGCCAACTCTGCCAAGTGTTGATAAACCCGGGAATATTGCTATCAAGCGTAGTTGATTTCTGCTCTTCAACAACATTCTCTGATTCAGAATCCGTTTTTTCTTCTTGGTGATGAATTTCCTGCTGTTTCTCGGGCTGAGCGATTGTCCACCCGGAACCAAAGAATGAAACATTCATTACCGGCGCTTCTTCCTTGTTCTCGTCCTGTGCTTCCTGCTGTTTTTCTTCAGTATGATTATTTTCGGACGGTTCTATAATTTCAGTAGCTTGTTTCGCCGGTTCAGAAATTTGTTCCGGTTCGGATACAGCTTCTTCTTTTGGTTCATCTTTAATTTCCTCTGCGATCGTTTCCTTTAATGGAATATCTGCCTCAGGACTTTTAATTTCTTCTGATTTATTCAGTAAAGAGTCAGGAAGGTTGGATTCAAATGACATGGGCTTCCATGCAGAATGTACTTCAGCTTTTTCTTCGATATTCTCCTTATTTTCTGCCGGCTCTTCTTTTAATTCTTCAGAAGTTTCAGCCTGTACATCAGTTTCGGCATTGACTTCTCCAGCTTCTTCTTCAACTTCTGGCTGAGGTTTAACTTCAAAACTTTGAGTTTCCGCAAAGCTGATATCATGTCCTGTGTTTTCCGGTTCCTCCCGCTTTTCAGTTTTTTCAGAAGCCGCTTTTTCTTTCATCTTTCTTTCGACCTCTTCGATCAGTCTGCGCATTTCGTCCTCATGCTTGCTGACATTAGGTTGAGAAATTTCAGCTATTCTTTCTTCAGCTTTATTTGCCTCAATTTTAACTTCAGGAAGAAATGATTCCATACCGTGGAAGCTTAATTCTGCTTCATTATTAACTGATTCCTCTTCTTTTGATGAAATTTCATCTTCATGAATGATTTTTTCATGCGTAAAATCCGCAGTTTCTTCAGCTTTCTCTAAAGAGGAATTTTCATCTTCCTGGACTTTTTCCTGCTCTTCATCTGATGATATCAGAACATCAGGAAGGAAAGTTTCTGTTTCGTGAAAGCTTAATTCTGACGAATCTGACACCTCTTCTTTTTCCGCTTCCTGAGTGATTTTTTCTTCTTCGATAATTGTTTCAGAAATGAAATTTTCGGCGTTTTCGGCTTCTTTTTGCTCCGGAACTTCTTTATCGTAGATTTGAGACTGTTCTTTTTTCTCTGCTTTGTATGTGATGATAGAACCAGATTCTAATGTTGATTCGAGGTCAATGGTTTCCACATCGTCATTTTCAAGAAAATCTTCTTCGCCTTCAAATAAAATTCTGTTCCGCTCTCCATTTACAAAAACCTCTTTCGCTTCAAGTTTCGGAACAGGAGCTACACCAAAGCTTTCCTGATCGCTGATAAGCTGCGTTTGCTTTTCAACAATTTCAGGCTCTGCATCAACAATTGGAACATCAACCGGAGTTTCTTCTCTTTTTAGCGGGAATGCCGAAGCTTTAGACCTCAGTAAAAGCTGAAGCGGATTTTCGGCCGGTATTATTTTTTCCTTTACAGCCTCAGAAGGACTTTCAACTTGCGTTTTTTGCTGAATTTTTCCATTGATAAGCTGATACAGAATCTTTTTATCTGTGGTATAAGCCGCGGTAGTGGAAAGCACTTTCTGATAATTATCTTTATCATACAAATGCACCCCGTACAAATATAATGCTCTGATATTTTGAATATAGGGAAAAGAATTAATTTCCTCTTCCAGAAGATGGAGATCCTCTGACTGAATGCTTTTTGGGGTCTTTAATAATTCTAAAACTCTATGATTCATCTTACCAATTCGCTACAATATCGTTAAATATCTTATTAATAATCCTGTCTGTCGCAATTTTTACCTGAGAGCTCTCGATATCAGACTGTGACAAATTACTGTTGAAAACCGCTTCATCAGAGTAGGTTCTGTCGAAACTTAATTCAGGATGAAGCTTATTCTCATAATGCACTTTCACCGTGATGGTAAGTTTATTCTGAGATTCCTGCACCGTTCCCCCTGTAGCAGGCACTGTAGTAGAACTGATCGTCGTAGGTGTAATGGAATAATCCGTAATTTCACCTTCTACCAGAATATCTGGATTTTCTTTAGTTCCTTTTAAAGTTGTTCTCTGGAGAAACCGGTTCTGAATATCCGTAGAAAACTGCTGCGACAAGGTAGGGTTTACCAAAGGAGCATTATTCGGGAATTCATTGATCTGGATCGTTTTTTCATCCTTGAGAGATGAGCCCGAGAAACTGTAGCAGGAATTGAGAATTCCCAGACACAGAAGTAAAAGCCACAATTTTGGCTGTTTAATTTTATTTTTTTTAATTTTAAAAATCATCTTTAATTCCAATTTCCTGAATTTCGTCATAAGTAACCTGCTTTAAACCGTCTTCTAAAGCGAAATATTGTGCCGTATATACAAAAGGCATGGTAAAAATCAATCCGATCACACATGCAAGAACCCCAAGATAACCCAGAATACCGATGACCAGAGCAAATAAAAACATGGATAAAAGATTACCTTTACCCATTGTGACAGATATATTCCATGCTGTTTTCACATCTGTAATTCCTCCCAACGATATTAAAGCAACCATATAAAAAGCTTTAAGTGCAACTATAATGACTACAATATATAAGAAAATCATATAGAGTACATACAATATTCCCATCACTGGTGAAGGGTCGCCATTGCCGGACATAATCGGAATGAATATAAACATCGGGATGTATAATATTACAAATCCTGCCAGAAAAATCAACTGCATGATAAAATACGGCAAAAAATTATCAAAATTGAAAATATCACCCGCGCTTACCTGCTTTCCGGCCCTCATATCCCTGCAATATCTGTAGAAATTGCCTATAGCCAACAAACCGCAGAAAGGAATGATAGACATTATTATACACAGTAAAAAAGCCACTAAAATATCTCCGAAATTTCCCTTCAGAAATTCATAGCCATTACTTATGTAATCTCCCATTTTAAAATTGACCGGTTTTGGATTGATTTTCATCATGATTAATTAATTTTATTCTTCTAAATTATATTGTTTTATTTTTCTGTATAATGTTCTTTGTGAAATTCCCAGTTCATCGGCCGCTTTATTCCTTCTTCCTTTATGCTTCTCCAAAGCTTTGATAATCAAATCCTTTTCATTATTCTGCAAAGATAAAGATTCCGGTCTGTGCTCTTCAATTTCAATATCCTCGATATCTTCATAGCTATTTTCAGGCTCTGAAATAATTGTCGGATTCTGAATCGCAGAATTATTATTGTTGCTGTTATTTTCAAAATACAGCAATGAATTTGGCGCTACATTCTGTTGACTTTCAGGAGTATAAATTCTGTTAATCAAATTTTTCTCATGGCTGCTCAGATCCGAAGTTCCGCGGTTTTTTATCAATTCCGAAGTTAAGGATTTTAAATCATTAATATCGCTTCTCATGTCAAATAGAATTTTGTACATGATTTCTCTTTCACTTCCGAAATCACTTTGTTTTTGGGAATTAGGTGTATTGACAACCATCGGAAGATGAGACTCCATTGGGATGTATTCTGCCAGTTTTTCAACGGTGACATGTCTGTTTCTTTCTACAACGGTCATTTGCTCCACAAGATTTCTCAGCTGACGCACATTTCCTGGAAAACTATAATTTTCGATATAATGTACCGCACCCGGCTCAAGCTTGAGTTCCGGCATTCTGTATTTTTCGGCAAAATCGATAGCAAACTTCCTGAATAACAAATGAATATCACCTTTCCTTTCTCTCAAGGGAGGCATGTCAATCTGTACGGTATTTAAACGATAGTAAAGATCTTCCCGGAATCTACCGTCCTGAATAGCCTTCATCATATTCACATTGGTAGCCGCAACAATTCTTACATTTGTTTTCTGAACCTGCGAAGAACCAACTTTCATAAATTCGCCGCTTTCCAGCACTCTTAATAGGCGAACCTGCGTTTGTAAAGGTAATTCACCGACCTCATCAAGGAAAATTGTTCCACCGTCAGCGACTTCAAAATATCCTTTTCTGGTAGCGGTAGCACCGGTAAAGGCTCCTTTTTCGTGCCCGAATAATTCGGAATCAATAGTCCCTTCCGGGATAGCTCCGCAGTTGACGACGATGTAAGGCTGATGTTTTCTTTTAGACTCTGAATGGATAATTTTAGGAATAAACTCTTTCCCTACACCACTTTCCCCAATGACAAGAACAGAAATATCTGTCGGTGCAACCTGAATAGCTTTTTCCAATGCACGGTTTAACGCCGGAAAGTTTCCGATAATACCGAAACGGTTTTTTATATTTTGTAACTCGTTACTCATAAATTAGATTATTTTTTGATCTACAGTTTTATGTTTTTACTGTAAATGATTAATGTTTAAATGATTTGAATTCTGAAATTAAATCAACTTAAATGTAAATAATCTTTATTTCTGACTTTCGAAACTTTAGCTTTAAAATATAAAATTCCAGCAAAGAGATTTGCTTTACTGTTTTTTTCGTAATTGTAAAGAAGCAGGGAGTGTTTTTGATGATTATCAACAAAATCTCCTCCGAATTTGCTTTTGAAACAAATGTTTTCATGCTCAGGAAATCCGCTTCCAATCAGGTCAATGGCATTTTCTTTATGGCCCATTGCAAAGTTCCGGACCGACCTTTTATTGATACAAAATCCTCCGGAAAATTCATGTTTCTGATTTAAAATCTGATGGTAAAGCCTGTATAATTGCTTACAATCATCATTTTCCACAGAACCATTACTGATCTGCGCGGAAATGTTACTGCAGATTATTACCAACAATACACTTAGGCAATATTTATGAAGTTTTTCCATTGTCTGAGTTTAAAATGTTAATAAAATCTTGTTTACTTGGTAACACCGTAAAATATTTACTCGCAAAAATTTGTTCGTTATCTTCAGGCAAAGTGTACTGAACCAATGCTTCACTTTTGTCCTGACAAAGAACAATTCCTATGGTTTTGTTTTCTCCTTCAAGACGCTTTTCTCTATCGAAGTAATTCACATACATCTGCATCTGTCCGATATCCTGATGTTTCAGCTCGCCAATTTTTAAATCAATTAGCACAAAGCATTTCAGGATCCTGTTATAAAATACCAGATCTATATAAAAATGCTTCTCTTCAAAAGTAATTCTTTGTTGTCTACCGACAAAGGTAAAACCATTTCCCAATTCTAAAAGAAAATGTTCTAATTTGTCAATTAATTGAGATTCCAGATCTCCTTCGGAATAGGTTGCTTTTTCGGATAAACCTAAGAATTCAAGCACATAAGGATCTTTGATAAGATCTTTTGGTTTTTCTATGATCTGACCTTTTTCTGCAAGCTGAAGAATTTCTTCTTTATTTTTACTTAAAGACAGTCTCGTATATAAAGCAGAATCATATTGTCTTTGCAGTTCGCGTAAGCTCCAGTTATTTTTATAGCTTTCTATTTCGTAGAATTTTCTTTCATTACTATCTTTGATTCTCATTAATTTAAGATAATGTGACCATGAAAGATTGAATTTCGCAGACAGTGTCTGCGGAATTGAATAAGACAAGTAAAACTGTCTCATCTGCTCTAAATTCCTTTGTGAAAACCCTTTACCGAATTTTTCAGTAAGATGTAAAGATAAATCTTTAAGAACAGCCTTGCCGTACTCTGCACGGTTTTCTCCGTTCTGCTCATCTTCTACAATCATTCTTCCGATTTCGTAATAAGTAAGAACAATGGTTTGATTAACGGCAACAACAACTTTATTCCTGGCATTTTCAAGCAATGCAGAAATATTTTGTACAAGCTGTTTATTCGTTAAATCCACGGTCATAATTTATTTTGAAACAGTTTCCCCTAAAAGTGTGCCTTGGGTATTATCAAAAACAAAAACGTCCACAATGTCACCAATTTTCTGTCCTTCCAGTTTATCAAAGACACAAACGGCATTCTGGGAATTTCTTCCTTTCCATTGGTTTTCGTTCTTCTTGGAAATTCCTTCTATTAAAATCTGATGAACTCTTCCAACGTAAGATTTCATTCTTTTTCTGGACAATTCTCCCTGCAAAGCAATCACCTCAGCCAGACGTCTTTGCTTAACATCAGCCGGAATGTTGTCTTCCATTTTCTTATGAGCCGGAGTTCCCGGTCTTTCCGAGTAAGCAAACATATAGCCGTAGTCATACTCTACTTCTCTCATCAGGCTTAATGTATCCTGGTGATCTTCTTCAGTTTCATTGCAGAAACCAACAATCATATCCTGGGAAAATGCTACTTCAGGAACAATTTCTTTTGCTTTTTTAATTAAATCTAAATATTCTTCGCGGGTATGTTGTCTGTTCATGGCTTCCAGCATATTATTGCTTCCGCTCTGAACCGGTAAATGAACATACTTGCAGATATTATCATGTTTTGCCATCATCCTGAATACATCCAGACTCATATCCTGAGGATTGGAAGTCGAAAATCTGATTCGCATCTGAGGCACTGCTTTAGCTACTAAATCAAGAAGTTGCGCAAAATTAACGGCCGTTGCTTTCTGCATTTCGGATGCTTTGGCAAAATCTTTCTTAGGACCACCTCCGTACCACAAATACGAGTCTACATTCTGTCCCAAAAGTGTTATTTCTTTATATCCACTTTCCCAAAGGCTTTTACATTCATCCAAAATTGAATGCGGATCGCGGCTTCTTTCTCTTCCTCTTGTAAAAGGAACCACACAGAAAGTACACATATTGTCGCAACCTCTGGTAATGGTAACAAATGCCGTAACACCGTTTCCACCCAGACGAACAGGATTGATATCCGCATATGTTTCCTCTTTGGATAGAATAACGTTGATCGCATCTCTACCGTCTTCAGTTTCTTTTAAAAGATTGGGTAAATCCCTGTAAGCATCGGGGCCAACAACAAGGTCAACCAATTGTTCTTCTTCCAGGAATTTTGTTTTCAGCCTTTCGGCCATACAGCCCAAAACACCAACGGTCATATTAGGCTTTTCTTTTTTAAGATTTTTGAATTGGGAAAGGCGCATCCTTACGGTCTGTTCGGCCTTTTCACGAATGGAGCATGTATTGAGAAGAATCAAATCAGCTTCTTCTGCTTTAAGCGTGGTATTATATCCCTGCTCATTAAGAATAGATGCAACAATCTCAGAGTCAGAGAAATTCATCTGACATCCATAGCTCTCAAGAAATAATTTCTTTGAGTTTCCGTCTTTTTCAGCAATTGCAAATGCTTCTCCCTGTTTTGTTTCGTCTATATATTTTTCCTGCACGATAATCTGTTTAAAGTTCAAATATGTAAAGTTTAAAGTTTTCCGACCATAAACTTTAAACTTGAATTAATTTGCAAAGATACAAAATATTGTGACAGAATGTCAGGACAGTAATTTAATTAAACAAAGCATTTTAATAAAAATGGGAGATCCAAAATGTAGAACTCCCAAGTATAATAATTAGTTTTCAAAAAAATCAAAAACTTTAGTGCATTTAACTATGATTAAAAATTATAAGAGATCTTTAATATGCTTGAAATTACTTTTCACCGTATCCAGCGCTTCTTCCATTTTCCCGCCAAGCATCAACTGAGTCATTGACTTAGTCATTCCTAGTACCTGATCAAATTCAATCTTCGGAGGCAATGCCAAAGCATTAGGATTGGTAAAAATATTCAGCAGGTAAGGACCGTTATAATCAAGACATTCTTTAATAGCAGACTCTACTTCTTCAGGTTTATGAACGTTTTTACCGGGATATCCCATCGCGTGGGCAACCATTGCAAAATCCGGATTTACCATATCTGTTTCGTTATCCGGCATACCACCAACTTCCATTTCGAGTTTTACCATTCCCAAAGAACGGTTGTTAAAAACAATGAGCTTAACAGGAAGCTTATACTGAAATATGGTAGCCATATCTCCCAATAGCATGGAAAGACCTCCGTCACCGCACATGGCGATCACCTGTCTTCCCGGGTAAGCCAAAGAAGCTCCGATGGCCATTGGCATTGCATTAGCCATAGACCCATGATTAAAGGAACCCAACATTTTTCTTGCTCCTGTCCCCGTAATATATCTTGCGCCCCACACGCAGCACATTCCCGTATCTACCGTAAAAACAGCATCTTTTGCGGCTAATTTATCTAAAGTATGGGTAACAAATTCCGGCTGAATGCCATTTTCCGTTCCGGGATCTTTTACGTAGGTTAATTGATTTTCTTTAACCTTTTCATAGAATTCCAGTTGCTGTTTCAGAAAATTTGTATCTGTCTTTTCTTTTAATAAAGGTAATAAAGCTTTGATCGTTTCTTTGACATGTCCTGCAAGCCCCAATTCAAGCTTAGCTCTTCGCCCCAGCCTTTCAGGACTTTCATCAATCTGAACAATCTTATTTTTTACGGGCATAAATTTCTCATACGGAAAATCTGTTCCCAGCATAATTAAAAGATCCGCCTCATGCATCGCGTGATACGCAGAAGGAAGCCCCAAAAGACCAGTAAGACCCACTTCATTAGGATTATTCGGCTGAATAGCCATTTTTCCACGGAATGAATATCCTACAGGAGCCTTTAAATATTTAGACAACTCTACTACTTCCGCATTGGCATTTTCCGCGCCGATTCCGCAATAGATTGTTACTTTTTTGCTTTCATTGATTAACCCTGCCAATTGCCCCAACTCTTCATCAGAAGGGCGAATAATAGGATTGGTTTTGAAAATTTTATTGGAAGTCACTGCCTCTTCTGCATCCAGTTCTGAAACGTCCCCCGGAAGACCGATTACGGCAACTCCTTTTTTAGAAATCGCATGCTGAATGGCCGTCTGAACGGCACGTTGCACCTGTTCCGGTCTGGTTATCATCTGATTATAGTAACTGCAATCGTCAAAAAGTTTGATGGTATTTGTTTCCTGAAAGTAATCCATTCCCATTTCCTCGCTCGGAATAGTAGAAGCAATGACCAACATCGGAACATGAGAACGGTGCGCTTCATACACACCATTGATGAGGTGTACGTGACCTGGGCCACAACTTCCGGCACATACCGCAAAACCATCCAGCTCAGCCTCCGCGGCGGCGGCATAAGCTCCTGCTTCTTCATGTCTTACGTGAATCCATTCAATACTGCTTTTTTTAACGGCAATATTCAGGTGATTAAGACTGTCGCCGGTAACTGCGTAGATTCTTTTCACATTCGCATTTTCGAGCATTTCTACTATTTGCTCTGCTATGTTTTTAGCCATAATTAATATTTTTTTGGTGTTTATTTTTTGTGAATGAACTGGAATGGATCAACAGTTTATCTCTGTAAAGATTATGCCACTAACAAATGTAAGAATTATCGGAATCCGAAGTAAGGGGTTTTTATAAAATTTAAAATAAAAACTCCACAATTTCTGTGGAGCCAATATCTATTAAATTATTTCAATCTGATTTCTCAGAAGATCTTCAAATTCATCTCTTTTTCTGATCAGGTGTGCTTTTCCGTCTAAAAACAAAACTTCCGCCGGTTTGAGCCTTGAATTAAAATTAGAACTCATCTCAAAACCGTAAGCGCCTGCATTATGGAATGCCAAAATATCTCCTTCTCTTACTTCATTCAATTTTCTGTCCCAGGCAAAAGTATCAGTTTCACAAATATTTCCGACTACGGTATAAATTCTCTCTGCACCTTTAGGATTGGATAAATTTTCAATAACGTGATAAGAATCGTAAAACATCGGACGGATCAGGTGATTGAATCCTGAATTTACTCCTACAAAAACCGTTGCTGTCGTATGCTTGATCACATTAGCCTTAACTAATAAATACCCGCTTTTCCCGACAAGGAATTTCCCTGGTTCAAACCACAATTCGAACTTCTTTCCTGTGGATTTTGAAAACTCGGAGATTACTTTTTCTACTTTTTTCCCTAAGGTTTTTACATCCGTTTCCTCTTCGGTATCCTGATAAGGAATTTTAAATCCACTTCCCATGTCAAGGTATTTTAAATTGGGGAAATGTTCGGACAATTCCAGCATGATATCCAAAGCCTGAAGGAATACATCCGGATCTTTGATTTCACTTCCGGTGTGCATATGCAGCCCTTCAACATTAAGGTTGGTAGATTTCATCACCCTTTCGATATGGCGAACCTGATGAATGGAGATCCCGAATTTGCTATCGATATGCCCCGTAGAAATTTTATAGTTACCGCCCGCAAAAATATGCGGATTGATTCTTACTAAAATAGGATACGTGTTTCCGTATTTATTCCCAAACTGCTCAAGAATGGAAATATTATCAATATTAATGTGCACGCCGAAGGTCATGGCCTCTTCAATTTCTGCAAGATCCACACAATTTGGCGTGAATAATATCTTTTCCTTCGGAAATCCTGCTTTAAGTCCCAGCTTTACTTCATTAATCGACACGCAATCCAAAGAAGCACCCAGGTTCTTGACATACTTGAGGATGTTGATGTTTGTCAACGCCTTCGCAGCATAGAAGAACTTTGTGTGTTTAAGAAAAGAAGATGTAAGTTTTTCATATTGAGTCTTAATGGATTCAGCATCGTAAACATACACCGGCGTACCAAACTCATTGGCAATCTTCAGTAATTCTTTTGAATTCATAATTAATTAAGTAAACTTCTTTTATATTATTAAGAGGATACAAAGGTAATAAGAAATTCTTTATCATTTAAAATCAAATACATAGAACATTATTCTTTTATTTTTAATTTTAAAGAATAAAAAACTTTTAAACAGGCCAACAAAAGTTTATTTCACTTACTTACCAGACGATATTGATATTAAAAAGACTAAAATTATAATCATTAAAAATACAATAATACAAAATGGGTGGTCCATCCTAGATCAAATTTTTTGAGAGGAACAACCTCTTATCCCTTTTGTTATAATAGAAAGTCCAATTTCCAAAAATGATTTTTCCTTAAATAAGTTGTGATAAAAAAACTATTTAGGCAGCGGTAAGGTTTCAAAATCTCCGCGAATAATTGCCAGCTGCAGTTCATTCACCAAATCACCGGATTGATACTGAAGGTCAATTTTCAATTTTGATATTTTACTCATGGTCTGGATCTGGGTAAATAGCTCATAAAATCCATAAGAAATCACTTTGCCATTTTCAATAATGAGAAAAAGCTTTTCTCCCAGTTTTCTGCCTTGTCCTAACCACAATTCGTTTCGCTTTCTGAATTCAATTTTCCTTTTAAAAAACTCAATATCAGAATAGTCATCTATTTTCCTGATAAACTGAACCGCTTTTGAGCCTTGTGTAAATGACCTGAATTTAAGGATAGGCTTTTCGGTTTTATTTAGTCTATTTTTCTCGACAAGATAATTATTGTTCCTGTAATAAAGGCCGAAAGGAAGGATTTCTCTTTTTTTAATTCCTTTTGAATTCTGGATCAGCTTTGCAATAATATCGGTCCCGGTAAGCTCATAATTGATCTGCTCGACAGCCTGTTGAATGGCTTCCCATTTTTTAGATTTGGAATTGAATACTTTTTTCGAAAATTTATTAACATCCTGAACATGATCCGAAAAAATAATTTTTCCTTCCTCATTCTGGAAATAAACAAATCCTTTTTCATTCGGGAGATCCTGCGTAAGTTCCTTGATCTTATTGATATAGGTTTTAGCATTAGACTCTTCGTGTTGCTTTTGGATGATCTCGTTTTCAGTATCTTTTGAAACTAAAAGTTTAAATAACTCTAATGTCGCCTGTGCATCACCGTCTGCCCTGTGATGATTGGTAAGGGGAATTCCTAGAGATTTCACCAGTTTCCCGAGTGAGTAGCTTACCTCATCAGGAATCAGCTTTTTAGCAAGCGGAATGGTATCTAATGTATTGATTTTAAAATCATAACCCAGTCTTTGAAAAGACTGACGAAGCATTCTGTAATCAAAATCGATATTATGTCCTACTAAAGTGGTATTGGCCGTGATTTCCACAATTCTGCGTGCGATCTCATGGAATTTCGGAGCCGTTTTTACCATGTTGGGAGTAATACCGGTAAGCTTCTGTACAAAAGGCGTGATATCACTTTCAGGATTTACAAGAGAAATAAACTGGTCCGTAATTTTCTGCCCGTCGTACCTGTAAACAGCAATATCTATAATGCATTCTTTTCTGTAACCTGCACCATTGCTTTCTATATCAATAATTGAATACATTAAATTTTTACAACTTTCTTTAGATTAATCTACTAATATCACGTACGGACTGTACTTTAATGTTAAAATTTATAACATGATCTATGCCATAACATGTGTAATTTTTGCCTCTGACAATCCTGCTAAATTAGGAAAAATTATATCAATCTTAACAAATTCAGTTTGAATCTGTCTATAATATCTTATGCTAATCGAATCATCTCCTTCTGCCACCCAAGCCCAGCATGCCGAGTATTGCTTTTGCACCTTCCCGCATCAATGTGCTTGTAAACGTTCGTCCCGCTTTGCTCTGCAGAACTTTTTCAAACATTCCGGGTTCTTCTTTTACAGGTTTCGTTTTCTGATTTGAAGGCGCTTCGCTGGCAGCCTGCTCCATTCTTCTTACTAAAATTTCATATGCTGATTCGTTGTCAACAACTTTCTCGTATTTAGCCACTAAAGCAGATTTGCCGGTCAACTCGGAAATCTCTGCGTCGTTGAGAACATCCATTCTTGATTCCGGGGAAATCAGAAATGTATGTACCAAAGGGGTAGGAATTCCCTTTTCGTCAAGAGCGGTTACAAAAGCCTCTCCGATTCCAAGATTCTGAATTAATGTTGGAGCGTCATAAAATGCTGTTGTAGGATAATTCTCCACCGCTTTAGAAATTTCTTTTTTATCTTTTGCCGTAAAGCCTCTCAGTGCATGCTGAATTTTTAATCCCAACTGAGAAAGAACAGCTTCAGGAACATCTCCCGGAATTTGAGTAATAAAGTAGATTCCCACTCCTTTTGAGCGGATAAGCTTCACCATTGTTTCGATTTGGGAAACCAATGCTTTGGAAGATTCATCAAAAATCAAATGTGCCTCATCAATAAAGAGAACCAGTTTCGGTTTGCCACTGTCTCCTTCTTCAGGAAAAGTCATGTAAATTTCCGCAAAAAGAGAAAGCATAAACGTAGAAAACAACTGCGGCTTGCTTTGAATATCGGCTACTCTTAAAATATTGACAACTCCTTTTCCATCTCTTGTCTGCAGCAAATCATGAACATCAAAACTTAACTCTCCGAAAAATTTTGCCGCTCCCTGCTGTTCCAAAGCAACAATTGACCTCAGAATTGCCCCTAATGAAGAAGAGGCTATCGATCCGTAATCCGCAGAAAGTTCAGCTTTGCCCTGAGGATTTTCCGTAACGTACTGAAGAACTTTTTTGAGATCATTTAAATCAATTAAAGGCAATCCTTTGTCATCACAGTATTTGAAAACAATAGCCATAATGCTCTGCTGCATATCATTCAGCTGTAAAATTTTACTTAATAAAACAGGTCCGAATTCCGTAACCGTGGCCCTTAATTTCACTCCTCGTTCTCCTGAAATCGTCATTAGCTCTACAGGAAAAGGTTGTGGATTATAAGGCAGCTGCGTCTTTGCATATCGTTCCCGGATAGCAGGATTTTCTTGCCCTGCTTCTGCAATTCCCGAGAAATCTCCTTTGATATCAAGCACCAGAGATGGAATTCCTGCGTGGGAAAGCTGCTCAGCAAATACCTGTAGGGTCTTGGTTTTTCCCGTTCCTGTAGCTCCGGCAATGAGCCCGTGACGATTTATGGTTTTTAAAGGAATTGTAACATTTACTTCCGGAACAACTTCCCCATCCAGCATCCCTTTTCCCAGAATAATATGTTCTCCTTTTGGAGTATATTTTGCATTCAGTTCATTAATAAATTGTGCCTTATCTGCCATTTGATTTTTTACATAAATATAAAATTTTTAGAAACATGAGAGCCTCACTTTTATCCTGATTAATTTAAATTCCAGATATTAACATTTATAGCTAACTTAGTACCTCAATTTTCTAATCTATATCAAAGTGTATTTGAAAGGCTGGGATAAAAAAAAGACAGACTTTATAGATTTATTCTATTGTTATCGATTTTTTAATTTAGCATTTATTAAAAAAATAAACACGATTTTTGTACATCTTAAACATTAAAAAAGTCACGAACCACCTAATGAAAGTCGAACAAATATATACAGGATGTCTTGCTCAGGGCGCATACTATATCGTATCTGAAAATGAAGCAGCAATTATTGATCCTTTAAGAGAGGTTAAACCTTATCTCGACCGTCTGGAAAAAGACAACGTAACATTAAAATATATTTTTGAAACGCATTTCCATGCAGATTTTGTTTCGGGACACCTGGATCTGAGTAAGAAAACAGGAGCACCAATCGTTTATGGCCCTACAGCACAACCTGAATTTGACGCCATTATCGCAGAAGACAATCAGATTTTTGAGTTAGGAAAAGTGAAAATAAAAGCTCTTCATACGCCCGGTCATACGATGGAAAGCACAACTTATCTTCTTATCGACGAAAACGGTGTGGAAACAGCTATTTTCACCGGTGACACCTTATTTTTAGGAGATGTTGGAAGACCTGACCTTGCGCAAAAAGCTACTAATCTGACCCAGGAAGATCTTGCAGGAATTTTATATGACAGCCTGCAGAATAAAATTATTCCGCTTGACGACAGCATTACTGTTTATCCGGCACATGGAGCCGGCTCTGCGTGCGGAAAAAATATGCAGAAAGAAACAGTGGATATTTTAGGAAACCAGAAAAAAACAAATTATGCGCTCAATCAGCCGGATAAGGAATCGTTTGTAAAAGAAGTTCTTGACGGACTGACCGCGCCACCTAAATATTTCGGGATGAATGTAGCCATGAACAAAGGTGGCTACGAAAGTCTTGATGCCGTTATGGATAAAGGCCTGACAGCAATTGCTGTTGAGGATTTTGAAAATTATGCGGAAGAAACCGGCGCCTTAATTTTAGACACAAGAAGTCCTGCAGAATTCCACAAAGGATTTATTCCGAATTCTGTAAACATCGGATTGAAAGGCGATTTTGCGCCGTGGGTAGGTGCATTAATCGTCGATGTAAAACATCCTTTATTATTGGTTGTTGAAGAAGGTACGGAAGAAGAAGCGATTACCAGATTAAGCAGAGTCGGGTTTGATAATGTGGTAGGATATCTGAAAGGAGGATTTGCAGCCTGGAAAAACAGCGGTAAAGAAACCGACGAAGTAAAAAGAATATCCCCTGCAGAATTCGCAGAACAGTTTACAGAAAAATCTAAAGTAATCGATGTGCGTAAGATTTCCGAATATTCTGCAGAACATATTGACAATGCTTACAACAGGCCTTTAGATATAATCAGCGATTGGGTAAATACCATTGATGATTCTGAGCACTTTTTCCTGCATTGCGCAGGCGGATACAGAAGCATGATCGCCGCAAGCATTCTTAATTCTCACGGAATCAGAAATTTCACTGAGATTGAAGGAGGCTTTAACGGCATTAAAAAAACAGAAAAGATTCCTACTTCGGATTTTGTCTGCCAGTCAAAAACTATCTAAATATAAGCTATGTCACAAAAATTCCAGGAAATTATAGACTCTGAAAGACCTGTATTGATCGACTTTTTTGCAACATGGTGCCAGCCTTGCAAAGTACAGTCTTCGGTCCTCAATACCGTAAAAGAAAATGTAGGTGAAGGCGCAAGAATCATCAAAGTAGATGTCGACCAATATCCGGCATTAGCGTCACAGTATGGCGTGCGGGGCGTTCCAACATTAGCAATATTCAAAAAAGGAGAAATGTTGTGGAAAGAAAGCGGCGTACACGATGTTAATACACTGACGCAGCTTTTACAACAATATGCTTAATGAAGTAAGGTTAAGGTTAAGATCAAGGTTGAGAAATCTCAGAGCCTGTTTAAATTTTATTAAACCTCACAAATCATCATTCATTTTTTTGACACAAAGATTTTATTTGAAGACTTAATCATTTAGGTGAGCTTCGCGAAGCAAATTTCATTTGCGTTTGCTTTCTAAAATAATATGTAAAGTTGAATTAAAACTTTGCGTTATAAAATTTTAAACAGCCTCCTAGTCTGAACCTTAGCCTTAACCTCATTCCCTATAACTCAATTGAAAAAGAATCCCGGTCATTTAAAAACTGAAAGTGATTTCTGAAATCTTTCAACTCTTCTAAATTTAATTCCGCACTAACAATATTTCCTTGTTTTTCTGAAATCTCTTTTCCATCGGCAAAAAAGCAATGGGAACTTTCCTTGTAGAAAAGATTATTTCCATCCGTTCCGATTCTGTTGAGTCCGAAAACAAAGGATAAATTCTCAATCGCCCGCGCCTTCAGAAGATGCTCCCATGCTTCAACCCTTTTCTCGGGCCAGTTGGCCACATATAAAATAGCATCATAATCATCGTTATTTCTGGCAAATACCGGAAACCGGAGATCATAACATACCTGCAGCAAAATCCGGAATTCTTTATAATGTACAATCACTCTTTCTTTTCCCGGCGTGTACACTTTATCCTCACCGGAAAATGAAAATAAATGTCGTTTATCGTAGAAATCAACTTTTGTATCGGGATGAACAAAATACATTCTGTTATAAAATTTTCCATTTTCTTCTACCGGAGCACTTCCGCAGAACACTGCGTCTTTTTCTTTTGCCAATTTTTTTAAAAATTCCAATGATTCCTGGTTTTTATCTGAAACTTCTGCCGCGTCCATACAAAAACCTGTCGAAAACATTTCGGGCAGAAGAAAGATGTCTGCCTGCTGATTTTGTAATTCTTTTTCAATTTGTTGAAAATTCTGCTCTTTGTTTTTCCAGCTGATATCTAAATTAAGTCCTGTGATTTTCATAAACTTTGTTAAAAACTTCATTAAAAATACGATTTTCAGATGATTTCAGTTCTATCTTTGTTGCAGATAATTTTTTTAAATAATAACATAAAAGAATACATTATGAAGAAATTGGTTTTTATGCTGATGCTGATTTTTGCAGGAGCAACAGCCAGCGCACAAGCCTGGACCGGAAAAGGTGACCAGAAAATCAATGCCGGTTTGAGCGCCTGGGGATACGGAACCGGAATTACAGGAACTTATGATTATGGACTGAATAGACTGATTTCAGTAGGGGCCGGACTGAATGCCTATTTCAGCAATTATAAAGACAATGACGATGACAACCGCGTTTTTGTTTTCGGAAGATTGAATTTTCACTTAAAAGACGCATTACAGCTTCCTGAAAAACTTGACATCTATCCTGGCGTTGACGTAGGGGTTGTCGGGAAAGATTTCGGTCTTGGCGCTCACATCGGTGCAAGATACTTTTTCTCAGAAAGAATCGGAGTTTTTGCGGAAGTCGGCAACAATGGCAGTCTCGGAGTTTCTATTAATTTGTAATAAATCATCACATTATATGACAAAGCTTCTCGTTTCGGGAGGCTTTTTTATTTGGCATAGTTTTGAGAATTCTTACCTTTGCAAATTAACATACAAAAGCATTAATGGAAATAGCAATCAAACTGTTTCAATTTATATTGAGCATTTCTATCCTGGTCATTCTTCACGAACTCGGGCATTTCTTACCCGCAAAATGGTTCAAAACCAAAGTTGAAAAATTCTACCTGTTCTTCGATCCATGGTTTTCTTTAGTAAAGAAAAAAATTGGTGAAACCGAATACGGAATCGGGTGGCTTCCTTTCGGAGGTTATGTGAAAATTGCCGGAATGGTAGACGAAAGCATGGATACGGAGCAGTTGAAACAGCCTGCACAGCCCTGGGAATTCAGGGCAAAACCAGCATGGCAGAGACTGATCATCATGTTGGGAGGAGTTACGGTAAACTTCTTCTTAGCTTGGTTAATTTATTCTTGTCTTTCTTTTTTCAATGGAGAAACCTACGCAGACCTTAATAAGTTTTCGAGCGGTATTGGCGTAACGGAAGCCGGTAAAAAAATGGGATTCCAAAATGGAGATAAAATTGTAAACATCGACGGAAAACCAGCGGAAAGATTAGAAAACGCATCTATCAATATCCTTTTAGGAGACAACGTAACGGTACTTAGAAATGGCAAGGAAATTACTTTCCCTATCAATAAAGACGGAGTGGCAGATGTACTAAAGCAAAAAGAAGCAAAACTGTATATCACACCACGATTCCCGATGATTATTGACTCTTTGGCAAGCCCTGCCGCAAAAGCATCCGGTTTGGTTAAAGGTGATAAAGTAATTGCTGTTAATGGCAAGCAAACGCCTTTCTTCGATGAAGTAAGTTCTGCTTTATTGGAAAACAAAGGAAAAACCGTTGCTATTGATGTGATAAGAAACGGGAAGCCAGAAACAGTTTCTGCGTCAGTTGACAAAAATGGGAAATTAGGTGTTGCCGTTGATCAAAAAGCATTGGCGAATGTCGTGACCGATAAAAAATATTCTTTTGGAGAATCTATCCCAAGAGGTTTTGAAAGATCTATTGAAGCGCTTACGATGCAGGTGAAGCAGTTTAAGATCATGTTTAATTCTAAAATTCAGGGATATAAAAATGTAGGCGGACCGATCGCAATCGTTAAAAACATGCCTGTCGATAAAGATGCGAATGGTGACATTTCCATCAACTGGACGGCTTTCTGGAGCTTTACAGCGATGTTCTCCGTATGGCTTGCTTTCCTGAATTTAATTCCTATCCCGGGATTAGATGGTGGCCATGTGATTTTCACATTATATGAGATGATTGTTGGAAAACCGGTTCCTCAGAAGGTTCTTGAAAATGCCCAGATGATTGGTGTAATCTTCCTTTTAGGCCTTATGATATTGATTTTCGGAAGTGATATTTTCAAGATTTTTGCAGGAAAACTGTAATATTTAAAAATTTTAAAAAAATATTTGCAGGGTATAAATATTCGTCCTATATTTGCACCACTTAAAACAAAGGACATTCCTCCTTAGCTCAGTTGGTTAGAGCATCTGACTGTTAATCAGAGGGTCGCTGGTTCGAGCCCAGCAGGAGGAGCAAAAAGACTTACAGAAATGTGGGTCTTTTTTTATTTCAATAAATTATACAGGAAAACTAAAGTAACAACTGATGTTGTAGTTATAGCTATTAATACATATAAATTTGTTTTATTGATGTTTTTCCGATATCTCTCCTCATTAAAATTTTCCAATATATAAGCTTCCATTCTACTCTTTTCCATAATCATATATTCAATAAATATAAAAACACCTAAATTGACTATTGGAAAAATAATCATCCACATTGGAACATCATCTTTAAGTTTACCTATTGCAAAAAAACCAGCGATTAGAATGTTATTAAAATTGAAAAGCTTATCATTAATCCTATCAAAATATTTAAAAATATCTCGAACACCATCATAAGATTTCTTTTCTAAAGAAGCCATTGTTTTATCAATATCTAAAAACGTTTCTTCAAGTTCTATTCTTGATTGTTCAATTTCCTTTAATAATCTTTCTGTTTCTTCATCAAGATTTTCATTTGTCTCTTCTTTCATAAAATTTAACTTTATTCAAATTTAATTTTTTTAAATAAATCATAAAACCATTCTATTTTTACTATTTAATAAAGATACTGAAAAACAATAAAATAAATCTTAAGCCCCCACTAGTAAAGGGAAAATTTAAATATTTTCAAACCAAAAATTTGTTTGGTATTGAAAATGATATTATATTTGCACCACTAAAACAATAGGAAATTCCTCCTTAGCTCAGTTGGTTAGAGCATCTGACTGTTAATCAGAGGGTCGCTGGTTCGAGCCCAGCAGGAGGAGCAGAAAGACTTACAGAAATGTAGGTCTTTTTTATTTTTATTACTATAAGAGTTTTTACAATGGATTGTAACTACTAAAACTTATCGGATCATTACTTAATAATTTTTGATATTTAAAAATAAGATTTTTAGCAACAGGAAAGCCATACTATAATTAAAAATGTTAATAGTTTTATTAATAGAAAATAAGCTATCGTAAAAAAAATATTTTTTTTACATGAAAAATTCTTATAATATTACAGAATAGTGTATTTTTGAAAAAGAAAACCACCTCTGGGGGAGGTGGAAATTTCTAAAAAAAATGTTTTAATAGCTCTATTATCGAAATTAGATTACGTAATAGAAGGCTATAAAACAAGATTTTTTTGTCAATTTTTTCCTTTCGTCGCTTTCTTTGTGACATAATTAAGGATTAATTGTTAAGTGCTTGAGGCTTAAACATTTTCGTAACAATGTTTAAGTCTTTAGCTTTTATATTAAACAAAGGTAAAAAATGAGAATTATATTCGGAATAGCAAAATACTAAATGGTTAAAAAACATTTCTAAAGTTTTCCACATTTATCCCTGCACATACAATTATAATTAACTATAGCATTGCACCAAAAACATTGTGAACAAGCTATTTGATGACTTCAAAATATTATTTTTGGAAATAGTTATCCTACTATTTAGTTTTTATTGCTATCAAATCTACTACACCAAGAAGACTTTAACAAAAAATTAAAATCATTCATATAATATCTTATTTTAAACTACTACTTTGATTAAGAGAATCTATACAAGATAAATGATTGAACTAAATATCATAGCTTCTTATAATTAGGTTTTTAAATCGGTTTCTACACGTTTTTACATACTTACTTAGCAAACTGCAAAAAAAAATATTCAGTTGTATGTTTGTAATCTAACAATCAAATTTGTTAGTTTAAAATATGGAATTTTTTATTATGGGTAAAATCTACCCAGCAAGAGTTAGAAGGATTAAGGGAAAATTGAAAGTTTTTTTTGAAACCGATGATGTTTATTACAAACACAATGGATTTGATTTACCTAATTTTTGCTGTAAAAGAATGAAATGTAGATGGAAAAGCCTTCGGACATGGAAGGAAGATTTAGTTAATCAAAGACTTAAAAGCGTAGTCATATTTCCTAAATAAAGACCACTAAAGGCAATTGCTGTACTGAACATAACATTTACAGCAGGAGGAGCAGAAAGACTTACAGAAATGTAGGTCTTTTTTTATATATGATAGAAACTACTTTCGACTGCTTTACAAGTTTACAAAATAATCATACCACACCTTCCGGCGACAGCGTTATTTCACTACATTTGCAGTTTTGTATTCAGATATTTAAAAATTTAGATATTATTGAATCCTTTTACAATAAATCTGCATACTTTTTGTTTATGCAATAGCTTGAAGAACAACAAATGTTAATTAACAACTCGCGATATTATCCTCTTTTTATTTTTGTCCTCTTATCACATTTTGTATGCGCTCAAAACGCTGCATCCGGAAAAATTGTAGACGCCAAAACAAATAAAGAACTCACCGGTGTCGATATCTTTATCAATGAAAGTAATAAGCCTGCACTGACAACAACTTCTGGTAACTTTGCCGTTCAGTCTGACAGTATTATTTACAAATTAAAATTTTTAAGGAAAAACTATTCTTTAGAAAACGTAAATGTAACTCCTGAAAATGCAACGAATATTTTTGTAAAGCTTTCCCAGGAAAAGGTGAGCAACATTCAGGAAGTTGTCATCCATAACGAAAAGCCCAAATACAAAAACAAAAAAGAAAACCCGGCTTATGCGATCATGCAGAAAGTCTGGGCAAGAAAAAGAAATAACGGACTGGATAAATTCGACACCTATACTTACAAGGAATACGAAAAAATACAGTTTGACGCCAATAATCTGGACAGCGCTTTCATGAAGAAGAAAATCTTCAATAAGCTGGAATTCATCTTTGATTATAAAGACTCTACTGCAAGCGGTAAAATCGGGCTTCCTGTGTTTCTTAATGAAGCCGTTTACGAAAATTATGGTGAAAATAGACCTTCCAAAAGAACGAAAAGACTTTTAGTAGCACAAAAGACATCAGGTTTTCAGGATAATCAGATTGTAACGCTTACCGCTAAAAATCTATACCGCGATATCAATATTTACGACAATACCTTAAATTATTTTGACATCGGGTTTCCGAGCCCTGTAGGGGAAACAGGTTTCAGCACGTATGATTATAATTTGGTGGATACCATATCCATTCGGGGAGAAAATGCTTTTAAAATAAGATATCAGCCTAAAAGAACGGAAGTTCTGGCATTTCAGGGATATCTTTATATTGATACAGACAGTTATGCGGTTCTGGGAGCGACTTTAAAATCGACCCAGAAAATCAATGTTAATTTCATCAATGGAATTTCTACAGAACTGGAATATGATAATCCTGATGAGAATACTTTTTTACCCAGAAAATTCGTCACAGAAATTGAAATGACGCCGTTTTCGAAAAAGAAAACCGCAAAAAGTATTGTTGCCAAAAGATCAGTTGATTATTCTGAATATCAATTTAATAAACCTTTAGAAGACAAAATTTTCAAAAGGAAAGAGGAAGAATATTCCGATAGTTTCACAGACAAAGATGATGCTTACTGGCTTAAAGCCAGACCAGATTCTTTATCGAAAACCGAGCAGGGAATTTATGACATGTTGGATAAGCTTCAGCAAACCCCGAAATTCAACAGAATCGTAAAGTTGTATGAAACGTTGGGTTCCGGTTATTATAACGTAAAAAAACTAGGCATCGACATAGGCCCTATTTTCTCTGTTTATGGTAAAAACGAAGTGGAAGGAGACAGAATAAGGCTGGGTGCCAGAACTTATTTCACACGAAATGATCCTTGGAGAGTACAGTTTTACACAGCTTATGGCTTTAAAGATCAGCAGGTAAAATATGGCGCTGAAGCAAGATTTATGTTTAACAGGGTAAACCGTTTTACCGTAGGAGCCGGAACCAGAAGAGACATTTTGCAACTTGGTGTCCAACTAACGAATGACGATGGCATTATGGCCAGAACATTTGCTTCATCCACAATTTTTGCGAGAGGCGAAAATGCATCTTTAAGCTCGGTTAATCAAACCAATGTTTTCACTTCAATAGAACCTTGGAAAAACTTTCAGATCAGGCTTGACGGCACCATGCAAAGCATCAAATCCGCAAATCCTGACGGTTTCAGTCTGATGTATTATAAAGATGGTGCACTTAGAAAAACGACGAACGATTCACACTTTACGTTAAGCTTAGTTGCAAGACCCGGCGCAAAGTTCTCACAAACCGGAATCGACCGCTATGAGCATGGAACATTAGCTCCAACAATTGTTTTAAAATATACCCGAGGTGTTGAAGGATTATTCGGATCGGATTTTAATTATAACAAACTCCAGTTCCTTTTCTATAAACCGGTTTTAATCGGAAGTTGGGGAAAAACGCTGGTCAGCTTTGAGGCAGGGAAAAACTTTGACACTGTTCCTTTGGCGTTACAGAATGTTATTCCGGGAAACCAGTCGTACAGCCTTGCCCAAAATACTTTTGCCCAGCTAAACTATTATGAATTCGTTGCCGATACTTATACAACGCTTCATCTTGAACATCATTTTAATGGTAAAATACTTTCTTTTATCCCATTAATCAAGAAATTAAAATTAAGAGAAATTGCCTTTATCCGAGGGGCTTACGGAACTTTAAGCAATGCATCGAAAGCAATTAATGTCGAAGGATTTAAATATTCTGCGCCAAGTGATCATATTTATTATGAATATGGATTCGGAATCGAAAATATCGGTTTTGGAAATCTAAGAATTTTCAGGGTCGACTTCAACTGGCGTGGTAATTACCTTGATCGCCCCAACATTTCGACATTCGGCGTAAAAGCAGGATTCCAGGTTGGGTTCTAAAAAAATAAAATCTCCTTCGTAAAGGAGATTTTTTATTGTTTAAGATTCTGAAGGATAATTTTTACACCCGTTGCAATGCGCTACAATGTAAACGATTTTGCACGGCGGTCTCTGTCCTTCCGGAATGCTACAATACACATCACACGGTAAGCATCCCTGATCAGGAGCGGCTCCACCCATTACGTTTTTTAGCTCCTGTCTGTTGACTTTCTTTAAATTTTTCATATCAGTTAAATTTTGTTTGATTTGATGTTAAATATAAGAAATATATTCATTTCTGATTATGATTTGATTAAAACAAAAAAAACCTCAGCAAAATTGCCGAGGTTTGTAATTTTATGAAACGCTTAAATTATGCGTTTGCTTCTACAGATACGAAAGATCTATTATTTGCTTTCTTAGTGAAAACTACTTTACCGTCTACTAGAGCAAACAAAGTGTGATCTTTACCGATTCCCACGTTTGCACCTGGGTGGTGTTGAGTACCTCTTTGTCTAACAATGATGTTACCAGCAATAGCCTCTTGACCACCGAAAATCTTCACACCTAATCTTTTAGAGTGAGATTCTCTACCGTTTTTGGAACTACCAACTCCTTTCTTATGTGCCATTTTATTTTAAGGTTTTTTGGTTTAACAATTATTCTGCACTTTCAGCAGCTTCAGCATCTGCTTTTTTTGTTGTTTTCTTAGCAGGTTTTTCTGCTTTTTTAGCTCCTTCAAATCCTGTAATACCAGTAATCTGAATCTGAGTTAATGATTGTCTGTGACCATTTTTTACTTTGTAACCTTTTCTTCTTTTCTTTTTGAAAACGATTACTTTATCAGCTTTTACGTGGTCTAGGATCTCTGCTTCTACAGTGATTCCGCTTACAGCTGGGGCGCCTACAGTGATTGCTCCGTTTACAGTAAGAAGTACTTTATCAAAAGATACTTTACCTCCTTTGTCTCCTGACAAACGGTTTACAAACAACTTCTGGTCTTGCTCAACTTTGTATTGAAGCCCTGCTATTTCTACAATTGCAAACATTGTTTATAAAATTTTTAGTTATTTCGAGGTGCAAATATAAGAATTATTTTCTAATCTTCTCAAATTCAACCAAATCTTTTTTTAATTAAAAATTTAACTATGTTTCGAATAATTTATCACAATAAAGTGATAATAATTACCGTTAAAAGTAATAACTTCGTTTACACCAAAAATATTTTATATGAAAAGAAACTTTAATTTCCGCATCATCGCGGGAGCATTTGCTGCTCTACTCTTATCAGCATGTAATGACGATTCAATGGAAACTCCCGTAGCCACTGAACAACAGACGCAAAGCCAGAAAATCGATCAGCCCAACGACCTTGAAAAAGTTTGCTATTATGTCGATCAGTACTGGAGTTCTTCATCTGTTCTGCTGACATCTTTACAGAATTCTACGGATACTAATTTTATGAATTCACAGATGACAAAAATTGCAAGCATGTGGGGAAGAAGTAACCCAACGCTTCGATTTGTCAATGATCCGTCGAATTACAATTCTACGTATAATGCGATTTCATATTCAACCGGGAAAATTTATTATGGATATGCTATTTATTACGATGCCAAGTCAAAGGGTGGAGATATCGTCAACGCAATGATCCTGGCTCACGAATACGGTCATCAGCTGCAATATATTTTCGGACTTCCTTCCGTGAGTGAATCTACAGCAAGACCCAATGAGCTTGAAGCAGACGGATTTGCAGGATATTATCTGAGAAGGCCAAACGGTTACAACCAGACCAGTTTCAGTCAGATTGCCGCAGCCTACGAATTTGCACAAAGCATCGGAGATTATCAGACAACAAGTCCCGGACATCACGGAACACCGCCACAAAGAAGATCTGCTGTTCGTTTAGGCTTCCTGCTGGGACAATATGATCTTACCGCATCAGCTTTTGATTATAATTTCTTCTATTATTATCAGGGTGTTTTAAACGGAACTTATAAAACAGCAAAAAACGCTCAGTATCCTGAACTTGATGCGTACATGAGCCAATATCTTGATGAACTTAAGAAAATTCAGACCGGAGAAATTTCAGCAGAAGAATTCAAAGATTTAAAATAACATTCATTTTCGATATATCTTTCGTAGAGGCAGGATAATTCCTGTCTCTTTTTTCTTTAAAAAATATTCATAAAGTTTATTTACTTTTGATGCATTATCTATATATAAATGAAAAGAGATCTTTACATTGATTTTGCAAAAGGACTTGCCACATTATCCATTATATTTATCCATACAGCATTCTGGTCCGGACAATTTTATATTCCGGCAGAAGTGAGGGTATTCTCTCTGGTGTTTGATGTTGCTCTATTTTATGCTTTAAGTGGAATCACTTCAGGCTCCAATATTGAAAAAACGTTTTACAGATTACTGAAGCTGCAGATCACGTATATGATTTTTGTGACCTTTCTGTTTTTTATGGATTATTTCTTTAAAATTTTCGGACTGAATTTTTTCTCTCTGGAATGGCTAAAGAATTTCTACTCAACATTCGGATCAAAATATACAATTAACAGTATTTCAACAATCCCTCAATGGGAAAATCTAGGCAACTGGTATCTTCACCAATATACCAATGCAGATACTTTTCCTGTAGTCATGGGAAGTTTCTGGTATATGAAAGTGTATTTTATTCTGACGGTTTTCGGAGTATTAATTTTACGATTTTTCCCTAAACATATCAACTGGTTTATTGCTCTATGTGTTGCTTTAACACTACTGTTTAATATTTTTCCTGAAATATATCCTGACGGACAGGTAGGTTATGTTGCATTTTATCTGGCTGTCTTTCTGATTGGAAATAGAATGAAAGGAAAAAAAATACCCGGTAAAATTATTCCGGTTCTGTATGCTTTAGTGGCAGCAGCGTTGGTATGGATGTTTTGGTACTATGGAAATGAGATATTTTATAAGATCAACAGAAATAAATTCCCTCCTAAAATTCCGTACATTATCTGGGCGATGTTTTCTCTGGTAACGTTGTTCGTATTTTATAACCGATTAAAAATTTCGGCAGAAAGCTTTGTAACGTATATTGGTAAAAACGCCATATTTTTTTATTTCGCTCAGGGAATAAGTTCTTCACTGGTTTATTTTCTGGTGGTTCCTTTGAAAGAACAAATGTCCTGGTGGATCCTAATGATCTTAATTTATATTATTAATGTTTTTCTGGCATTTGGAATTTCAGCGATCCTGAAGAAAGTAGACAGTATTGGATGGAATATTTTGGAAATATTGCGAAAAAAAACTGCTATTAAATAGCAGTTTTTTTATTGTTTTATTAGTCTCTTCTTCCGCTTCTCGCGATCAATGCTATAATAATAATGAGAACAATAGCCCCGCCAATAATATACACAGGATTGGCATACCATTCTGTAGTGGTGGTTGTATTGTTTTCTGTAGTAACTACCCCGCCGGCAGTATCTTGTGCAAACGAAAAAATAGACATGAATACCGAAAATACAAATGCAAGTAAAGCACTCATTTTACTTTTAATAGCTGTAACTGTTTCCATAATGTTTATATTTTTAATTGGTTTTAAAACAATAACAAAAAAAGTACCATCAAGTTTACATAATTCATAAAAAAGATGAATTTAAATGAAAATCTTCAAACAAAATAAAACTTCTGTCATATCACAAAATATTTTAATTTTACACAAAATTTAAAACATGTTTAAGTTGAAACTTCCTACCGATCCCAGGTGGGCAAATATTGCAGAAGGAAACATTGAAGAAATTTTAACGGATCATGCATGGTGCGAGCAGAAAGCAGCAACCAATGCTATCGGGCTAATCACAATGCTTCCCGAATATCCTGAAATCGTAACCGAACTTCTCGCCATCGCGCAGGAAGAGCTGGAACATTTCAGACAGGTGCATGAGATTATCAAACAGAGAGGATACACCTTTGGGCGTACCCGAAAGGATGATTATGTAAACGAACTGGTAAATTTTATCCAGAAAGGAGGCAACAGAGATGACCTTATTGTTGATAAAATGCTTTTTGCCGCTATGATCGAAGCAAGAAGCTGCGAACGGTTCAAAGTGCTTACAGAGAATATAAAAGATGAAGAACTTAAAACATTCTATAGAGAATTAATGATTTCTGAAGCCAATCATTATACAACATTTATCGGCTTTGCAAGACAGTTGGGCGATGAGCAGAAAGTAAATGCAAGATGGGAAGAATGGCTGGAATATGAGGCTAAAGTCATCCAGTCTTACGGCAAAGGAGAAACCATCCACGGATAAAACTATATTTTAAGTTGAAAAAGCTGACGTTTGAAAATATTGCCAATTTTTTCCTGAAAAACTTCTTTCAGGGACTTGTCATTATCGGCCCTATCGGATTGACAATTTTTGTCATTTGGTATATAGTGACTTCTATTGACAATATTATTCCATCATTAGCTAAGGAGATCCCAGGGCTGGTTTTTATTTCAACCATATTATTTACAGCACTTCTAGGATATTTAGGGAACAAATTTGTTGTGGGCCGGTTCTTCTTCGACGCGATGGACCGTCTTCTTGAAAAAACTCCCGGCGTAAAGCACATTTATACCCCAACAAAAGATGTCATGTCTTCATTTGTGGGAGATAAGAAAAAATTTAACGATCCTGTATGGGTAAAAACCAACGAAAATCCTGAGATCTGGAGAATCGGTTTTCTCACTCAGAAGGAAATGGCTGATGTCGAAAAGCAGAATTATGTTGCGGTTTACCTGCCACATTCTTACGCCATTTCGGGATGGGTAATTGTTACGGAAGAAAAAAACATCAAACCTGTAGTGGGAATGACAGCAGCTTCTGCAATGAAATTTGCGGTGAGTGGCGGCGTTGCAGGATTCCACTCGGATGACAATATATTTAAAGCTCCTGAATAGTCAGCTCTTAAATATCTTTTGATGAATTTGAATTTATTTCAAATAAAAAATTTTCTTTACAAAAACAATCTAATAAATACTATCATGAATTTACCGTACGCGGAGCCTTTCCGCATCAAAATGATTGAGGAAATCCGTCAGTCAACAAGAGAAGAAAGAGAACAATGGCTTAAAGAAGCAAACTATAATTTATTTAATCTAAAATCTTCACAGGTTTTCATCGACCTTCTTACCGATTCCGGAACAGGAGCGATGTCCGACAGACAATGGGGCGCCTTAATGATGGGTGATGAAAGCTATGCCGGATCGCGGTCTTTTGAGCAACTTCACCAGACCGTACAGAATATTACAGGCTTTAAATATCTTTTACCAACACACCAGGGAAGAGCTGCAGAAAATGTACTTTTTTCTGTTCTGGTAAAAGAAGGAGATGTAATTCCCGGAAACTCTCATTTTGATACCACAAAAGGACACATTGAATTCAGAAAAGCCCACGCCATCGACTGTACAATAGATGAAGCTTTTGATATTAATGATCTTCATCCTTTTAAAGGAAATATTAACCTTGGAAAGCTTGAGGAAGTTTATAAAAGCCACCCAGGAAAAATCCCTTTCTGCCTTATTACCATTACGTGCAATTCTTCCGGTGGACAACCTGTATCCCTGGAAAACATGAAAGCGGTAAAAGAACTTTCTGACAAATATGGTGTGCCTGTATTCTTTGATTCAGCGAGATTTGCAGAAAATGCCTATTTCATCAAAAAAAGAGAAGCCGGACAGGAAAACAGAACGATCAAGGAAATCTGTAAAGAAATTTTCTCCTACGGAGATGGGATGACCATGAGTTCTAAAAAAGACGGACTGGTAAACATCGGAGGTTTTATCGCTTTAAATAATGAAGAAGTTTTTAGAAAAGCTTCCAATTTTACCATTATTTACGAGGGATTCATCACTTATGGCGGGATGGCCGGAAGAGACATGGCAGCTTTAGCGGTAGGTCTCGACGAAGCGACAGAATTTGCTTATTTAGAAAGCAGAATTTCACAGGTGGAATATCTTGGAAATAAATTAATAGAATATGGAATTCCGGTTCAGAAGCCAATCGGCGGACATGCTGTTTTCATTGATTCCCTGAATTTCCTTCCAAAAGTTGACCGCTCGGAATATCCGGCACAAACCTTAGGACTTGAGATTTACAAGGAAGCTGGCATCAGAACAGTAGAAATCGGAACCTTACTGGCAGACCGGGATCCTGAAACAAGAGAAAACCGTTATCCAAAACTGGAACTTGTGCGTCTTGCAATACCAAGAAGAACTTACACCAACAACCATATGGATTATATTGCCGCTGCTATCAAAAACGTGTATGAAAGACGTGATGAAATTGCAAAAGGATATAAAATTACCTGGGAACCTGATCTTTTGAGACACTTCACCGTTCAATTGGAAGAAGCTTAAAAATAAAGCGGTTCGGGCTCAAAACGAAGTTTTGAGCCCGAACCTTTATATAAAAGACTACGTAAATTATTTTTTAGAAATTCTATACAGCTTCCCGCTGTCTGTTATCGCGTACAAATTACCATCACTTCCGTTCAAAACATCACGAAAACGCTCTTTTTCATCAGTAAGAAGCCTTTCTTCGCCAACCACTTTATTATCTTTCATGACAATCCGATTGATATGTTCACCGCTAAGGCAGCCTATCATCAGATTTCCTTTCCACTCATCGATATTTCCGGTGTAGAAGGTCACGCCGCTCGGTGAGATTACAGGATCCCAATAATAAACAGGCTGCTCTGTCCCTGCTTTTTGGGTAGTTCCGTTATTTATTTTTTCGCCGGAATATTCAATTCCGTAGGTTACATCTCCCCAGCCATAGTTCTTACCGGCTTTTATTAAATTAATTTCGTCTCCGCCTCTTGGTCCCATCTCTACATCCCAAAGATTTCCATTGGGATCGATCGCCATTCCCTGAGGGTTTCGGATTCCATAGGCATAAATTTCAGGCTTAAATCCTGCTTTTCCTATAAACGGATTTCCCGGTGCGGGTTTACCATCTTTTGTAATTTTTAAAATTTTACCTAAATAATTATCTGTTCTCTGGGCATACACTCTCGTCTGCTTGTCAGATCTTTCGCCGGTGCTAACAAATAAATTTCCGTCTTTGTCGAAAGCTAGTCTGCTTCCGTAGTGTTTATCGCCATTATAGGTAGGAGTTGCCCGGAAAATAACCTGTACGTCCGAAATATTTTTTAAATCCTGAGATAGCTTTCCTTTTCCAACAGCAGTATGATTTCCCTTTTCATAAGGTTCGGAAAAGCTGAAATAAATAATATTATTCGTTGCGAAATCCGGATCCAAGGCCACATCAAGCATTCCACCCTGCCCTTTGTCATCGACTTTGGGAAAACCTTCAATTTTTGAGATCTGCTTTCCGTCTTTGGAAACCACATTCATATACCCTTTTTTATCGGTAATTAAAAATCTTCCGTCCGGCAAATTAATGATTCCCCATGGCTTTCCAAGATCTTTACTTAGAATTTCAACCTTATAAGGAGTTGTAGTTTTTACGGCTTTGATTCTGGTCTGTCCGGCAAAAGCAGGTTTGTATTCCGGTGAGTTAGGAGCCTTTGTTTCTACGCTTCCGTCACTTCCAATCTGCTGTGCATTAACCTTACTTTCTTTACAAGACGAAAAAATTAAAAATAAAGTTACTGCTGAAATGTAAAATTTATTGATTTTCATACCATTATATTAAGTGATTCCGCTAAAGAATGGAAAAATAATGCCATAAAAATTTGGTAGTTTAAATTTTTATTCTACATTTGTAGAAAGAAATATCAAACCGTAGAATATGAAAGAAATAAAATTGACAGATACTGAAAAAGACCTTATGGAAATACTTTGGGAAAAAGAAAGGGCTTTTATGAAAGATATTTTGGAATCACTTCCTGATCCAAAACCGGCAACAACGACTGTTGCCACGCTGCTCAAGAGAATGCAGAACAAAGATTTCGTTGGCTATACACTTTATGGAAATTCCCGCGAATACTTTCCGAAGATCGCTAAGGGTGAATATTTCAAGGAAGAAATGTCTTCTATGATTGACCGTTTTTTCAATAGCTCTGTGACGCAGTTCGCTTCGTTTTTTACTTCAAATGCAAAACTTTCACAAAAAGAGCTGAAAGAACTCCGGGAAATAATTGATAAACAAATTGAGGAAAAATGATTTACATTTTAAAAATAATACTGTGTTCTTCATTGCTTGTCACGCTCTATTTTGTATTTCTGCAGAAGGAAAAAATGTACCGGTTTAACAGATTTTATTTACTTTTTTCACTAATTTTCTCATACGTTGTACCTTTTATTTCAGTTACATCAGAAAATCCGAAACCAGTTAACAGACTACAGACAACACTTGAAGTAACCACGCAAGTTTTAGACCTTACTCCCAAACAAGAGAGTTTTAACTGGACAAATCTTCTTTGGATCCCCTATGGAATAATAACTGTGACCCTGTTAATAAAGACCATTTATTCCATTTCAAAAATAAAAAATATAAAAGGCAAAAAAATAGAGTATGAAAATCAAAAAGTAATTCTGACTGATGAAAACATTCCTCCTTTCAGTTTCTGGAAAACGATTTACATCGGGAAAAATTATCTGGCAAACAACCAAATTGATCCACGGATTTTCATTCACGAAAAAAGCCATATCGACCAGAAACACAGCCTTGATCTTTTATTTATTGAAGTTTTAAAAATTTTTACATGGTTTAATCCTTCTCTTTATCTCTACAAAAAAGCCATCGTCACCAATCATGAATTTCTGGCAGATGAATCTGTATTAAAGAAAAATTTTAATGTAAAAGATTATCAGCACCTTATTCTTGATGAAATTATTTCATCTAAAAACTATAACCTTATCCATACATTCAATTTTAACAACACCAAAAAACGATTTATTATGATGAACACGAAAAAGTCTAAACTGACAAACCTCAAAAAAGTAGCCATCGCGCCTGTTCTGCTTCTTGCATTCGGACTATTTGTGCAGAAAACATATGCAAATCCTATTGAAAAAATCATTGAGGAAACGCAGAATAAAAGTTCAGAATCCCTGAAACACTCTTCTTCTGAAGATACTGGAAGGGTATTTGACGATTCTGAAAGTAAAGTTTTAAATCAACAAATTGAAACACAAGGAACACAAATTGAAAATACAAACACCAGAAAAACCGTTCAGGATACAATTCGCCCAAAAGAAGGTAAAAATACAAATCTAAAAGAGGAAACAGCAGCAAGGAACACAGAAACAGTAACATCTAAAGACGATGTGACATTACTTCCACAGTATCCCGGAGGATTTAATGCATTGAGAACTAAGATTTCAAAGCTATTTGACGCATCAAAAATGAATGCTGACAAATCTAAGAAATTCAATAGAACTGAACTTACCTATACCGTTGATGAAACAGGAAATGTTATCGATGTAGACGCCACCGGAAATGATGAAATTTTCAATACTGAAGCAATTTCGGCATTAAAAAAAGCCAATGAAAATGTTGTCTGGACACCTGCAGAAAAGGACGGAAAACCTGTTCGTTATCGAATGAAGATCCCATTGATTATGACTTTTCAGTAATCATTAAACACTCATTGCGAGTGTTTTTTATTTCAAATATTTTAGAATTTTTCTATACGTACAATTTCTTTTGAGGTATCTAATACTTTTCAGTGTCAAATATTTCTTTCGTACTTTTGTAGGTAAGATCACAATTTTCTATGCAATTCAAACTTCAATCAGAATATAAACCCACCGGCGATCAGCCACAAGCTATTGAAAAGCTTACCGAAGGTATTAAAATCGGTGAAAAATACCAGACCCTTCTGGGAGTTACCGGTTCCGGTAAAACCTTTACAGTAGCCAATGTTGTACAAAATGTACAGAAACCAACTCTGGTTCTGGCCCATAATAAAACCCTGGCAGCACAGCTGTTCATGGAATTCAAGGAATTTTTTCCTGAAAATGCAGTTGAGTATTTCGTGAGTTATTACGACTATTATCAGCCGGAAGCGTATATCGCAACGACCGGAACTTATATTGAAAAGGATCTCAGCATTAATGAAGAAGTTGAGAAGCTAAGACTTTCAGCCACAGCAAGTTTGCTTTCAGGAAGACGAGATGTCCTGATTGTCGCCTCTGTATCCTGCATTTACGGTATCGGTAATCCAACAGAATTCCACAAATCCCTGATATCTATCGCTATTGGAGAAAAAGTAACCCGCACAGCATTATTACACGCATTGGTTAATGCTTTATATTCCAGAACCTTAAATGAATTCCAGAGAGGAACATTCAGGGTAAAAGGAGATGTGATTGACGTATTTCCAGCGTATGCCGATAACGCTGTGAGAATACAGTTTTTCGGAGATGAAATTGAAAAAATTCAAAGCTTTGATCCCGTTTCCGGAAATGTAACTTCGAATTTTGAGCAAATTCAGATCTATCCGGCCAATCTTTTTGTAACCTCAAAGGAGACTTTAAATGGCGCCATCCGGAATATTCAGGATGACCTGGTAAAACAGGTAGATTTTTTTAATGCTATTGAAAAACCGCTGGAAGCTAAAAGACTCCAGGAAAGAACAGAGCTGGATCTTGAAATGATCAAAGAACTGGGATATTGTTCCGGAATTGAGAACTATTCAAGATACCTTGACGGCAGGCTGCCGGGCACAAGACCTTTCTGTCTTCTTGACTATTTTCCAAAGGATTATTTAATGGTTATTGATGAAAGCCACGTTACCGTTCCACAGGTTCACGCAATGTACGGAGGAGACCGGAGCAGAAAAGAATCTCTGGTAGAATACGGTTTCAGGCTTCCTGCCGCGATGGACAACAGACCTTTGAAATTTGAGGAATTTGAAGCCATTCAGAACCAGGTTATTTATGTTTCGGCGACACCCGCAGATTATGAACTGGAAAAAACAGGAGGCGCCTATATAGAACAGATTATACGTCCGACCGGTCTTTTGGATCCAATTATCGAGATAAGACCGACCATCAATCAGATTGATGATTTAATGGAGGAAATTCAAAAAAGAGCTGATCTTGATGAAAGGGTTCTGGTTACAACCCTGACTAAGAAAATGGCTGAAGAATTGACGAAATATTTCACAAAATTCGGAATCAGGACCAGATATATCCACTCTGATGTTGAAACCCTTGAGCGTATTCAGATCATGCAGGATCTAAGAGTCGGGCTTTTTGATGTTTTGATCGGAGTTAATTTATTGAGAGAAGGATTGGATTTACCGGAAGTTTCCCTTGTAGCCATTCTGGATGCCGACAAAGAAGGAATGTTACGAAGCCGTCGATCCATGATTCAGACTGTAGGACGTGCCGCCCGAAACCTTAATGGTAGAGCCATTATGTACGCTGATAAAATTACAAAATCAATGCAGGCCACATTGGATGAAACGGAGTATCGTAGGGCAAAACAAATGCAGTATAACGAAGAACATGGTAAAGTGCCTGTTGCCTTGAATAAGAAAATTTCTGAAAGCTTAGTCGGAAGAACAAAAGATTTCCCGGACGAAAAATATACCCAGAAGGAAATTCTTCAGAAAGTTGCAGAAGCGAAAGCCAGCTACACAAGCGAAGATATCGAAAAGGTAATCGCACAAAAGCAAAAAGAAATGGAATCTGCAGCGAAAAACCTGGATTTCATTAAAGCAGCGAAATTGAGAGATGAAATTGAAGCGCTAAAAGCATAAGAACTTCGGTGGCACCTTTGGTGCCGCCGAAGTTCTTAAAACCTGTATGTTTTGTTTTTATACTTCTCATAATTCACTCTTCCTCCGCGAATCGGAATCAGTAGATCCATCAAGCCATTTAATTTTATTTCATAAATGGTGGACAGCTGCATTCCCAATTTTCCTTTGGGCATCCCTTTGCGGTGAAACCATTCAAGATAGCTAATTGGCAGATCGGCCAAAACCGTTCCTTCATATTTCCCGAAAGGCATTTTAACCTCGCAGATTTCTTTTAATATTTCTGGGTTTATTCCGTATTCCATTTTATACTAATAAATCTATTTTTTCTTCAAGTTCATCATCCTTGTTCGGCAGCTTCAGATCTGGTGTATCGTCTTCAGAAAATTCGTTTCTGTAAACCTGAATCAGCAACAGTGTAAGAGAAATAAGAATAGGCCCGAAAACCAACCCCATAAATCCGAATAGATTCATTCCCATAATTATCCCGAAAACAGTATTCAAGGGATGGATATCTTCCAGCTTTTTTAGAAGGGTAAAACGCAATACATTATCCGTCAATCCCACGATAACGAGACAATAAGCTGCCAGCCCCAAGCCGGTCCCGGTGTCTCCTTCAGCAATCATATAAATGCAAATCGGAACGTAAATTATAGCCGCTCCTACAACGGGAATCATGGATGCCGCCGCAGTTAAAGCAAAAAGCAAAACCGGACTCGGTGCTCCGAAAATAAAATATCCTATCAGCGCGACAATTCCCTGCCCGAGAGCTACTACAGGAATTCCGATGGCATTTGCCATGATGAGCTTTCTCATTTTTTCGCCGATTAACGATACATTTGATCTTTTCAAAGGTGCCGAGGATGACAATATCCTTTCAAAAAACCTTGGCTTTTCGAGCATAAAATAAAGGATAAAATACATCGACAAGACAACCGTTAATGTATTGAATGTACCGCTCAATGCTTTGGTAGAAAACTGGCCCACATTATTCTTAAGCTTATCCATATTTTCTTTGCTTAAGATATCAAATCCTATCTTAGAATAAATATAGGTATGAATTTTTTCGAGAAATACATTAAACTTATCCATATAAGCCTGTGCATTTCCTAATTTTTCAATTAATAAGTCGCCGATAAAGTAAATCGGAAGGATAAGAATAACCAGACTTGCAAACATTAAAGCCAATGAAGAAGCCCAGGGTTTCCACTTTTTTTCTTCCTGCAGATAAAAATTATACTTTCTGCAGACAACATAAATGGTAATGGCTCCTAAAACAGAAGGAATGAAAAGGGCGAGATTGAAACAGATCAATCCTGCCAGTACCAGAATAATCGCAATCAGCGAAACCTGTTTTATTTTTACACTGCTTATTTGCTCTTGTTTATTCATTATTTATTCAGCATTATTTGTCTTGGTTTTCCAAGGTAAGCGCAGTATGCAGAATACATTACTGCCATGATAAACGGAGCCGTCAAAATAACTCCGATAAAGCAAAGGACAACGCCTGCCATAGAAATCAAAAACCCAAGAATTGTAATACCAAGAAAAGTGCCGTAATTTTCTTTAACAATAGAAAAAGATTTTCCGATCGCATCTGTAGCAGAAGCATTTTCAAACAATAAGATCGGATAGCCCAGCATTAAAAACGGATAAACGAAAACAATAGGAAATACGCAAAGCGAAAGTGCTACTGTTGAAATAATTCCTGATAATAACGCATAAATCAGAATATTAACAAAGTTCTGTCTGTAGCCAATGAAAAGATCCGAAAACTCAATCGGATTTTTCGTGTTGTATTTATTGATCATGTAGATCAGACCTACATAAAGAGGTGCAAGCAATAATACCAAAAGCCCGGAAAATGTGAGATACAAAGGAAAACCCGGAGCATTCCAGTAGTTGAAATCATAATTACCGCTTTCTCTCATTTCTTCCATCATTGATGCAGAATTGAACCCCGTAATAGTCTGTATCACAAAACCTAAAAGCAGATAAACAATCATTGCGATAATGGCATAAAGGAAAACGCCTTTATACATTTCGAAGGCATGCGAAATAATCGATCCTGTATTTCTTTCCGGAACAGAGCCTTGCTGTTCAAATTCACTGAATTCTGACATGGTGTTTATATTTTAATGTTGTTTCTACCAAATTTAATTTATTTTGACAGAAAACGCATTAAAAACTCAGTCAAAAATTAATTTTTCTCTGAAAAGATAACTTTATACAATGAATAAATCATTGCATTCCAGAACGGAAAGGTAAAAAGTCCTCCTATAAAAAACAGTGCAAAACCGATATATTTAAACAAAACAGCAACCATGATGCATACCAGAATTTCCAGGAAATACATTCTGAGTGCTTTAAAATTTAAAGACAATGATTCCAAAATACTTTTATTCATAAAGAACATCATAGGAGCGACAAACATCGTAATGGAAACCCAAACCACACCCAGAATAATCGTCTGAATACTGTATGCAAAAATGAAATACCAGAAAATGTAATACCCGATGTATCTGAAAAAATTCAATCCGTTGTACCCCACAAAAAGATCTCCCAGCTCAATTTTTTCACCAAGATCCATCTTCCTGTAAATCTGATAAAAGCCAAGATTTAGCGGATACAGAAAAATATTCGTCCCCATCATCCACAGCGAAAAGTTCTGAAAATTTTCCGTCGAAAGAAGTTTCTGAAGTTCTGCCGTATATACCTGAACGCCTTCTTTAGCATATTTTGCGGTTTCCAGATAGCCGGTCAGGACTCCGTATTTTGCATCGCAGAAAAACAATACGGTCATCATAATTCCGAAATATATAATGGAAAACATCAGCTGAAAAACCAATGTTTTATTCCAGTAGAAAAATGCCTGCTTCAGTATAAAATCCAATCCCGGTTTCTGTGGATATTTGTTTTCCATAAAAAAATTTTGTGCAAAAGTAAACATCAATAATTACTTTTGCGGAATGTTTTCAGTGAATCATCAAAAATTTATGGAAATGGATGAACTTTCACTTCAGAAAGTCCGTTACTTTTTCATTGTAGATTTCCTTGCGCAGCATGTTGAAATATTTAAAGAAAATGAAATTGAAAAATCAGGTTTATTAATTGATTTTCAAAACTATTCAAATGTAAAAAAGCATCACGCATTATCTAAAAATGTGGAATGGAAATCATTCCCCGAAACCTTGGAAAGCTTTAAAAAAGGCTTTGACAAAGTTCAGAAAAATATTCACATTGGAAATTCATATCTGGTAAACTATACCAGTAAGACAAAAATAGAAACCAATCTGACATTAGAAGAAATTTTTTATCATTCTACCGCAAAATATAAGGTGTATTATAAAGATTTTTTTGTATTTTTTTCTCCTGAAACTTTTGTGAAAATCATTGATGGTAGAATATTTACGTATCCCATGAAAGGAACAATCGATGCTTCTCTGGAAAATGCGGCGGAAATTCTCAGGAATGATAAAAAAGAAAAAGCGGAACATTACACAGTGGTTGATCTGCTAAGGAACGACCTCAGCATGGTGGCAGATGATGTGAAAGTTGATAAATTTCAGTATATTGACTTCATTAAAACCAAGCAAAAAGATCTGTACGCCATGAGCTCTGAGATTTCGGGAAACATTAAGCCTGAATTCGACGGTAAGCTGGGCAGCATTATGGAAAAAATCCTTCCTGCCGGATCCATCTTAGGCGCTCCGAAACCAAAAACACTCGACATTATTCTGGACGCAGAAGGCTATGAAAGAGGCTATTATACAGGAGTTTGCGGCTGGTTTGATGGTGAAAACCTCGACAGCTGCGTGATGATACGATTTATTGAAAAAGAAGGCAATGAACTTTATTTCAAAAGCGGTGGTGGCATAACCCACATGAGCAGATTAGAAGACGAATATCAGGAAATGAAAAACAAAATCTATGTCCCAATTCATTGAAAGTATTAAGGTAGAAGATCAGGAGATTTTTTTATTAGATCTCCATCAAAAACGTGTAGATGCAACATTTGCCCATTTCGGAAAAGAAGGAAGCATTGATCTTGCCAAAATTTATGAGCATCTTGAACATGATGAAGATGGGCTTTTTAAACTAAGAATTGTATACAGCCTGGACAAAAAAATCCGGACTCAGATGATTCCTTATGCTATTCCTGAAATAGAGAACTTTCAGTTGGTGGAAAACAACAGTTTCGACTATTCTTTTAAGTTTGAAGACCGTAAAGAACTGGAAAAAATGAAAATGAGATCTAAAGCTGAAGAAATCATTATCGTTAAAAATAACCATATCACAGATACATCTTACTCAAACCTGCTTTTTCTGAAGGGAAAAGACTGGTTTACTCCAACTTCCTATCTTCTTAACGGCGTGCAAAGACAAAACCTCTTAAGAAAAAAAGAAATAAAGGAAACCGAGATTACCCTGCAAAACATCAAAGAATTTTCTCATTTTCAGATCATTAATGCGTTAAATGACTTTGATGAGAACTTCATTTATCCCATTGACAGAATTATCAATTTACCAGGAAATGAAGAATATGCAGATCTTTAATTTTCTTTAAGGTAATTAAAATAGGCTTTCTGTATATCCGCATTATTCCTGCCATACGTGTTGACTTCCAATATTTTAGGCTGAGCATCGGGTTTGAAGAAATTCTCAAGCACCCGGTCTAAGGTTGCTTCCTCGTCTACTTTCGTATAAGAAAAGCCGAAATGTTTAGCCAGAAACTCTGCATTTTTATGGTGTTTCGTGGCAATAAATTCGTCCAGCGTATTAGGGTTGGCATTTCCAGGTCCTGGAATAATCTTAAAAATATTTCCTTCCCCGTTATTAAAGATCATAATTCTTACAAATGGCGGAATATATTGATTCCAAAGACCGTTAATATCATAAAAGAAGCTGAGATCTCCTGTAATCAGTAAAGTAGGGTCAGCATTTTTTATCGCAAAACCCATAGCCGTTGAAGTGGAGCCGTCAATTCCGCTCGTCCCTCTGTTACAGTAGATTTTTCTTTTTCCGTAATCAAACAGCTGGGCATACCGTATCGCAGAACTGTTGCTGAAATGCACATTATAGTTCTCCGGAATCATCTGTGACGTTTTATTGAAAAAATAAAAATCGGAAAACTCCACCGTACTTAAGAATTTATCATGCCTTGCATCTTTTTTATCCCTCAGCACATCCCAGAGATTAAAGTACGGACTTGGCTCAAGATTAATGAATTTCAGCAATTTAGAAAAGAAAACTTCTGGTTTTACTTCCACTTTTTCCGTCAACGCAAAATACGTGTCCGGCTGCCACACCTCATCCAGGTGCCAGTGCTGTTTTGGGCGCGCTTTTCTGAGAAACTGCTTAACTTTTTTAGAAACCACATTCTGTCCTACGGTAATCAGAAGATCGGGAGCATACAGTTGAAAATCCTCTTCCGTAAAATTGAAAACATAGCGGTCAATATGCCTGAAGAACTTATCATGATGAAGATTGGAATTCGCTTCACTTAAAACCACTACAGAATGATTTTTCACCAGTTGAGTCAGCTGATTCTCAAGCTCCGGGCTATAATCTCTTGTTCCCACAAGAATCATGATTCGCTGTGAGGTATTCCAGTCTGCCACCAGGTTAGATGGAATTTCGTATTCTTTTTGCTTTAATGTTTTTTCTATGGTAGGGAAAGTCGGAAGCTCAGAAACCAGCTCATATAAAGGCTCTTCAAGAGGAATATTGATATGAACAGGGCCTTGCTTTTCGATACATAACTCAATCGCTTTCTTGATCGTATCAAAGTTAAGGTCTTCCGCATTTTCTTTACTGTCTTCCAGCAATTGGAAATCTCCGTAAGAATGCTGATGAAAAAGATTATTCTGTCTGATGGTCTGTCCATCGAAAATATCCACATAATCCATTGGTCTGTCAGCCGTTAACACCAAAAGCGGAATGTTGGAATAAAAAGCTTCTGTGATGGCAGGATAATAATTAGCCGCCGCCGAACCGCTGGTACACGTTATTGCCACAGGCTTCTTTTCGCTCATCGCCATCCCCATTCCTACAAAAGCCGCGCTTCTTTCATCAACAATACTGAAACAGTTGAAGCTGTCTGTTTCCGAAAAATGAATCGCCAGAGGGGCGTTTCTGGATCCCGGTGAAATGATAATATCTGAAATTCCGTATTGCTGAAGAAGGTGTGCGAGTATCTGAATACTTCTTTTGGAAGAATATTTTTTCATAAAGCAAATTTAGCGGATAAATGCTTAACACGAAAAAGAATTTAATTTAAAAATCTGTAATTTAGCCGTTCGTTAAATTTCTAAAAATGGACAAAATACCTAGTGTAGACCTGCGTGATTTCCTTTCGGGTGACCCGGAACGCAAACAGAAATTTGTAAATGAAATCGGAAAAGCTTATGAAGAAATTGGTTTTGTTGCCTTAAAAGGCCACTTTCTTGATGACAAATTAGTAGATGAATTGTATGGAGAGGTAAAGAACTTTTTTGAATTGCCAACGGAAACGAAACAGAAGTACGAAATTCCGGGGATTGGCGGACAAAGAGGCTATGTAGGATTCGGTAAGGAAACTGCTAAAGGCTTTAAAAAAGGAGACTTGAAAGAATTCTGGCATTTCGGACAATATGTGTCTGATGACTCCAAATACAAAGACGAGTATCCTGATAATGTAATCGTTGAAGAACTTCCGAAATTCAACGAAGTGGGTAAGGAAGCTTACCAGATGTTGGAAAAAACAGGACAGTATGTTCTGAGAGCTTTAGCCCTGTATCTTGGTCTGGATGAATTTTATTTTGATGATAAAATTGCGGAAGGAAATTCGATCTTAAGACCGATCCACTATCCTCCGATCACGGAAGAGCCGAATGATGCCGTAAGAGCAGCAGCTCACGGAGACATTAATCTCATCACCCTTCTGATGGGATCTCAGGGAAAAGGACTTCAGGTTAAGAATCATAATGGTGAATGGATCGATGCGATTGCAGAACCGGACGAACTGATGATCAATGTAGGAGATATGCTTTCGAGACATACCAACAACAAGCTGAAATCTACCATACACCGTGTGGTAAATCCGCCAAGAGAACTGTGGGGAACTTCAAGATATTCTATCCCGTTCTTTATGCACCCGGTGAGCTCAATGTCATTGAATGCTCTCGAAAACTGTGTGGATGAAGATCATCCAAAATTGTATGAAGACACTACCGCAGGAGAATTTCTCCACGAAAGACTCATCGAATTGGGACTGATCAAAAAATAATATTGAAAACCGGGTATGTAGCCCGGTTTTGCTTTTAAAGGGCAGCATGAAATTTTTCTGTTAGAATCTTCCTGTATTTTTCAGCTCTTACGGTATCTTTTTTGTGAATCCAAAAATCATAAGAACCTCTGAAGTAATATTCCTGGCATTTTGCCGGCAAATACTGGTTGATTTCATCCTCATCGGTATGCTCCACAATTTCATATGACGGAAGTTTTAGGTTGAGCAATTTCCGATGTAAGGAATATCTGCGTAGAATATCATAATCTGACCATGAATTACATGAGAAGTTCGCTATATCTTTTTTAAAATACTTTCCAAAATAATAAAGCATCAGTTCTTTCTCGGTATTATCCATTTTGCTGCTCCCGAAACTCATAAAAACGGTAAAAAACCACCGGTCTTTAGCCATCCTCTCGATCTCTTTATAACGAATATCTTCTCTTCCGTATGGCGAATGATTTAGCCTTTCAGCCTTTTTGAGTGCATCTCCTAAATACATCTCTGAAGTACGTATAAATCCTTTAGCATCGTTGTTTTGATAATACTTCTGGTACTCAGATATTTTTAATGTTAAATCATTAGACAACTTATAATTGACATAGCTATGAAGTTCACTTTTATCTCCCGTAAACGTTACAGAATCCTGCTTAAAATGTATGCCTAAAGATTGCTGAGGGCTTAAAAACAAGTAAATATTTCTCTTTGTTTTCTTATCATTATTATAAAAGAGAGAAATGTACTTCAATTCATCTTTTGCGGTGATTGTTTTCTTCTGATTAATTCCTACATCAGCTTTTTTATTGGTGTATTCTATTTGTATAGGAAAGCGGCTGTCATTTGTCACCGTTATTTGCTGGGCCTTTCCCATGCAGGAAAGCAGAAGCAGCAAAAGCAGTATTGGGCTGTTTAATCTTTCATTTGACATCATGAGGTAAACGTAAGTAAAATATTTAAATATTTAATATACCACTTTGTATTGATATATTATTTTTTTGTTTAACTTTACATTACTATCAAATTTTTAACTAAAACAATATGAAAAACCTAAAAAAACTAAGCAAAGGCCAGTTAAAAAACATCAAAGGAGAAGGTATTACACTTCCGGAGCCTGAATATTGCATGTATGCATGCGGAAATGTGATCATCTGCGCAACGTGCAGTAAAGATTTCAAATGCCCGGAGGTTGATACGATGTAAGAACACATTTTATCTAATCTATATGAAAGCCGTTCCTTATTGGGAGCGGCTTTTATTTTTAAGATAGCAGGAAACAGGAAGCGAAATTTGGTCAGGCTGCCACAAAGAATATGTTTAGGCTAAAGCCAAATATGTTTGATTATTATAAATGGGCTAAAGCCCATTCCTATTGATTTTTTGATGTCTTTGTTGACTTCAAAAAGAAGAGTGAATCCAATAAAAATCTGCTTAATCAGCGGGAGTATCTTCCAAAAGCCTAGTTTCTACTGTTAAGTTCCAGCAAAGGGTCAATATATTCTCTGTCGTTGCTCAGTCGGGGGACTTTATTCTGTCCTCCCAATTTGCCTTTCGATTCGAGCCAGCAGTAGAAAAGATTGGGTCTGGCAATATGCACGATCGGTCTCTTAAGCGTCATATTATTATAACGTTTTGCCTCATAATCTGAGTTGATCGACTTCAGGTGATTATCAAAAACATCAATGAAAAGTTCAAGATCATTGGGCATCTGGCAGAATTCGAAAATCCATTCATGGGCGCCGCCCTCGTTTTCCTTCATGAAAACAGGCGCTCCCGTAAAGTCGGAGACAGCGGCTTGCGTTTCTTCGCAGGCTTTTGCCAGAGCAGATTCTACATTGGTGATCATGAGCTCTTCTCCAAAAGCATTGATATAGTGTTTCGTTCTCCCCGTAATTTTTATTCTGAAAGGATTGGTAGAGGTAAATACCACCGTATCTCCGATGAGGTATCTCCACAAACCGCCGTTTGTTGTAATGACCATGGCATAGTTCTTTCCGGTTTCCACATCTTCCAGGCTCACGACTTTCGGATTGGAAAGATGAAACTGATCCATCGGAATAAATTCATAAAAGATTCCGTAATCCAGCATCAGCAGCATTTCGTCGCTGTTGGAACGGTCCTGAATGCCAAAAAAACCTTCTGAAGCATTATAAATTTCGTAATAGTTGATCTCTTTTCCGATGATCTGCTTGTACTGCTCTCTGTAGGGCTTAAAGCTGATTCCGCCATGAAAGAAAACCTCCAGGTTTGGCCACAGTTCCGAAATATTTTTTATATCCGTTTCTCGGATCACCCGTTGTAGCAGTACCATCATCCAGCTCGGAACTCCCAGAATGCTTCCTACGTCTTCGTTTTTCACTTCTGAAGTGATGGCCTTCAGCTTGCTTTCCCATTCTCCCATCAGGGAAACTTTTTTGCTTGGCGTGGTGGTGATTTCTACCCAGAATGGCAGATTATCGATGAGGATCGCTGAGAGATCACCAAACTTGGTGTTAAAATCTGCGTACAGCTCTGAACTTCCTCCGAGGCGCAGGTTTTTGTAATTGAAAAGCTGATTTTCAGGGTGGTTGTTGGCATAGATGGATACCATATCTTTTCCTGCCTTCATGTGGCAGTATTCCAGGCTTTCTGCAGAAATGGGAATGAATTTGCTTTTGGCATTGGTCGTGCCTGAAGATTTGGCGAAATGTTTAATATGTCCGGGCCATGTAATATCTTTCTGGCCCTGTCTGGCTTTTTCGATATAAGGCTCAATCTCTTCATAAGTTACCACAGGAACCTTATTTTTAAAGTCCTGGTAGCTGGAAATAGAATTGAATCCGTACTTTTTACCGTACTCCGTATCCTCTGCATGAAACAGTTGGGAAAATAAGATCCCGTTTTGTGTTTCGATAGGATGATCCATAAAATTCTGAATCTGGTCTATCCGCTGACGGATAAACCAATTGACCACCGTATTGAAAAGTGCTTTCGTTGCCATTCCAACAAATATAATAATAATTGCATTTTCAGGGAATTTTTTATTATGATAAATTATAGATAAAGTTCAAATATCACATTCCCTGTAACGAGGTCCTGGGTTTTTATTGAATGACTTGCATCATAGCCCTGATTGAAACGAAAATCCCGGAGTGGAGCGGCGCAGCCGCGTAATGAGGAATTGCAGTGGAAAGCAGGTTCCCGGCTCCTGAAAAAGATAATCCGAGTTTAATGTCATAAAAAACAAAACCGCTACGGACTGTAACGGTTTTTATGTAAGATATTGATTTTCTTAGCAGTATTCATCATAAGCTGCCTGAAGGTTTGCCGCAATGGCACCTGCAGGATTTCCTTCAATATGATGTCTTTCCAGCATGTGTACCAGCTCACCATCTTTGAAAAGCGCTACGCAAGGAGAGCTTGGCGGGAACGGCGCAAGGTGTTTTCTGGCTTCCACTACGGCTTCTGTGTCGAATCCTGCGAAAACAGTCGTCAGGTGATCCGGCTTTTTATCTCCTGTTAATGAGTAAACGACACCCGGTCTTGCTGCTCCGGCAGCACATCCGCATACGGAATTGATTACTAAAAGAGTAGTTCCTGACTGCTTTAATGCCTCTTCAACTTGTGTTGGAGTGGTCAGGTCTTCGAAACCTTTATCTGTAAGTTCAGCCTTCATCGGCATTACTAAATCTGTTGGATACATATTTTTTGTTTTTATTAAGCTACAAATTTAAGCAATTCTTTAGTTTTCTTCAATATATAAAAACTATCGGTGCTTTTGGTAAATGAAATGAGTGCTACTGCGGGCCTTCGACTCCGCTCAGGCTCCGCCAGTCGATCGCTTCTAAATTCCCCTCTCCGGAGGGGTGGAATTTTCCCTACTGTTTTCTAACGTTGAACTTTGTAGTTACCATGACGACGGAAATGATGACATCCGTTCAATGGCGGCTGAGGTTCTCGAAGCCACCAGTCCTTCCAGTGTAACGCGGGCCTTCGAGAACCTCAGGCGCCGCCAATCGACAACTTTTCGTCGCTCCGTAGAATTCCATGTACCCTAACCGAAGGGAACGCTCATACTCTAAAACTCTCCAACCCTCACACAACTGCCACACACTTTTGTCATTGACTACGTCGAATCTGTGATTTCCGTAGGAATCTCGGCATAGCTTTTATAAAGTTAGCATGGAAAATTCGTGCTTAGATCCCTACGGGATGACAAGCTGGAATGATAAAACACTCACACTCCACAACTCTCACCCCCCCTCACTCAAAGTTGGCTGAGCGGAGCCGAACCCAGTGCGCTTTTGTGTTCAAAAAAACAATGCAATATTAAATATTAGATTTTGCTATCATTTGCTGAGCGAAGCGCCTTTGCGAACGGAAAATATACGGAATCATTTCAATAAACCTTGCGTTCTCTGCGTTGAAATTCATTTTATGAGATAGTGACTTCGGCTCCGCTCAGGCTCCGCCAGTCGATCGCTTCTAAACTCTCCTCTCCGGAGGAGTGGAATTTTCCCTACTGTTTTCTAACGTTGAACTTGTAGTTACTATGACGATGGAAATGATGACATCTGTTCAATGGTGGCTGAGGTTCTCGAAGCCACCAGTCCTTCAAGTATATGCGGGCCTTCTATAACCTCAGGCGCCGCCAGCCGACTACTTTTTGTCGTTCCACAAGAACAGCCATACAGCTATACTCTAAAGACACGCAATCCACTCTAAAACACTACAACCCCAATGGTGGCTGAGCGGAGCCGAAGCCACCTCTCCCACAAAAAAACTCCGGCCGGGAAAGATTTCCCAACCGGAGTAACACACTGATGAAAATACCCATCTTTATGATGGAATGATGGTTTGTTCTTGCGCTGATGAGCCTTACTCTAGTACAATATAACCTATGTACTGTCAACATACCCTTGACCGTACGGTCAACACACCCACACTCGGGCGGTCAACACACCCTTGACCGAGCGGTCAACGCACCCTTGATCGGGCGGTCAACACGGTGTTGACTGTAGCGCTTCCTTTTCTCTTACACCACAGTCAGTACTTTATCAAGGGTAGCCGTTCGAACTTCTTTCAAAAGAGCGCCTTGCGTGAACTGCGTCACCACTTCCAGATTATAGGTTCCCGCTGCCAATGCCGGAATCACCACCATAACTTCCGAAGGATTGTTGGTGACAATATCACTTTGCTCTACTTTGGTTCTTCCCTGTGTTGCAGTGTCTACAAAATAGATCCCTACCGAAGCATCATCTCCGGCGACTTTGATCTTGCTGCCTACAATTTTCAGGTTTCTGCCTGGAGTCAAAAGATCATTCACCGAACCGCTCTTAACATCCATTACCTGTAAGATGACCGCAGAAGCTTCTGCTACCCCTAAGATATTAACCTCAATATTAGGAATCTCTGCCCGCAGCTTTTCTCCCTGGTTGAACTGGAAGATAATGCTGTGTTTGTCCTTGTTAAACGTCTCAGACGGACTGTCGAAAACCCCACGGATGGCGGTGCTTGCGGTAAAATACCCGGTATTGACTGAAAAGCCGTCACAAAGCTGATACGCCATTTCTTTAAGGAACAGCTCTGTCGCATGTTCCATTGCCGAAGCGGAAACATCTGCACCACCACGGCTGGCGGCGGCTTCACAAATCTGCTTTACAGAAAGGGAACGCTCGCTTGCCGTACGGGCAATGAAGTCATTAGGATTGTCTTTGGTTAAAACGTTATCGTACAGATACGCTTTGATTTTGTGTAGGATGTTTGCCATTGTTGTTATTTTAAATTATTGTTATTAAATCTTCACAGGTTTCTGAAGCCTGCGAGGATTATGAGTATCAAGTAATGGATTGAAGATCCCTGAACTTAATTAGAATTTTATAATAGGCATAAGGGCAATATTACGTGGACGAGTTTCACCATCACCTCCTCCGTCAATAGTTACAGTATGGCTATGGTTATCATTAGGAATTACCCGAGGGGTGTTCACAATGTCTGGCTCACTTCCAGAATTGGCTGCATCTGCATTAGCAGGTGTATTACCTTCTCCTGAAACTGATCTTCTAAGAAGACCATAACTACCAGCATTAACAGTATTTGTGCTACTAGCACCGTTTCCTACGCCATGGTTATGAGTATAGGAAGAAGTGGTTCCTGTAAAATTTGTATTAGGAAGTTTTGTACTGTTGGTTTGTGTACTTCCCAATGTGCGGGACGCATCTGCTCCTCTTCCATGGTCCCAACCTCTTACAAATTCTCCTCTCAGATCGGGAAGATTAAAAGTGGTAGAACCATCTCCTGCCCCATAAGTTGTTCCAATAGCTGCAAATAAAGTGGCATACGTTGTACGGCTTACTGCTGCTCCGTTACATTCGAGATATCCCGTAGGGACTGTACTGGCAGCAGTATAACTTACTGTACCGGCAGGTGCACTTACGTTTACGGTTTGTGGCGTTTGTAATAAAATCCACTGTGTCCCATCATTAGTATATAAACCAGGTACTACATTATTGGGTGCGGTTCCGGCTGTAGCCGTATTGTACACCAGCATTCCTGCAACGTGCGCACTTAGTGGGCTTGCACTGTTTGTTGCTGTAAGAGCCAGAGAAGGTAGTTTTACACCTTTGGTAGTACTGCTGATATCAAGTGCAGCATTAGTGTTTGGAGCAGCTGTTCCTATTCCAACTGCATTATTCGCAGCATCTACAGAAAGGGTTGTACCATCCACAGAAAATCCATTCGTCGCTGTAGAAGTAAAGGCCAAAGTATTACCGCCTTGTGTGACTGTAGTGTTCCCGGACAATGCTCCGCTTCCTTTGTAGATGCCTCCTACCCCTGCTGCAAGATCTCCATTAGCTACACTTCCAGACATAATCTTTTGCCATGCAGAGCCATCAAAAAAGTAGTAACCTACTGCAGTAACGTTGGCCGTCTGTCCTGCGGGCGTTCCGGAGACTGAGTTCACATAAACAATCGCACCGGTTTGATTCGTACCATACGTGTATCCCTGGAGTGCCGTCAAAGAAAGCCTTGGAGCGATAATCCCTTCTGGACTACTCCCATTGCTTGCGGCTTTAACATCCAGTGTTGCATTAGGAACATTAATTCCGATCCCCACATTTCTAGTAGGTCCATCAATAGAAAGTGTTGCATTGCCGGTAGAAATATCTCCTCCAAACCTAAAGCTGTTATCATTGCCTATAGTCATTGCCCTATAATTGCCGATTCTGTTAGTAATAGTTAATGAAGATTTTCCAGGGATACCATTTTGTGCTCCTGCATTTTCACTTGCCAATGCCCAGTCTGAAGCAGAGTTTGTCATTCTCAGATGATCGCCACCTGCTCCACCTGCTCCGGAAATATGTATTCTAGCCTGAGGAGCAGCTGTTCCTATACCTATTCTGTCATTTGCAGCATCTACAGAAAGTGTAGTTCCATCCACAGAAAACCCATTGGTAGCAGTAGAATTAAAGGCGAGTGTATTGGCACCCTGTGTCACGATGGTATTACCTGATAAAGAACCGCTTCCTTTGTAGATACCTCCTACTCCTGCTGCAAGATCTACATTGGCTACACTTCCGGTCATGACTTTCTGCCAATTCGTCCCATCAAAATAATAATATCCCGCAGCGGTAATATTGGCTGTTGGCCCGGTAGGGTTAGAGTCGGCTGAAGAGGCATAAACAATAAGCCCTTTTTGTGCTGCTCCATAGA